>NZ_JBEZWE010000005.1:320104-374703 GCF_040637405.1 Streptomyces sp. NPDC029526
GCATGGGCATCGAGTGGCTGCGCCGCCACCTCGGCCCCGGCTACCGGATCCACGAGATCGAGAGCCGCCGCCTCCCCCCACCCTCTCCCCTCCCCCGACCGAGGAGTGATCGTGCCCTCCCAGCACCCGTCCCCGCCTTCCCCGCGCGCCTCCCGGCGCCGGCTGCTGCTCGCCGGGGCGGCGGGCCTCGCCGCCGCGACCGCCGTCACCGCGCTGCCCGGCACCGCCCTGGCCCGTGGTGCCCAGGCCGTCGAGCCGGACATCGACTCCACCGCCGCCTGGAACGCACGCGCCCCCAAGGGCACCATCGGCGTCCTGCAGTACCGGCCGAGCCGGATCGTGATCCACCACACGGTCAGCACCAACTCCACCGACTTCTCCCGGACCCAGGCACACGCCCACGCCCACTGGGTGCAGGACCTGCACCTGGACAAGAACGGATGGGCGGACACCGGTTACCACTTCCTGGTCAGCCGGGGCGGCTGGATCACCGAGGGGCGGCACGGCAGCCTCCAGGCGCTGCGCGGCGGCCGGACCTTCGTGCTCGGCGCCCACACCTCGGGGCAGAACAACCACGCGATCGGCATCGCGAACGAGGGCGCCTACCACGCGGGCGCGGTGCCGCCGGCCGCCCAGTGGGAGGTGCTGGTGGCGCTGTGCGCGTACACCTGCGCGCAGTACGGCATCCCGTCCGCGCAGATCTACGGCCACAAGGACTACGGCACCACCCAGTGCCCGGGCGTCTACCACGACATGCTGCCCCGGCTGCGTGACGAAGTGGCGGCGGCCCGGGGCGCGTGATCCGGACGGCGGGGCCCCGGGAGGCGGGGTTCACCGCCGTACGCGCCGGTCCCGGCCGCCTCCCACGGGGCCGGTCGAGGGCCTCGCCCGCGCCGGGACGGCGGCGCGGGGGCGGCTGACGGCGGGGCGCCGGTGGGTCACGGGACCGCCGGGGTCCCCGCCTTCGTGATCTCCTCGCCCGGCTCCATGGGGTGGGTGACGTCGGCGGTGCCGCCGCGGCCGGTGCCGAGGTGGTTGAAGACGACGTTCAGCAGGACCGCCACCACGCAGCCCGTGGAGATGCCGGAGTCCAGGACGATCCGGGCGGTCTCCGGGAAGGAGTGGTAGAACTCCGGCGCGCTGACCGGGATCAGGCCGACCGCGAGCGCGACGGCCACGATCAGGACGTTGTTGTCCTTCTCCAGCCCCGCCTTGACCAGGCTCTGGATGCCGCTCGCCGCGACCGAGCCGAACAGGACCACGCCGGCCCCGCCGAGGACCGGGCGGGGCACGACGGCGATCAGCGAGGCGGCGACCGGGCAGAGCCCCATCAGGACGAGGAAGCCGCCGCCGACGGCGACCACGTACCGGCTGCGGATGCGCGTCATCGCGACCAGGCCGATGTTCTGGGCGAAGGCGCTGCACATGAAGCCGTTGAACAGCGGGCTCAGGGCGGAGCCGAGGGTGTCGGCGCGCAGCCCGGCCGCGATGGTCCTCTCGTCCGCCGGGCGGTCGACGATCTCCCCCAGGGCCAGCATGTCGGCGGTCGACTCGGTCATCGACACGACCATCACCACGCACAGCGAGACGATCGCGGCGAGCTGGAACTGCGGTGCGCCGAAGTGGAACGGCTCCGGGAAGCCGACGACGTCCGCCTCGGCGACGGCGGAGAAGTCGGTGACGCCGAACGGGATCGCGAGGAGCGTGCCGGCGACCATGCCGAGCAGGATGGCGATCTGCTTGACGAAGCCGCGGGTGAAGCGGCGCAGCAGAAGGACGATGACGAGGGTGGCGGCGGCGAGGGCGAGGTTGGTCGCCGAGCCGTAGGCCGGCGCGGCGGGGTCGTCCCCCTGTGCCCAGCCGAAGGCGACGGGCAGCAGGGAGACGCCTATGAGGGTGATGACGGTGCCGGTGACGACGGGCGGGAAGAAGCGGACGGCCTTGCTGAAGAAGGGCGCCGCGAGGAAGCCGAGCAGTCCGGCGACGATGACGGCACCGAAGATGACCGGCAGGGCGTCGTCCTTGTCGCCGGTGGCGGCGACGATCGCGGTCATGGGGGCGACGCCGGCGAAGGTCACGCCGTTGACGAAGGGCAGCCGGGCGCCGATCCGCCAGATGCCGAGGGTCTGCAGGAGGGTGGCGAGGCCCGCGGTGAACAGGCAGGCGCCGGTGAGGAAGGTGAGCTCCGTGCCGGTGAGGCCGATGGCCGCGCCGACGATCAGGGGTGGGGCGACGACTCCCGCGTACATGGCGGCCACGTGCTGGAGGCCGGTCGTCGCCATGGTGAGCGCGGGCAGTTTCTCGTCGACGGGGTGGTCGGCCACTGCGGTTCTCCTCCGGTCGGTTACACGGCAGCGGTGGGTGCTGCCGCGGGTGTCAAGGAGGTGGTGCGGGCGGGCGGGCGGGATGAGCTGTGCGGCGGACGGGCCCGTGTGCGGCGGGCAGGGGGCATCGCCCGCCCGGGTCGTGGCCGGGCGGGAGGGGAGGAACCGGGTGGACGGACGGCCTCGGGGGTGGGAGGCCGGGGACGGGAGGCGGGGGTGGGAGGTCGGGGGTGGCCGTCCCCGGGGCGGGCGCGGACGCGCGGTCCCGGGGACGGCCGCCGCGGACCCGGCGGGGGTCCACGGTCACCGGCCGGGAGCCGTCCCTCCCGGCCGGAGACTTCGGGGGCGCGCGCCGTCCGGCTCAGTCGCCGGCGGCGATCCGGGCCAGGCGCTGCGCCTCGGTGCGGGTGGAGCGGGCGATCTCGTCCTCGTCGACGGTCAGCAGCCGCCCGTTCTCGACGATCTGACGGCCCTGCACGAAGGACGCGGTGACCGGGGCCGCCGCGCCGAGGACGAGGGCGGCGACGGGGTCGGCGATGGAGGCGTGGGCGAGGGTGTCCATCCGCCACAGCACCAGGTCGGCCAGCTTGCCGGGCTCCAGGGAGCCGATGTCGTCCGCCCGGCCGAGGACCCGGGCTCCGCCGTACGTGCCGAGCCGCAGGGCCTGACGGGCGGTCAGGGCGGCCTCGCGGTGCGGGCCAAGGCGGTTGACGAGCAGAGCGTTGCGCAGTTCGGTGTGGAGTTCGCCGGACTCGTTGGAGGCGGTGCCGTCCACGCCGAGACCCACCGGGACGCCGGCCGCGAGCAGGTCGGGGACGCGGGCGATGCCGGCGGCGAGGCGGGCGTTGGAGGAGGGGCAGTGGGCGACGCCGGTGCCGGTGCGGGCGAAGGCGTCGATGTCGGAGTCGTTCATGTGGACGCAGTGCGCCATCCACACGTCCTCGCCGAGCCAGCCGGTGGACGCGAAGTAGTCGGTCGGGCCCATGCCGAACAGTTCGTGGCAGAACTTCTCCTCCTCCACGGTCTCCGAGCCGTGGGTGTGCAGGCGCACGCCGAGCCGGCGGGCCAGTTCGGCCGCGTCCCGCATGAGGGCGGTGGAGACGGAGAAGGGCGAGCAGGGCGCCACGGCGACCTGGGTCATGGCGTCGGAGGAGGCGTCGTGGTGGCGGCGGACCGTTTCCTCGGTGGCGGCGAGCGCGTCGTCGAGGGTCTCGACCGCGAAGTCCGGGGGCAGCCCGCCGTCCCTCTCACCGCGGTCCATGGAGCCGCGGGCGAGGGTGAAGCGGACTCCGGTCTCCCGGGCGGCGCCGATGATGGCCCCGGACAGGTCGCCGGTGCCGCGCGGATACACGTAGTGGTGGTCCATGGCGGTGGTGACGCCGCCGCGGGCCATCATCGCGAGCGAGCCCCGCGCCGCCGCGCGCACCATCGGCTCGTCGAGGCGCGCCCAGGTCGGGTAGAGGGCGACGAGCCAGTCGAAGAGGTTGTGGTCGGTGGCCAGGCCCCGGGTGAGCCACTGGTAGAAGTGGTGGTGGGTGTTGACCAGACCCGGGGTCGCCAGGTGCCCGGTGGCGTCGATCCGGCGGACGACGTTCTCCAGGTCCGCCGGGGCGGGGCCGGCGCCCAGGGACTCGATGCGGTGGCCGGCCAGGACCAGGTGCCCGGAGGCGTACTCGGTGTCCTGGGCGTCGACGGTCGCGATCGCCGCGTTCTCGATGACGATGCGCTGGACTGCTGCCATGGTGCGTCCTTTTCGCGTACGGAGAGAGGGCACGGCAGGACCCGGGGAGAGTTGAGTGCCGTGGCCGGGGGCGGGCGGTCCGCACGGGTTCCCCGGCCACGGGTGCCGAAATGCGGTGCGGTCAGAGGTTGGTGAGGTCGACCGGGATGAGCGCCTCGGCGCCTTCGCGCAGCACGGTGGCCTCGATCAGGCCGTAGGGGCGGTCGGAGGCGAAGTAGACGGCCGAGTCGGCGGTGTCGTTCTTCATCCCGAAGGGCTCCAGGTCCACCAGGAAGTGGTGGCTGTTGGGGAGGGAGAAGCGGACCTCGTCGATCTCGTCGCGCCGCTCGATGATGCGGGCGCCCATCTCGTAGAGGGTCTGCTGCAGGGAGAGCGAGTAGGTCTCGGCGAACGCCTCCAGCAGGTGCCGGCGGGTCTCGGCGTAGGACTCCTCCCAGTCGGGCATCGGCTGCGCGTCGTCGGTCCAGCCGAAGCGCCAGCGGGCGGAGACGGAGGTGGCGAGGATGCGGTCACGGGTCTCCGGGAGGGTGGTGTAGCGGTCCTTGACGTAGCCCCAGAACTCGGAGTCGGTGGAGTTGAGCACGGTGAGGTCCGTGAGGCCGGAGACGACCTCCCAGCGTTCGCCGTCGTAGGTGACCTGGGTGAGGCGGGTCTCCTGGCCCGTGCGGACGAAGGAGTGCTCGCCGCGGTCGGTGCCGGGGGCGGCGATCCGCTCCCAGGCGTACTCCTCGACACGGATGCGGGCCCGGTGGATCGGCTCCTGCGAGGTGACGAAGTGCCGGGCGAGGTGGACGGCGAACTGCTCGGCCGACTCGATGCCGTGTTCCTTGGCGAAGGCGAACACGGTGTTCTTGGTGGTGTCGGTCGGCAGGACATTGGCGTTGGAGCCGGAGTAGTGGACGTCGTCCATGTCGCCGGAGAGGGCGACGGAGACGTTGAGGTCCTTGATGTGGTGGGTGTCGCCGTCGCGGGTGATGCGGACGACGCGGTTCTCCGCCTTGCCGTACTGGTTCTGGCCCAGGACCGCGGTGCGGGCCGGGGACGTGGCGGGGCGGTCGGGTCGGGGTGTGGCGGCCATGGTCTGCTAGCTCCCTCGGTATACGGAGTAGCCGAACGGGCTGAGCAGCAGCGGTACGTGGTAGTGCTCGCCCGGGACGACGGCGAACGTGACCGTCACCTCCGGGAAGAACACGGCCGATCCGCTGTCCCGGTGCGCGGGGGCGTCCTGCTGCGCGACGGCTTGTTTCTTCGCCTGCTGTTCGAGGTACGGCTCCACGGCGAAGTCGAGCCGTACGTGGGTGGTTCCCTCCGGCAGGGCCGGCAGGTCCTTGCACCGCCCGTCCGCGTCGGTGGCGGAACCGCCGAGCGCCTGCCACCGCGCCTCCCGCCCGGCGCGGGCGGAGAGGTGGACGGCGACGCCCGCGGCGGGGCGGCCGGCGCTGGTGTCCAGGATGTGCGTGGACACGGATGCGGTGGTCGTGGTGCTCATGGCTGCGTCAATCCTCCGCGACGAGTCGGGCCAGTCGGATGCGGTTGATCTTCCCCAGTTCGGTGCGGACGGTCTCCCGCTCCTTCTCGGGCGGGTTGCCGAGCCGCCGGCGGACCGCGTCCCGCATCTGCTCGCCGGTCAGGCCGGTGGCGCAGATGAGGAAGACGTGGCCGAACCTCTCCTGGTAGGCCAGGTTCAGTTCCAGCATCTCCGCCTTCAGCCCGGCGGGGGCGCCGGACATGCCCGCCTGTTCGCGGGTGGAGGCCGGATCACCCGGCTCGGGGCGCCCTATCGGGGGGTGCCCGGCCATCGCCTCCGCGAGGTCCGCCGCCGTCAGCTCGGCCATGGCGGCGTCGCTTGCGGCGTACAGGTCCTCGGGGGTGGCGTAGGGGCGGGCGGCGAGCAGGTGCCTGCCCCAGGCGGTGGAGGCGCAGATCCTCAGGAGTGCGGCGCGGGCCGCGCTCTCGTCGAGGGTGTTGAACCGGGCCAGACCCTGCGGCGTGTCGGTGGACGTCACGGGAGCCTCTCGGGGGCCGCGCACGGCCGTGGTGCCGAACGCGGGCATCGTGCGGAACGGGCGGGGCGCCGGGCCGGTGGATGCCGGCCGGGCGTGCCGACAGTGAACGCCGCCCCGCACCGCACGTCAACAGTTTGTTGAAAATTCGCGGGGCGGACGCCCGGGGCCGGGACCGGCCGCGACCGTCAACGCCCAGGTCAGGACGGGTCGGAAGACCGCCGTGATCCGCCCGGGCTCAGGTGCCCTTCTCGCGGTTGAGGTAGTTGTAGACGGTGAACCGGCTGACGCCGAGCGCGCTCGCCACGGTCTCCACGCCGTGCCGCACCGCGAAGGCGCCGCGCGCCTCCAGCCCCCGGACGATCTCCTGCTTCGCCTTGCGGTCCAGCTCCGCCAGCGGCCGGCCCCGGCGGCGTTCCAGCGCGGCCAGGATGTGGTCGAGGGAGTCGGCCAGCTGCGGCAGGCGCACGGCGACCACGTCGGCCCCCTCCCAGGCGAGCACCACGTCGTCGGGCCCGGCCTCGTCCGGCGGCAGCAGTTCCCCGCCGATCGCGTCGATCAGCGGCTTGACGGCCGCGATGAACGGTTCCTCGGCCGCCGCGCCGGTCATTCCCCGGCCTCCCCGATCACGTTGACCTGGAGCGACACGCGGGTGGCCCCGGCGGCGAGGGTGCGGCGCAGCAGGGCGTCGACGGCACCGAGCACGGCGTCGGCGCCGCCCTCCACGGTGTTCCCGAACGGGCCGACGTCGACCGCGTCCAACGCCGCGGCCTCGACGGTCTCGCGGGCCACCACGGCATGCTCCGGCGCCTCGTCGAGGTCGAAGGGCTCGGTCGTGAACTCCACTCTCAATCGCACGCGCCCAACCTAACCCGCACCGGGCGATCCGGGCCCCGGGCGGCACCCGCTCCCTCCGCCCGCCGCCCACACCCGCACCCGCACCCGCACGCCGAGCCGCCTCCGCCGGCCTGCGGGACCCGCCGGGCCCACCGGCCGCGGATCCCGCGCTTCCTTCCCGGATCCCTCTTGACAAGCACCCCGACGCGACTGCACTCTTCCAATGTGCAGAAAACAACTTCCACATAGCGGAAGTCAGTGCCATTGACGCCACCGAGGCGTCCCGACAGGCCCCCGATCGCCCCGTCGGCCCCGCGTCTGCACCCCCGTCCCGCCCACGTCCCCCCGACGTCCCGACCACGGAAGGGAGCGGCCCCGATGCCGGGTTTCGACCGGAGTACAGCCGCCGACCAACGCTTCAGCGTCAACCTGTCGATGCTGTTCACCGAACTCCCGCTCCTTCAGCGCCCCGCGGCGGCGGCCGAGGCCGGGTTCACCGCCGTCGAACTGTGGTGGCCCTGGACCGACACCCCCACGCCCGACCGGTCCGACCTCGACGCGCTGCGCACGGCCATCGAGCGCTCAGGTGTCCGCCTCACCGGCCTGAACTTCTACGCCGGGCAGCTGCCCGGCCGCGACCGGGGCGCCCTGTCGGTGCCGGGTGAGGAGTCCGAACGGTTCCGCGCCAACCTCGACGTGGCCGCCGACCTCGCCGGCTCCCTCGGCTGCACGGCCCTCAACGCGCTGTACGGCAACCGCGTCGACGGCGTGGACCCGGCCGAGCAGGACGCGCTCGCGCTGGAGAACCTCACCCTGGCGGCCCGGGCCGCCGACCGGGTCGGTGCGGTGCTGCTGATCGAGGCGCTCAACGCGCCCGAGTCCCCGCACTACCCGCTGGTCTCGGCGCCCGCCGCGGTCGAGGTCGTGGAGAAGGTCAACGCGGCGACGGGACTGGGCAACGCGCGGTTCCTGATGGACCTGTACCACCTGGCGATGAACGGGGAGGACCTCCCCGCGGTGATCGACCGGTACGCCGCCCTCACCGGCCACGTGCAGATCGCCGACAGCCCGGGCCGCGGCGCCCCCGGCACCGGGACGCTGCCGCTGGCGGACCTGCTCGGGCGCCTGGCAAGGGCGGGCTACACGGGCCTGGTCGGGCTGGAGTACAAGCCCGGCGGCCCCACGAGCGACCGGTCCTTCGACTGGCTCCCGCCCGAGGCCCGCGCCGCACGCTGAACACCCCGGGGACCGGCGGCGTCGCCCGCGGCCGGACGAGCGCCCACGCACTGACAGACGCAGAGAGGCAACCCCTATGAGCACGCTTCCCAAGGTCGCCTGGATCGGACTCGGCATCATGGGCTCCCCCATGTCCGAGAACCTGGTCGAGGCGGGCTACCAGGTCACCGGATACACCCTGGAGCAGGCCAAACTGGACCGTCTGACCGCCGCGGGGGGCACCGCCGCCGGATCGGTCGCCGAGGCGGTGCGCGACGCGGACGTCGTCATCACGATGGTGCCGGCCTCCCCCCAGGTCGAGGCCGTCGCCTACGGCCCCGACGGCATCCTGGAGAACGCCCGCCCCGGGACGCTGCTGATCGACATGTCCTCGATCACCCCGCAGACCTCCGTCGACCTGGCCGCCGCCGCCCGGGAGAAGGGCGTCCGGGTGCTAGACGCCCCGGTGTCCGGCGGTGAGGCCGGGGCGGTGGAGGCGGTGCTGTCCATCATGGTCGGCGGTGAGCAGGCCGACTTCGAGGAGGCCCGGCCGCTGCTGGAGACCCTCGGCCGGACCATCGTGCTGTGCGGTCCGCACGGGTCGGGGCAGACCGTGAAGGCCGCCAACCAGCTCATCGTGGCCGTCAACATCCAGGCGTGCGCGGAGGCCGTGGTCTTCCTGGAGAAGTCCGGCGTGGACCTCAAGGCCGCGCTGGAGGTCCTGAACGGCGGACTGGCCGGCTCCACCGTGCTGACCCGCAAGAAGGACAACTTCGTCAGCCGCGACTTCGCGCCGGGCTTCCGCATCGACCTGCACCACAAGGACATGGGCATCGTCACCGACGCGGCCCGCACGGTCGGCGCCGCACTGCCCGTCGGCGCGGTCGTCGCCCAGCTGGTGGCGAGCCTGCGCGCACAGGGCGACGGCGGGCTGGACCACTCCGCCCTGCTGCGGGCGGTCGAACGGCTGTCCGGCGCGGCGGCCTGACCCCGCGCCCTCCCGGTCCCCGGGCGGTGCCGGTGCCGTCACCTGTTGTGTCGCGCCCGGGCACCGGCACCGTCCGGATCCCCCTTCTTCTCCCCACCCCGGCCGTTCCACCGGAACGGCACCCGAAGCTCGCGTACGGCCTCTGACGGGAGGTCGGGACCGTACGCGGCCCGCGCGGACCGCGCCCCCGCCCCCGACGAGGGGCCGGGACGGAGTCCGCCGGGCGGGACGGGGACCCGCGGTGGCGTGCGAGCCAGTGCGGTGGTGAAGGCCGCCGGCGCCTCTTCTTCGACCTGAGGGGAGGGGCACCGGTGCCGTCGCACCCGCCGCGGTCCCCGTCCGGAACGAGCACCCCCAGCCCCGTCCGGCGGCGCGAACGTTCCGTCGCGCCCGGCCTCGCCCGCCGGACGGACCCACCTCCCCACGGCCCCGGTGTGGACGGTCCCGCACCGGGGCCTCCCGCGTGCCCCGTCCCGTCCCCGCCCCGGGGTGCGGACCGGGCCGGGGCGCAGCAGCCTGGAGACATGGCACCTCCCACCGAGCGGCCGCACGTCGTGGTCCACGCGCCCGGCCTGGACGGCTCCCGCCGCGTCACCGCGGGCGACGAGACCCTGGGCCTCGCCACGCACGCCGACGACGTGAGCGAGATCCTGCGGCTGGCCGACCTGTACGTGACGGACGTCGAGAGCACCGACCTCGTCGAGTGGCAGGGCGGCGGACCGGACGACTGGCCCGGACTGTCCCACCCCCACACCCCCTGACGCGCCGCGTACCGCAGGGGTCGTAGGCGCGCTACGGCACCCTCAAATCAACCTCTGAACCCGGGACTTGGAGGGGTGGGCCGCCCCACGGGCCGGGAAGAACCCCGGTACGCGGGGCCCGTCGGCACGGGGGCGGCGGGCCCCGCCGGCACGGGAGTCGGGGGTGCTCCATGGGCGACGACGACGTCACGACGGTTCTCGGCACACCGCACGAGGTGGCGCTGCTGGGCGGTGGACCACGCGCCGCGGTCACGGTCGCCGTGGTCGCCCTGCACCTGCGGGGAGCGGTCGAGGCGGCCGCCCCCGGGACGTTCCGCGCGGTCCACGGGGAGGGCGAGCAGGGCCTGCCCGTTCTCCCGCCCCCGGATGCGGCGCCGGCCCCGCCGGACGGGCGGCCGGGCGCCGTGAGCCGCGCGGAGCGCGCGCGGTACCTGGAGAGCGCGGTGCACTCCTGCCTCCACGAGCCCTGCGGCCTCGCCGAGCTGGCCCGCCGTCCGGACGTCCGGTGGGCCGTGGCGGAGCTGCGCGTCCCGCTCGCCGAGGCGGGGCTGCTGCGCCTGCCCCTGCTGCGGCCGGCCCGGGCCGCCCGGCGGCACCTGCGCGCACTGCGCACGGCCCATCCGGTGCCGGCGAGCCGCCGCGGCCTGCCCGACCGCACCGTCCTGCTCGCGATCGCCCTGCACGGCGAGCCCGCGCTCCGGGCTCTGGTTCCCCGCTTCGCCCTGCGCACGGGCCTGGTCGAGCGGGTCCGGCTGCGGCAGGCGCCCCTCCTGCGGCGCAGCCTGTACGGGGGCAGGTGGGGCGGCGGATCCTCCGGCGTCGGGTTCGCCTGTGGCGACTACGGCGGATCCGGCGAGGGCGGAGGCGGAGGCTGTGGTGGCGGAGGGGGCGGCGGGGACTGAGCGCCGGGGCCGGGTGCGGGAGCCCGTGGAAGCGGGGTTTCAGGGGGCGGGGCCCCTTCAGCCGGGCTCCCCCGCCCGGCTGAAGGGGCGACCGGTCGGAGTACCCGGCCGTCGCGCACCCGCCGGACACCGGAAAGGGCCCGGCGCATGCGGCGAGCAGCGGGGCAGGACGGCAGCCCGCGGAAGCGCGCCCCGCGCCCGAGCACCCGGCGTGACGTCGTCCGGGCGGGGCGGACGGGCAGCGGGGAGCCTCGCGCCATCGGACGGCCGAGGGCGTGACGGGAGACGGGCGGTGGCCGCCGTGCGGGCAGACGACGGGCCGTCGGACGGGCAGGATGCGGCGCCGGGCCCGTCGGGCACGGCTCGGAACGGCCGCTCGGGGCGCCGGCCCGGCCCGACGGCTCGGGGCGGTGCCGGCCGTCCGGACACGCCGCCGGGCGGCCCGCCCCTCGCGGGGGAAGGGCCGCCCGGCGGCTCGGGGCTCAGACCTCCAGCGGCCTGACGGCCGTGGGCGCGTGCCCCGGTTCCGTCGCGAGGTCCTCGAACTCGGCGACCGCGCCGATGTCGTTCGTCGTCGACATCGCGATGTTCGTGACGCGTTCCAGGATCGCCTCCACGATGACCGGGACGCGGTGCTCCGCCGCGAGCTTCTTCGCCTGCTCGAAGGCCGCGCCCAGTTCACCGGGGTCGGTCACCCGGATCGCCTTGCAGCCCAGGCCCTCCGCGACCTTGACGTGGTCGACGCCGTAGACGCCCAGTTCGGGGCTGTTGACGTTCTCGAACTCCAGGTTGACCTGGAAGTCGATGTCGAAGGCCCGCTGCGCCTGGCGGATCAGGCCCAGGTAGGCGTTGTTGACCAGGACGTGGACGTACGGGATCCGGTGCTGCGCGCCGACCGCCAGCTCCTCGATCATGAACTGGAAGTCGTAGTCGCCGGACAGGGCGACCACCGGCGCGTCCGGGTCGGCCTTGGCGACGCCCAGCGCGGCGGGCACCGTCCAGCCGAGGGGGCCGGCCTGGCCGCAGTTGATCCAGTGCCGGGGGCGCTGCACGTGCAGCAGCTGGGCGCCCGCGATCTGGGAGAGGCCGATGGTGGAGACGTAGCGCGTCTCGGGTCCGAAGGCGCGGTTCATCTCCTCGTAGACCCGCTGCGGCTTGATCGGGACGTCGTCGAAGTGCGTCCGGCGCTGGAGGGTGGCCCGCCGGTGCTGCGCCGCCGCCGCCCACGCGGTGCGGTCGGGCAGGCGGCCCTCTGCGCGCAGTTGCTCGGCGGTCTCGATGAACAGGTCCAGCGCCGCGCGGGCGTCGGAGGTGATGCCGTAGTCCGGGGCGAAGATGCGGCCGATCTGGGTGGGTTCGATGTCGACGTGGACGAAGGTGCGCCCGGCGGTGTAGACGTCGATCCGGCCGGTGTGGCGGTTGGCCCAGCGGTTGCCGATGCCGAGGACGAAGTCGGACTCCAGGAAGGTCGCGTTGCCGTAGCGGTGCGAGGTCTGCAGGCCGACCATGCCGGCGTTGAGTTCGTGGTCGTCGGGGATGGCGCCCCAGCCCATGAGGGTGGGCACGACGGGGACGCCGGTCAGTTCGGCGAACCGGACGAGGAGGTCGGCGGCGTCCGCGTTGATGACGCCGCCGCCCGCGACGATCAGCGGGCGCTCGGCGGCGTTCAGCAGGGCGAGCGCCTTCTCGATCTGGGCGCGGGAGGCGGCGGGCCGGTGGACCGGCAGCGGCTCGTAGGTGTCGGGGTCGAACTCGATCTCCGTCTGCTGGACGTCGATCGGCAGGTCGATGAGCACCGGGCCCGGACGGCCGGAGCGCATCAGGTGGAACGCCTTCTGGAAGGCGCCGGGGACCTGGGCCGCCTCCCGCACGGTCATCGCCATCTTGGTGACCGGCGCGGCGATCGAGGCGATGTCGACGGCCTGGAAGTCCTCCTTGTGGAGCACGGCCGTCGGCGCCTGGCCGGTGATGCACAGGATCGGCACGGAGTCACCGGTCGCCGAGTACAGGCCGGTGATCATGTCGGTGCCGGCGGGGCCGGACGTGCCGATGCAGACACCGATGTTGCCCGGGGCGGCGCGGGTGTAGCCCTCGGCCATGTGGGAGGCGCCCTCCACGTGGCGGGCGAGGGTGTGGGTGATGCCGCCGGATGCCTTGAGCGCCGCGTAGAAGGGGTTGATCGCCGCGCCGGGGACACCGAACGCGTCGGTGACGCCCTCGCGCTTGAGGATCTCGACTGCCGCGCGGGCAGCGGTCATGCGAGCCATGGAGTTCTCCTGCTTCGGCCGTCGGATTCGCACTCCCGTCGCGCCCCGCGGTGAGCTCCTCCGGTGGGAACCTGCCCAACTTCCGCTTCCGTATTGCGGAAATCATCTTCTGCTATCTGGAATGAATGTAGGGCGGGCGCGCGAATCCCGTCAAGACGGCGGCGGGAAGCGGTGAGTACCGGAAAGCACCGGACACCCGGCGGCCGAAAGGAGCACGATGGGGCGATGGAGTGCCGGACCCGGGGGGCGGTCCGGGAACGGGGATCCCATGTCCGAGCAACTGAGGGTGCACTGTCCGGTCTGCCGCCGGGCGCACCGCTACACGGCACCGTCGTACCCGTGCGCCTGCGGCGCCCCGGTCGTGCCGCCGCTGGACCGCGCGCGGCCGGCCGTGCCGGTGGTGCACCGGGCCTGGCAGGAGGAGTGGGTCACCGTGCGGTGCCCCGCCTGCGGCCTGCCCGGCGAGTGGCCGCGTCCCCAGCTCGGCTGCCCGTGCGGGACGTCGCTGCGGATACCGGTGGCGGAGCACGGCACGGACGCGGAGCCCGACGGGCAGGTGCGGGACGCGGTCGCGGCGGCCGAGCGGTACCTGCGCCGCCTCGGCCACCGGGACGTCCGCCGCGTGGGCCGCCGCCCGCCGTCCGGGCTGTGGCTGACCGGCCCCGGGATCGTCGCCCGGGTCCACCCCGCGCCCCTGCCCGCGACGGAGCGGGACGTGGAGTGCCTGTGGCTGACGGCGATGGCCGAGTCCGCCCTGGGCGTGCACTTCTCCCGGGCGGGCCACACCGACGGCGCCCGGGCCCGCGGCGACACCCTCGCCGTCCCCCTGTTCCTCATCGACCGCGACGGCGTGCCGAGACCGGCGAACACCCCGGCCGACGACCTGGACGCCACCCGGGCCTGAAATCCCGGCGACGCGCGGGCCCGGGCGGCCGATACTCGACGGATGCGCATCCGTTCCGCCGCCCCCGGCGACCTGCCCGCGCTCCAGGACATCGAGCGGGCCGCCGGCGCCCCCTTCCGCGACGCCGGCCTGCCGGAGATCGCCGACGACGAACCACCCTCCCTCGGCATGCTGGAGCGCTACCGCAGGGCGGGCCGGTGCTGGGTCGCGGAGGACGGCCCGGACCGGCCGGCCGGCTACCTGCTGGCCGAACCGGTCGACGGCGCGCTGCACATCGAGCAGGTCTCGGTGCACCCCCGCGCCGCCCGCCGCGGGGTGGGCCGGGCGCTGATCGACCACGCGGCCGGGCGGGCGCGCGCGGAGGGGCTGACGGCGCTGACCCTGACCACGTTCGCCGAGATCCCGTGGAACGCCCCCTACTACGCCCGGCTCGGCTTCCGCGTCCTGGACCCGGACGAACTGCCGGACGGGCTGCGCCGCGTCGTCGCCGAGGAGGCGGAGGTCGGGTTGGCCCGGTGGCCGCGGGTGTGCATGCGGCGCGAGGTCGCGCCGCCGCCCGGGTCCTGAGGGCGGCGGCGCTCACCGCACGGCGGCGGCCCCCAGGCCGGCCCCGGGGGTGCCGCCGGGCAGCGGGGCGGTGGCGTGGGCGTACGGCGGGACGGCGGACGGCCTCCCCGGGGGCCGGGCCGTCAGCGGAAGTCCTCCTCGCGGTACTCGGCGGCGGAACCGGCGGCCGTGGCCTCGCGCAGGGCGATGCGGCGGATCTTGCCGGAGACGGTCTTGGGCAGGTCGCCGAACTCCAGGCGGCGGATCCGCTTGTAGGGGGCCAGGGTGCGGCGGGAGTGCTCGAAGAGGACCTTCGCGGTGTCCGGTCCCGGCTCCCAGCCCTCCGCGAGGACGACGTACGCCTTGGGCACGGCGAGCCGCAGCGCGTCCGGGGCGGGCACCACGGCCGCCTCGGCCACCGCCTCGTGCTCCAGCAGGGCGCTCTCCAGCTCGAACGGGGAGATCTTGTAGTCGGACGCCTTGAACACGTCGTCGGCGCGGCCCACGTAGGTGATGTAGCCGTCGGCGTCGCGGGAGCCGATGTCGCCGGTGCGGTAGTAGCCGCCCGCCATGGCCTCGGCGGTGCGGTCGGGGTCGCCGTGGTAGCCGGTCATCAGGCCGGCCGGGCGGTCGGAGAGGTCCACGGCGATCTCGCCCTCGGCGGCCCCGGGCGCGCCGGAGACCGGGTCGAGGAGCTCGATGCGGTAGCCGGGGCTGGGGCGGCCCATGGAGCCGGTCTTCAGGGGCTGCCCGGGGCTGTTGGAGACCTGCACGGCGGTCTCGGTCTGCCCGAAGCCGTCGCGGATGTCCACCCCCCACAACCGCCGGACCTGTTCGATGACCTCCGGGTTGAGCGGTTCGCCGGCGGCGACGACCTCGCGCGGCGGGGTGCGCAGCTGGGTCAGGTCGGCCTGGATCAGCATGCGCCACACGGTCGGCGGGGCGCAGAACGTGGTCACCGCGGCCCGGTCCATCTCGGCCATCAGCCGGCCGGCGTCGAAGCGCGAGTAGTTGTACAGGAAGACGGTCGCCTCGGCGTTCCAGGGGGCGAAGAGGTTGGACCAGGCGTGCTTGGCCCAGCCGGGCGAGGAGATGTTCAGGTGCACGTCGCCGGGGCGCAGGCCGATCCAGTACATCGTGGCCAGGTGGCCGATCGGGTACGAGGTGTGGGTGTGCTCGACGAGTTTGGGGCGGGCGGTGGTGCCGGAGGTGAAGTACAGCATCAGCGGGTCGTCGGCGAGGGTCGGCCCGTCGGGGGCGAAGTGCCCGGCCGCGCCGTAGGCGTCCTCGTAGGGCAGCCAGGCGGTGCTCGCGCCCTCCCCCACCGCGATGCGGGTGTAGTCGCCGGGCACCTCGTCGAACTTGGGGGTGTCGGCGGCGCGGGCGATCACGTGCCGGACGCGGCCCCGGTCGACGCGGTCGCGCAGGTCGGCGGCGCCCAGCAGCGGGGTGGCGGGGATGACCACGGCGCGCAGTTTCATCGCGGCGAGGGCGGTCTCCCACAGTTCGGCCTGGTTGCCGAGCATGACGAGCACCCGGTCCTCGGCCTGCACGCCCTGCTGGCGCAGCCAGTTGGCGGCCTGGTCGGAGCGGCGGGCGAGGTCGGCGAAGGACAGCCGGGTGGCGGTGCCGTCCTCCTCGGCCAGGTGGAGGGCGGTGCGGTCGTTGCCGTCCGCGATCACGTCGAACCAGTCGAGCGCCCAGTTGAACCGTTCGGGCCTCGGCCAGGTGAAGCCCGCGTGGGCGGTGGCGTAGTCCTCGCGGTGTGCCAGCAGGAAGTCGCGGGCCCTGCGGAACTCTTCGGTCGCCGTCGTCATCGATCCTCTCCTCCGTCCGGGCGGCCCGTGCGGGCCCCGGATCGGTGTCGGGAGCCCTGCGGCTCGTGTGCCCCCCGGTGCCGGACCTTGCCGGGCGGCTGTGGTCCATCGTGTAATCCGTGGTGCGGGTCCCACTACCCCCGAACGGGGGGCGGTGCGCTCGGACACCGCGGCGAAGGGGCGATCACGTGACGACGGACCCGGCGGGGGCGGCGGGCGTGGCCGAGATGCGCGGTGCGCCGGCCCGGCCGCGGCGGGCCACCGGGTCGTCGGCCGACGGGGAGGCCGAGGGCGCTTTTGGGCGGGCCGACGGCCGTCCCGGCCCGCGAGGCGGGGTGATTGCCGTAGGTTTGCGGTGATTTCCCGCCAGGGTGTTATTTCCGTGTGCGCGGCATTGGATTTTCACGGATGTCGCTGCACTGTTATTTCCCTCACCACGCCGTCCGTCCGAAATGAAAGAGTCGATTGCCTAATATTGGCCAGGACACGACACTCGGAGGGGAGCGGTGACCGTGCGAGGGGACCATAAGGAGCCTGCCAGGTGCCGCCCCGACCTGGTCATCGGCCGGGACGAGCTGTACGCGGACGCCCGCGGGCAGCTGGCCGACGGGGGCAGTGTGCTGCTCCACGGGCCCGCCGGAATAGGAAAGTCGACCGTGCTCCGGGCACTTGCGGCGGAAAACGCGGGCGGGGCGCGCACGGTGTTGCGGTGTTCGGCCACCGAGTCCGAATCCCATCTGCCGTTCCTGGCGCTCGCGGACCTGTTCGGTCTGGTCCTGGACCGCGTCTCCGCCGGGCTGCCCGCCGCCCAGCGCACCGCGCTGGAGTCGGCGCTCACCGGCCGCGGCGAGTCCAGCCTCCAGCGGGACGGGCTGGCGCTGCGGCTCGCCGTGCTGTCGACGCTGCGGGCGCTGGCCGCCGAGGGCCCGGTCCTCGTCGTCGCCGACGACCTGCAGTGGCTGGATTCGGCCAGTGCGGAACTCCTCGGCTTCGCCGCCCGACGGCTGGGCGACACCCCGGTGCAGATGCTGTGCGCGGTGCGCACCGAGGGCCAGGAGTACGACCGGCACCTGCGGGCCTGCCCGCCCGACACGCACGCCGTCCGGCTCGGACCGTTCTCCCGCTCCCAGGTCTCCGCACTGCTGGACCACCGCGGCTACACCGGGCTGTCCCGCTCCACCGTCCGCGACATCCACCGCACCAGTGCCGGCAACCCGCTGTTCGCGCTGGAACTCGGCCGGGCCCTCGCCGAGAGCCCCACCCGGCCCCGGCCGGGCGAGCCGCTGCCCGTGCCGACCTCGCTGCGGGCGCTGGTCCTCAGCCGCCTGGGCATGCTGTCCGACGAGGCCCGCCGCACCCTGCTGGTGGCCAGCGCCGGGGCGCGCCCCACGCTGGCACTGCTGCACGCGGCCGGGCGGGAACAGGCCGAGGCGGAGACCGCGCAGGCCGCCGCGCTCGGACTGCTGACCACGGACCCGGAGGATCCCGCGCTGCGCTTCGCGCACCCGCTGATCTCGGCGGCGCTGTACGCGGAGGCACCGGTGCACGAGCGGCGGGCCGTGCACACCGCGCTGTCCACGGCGGCCTCCGACCCCATCGAACGCGCCCGGCACCTGGCGCTGGCCACCACCGGCACCGACCCGGACGTGGCCGCCCGGCTCGCCGGGGCCGCCGCGCTGGCCCGGGACCGGGGCGCGCCGTCCGTCGCCGCCTCGCTCGGCCTGCTCGCCGCCCGGCACACCCCGGGCGACAGCACGCCGGGCCCGGACGAGCGGAGGTTGCAGGCCGCGGAGGACGCGATCATCGCCGGGGAGGCGGACCTCGCCCGGGACATCGCCCGGGAGGTGCTGACCCGGGCCACCGTGCCGGCCGAGCGGGTGCGGGCCTGGATGGTCGTCATCGAGGCGGCCGGGCAGGCGCTCGGCGAGGTCGACGCGGTCTTCCCGCAGGTCCTGGCCGACGCCGGTGACGACCCGCGGCTGCTGGCCCTGGTCCACTACCAGCTGGCGTGGCGGGAGCTGGTGGTGCACGGCGACTTCGACAAGGCCCGCCAGGAGGCCGCGCACGCGGCGGATCTCGCCGCCCGGGGCGAGGACCGGCGCACCGAGCTGATGGCGCTCGCCTTCCAGTCCTCCACCGAGACGCTGATGGGTCACCCGGACGCCGCCGCGACCGTCAAGCGGGCGCTGCGCGAACCGCAGGACCCGTACGTGGCCTGCCACCACAACGGGGCGGGGATGGCCCGCTTCCGCTGGCTGCTGATGAGCGACCAGCTGCCGCAGGCCCGCACCACGATCACCGGGCTGCTGCGCGAGGCGCGGCGGCGCGGCATGGTCGAGAGCGAGGTGCACTTCCTGCGCTTCCTCGCCGACACCGAACTGCGCACCGGGCACTGCGGCCGGGCCCTGGACCTGGCCCGCGAGAGCCTGCGGCTGGCCAGGGACTCCGGCATCGGCGAGGGGGCGTCGGCCATGCTCGCCTCCCTCGCGGAGGCGTCCGGCGGCGACGTGGACCGGGCGCTGGCGCTGGCCCGGGAGGCCGCGGACCACGCCGAGGTGGACGGCGACCAGATGTACCTCTCGCGGGCCCTGGCCGCCCTGGGCTACGCCCAGTTGGTCGCCGGGGAGGCGGCGGACGCGGTGCGCTCGCTGCGCCGGGTGCGGGAGCTGGAGCGGGGCATGGGCATCACCGACCCGGCGCGCGGGCGCTGGCACGGTGACCTGGCCGAGGCGCTGGTGCGCGTCGGAGAGCCCGCCGAGGCGCAGGACCTCATCAACCGCACCCGGGCGCACGCACTGCGCCTGGACCGTCCGGGCGTACTGGCGGTGCTGGACCGCGCGGAAGCGCTGGTGCGCGCGGCGCGGGGCGAACATCAGGCCGCCGAGGCGCTGTTGACCTCGGCCCAGGACCGCCTCGGCAAGCTGGGCTACGGGCTGGAGGAGGCCCGTTCGGCGTTCGTGCTGGCCCGGCTGCGCGCCCGCCGTCCCGGCGCGGTGGCCTACGAGGAGGCGGCCCGGCTGTTCCGTCGCTGCCGCGCCGTGCCGTGGCTGCGCCAGGTGGACGCGGCGGTGGCCGCCGGCCCGGTACGGCCGGAGACGGTCCCC
The DNA here is from genome assembly GCF_040637405.1 of Streptomyces sp. NPDC029526. NCBI lineage: Bacteria > Bacillati > Actinomycetota > Actinomycetes > Kitasatosporales > Streptomycetaceae > Streptomyces > Streptomyces sp. NPDC029526. The sequence goes on from NZ_JBEZWE010000005.1 coordinate 339,514, forward strand.
CCGGCGGCCCCGGACGCGCTGGACGGCCTGGCGTCGATGGAACGGCAGGTGGCCTCGCTGGTGATGGAGGGGGCCACCAACCGGGAGATCGCCGGCCGGCTGTTCATCAGCGTCAAGACCGTCGAGGCGACCCTCACCCGCGTCTACCGCAAGCTCGGCATCCGCTCCCGCGTCGACATCGTCCGCCTGGCGGCGGGGCGCCGCACGCAGTAGCGGCGGTGCGGTCGACGACCCGTCAGAAGCCGCTGTGCCAGGGGCCGTTGCGGGTTGCCACCCGCGGCTGCCGGTGCGCGTGGCGGTGCCGCGGCCGGTCTCCGGACGGGCGGCGTCCCGGCCCCGTCCACCGCCCCTCCCCGGCTGCCTTCCCCCGCCGGCCTCCCCCGCTGCCGTCGCGGACTTCGCCGTGCACACGGGCGGGCCGCCCCGACGCCCCCGCCGCCCGCCGGGCGGAGGAACGGGCCCGCCGGCACCCTCGGTGCGGAGGTGGACCACCGAGGGTTTTCCCTGCCCCAACTCCCGTAGGGCGTTCCCTCATTGGGGGCGTGCGCCGGGGCTCGTAGCGTGAAACCGTGCCGCTCGCCGGGCACACGGGGGCCGGGTCACCGGACCTCGTGCACCACCCCCCACCCCGCGCGACCCCCCACCGGCAAACCCCGAGGAGAACCATGTCCGGGTTCACCCGTGCCAGGAGATCCGCCGCCGTCCTCGCGGCCACCGCTGCCGCCGCCGCGTCCGCCCTGCTCAGCGCCCCGGCCGCGAGCGCCGCGCCCCAGCCCGTCGTCGGCGGTACGACGACCACCACGTCCGCCTACCCGTTCATGATGCAGATCACCGACGCCTCGCAGGACCAGTTCTGCGGCGGCACGCTGGTCGCCCCGACGAAGGTCGTCACCGCCGCGCACTGCATGACCGGCGAGACCACGAACAGTGTGCGCGTGGTCGGCGGACGCACCTACCTCAACGGGACCAACGGCACGGTCGCGCGGGTCAGCCGGATCTGGATCCACCCGGACTACCGCAGCGTCACCCGGGGCGACGACGTGGCCGTCCTGACGCTCTCGACGCCGATGCCGTACGCCACGGCGCCGTACGTCTCCCCCACCGACACCTCGGTGTACGCGGCCGGGACGACCGCCCGCGTCCTCGGCTGGGGCACCACCCGCTCCGGCGGCACCTCCTCCAACCAGCTGCGGACGGCCACCGTGCCGACCGTGTCCGACAGCAGCTGCCGGACCTCCTACGGCTCGCGCTACGTGGCGAGCGACATGGTGTGCGCCGGCTACTCCTCCGGGGGCGTGGACACCTGCCAGGGCGACAGCGGCGGCCCCCTGCTGATCGGCGGACGGCTGGCCGGCATCACCTCCTGGGGCGACGGCTGCGCCGCGGCCGGCTCACCCGGCGTCTACGCCCGGCTGACCACGTTCTCCTCCCTGGTCACCGCGCAGGTCACCTCCTAGCCGCTCCGGCGCCCGGCGACACCGCCGGGCCGACAGACCAGGGGGCGTTGCGGGCTTCCACGAGCAGCCCGCAACGCCCCCTCTCCATTCCTACGGCGCCGCCCGGCGCGTCCGCGGGTCCACGCCGCCGTCCCGGCACGGCGGCACCCGCCCGCCCGCGCGGTCGGCGGCCGGCGGGGGCCCCGGCCGGATCAGGTCCGTACCGTCCCGAAGCCGATGTCGTAGGCACGGCCGGGATGCATCGTCCGCAGCATCCGCTCGGCCTCGGCCTCGACGTCGGCACGGCCGGCCCGGTCGAGCCGGCCGAAGGGTTCGACGACCAGGGCGTGGGCGTCGAGCCGCCAGACGCCGGCCAGGAAGCCGTCGACGAGGAGCGCGGGGTAGGCGGTGTTCACCCGCCAGTTGAGGCCCGCGTAGTCCGCCGGGACGACCCGGCAGCGGTCGGCGTGGGAGAGCAGCAGGTTGTCGAACTCGGGCAGGAAGCGGGGCGGCGCCGGGGTGCCGGGGTCGGGGCGGGGCGCGTCGGGAAGGTCGAACAGCTCGGTGCCCCGCTCGTCGCGGAAGGTCACCAGTCGGGGCCGCAGCCGTTCGAAGGCGGGGCTCAGCCGGGTGAGGCCCGCCCAGGTCTGCATGTCCTTCACGGAGGCCGGTCCGAAGGCGGCGAGGTAGCGCAGCACGGTCGCGTCGGGTGTCCGGGGCGCCGGTTCGGAGGGGCGTCCCAGCCAGCGCTCGGCGGTGGTGAGCACGACCTGCCCGCTGCGGCCCCACAGCCCGCGCGGGGTGATCTGGACCAGGGGCAGCAGGCAGCGGGCGGCGATGCCCAGGGCCTGCGGGTCGGCGTGCGGCCAGTGGACCAGGAGGGCCTCGCGCAGCTGCTTCATGGTGCGCGGCTCCGCCTCGACCAGCTCGCGGGCGACGGCCGCGAGGCGGTCGAGGTCGACGCCGGTGAGCCCCTTGCGGAAGAGCGCGAGCTCGCGTTCCCGGGCGGGCTGCACGAGGGGGCGCAGGGTGAGGCAGTCGTCGGCGGTGTGGGTGTGCAGGGTCGAGCGCAGGGTCACGATGCGGACGACCCGGCGCTCCGCCATCGGCCCGGACAGCGCCTCGGGCGTGAAGCCGTCGAGACGGGCGGCGAGCGCGTAGTACGGCGGCTTCACGTTCTGCGCCTGGAGGCCGACCAGGTGGCCCACCGCCGCCTCGGCCGACATCGCGGCCGGACGCAGCAGCAACTGCCGTGCGAGAGTGGCCCGGTTGAGGGCGCGGGGGCCGAGCACCGGGCCCGTCGGCGGAGTGGCGCCTCGCTCGCTCTTCGCGGTCATGCGGGCAGGCTAACCGGCCTCGCGGCCGGACACCGTCCGCGACGGGCAACCGCGCTGTGGTGGGCAGCCGTCCTGCGTCGCCCTCCGGTCGGGGGCAGCTGCCCTCCGGTGGTGCGGTCGCCCGGGGGACCGGACGGGGAAGGTCGGGCGACGGGACGTCGCGGACGGCCGCACACCGCGGGTGACCGGACGATCGGACGACCAGACGTCGCGGACGACCGGACAATGGGGACGATTGGTTCATCTCGGGCGGGGCACTCGGAGCGCGATGTTCACACAGGACGACGTGCGCCCGAAGAGGGTCCTGCTGACCGGGTGGTTCAGCTTCCGTGACGGGGAGGCGACCGCCGGGGACGTGCTGGCCCTGCACCGGGTCGAAGAGGTGCTGCGCGGCGCGGAGATCGGTTACGACGTGGTGTGGAGCCCCGGCTTCCGGCCGGACGCCCGCCACTTCGACGACGTGCGGCCGGGCGACTACTCGCACCTGGTGTTCGTGTGCGGCCCGCTGCACGGGCCGCAGGTCGAGGAACTGCACCGGCGGTTCGCGCACTGCGTGCGGATCGCGGTGGGGACCAGTGTGATCGACCCCGGCAGCCCCGCCGTGACCGGGTTCCACCGGGTGCTCGCCCGGGACGCCCCGGACGCCCCGCCGGTGGAGGACCTCGCGGCGCACGCCCCGGTCCAGCCCGCCCGGCCCGTCGTCGGGGTCATCCTCACGCACGGGCAGCACGAGTACGGTCGGCAGCGTCGGCACGGGCAGGTCGCCGAGACGGTGACGCGCTGGCTGGCCGGCAAGGACTGCGCCCGGCTGGAACTGGACACCCGGCTCGACACATCCGACTGGCACCTGAACGCCACCCCGGCCCAGACCCAGTCCGTCCTGGCCCGGCTCGACCTGGTGGTGACCGACCGGCTGCACGGGCTGGTCCTCGGGCTGCGGGTGGGCACGCCCGTCCTCGCCGTGGATCCGGTGGCGGGCGGCGCCAAGGTCTCCGCCCAGGCCCGCGCCTGCGGGTGGCCCGCGCTGCTGCCCGCCGAGCGGCTGGACGAACGCGGACTGGACCGCTGGTGGTACTGGTGCCTGACCTCGGGCCGGGTCGCCGCCCGCCAGGCCCGCGACGCCTTCCGCGAGGACACCGCCCCCGACAGCGCCGACCACCTGGTCGAGGCGCTGACGACGAGCACGGTGCGGTAGGGCGGCGCGACCTGCGGCGGCGTGCGGGGGTCGAGGGTCCCTTGGCCACGCCGGGTCCTGTCGTCACCTTGCCGTCGTCCGCCCGAGGGGCGGGCCACGGGAGTGCGCCGCGGGCCGGGTGTCCGAGGTCCTCCGCGCCCGCCGGGTCCGGGTCGGACCGGGCCCGGCTTGGGCCGGGTTGGGCCCGGATCGGGCCCGGGTTGGGCCCGGGCGGGGCGGGGCACTCGGAGCGGACGTTCCCGCCGTTCCGTCCCGGGAGGTGCTGTGTCCATCGGTCGACTCCCCGACCACGAGCAGCGGCTGCTCGACGAGATCGAACGGGCCCTGTGCCGCGACCGTCGCCTGGCGCGGCGGCTGCGCACCCTGCGGTGGAGCCGGTGGCCCGACGTGCCGGGCCTGCTGAGGCGGGTCGGTTCCTACCGCCCGCACACCCTCACGGTGGCCCTGCTGTGCGCACTGTCCGTCGCCCTGTCGGTGACCGGGATGGTCACCTCGTCACCGGGCGTGATCTGGGCGTTCGCCCTGGTGTGGCCGCCGACGCTGTTCGCGGTGTTCAGGCTGCTGTGCCGCTGGTCCGGCGGCTGAAGGCGTTCCGGCGCACCCGTCCACCCGGTTGGTGCTCCCCTGGCGGTGCGGGCCGGTCAGCCCGTGTACCGCCGGGCCGTGGAGTCACGCTGGGAGGGTTCGAGCAGGCGCAGCCGGGACTCCACCTCGTGCGGCAGGACGCGGCGCTCGCGGAGGACCCAGGGGAGGGCGGCCGTCGCCTCCGCGAAGGCGCGCAGCGAGGTGGTGTCGCGCGGGACCGTGCGGGCCAGGTTCACGGTGCGGCGCAGGGCCGCCCGGGGCGGGCGGCGCAGCCAGGTGAACCAGAGGGTGTTGCGGATGCCGTGGCGGCGGCGCAGCGTGGAGTCGCGGGCCGCCGACGCCTGGTGATGGATCGTCAGGTGATCGGCGTAGGTGAGCCACCAGCCGTCGGCCGCGAGGTCGGCGGCCAGCAGTTCCTCCTCGCCGCCGAGCCACAGCCGGGGGTGGAAGCCGCCGGCGGCGCGGAAGGCGTCGGCGCGCAGCACGGTGGCCGCGGCCAGGAACGAGCCGAGGGCGGGTCCGGGCAGCCAGGGCGGGCCGGGGACCGGTGAGTGGCGCAGTTCGCGGACGATGGGGTCCTCGGTGCCGTCGGGTTCGACGACGATCCGGGCGGTGACCGACGCGAGGCCGGGGTGCCGGTCGAGGAGGTCGGCGGCGCCGGCCAGGGAGCCGGGTGCCCACCAGGAGTCGTCGTCGCAGAAGGCGATGTAGGGGGTGCGCACCTCACGGACGGCGAGGTTGCGGCCCACGGCGCCGAGGTTGCGGCCAGGGCGCAGCAGCCGCACCTCCGGGTGGCGCAGGGCGACGGCCTCGGCGGTGCCGTCGGTGGAGGCGTTGTCGGTGACGATCACCCGGGGGCGTTCGGGCAGCGCCGCGAGGTGGCCGAGGGTGCGCAGGAGTTCGCGGCGCCGGTTGTGGGTGATGACGACGACGGTCGTCCTGGGGTCGGTCATGCGTGGTGCCCCCCTTCCACGGAGGTCGTCCCGGGGCCGGTCATGCGGGCGCCCCGTCCAGCAGGCGGGCGGCGCGTTCGACGTGCGGCGGCAGCGGGCGGCGGGCGCGCAGCGCGGCGGGCAGGCGGCCGAGGGCCTCGCGCAGGGCCCGGCGGGCGTGGCCGTCGCTGCGGGCGGCGGCGGCGAGGGCTCCGGTGCGGGCCAGCGCGTACGGGACGGGGCGGCGCAGCCAGGCGGTGAGGAGCTCGTTGCGGCGCTGCACGGCCGGTCGGCCGTCGCGGGGGCCCGGGTCCGGATGGTGGTGGGCGACGACATCGGCGCAGTGGGTGACGCCCCAGCCTCGGGCGGCCAGGTCGTAGGCGAGCAGGGTCTCCTCGCCGCCGAAGAACAGCAGCCGGTGGAAGCCGCCCGCGTCGAGATAGGCGCTGCGGCGGACCACGGCGCCGCAGGCCAGGAAGCCCAGGACCTGGGTGCCGGGCAGGTCGGTGGCGGTGCCCAGCGGCGAGTGGGCGAGGACGTCGTTGAGCGGGTCCGGTTCCGCGTCCGGGCCGACGAGGGTGCGGGCGGCGATCAGGCCGAGGCGCGGGTGGGCGTCGAACAGGTCGGCCGCCCGGGCGAGGGCGCCGGGCGCCCACCAGGAGTCGTCGTCGCTGAACGCCACGTAGGGCGTGTCGAGGGCGCGGGCGCCGTGGTTGCGGGCCAGGGCGCCGCGGTTGACGGGCAGGGCCAGCACGCGGACCTGGGGGAAGTCGCGGGCGAGCAGGGCGCGGGTGTGGTCGGTGGAGGCGTTGTCGGCGACGAGGACCTCGGGCCGCTCGGGCAGGGCGAGGAGGTGGCGCAGGGTGACGGCGAGCCGCTCGGCGCGGTCGCGGGTGGCGATGACGACGCCGATCCTGCGGGGCGGGGACGGGGCGGTCACGGTGCGGGCTCCTCTCCGGGGGGCCGGGGGCCGGGCAGCCGGGCCAGGGCGTCCAGGACGTCGGCCGGGGTGATGCGCAGCAGGGCGGGGTCGGTCCGCCGGGCGTGCGGGTCTCCTTCGGGGCCGTACCACAGGGCGAGGTGGCGCGGGTGGGACGGCGGGCCCCAGCGGCTGGGCGGGACCGGCCCGAAGAGGGTGACGGTGGGGGTGGCGTGGGCGACGGCGAGGTGCGCGATACCGGTGTCGCCGCTGACGACCGCGCGGGCGTCGGCGACCAGGGCGGACAGCCGGTCGTAGGGGACGCCGCCGGCCAGGACGTCGGTGTCGGGCAGGCCGGCCTGCTTGGCGAGGCGGGCCACCAGGTCGCCCTCGTCGGGGCCCCCGGTGACCACGACCCGCAGGCCGCGCGCCCGCAGGGCGTCGGCGACGGCCGCGTACCGCTCGACGGGCCAGCAGCGGGCGGGTGCCCCCGCGCCGGGGTGCAGGATCACCGCGCCGGGGGCGGGGGACGTGGCGGCCGGGCGGGGCAGCAGCAGATCGGCGGGGTCGGCGTCGATGCCGTACCAGCGCAGCAGGCGGCACCAGCGGTCCCGTTCGTGTTCCTCGGGGTACCAGGGCGGGCCGTCGATCTCCGGGGTGCCCGGGTGCGCGAAGGCCAGCAGCCGCCGGGGGCGCAGGCGGGCCAGCAGGAGGTGGCTGGGCGGCCCGTTGCCGTGCAGGTCGACGGCGAGGTCGGGGGGCGTTCCGGTCCAGTCGAGGGCCGAGGGCACGGCCCGGCCGGGCGCGGAGGCGGGCAGCAGCCGGTCCACGGCGCCGGTGGCCTCGGCGACCGGGGCGAGCGCGGACGGGGCGGCGAGGACCAGCTCGTGGCCGGGGAAGGCCCGGCGCAGGGCCCGCAGGGCGGGCACGCCGGCGAGCAGATCGCCGAGGCCGAGCGCCCGCAGGACCAGCACCCGGGGCCGCGTGCCCCCGGCCGGCACCGCGCCGTGCCGGGTCCGGGGGGAGCGTGCGGCTGTCCCGGGCACGGACCCGGCGATCCCAGGCGCGGGCCCGGCAGGCCCCGGCACGGGCTCGGCACTCCCGGGCGCGGGCCCGGCGGAATCGCGCGCGGACCCACCGCTCCGGAGCGCGGACCCACCGCTCCGGGGCGCGGGCCCACCGCTCCGGGCCGCGGGCGCGACGGAATCAGGCGTCAAACCAGCCGACCCCGGCACCAGCCCGGCGGACTCAGGAACGGACCCGACAGACCCCGGAACCAGCTCGGTGCTCTCGGACGCGGGCCCGGCAGGCCCCGGCACCGGCCCGGCACTCCCGGGCGCAGGCCCGGCACTCCCGGCGCCGGGGCGCGCCGCGGCGCGCCCGGTCGCTCCGGGCGGCCGGCGGATCGGGGCGGCGGCGGGTGCGCCGCCCGCCGCCCGGGCCGCCGTACCCCCCGGCGGGACGGCGTTCGGGCGGCCGGGCGCGGGCCGGGGGGTCACGGCCGGCGCTCCGTGGCGCGTTCCAGCATGCCGGTGGAGGAGCGGCCCGCGAGGTAGGGCAGCAGGACGGCCTGGCCGCCCCAGGCGTCGAGGAGGGCCGCCTCGGGCAGGTCGGCGGCGGCGTAGTCGCCGCCCTTGACCCAGACGTCGGGGCGCAGGTCCGTCAGCAGGCGCTCGGGGGTGTCCTCGTCGAACACCGCGACGGCGTCGACGCAGGCCAGGGCGCGCAGCACCCGTACCCGGTCGTCGATGGGGTTGACCGGGCGGCCGGGGCCCTTGCGGCGCCGTACGGAGGCGTCGGAGTTGACGCACACCACCAGGCAGTCGCCGAGGTCCCGGGCGGCCTGGAGGAGGCCGACGTGGCCGGCGTGCAGCAGGTCGAAGCAGCCGCCCGCGGCGACGACCGTGCCGTGGGCGGCGCGGACGCCCGCCGCGAGGGCGAACGGGTCGTCGCCGTCGGGACGGTGGCCGTGGGCGGCGTCGGCGCGGGGCACGGCGCCCGCGCCGCCCGCGCCGACGAAGGCGGTCGCGTCGGCGACGGCGCGTTCCACCGCCTCGCCGACCAGGGCGCCGTCGGCGAGCAGCCCGGCAGCGGTGGCGGCGAAGCGGTCGCCGGCGCCGCAGGGGTCGCCGCGGTGCACGGCGGCGGCGGGCACCAGCAGGGGGTGGTCGCCGTAGGAGAGCAGCGCGCCGCGGGCGCCGAGGGTGACGGCGACGGCGGCGGCCTTCCACTGCCGGACGAGGGTGGCGGCCCCGTGGGCGACCCCGTACAGGTCCCGCCGGGCGGGCGCCGCGTCGGGGGCGTGGGCCTGCGCCTCCTTCTCGGCTGGCGTGACCAGCCGGGTTCCGGGCACCGGCGGCCCGCCGCGCGGGTGCGGGTCCCAGACCAGCGGCGGGCGGGCGGTCAGGACGTCGCGCAGGGCGTCGGCGGTGCCGCGGCCGTAGTCGGAGACCAGGACGGCGGACGCGCCGAGGACCGCCTCGCGGGCCTCGTCGGTGGCGGCGCGGGCGCGGCCGTCACCGCGGTCCAGGCGGGCCACCGGGCGGTCCCCGGCCAGGATGCGGGTCTTCTCCGGCAGGGCCCCGGTCAGCGGCAGGGGGATCACCTCGACCCAGGGCCGCAGGAGGCGTTTCAGTTCGCGGCTGGCCGGGTCGCCGCCCAGCGCGGTGACCAGGGTGACCTCGCGGCCGTCGCGGGCGGCGAGGTAGGCGGTGAGGGCGGCGCCGCCGGGCCGGGTGGTCTCGGCGCAGTCGTCGACGACGGGGACGGGGGCGTCGGGGGCGAGCCGTTCGGAGCTGCCGGTGAGGTCGCGGTCGAGGAGGGCGTCGCCGACGACCAGCAGGGGCGCCTTGACGCCGGTGCCGCTCACGACACCCTCCGTCCCTCGGTGCCCTCCCGCCACCTTCCGCTCTCCAGCGCCGCGTCGAAGGCCCCGCACATCATGTGCACGGCCACCAGGTGGAGTTCCTGGACGGTGGCGGCGCGGGGCGCCTCGACGCACAGGGACTCGTCGCTGCACGCCATGAGCGGGTTGGGGGCGGGTCCGGTGAGGGCCCACACGCGCAGTCCGGCCGCGCGGGCGGCGTCGGCGGCGGACAGCAGGTTGGCGCTGGCGCCGCTGGTGGACAGCAGCATCAGCACGTCGCCGGGCCGGCCGTGCGCCCGGACCTGGCGGGCGAACACCGCGTCGACGCCGTAGTCGTTGGCGATGGCGGTGGTGCTGGAGGTGTCGGCGTGCAGGGCGATGGCGGAGAACGCGGGCCGGTCGTCGCGGTAGCGGCCGACGAGTTCGGCGGTCAGGTGCTGGGCCTGGGCCGCGCTGCCGCCGTTGCCCGCGGCCAGCAGCCGGCCGCCGGCGGTGAGGACCTCGGCGAGCCGTTCGCCCCACCGCGCGACGAGGGGCGCGTGCGCCCGGAAGGCGGCCAGCGCCTCGGCCAGTCGGTCGCAGTGCCCGGTGACGGGAGGGTGCACGGTCATCAGGCCACCTCCTTCGGGATCGTGTGTGCGGCCAGGACCTGGCGGTGGACCCGCTCGACGCCGTCGGCGACCCGCTGCCAGGTGTAGTGGTCGAGGACGCGGGCGCGGCCGGCGGCCCCGTACGCGCGGCGGGTGTCGTCGTCGGCGAGGAGGTCGCGCACGGCGGTGGCGACCGCGTCCGGGTCGCCGGGGGTGACGAGCCGGCCGGTGGTGCCGTCGGCGACGCTGTCGCGGTGGCCGCCGACATCGGTGGCGACGACCGGGACGCCGCACGCCATCGCCTCCAGGGGGACGATGCCGAAGGGTTCGTAGGCGGGGGTGCACAGCACCAGGTCGGCGCTGCCGATCAGGGCGGGCATGGCGGCGGGGTCGACGGCGCCGAGCATCCGCACCCGGTCGGCGACGCCCGTGCGGTGCGCCAGGTGCCACAGCCGGCGCGCCTCGGGGTCGCGGTCCAGGCGCCCGGCGGCGGGGCCGCCCGCGAGGACGAGTTCCGCGTCCGGGACGCGGGCCAGGGCGCGCACGGCGAGGTCGTAGCCCTTGCGGCGGACCAGCCGGCCGCAGGCCAGCAGCCGGTGCCGGGCCCGCCGCGGCGGGATGCCGGGGCCGGTGACGCCGGGGCGGAAGTGGCCGGCGTCGACGCCGCACGGCACCACCGAGACGCGCCGGGCGGGCACGCCCGTCGCCGCGAGTTCCGCGACCTCGTCGGAGCAGGTGGCGAGGATGCGTTCGCAGGTGCCGGCGAGTTGCCGTTCGATGCCGATGCGGGCGGGCGGGCTGGTGTCCCGCCATCCCTGGTGGCGGCGCTTGACGGTGCCCAGGGCGTGGAACGTCTGCACCACCGGGATGCCGTACGGGCGGGCGCCGACCTGGGAGGCCATGCCGGACATCCAGAAGTGGGCGTGCACCACGTCGGGCCGGTCCCGGCCCCAGGCCCGCGTCAGGTGGGCGCCGAACGCGGCCATGTGCGGCAGCAGTTCGTCCTTGGGGACGGTCTCCGGCGGGCCCGCGGGCACGTGCTCGACGACGGCCCCGCCGGGCAGCGGCACCCGGTCGGGCAGGGTCACCGTGTCGCGGCGGGTGTAGACCGTGACGTGGTGGCCGCGGCGGGCCAGTTCCTCGCTGAGCCGCGCCACGTACACGTTCTGGCCGCCGGCGTCGACGCCGCCGAGCGCGGCCAGGGGGCTGGCGTGTTCGGACACCATGGCGATCCTCATCGGGTCACCTCCTTCAGCAGCCGCTCCCAGTCGTCCAGGAAGCGGGGGAGCCCGTAGCGGGCGAGGGCCGCCGCTCGGGCCGCCTCGCCGACGCCGCGGGCGTACAGCGGGTCGGCGAGGAAGTCGCGGACGGCGTCGGTCAGGACGTCGATCCGGTTGGAGACCACCCCGGCGCCGGGCGGGACCGCCTCGGTGACCTCGGTGGTGGCGAGGGCGACCACCGGCATGGCGAGGTGCATCGCCTCCAGCAGGGACAGGCCGAGGGAGGTCCAGCGGACGGGGTGGACGTAGACGCGGCGGCGGGCCATCTCCGCGTGCAGGTCGCGCTGGGCGAGTTCGTGGGCGCGGCACCGGTCGGGGGGCAGGCCGACGTGCGCGGCGACGCCCTCGGTGCCCATCCCGAACACGTCCAGGGGGGCCGCGTCGGCGAACGCGGGCAGCAGGTCGGTGCCGGTGGTACGGCCGCGCCGGACCGGCTCGTTGACCACGACGGCGGCCCGGGGCAGCTCGCCGGTCCACCGCGGGCCGGGGTCGACGATGCCGTGTTCGACGACGGTGGTGGGGGTGGCGCCCGCGTCCCACATCAGGCGGTTGAAGTGGGTGACGTGCACGAGGGTGACGCCGGGCACGTCGGCGGCGGGGTGCCGGGTGTCGGGGACGTCGCCGTGCGGGGCGTTGTGCTCCAGCCAGATCATCGGCGGGCGGCGGCCCAGCCAGGCGTCCACCAGGGCCAGTTCGTGGGGGCGCTGGAGCACGACGACGTCGATGTCCTCGTCCCGCAGCCGTTCCGGCGGGACCTCGACGACGGAGTCGGGCCAGTCGAAGGTGCGGGCGCGGCCGAGGCCGTCGGGCCCGCGGTCGGGGGTGACGGGGACGACGTAGGTGTGGGGGCCCTGCACGAAGGCCGTGGTCCACGACCCGTGCACGTGCCAGAGCAGGATCCTCATGCCACCTCCACCAGCTTGCCGACGGCGGCTACGACGTCGAGCGCGGTCACGCCGTCCAGACACGGGTGGCCGGGGACGGGACAGGTGCGGGCCCTGGTGCCGGCGCACGGCGCGTTCTGGTCGCCGAGCAGCACGCAGGGCACGCCGTACGGCCGCCACCGTCCGGCCGGGACGACCGGCGCGAACAGGGACACCACGGGGGTGCCGACGGCGGCGGCGAGGTGGGCGGGGCCGGTGTTGCCGGTGACCGCGCAGGCGGCCCGGGCGAGCACCCCGGCGAGTCGGGCGGCGTCGGTGCGGCCGCCGAGGTCGAGGGCGTGGTCGCCGGCGACGCGGGCGGTCAGGTCCCGCTCGCCGGGGCCGCCGGTCACCACCACCCGGTACCCGGCGTCGGTGAGGTCGGCGACCGCCTCGGCGCACCGGCCGGGGCTCCAGGCGCGGGCGGGGACGCTGGCGCCGGGGTGGACGACGACGTAGCCGGCGGGGCCGGTCAGCGGCTCGGTGTCCGGGGGCGCGAGGACGCGCAGGCGGCCGTCGTCGGGGCACGGGAACCCGGCGGCGCCGGCGAGATCCAGCGCGGCCTCGGCCTCGTGGGCGTGCGGGGCGCGGTGGTGGCGCACGTCGAGGAGGGAGCCGGGGTAGTCCTCGCTGTCGGCGGCGATGTGCCGGACGCCCGCCATGCGCAGCAGCAGGGCGGTGGGCAGCGGGGACTGGTGGAAGGAGGTGAGGACGAGCGCGGTGTCGGCGCCGGTGGCGGCGATCCGGCCGACGAGGGCGTCGATGTCGTCGCGCCGGACGGGCGGCGGGCGGAACCCGGCCCAGGGCGCGTCCCAGACGAGGACGTCGTCGACGCCGGGCAGGAGCCGGGCGGCGGGCTCGCCGAGCGGCCTGCACAGCAGGGTGACGTGGTCCGCGCGGGCCGCGACGGCGCGCACGGCGGGCCCGGCGAGCAGCACGTCGCCGAAGCTGTCGAGCCGGGTGACGAGGGCCTTCACGGGTGCCTCCCGGGCGCCGGGGATCCGGCGGCCGGGGTGGTGGTCCGGCCGGGCTCCGGCAGGCCGTCCAGCACCGCGCGGACGGCCGTCGTCAGGTCCGGGGCGACGTGGGGTGCGGCGGCCGTCTCCGCCGGTCGGGTCGCGGGGGTCGGGACGAGGACGGCGCGGGCGCCCGCCCGGTGGGCGGCCTCGACGTCGGCGCCGATGTCGCCGATGACGACGCAGTCGGCGGGGTCGGTGCACAGCCGTCCGGCGGCCCACAGGACCATGCCGGGGCGGGGTTTGCGGCAGGCGCAGCCGTCGTCGGGGCCGTGCGGGCACAGCGCCCACACGTCGAACGGGCCGAGGAGGTCGTCGACGCGGCGGTTGACGGCGCGGGCGTCGGTCTCGGTGATCAGTCCGCGGGCGATGCCGGACTGGTTGGTGACGACGCCGGTGCGCACGCCCCGTTGGCGCAGGGCGGCGACCGCCTCCCGGGCGCCCTCGACGGGGCGCACGCGGGCGGGGTCCCCGTTGTAGGGGACGTCGTGGACGAGGGTGCCGTCGCGGTCGAACAGGACGGCGCGGACCGGGCTCACCGGGCCGCCTCCTGCCAGGCGGGGGCGCGGCGGTGGCGCCAGGCGCCGGTGAGGCGGTGCCAGGTGGCGGCGGGCGGGATGAGGGCGCTGGTGACGAGCATGGTGGTCACCTCGTCGCGGGTGCGCGGCCCGGGGAGGATGCGGGCGCGGGCGAACTCGGCGGTGCCGGCCGCCCAGCCGAGGGCGCAGGCGGTGGCCGCCCGCCGGTGTCCGGTGGCGGCCAGGACGCAGGCGGCGGCCCCGGCGGCGGTGATCGCGGCGTGGCGGCGGATCCGGCCGCGGGGGGCGGCGGCCTTGTCCCACCAGTCGGGGCCGTGCAGGCGCCGCATGAGCGCGTCGTCCGCGTTGCCGCGCTGCTGCCTGAGGGAGGCCCAGCGGGAGGCGGGGCGCACGGGGTGCCGGGTGGTGCGGCTGCCGCGCCGGATGCGCAGGCCCCGGCCGAGGATGCGCAGGGCGAGGTCGGCGTCCTCGCGGAAGGCCCGCGGGAAGCGTTCGTCGAAGCCGCCGACCTGCTTCAACGCCTCGGTGCGGTAGGCCATGTCGGCGGTGATCCAGCGGGCCCGGGCCAGTCCGGCGGTGCCGCGTTCCCAGTCGGTGGGGCGGCGTTCGCCGGGCAGCGGCACGGTGATGACGCCCTGGACGCCGGCGACGTCGGGGGGCGCGTCGGCGAGGTCCTCGGTGAGTTGTGCGCACCAGTTCGGGCCGACCTGGACGTCGTCGTCGAGGAAGGCCACCCAGGGGGCGGAGACGGCGCGCAGTCCGGTGTTGCGGGCGGCGGCGGGTCCGCGTCCGCCGCCGGTGAGGACGGTGGTGCGGTCGCGCAGGTCGCCGAGGACGCCCAGCGGGTGGTCGAGCGCGGCCGGGTCGGGGTCGGGCCGGTCGTCGACGAGGACGATCTCGTCGGGGCGCGGCCCGGTGGCGGCGGCCAGGGCGGCGAGGCAGTCGGCGAGCGTGTCCCGCACCAGGGTGGGGATCACGACGGCGTAGGCGGTCATGCGTAGGCCCTCCCCCGGCGCACCGCGTAGGGGCCGATGGCGAGCAGGTCGACGGGGGCGGAGCCGAAGCACTCCAGGGCGTCGCGCGGGTCGTCGACCATGGGCCGGCCGGCGGTGTTGAGGCTGGTGTTGACGACGACGGGGAGCCCGGTGCGGCGTTCGAAGCCGTGCAGCATCCGGGCGACCAGGGGCTCCTGCCGCTCGTCGACGGTCTGGATGCGGGCGGTGCCGTCGACGTGGACGACGGCGGGGATGCGGTCGCGCCATCCGGCGGCCACGTCGTGCACGAAGAGCATGTACGGGCTGGGCAGCGGGCCGCCGGAGAACAGGTCGGCGGCGCGGTCGGCGAGCACCATGGGGGCGACCGGCCGGAACTCCTCGCGGCCCTTGACCTGGTTGAGCCGTTCGAGGTTCTCGGCGCGGCCGGGGTGGGCGAGCAGGGAGCGGTGGCCGAGGGCGCGCGGTCCGTACTCGCTGCGGCCCTGGAACCAGGCGACGACGCCGTCCCGGGCGAGTTCCTCGGCGACGGTCTCGGCGATGTCGTCGGGCCGCTCGTAGGGGACGGCGGCCCGGTCGAGCCAGTCGCGCAGTTCGTCGTCGCTCCAGCCGCGGCCGAGGTCGGCGCCGGGCATGGGCAGGGTGGTGACGCCCTCCTGGGCGGAGACGTGCAGGGCGCCGCCGAGGGCGGTGCCGGCGTCACCGGCGGCGGGCTGCACCCACACGTGGCGGTACGGTCCGCGGGCGGCGAGGCGCGAGTTGGCGACACAGTTCAGGGCGACACCGCCGGCCAGGGTGAGGGCGTCGCCGCCGGCTTCGCGGTGCAGCCAGTGCACGAGGTCCAGCAGGACCTCCTCCAGGACGGCCTGGGCACTGGCGGCCAGGTCGGCGTGGTCCTGGTTCCAGGGTTCGTGCGGGGCGCGGCGCGGGGTGAGGGCGGCCCAGTCGACGCCGTGGGCGCGGAAGCCGCCGTCGCCGGTGGCGTGGACGTGTTCGCGCAGCCGGGCCAGGTGGCGGGGGGTGCCGTAGGAGGCGAGGGCCATCACCTTGTACTCGTCGCTGCTGCGCAGGAAGCCGAGGTGCTCGGTGAGTTCCTCGTAGACCAGGCCGAGGGAGTGGGGCAGGGCCTGGGTGGCGAGGGTGTCCAGCTTGCCGTCGCGGTAGCGGCCGGCCAGGTGGGAGGCGGCCTCGCCCCGGCCGTCCAGGACGAGGACGGCGCTGTCGGGGTGGGGGGAGGCGGGTCCGGCGGAGGCGGCGTGGGCGACGTGGTGGGGGACGAAGACCACCCGGGCCGGGTCCAGGCCGGGCAGGGCCTCGGCGAGGAACTCGGGGGCGCGGCGCGCGTAGTCGAGGCGGAGGTGGTCGAAGGGGTCGTCCAGGCCCAGGTCGGCGGCGGGCCGGGCGAGGGCGGGGTCGAAGGAGTAGGTGACGGCGTCCAGGTCGGCGGGGGTGAGCCCGTGGTGCTCGAGGCACCAGCGGGCGGCGAGCTCGGGCAGCTCCCAGGCGGAGAAGGGCACCGGGCGCTTGCCGTGCTTGCGCCGGCTGAAGCGCTCCTCCTCGGCGGCCGCCACGGCCTGCCCGTCGACGACGAGGGCGGCGGCGGGGTCGTGGAACAGGGCGTTGATACCAAGGATGCGCATGGGGGATGTGCTCCGTCCTGGGCCGGTGGGGCTCCTGGGGAACGCGAGTGCCGTTTTGCGGTTGTCTCAAACACTTGGAGACAACTTAGGCAGATATGCACCGATTCGGCCCAGTCGAGGTCGCGGAGCGCGGAGCGCGCGCCGGGGTGGGAGACGGCCGAGTGATCACCCTCACAGGCCCGCCGGCGCCCGGCGGAGAGCACGTCGGAGCGACTATGCACTGCGCGTATACACGCTGCGTATAGTCCGGGCATGCCTTCTCCGACCAAGAAGACGAAGAGATCCACGATCGCGTTCCGGGCCGCCTCGCTGGGGGTGGCGGCGGCCCTGTTGATGGCCCTGGGCGGCTGCGGACGGACGGACACCACCACCCCGAGCAGCGCGCGGGCCACCGACGTCCGGGCGCGGTTCGGCACCGTCGACTGCCGCCAGGCCAAGTGCGTCGCGCTCACCTTCGACGCCGGCCCCAGCGAGCACTCCGCACGGCTGCTGGACATCCTCGCCGAGGAACAGGTCCCGGCCACGTTCTTCCTCATGGGCCGGCGGCACATCGACCGCTACCCCGAGCTCGTCCGCCGCATGGCCGACGAGGGGCACGAGCTCGCCAACCACACCTGGACGCACCGCAACCTCACGGACCTTCAGCCGGACCAGATACGCGAGGAGCTGACGCGCACCGACGACGCGATCGAGGAGCTCACCGGCCGCCGCCCCACCCTCATGCGTCCACCGCAGGGCCGCACCGACGCGAGAGTGCACGAGATCTGCCGGGAACTGGGGCTGGCCGAGATCCTGTGGAGCGTCACCGCGAAGGACTACGCGACCACGGACTCCGACGTCATCACCCGCCGCGTCCTGTCCCAGGTCTCCCGCGACGGCATCGTCCTGCTGCACGACCTCTACGACGGCACGGTGCCGGCCGTGCCCGGCATCATCCGCGTGCTGAAGGAGCGGGGCTACGTGTTCGTGACCGTCCCCCAGCTGCTGGCCCCGGGCCGGGCGGAACCGGGGAAGGTGTACCGGTGACCGCGGCAGGGGGCGGGCGCTGGGCCGACCGGGTGACACGGCCCCGGGTCCGCCGGGGGGCGGACGCCGTTTCCTAGGATCGTCCGGTGGCCCTCTTCCTCGTCCGGCGCACGGCGCCCCTTCCCCCCGCAGAGGCCTGGCGCCGGCTCACGGCCTGGCACCGGCACGGCGACACCGTCCCGTTCACCCGGGTCACGGTGACCACTCCCCCGCCGACCGGCGAGGGCACGGTCGTCGTGGCCCGCTCCGGGATCGGCCCGCTGGCCTTCGACGACCCGATGGAGGTCACGGTGTGGCAGCCGCCCGGGGACGGCACCCCGGGCCGGTGCCGCCTGGAGAAGCGGGGCCGGGTCGTCACCGGGTGGGCGGAGATCGAGGTGCGGCCGGGACCGGGCGGGCGCGCCCGCGTGGAGTGGCGCGAGGACCTGCGGGTCGCGCTGGTCCCGACCGCGCTCGACGGCGTGGTGGCCCGCACGGGGCGCCTGGTCTTCGGCCGGGCGGTCAACCGGCTGCTCCGGCAGGCGTGACCCCGTCGGGCGGACGGCCCGCGCACCCTGGAGGGATGGCCGACGGCTCGGCCCGGCGCCGGCGGCCGTCCCTCCGGGGGCGTGTCCAGCGGGGCCGCGAAGACGGTGGGAGGGCCGACGGCGGAGACGCGGACGAGGAGCCGCTGTGACCGGCGCGCTCGACGGTCTCCGCGACGAGGTCCGGCCGGCGGGCCACCGCCACGCTGTCGGCCACCCGCCAGGTCCGATCGGCCGCCGGGCCCGTCCGACGGCCGTCCGTCCGGTCCGGTCCGGTCGTCCGGTCCAGTCCGGTCGTCCGGTCCAGTCGTCCGGTCCGTTCGTCCGCCCGCCCGTGCCGCCCGTGCCGATCGGGCCGTCAGGCCACCGAGCCGATCCGCCCCGCCGGCCCCGGGCCCGGGCCGCCGTCGTGGTGGATCGGGGTGTGCGCGCCGGTGAGCGGGGTGCCGCTGCCGCCCCGCCGGTCGGCGACGATCTCCGCCGCGATGGACAGCGCCGTTTCTTCCGGCGTACGGGCACCCAGGTCGAGGCCGATGGGCGAGCGGAGCCGGGCCAGTTCGAGGTCGGTCACGCCGACCTCGCGCAGGCGTGCGGCGCGGTCCAGGTGGGTGCGGCGGGAGCCCATCGCGCCGACGTAGGCCACCGGCAGCCGCAGCGCGAGCCGCAGCAGCGGCACGTCGAACTTCGCGTCGTGGGTCAGGACGCACAGGACGGTGCGGCCGTCGACCTCGGTGCGCTCCAGGTACCGGTGCGGCCACTCCACGACGACCTCGTCGGCCTCGGGGAAGCGCGCCCGGGTGGCGAACACCGGGCGGGCGTCGCACACGGTGACGTGGTGGCCGAGGAACTTGCCCACCCGGACCAGGGCCGCCGCGAAGTCGATCGCCCCGAAGACGATCATGCGGGGCGGCGGGACCGACGACTCCACCAGCAGCGTCAGCGGGGCCCCGCACCGGGAGCCCTCCGCGCCGATCTCGACCGTGCCGGTGCGGCCCGCGTCCAGCAGGGCGGCGGCCTCCGCGGCGACCGTGCGGTCCAGTTCCGGGTGGCCGCCGAAGCCGCCCTCCGTCGACCCGTCGGGCCGGACCACCAGTGCGCGGCCCCGCAGTTCCGCCGGGCCGCTCACCACCCGGGCCAGCGCCGCCGCCCCGCCCCGGGCGGCGGCGTCGAGGGCGGCGGTCAGGACGGGGCGGACGGGATCGCCGACCCGGACCGGGGTGACCAGGACGTCGATGACGCCGCCGCAGGTCAGGCCGACCGCGAAGGCGTCGTCGTCGCTGTAGCCGAAGCGCTCCAGGACGGGCTCGCCGTCCCGGAGCGCCTGGGTGCACAGCTCGTACACGGCACCCTCCACGCAGCCGCCGGAGACCGAGCCGATCGCGGTGCCGTCGGCGTCGACCGCGAGCGCGGCGCCGGGCTGCCGGGGCGCGCTGCCGCCGACCGCCACGACCGTGGCGACGGCGAAGTCGCGGCCCTCGGCGGCCCACCGGTGCAGTTCCTCGGCGATGTCCAGCATCGTGCTCTCTCCTCGGCGTGGTGCGGGTTCCCGGGCGGGGTCAGTGCACGCCCAGCCAGCTCTCGATGGGGGCGAGGGCGAAGTAGACCAGGAAGATCAGCGCCAGGCCCCACATGAAGGCCCCGATCTCGCGGGCCCTGCCCTGGCCGGTCCGGATGGCGACGTAGGAGATGACGCCGGCGGCGACACCCGCGGTGATGGAGTAGGTGAACGGCATGATGACCACGGTGAGGAACACCGGGATGGCGGTGGCGCGGTCGGCCCAGTCGACGTGGCGGGCGTTCATCATCATCATGGCGCCGATCACCACCAGGGCGGCGGCGGCCACCTCGCCCGGCACGATCGCCGTGAGCGGGGTGAAGAACAGGCAGGCCGCGAAGAACAGGCCGGTGACGACGGACGACAGTCCGGTGCGGGCGCCCTCGCCGACCCCGGTCGCCGACTCCACGAACACGGTCTGCCCGGACGCCCCCGAGACACCGCCGACGACACCGCCGGCGCCGTCGATGAACAGCGCCTTGGACAGGCCGGGCATGCGGCCCTTGTCGTCGGCCAGCTTCGCCTCGGTGCCGACGCCGATGATGGTGGCCATGGCGTCGAAGAAGCCCGCCAGCACCAGGGTGAAGACGATCATGCCGACGGTCATCGCGCCGACCTCGCTCCAGCCGCCGAACTCGACGGCGCCGAACACCCCGAAGTCGGGCATCGACACCGCGCTGCCGTTCAGTTCGGGAGCGCCGGCCGCCCACTGCTTCGGGTCGATGACGCCGAAGGCGTTGAGGGCGACGGCCAGCACCGTGCCGCCGATGATGCCGATGAGGATCGCGCCCGGCACGCCGCGCGCCTGGAGCATGAAGATCGCCAGCAGGGTGACGGCGAAGAGCAGCACCGGCCAGCCGGACAGCTCGCCGGCCGGGCCGAGCGTGACCGGGGTCGCCTCGCCCTGGTGCACGAAGCCGGCCTTGTAGAAGCCGATCAGGGCGATGAACAGGCCGATGCCCATGGTGATCGCGTGCTTGAGGGCGAGCGGGATGGCGTTCATGACCATCTCCCGCAGGCCGGTGACGACCAGCAGCATGATGACCACGCCGTACAGGACGCACATGCCCATCGCCTGCGGCCACGTCATGACGGGCACGACCTGCGAGGCGAGGACGCCGGAGACGGACAGCCCGGCGGCGAGGGCGAGCGGCACCTTGCCGAAGAAGCCCATCAGCAGGGTGGTGAGCGCGGCGGCGAACGCGGTGGCGGTGATCAGGGCGGTGCGGCCGAGGGTGTCGCCGGCCGCGTCCTCGCCGGACAGGATCAGCGGGTTGAGCAGCAGGATGTAGGCCATCGCCATGAAGGTGGTGATGCCGCCGCGCACTTCACGGGCGACCGTCGACCCTCGGTGCGATATGTGGAAGTAACGGTCGAGCCAGGACCGTCCGGCCGGGACGCGGGTTCCCGCGCCCGCGTCGTCGGCGGCGGTCCTGGGCTGCACTGACTGGGTCATGGTGCCATCTCCCAAGGTTCACAGGGGCACCCGTGCCCTGGAGCGGGTTCACGGGATTTGGGATGTGCACGACCCGGGGGACGGCCCGAGACGAACATCGGTGGGCGGCGCCGGGAGGACCGTGTGGTGCTGCTCCCTGCCCGGCGCCGGGTGCCGCGGGGTGCGGCGGGCACGCGGATCCCTCGGGGACCCGCTACGCGGTTCCCGTCAGGTGTTCGGGGCGGACCGGTGTGCGGTCGAGCTGCCGGCCCGTCGCGTTCCGGACGGCCGCGAGGACCGCCGGGGTGGACGACAGGGTCGGGGCCTCGCCGATGCCGCGTAGCCCGTACGGCGCGTGGTCGTCGGCGAGTTCGAGCACGTCGACGGGGATGGTCGGCGTGTCGAGGATGGTGGGGATGAGGTAGTCCGTGAAGGAGGGGTTGCGGACCTTCGCGGTCTTCGGGTCGACGACGATCTCCTCCATGACGGCGACGCCCAGCCCCTGGGTGGTGCCGCCCTGGATCTGGCCGAGCACGGACAGCGGGTTGAGCGCCTTGCCGACGTCCTGGGCGCAGGCCAGTTCGATGACCTTGACCAGGCCGAGGTCGGTGTCGACCTCGACGACGGCCCGGTGCGCGGCGAAGGAGTACTGGACGTGGCCGTTGCCCTGGCCGGTGCGCAGGTCGAAGGGTTCGGTCGGCCGGTGCCGCCACTCCTCCTCGACCTCCACCGCGTCGTCGCCGAGGACGTCCACCAGGTCGGCGAGGACCTCGCCGCCGTCGGTGACGACCTTGCCTCCCTCCAGCAGGAGTTCGGCGGTCGCCCACGCCGGGTGGTGGGAGCCGAAGCGGCGCCGGCCGAGCTCCAGCACCTTCTCGCGGACCAGCTCGCAGGCGTTCTTGACGGCGCCGCCGGTGACGTAGGTCTGCCGGGAGGCGGACGTGGAACCGGCCGAGCCCACCTGGGTGTCGGCGGGCTGGATGGTGACCTGGCCGACGCCGAGTTCGGTGCGGGCGATCTGCGCGTGGACGGTGACGCCGCCCTGGCCGACCTCCGCCATCGCGGTGTGCACGGTGGCGACCGGCTCGCCGCCGACCACCTCCATGCGGACCCGGGCGGTGGAGTAGTCGTCGAAGCCCTCGGAGAAGCCGACGTTCTTGATGCCGACGGCGTAGCCGACGCCGCGCACCACGCCCTCGCCGTGCGTGGTGTTGGACAGGCCGCCCGGCAGCTGGCGCACGTCGGCGCCCTCGCTGGACTCCCACTGGCGCTCCGGCGGCATGGGCATCGCCTTGACGCGGCGCAGCAGTTCGGCGACCGGGGCGGGCGAGTCGACGACCTGCCCGGTGGGCAGCAGCGTGCCCTGCTCCATGGCGTTGAGCTGCCGCAGCTCCACCGGGTCCATGCCCAGCTTCGCCGCCAGTTTGTCCATCTGCGCCTCGTAGGCGAAGCACGCCTGGACGGCGCCGAAGCCGCGCATCGCGCCGCACGGCGGGTTGTTGGTGTAGAGGGCGATCGCCTCGATGTCGACGTCGTCCACGACGTACGGGCCGACGCCGAGCGAGGAGGCGTTGCCGACCACGGCCGGGGAGGCGGAGGCGTAGGCGCCGCCGTCGAGCACGATGCGGCACTTGACGTGGGTGAGCCGGCCGTCGGCGGTGGCGCCGTGCTCGTAGTACAGCTTGGCGGGGTGGCGGTGGACGTGGCCGAAGAAGGACTCGAAGCGGTTGTAGACGATCTTGACGGGCTTGCCGGTGCGCAGGGCGAGCAGGCAGGCGTGGATCTGCATCGACAGGTCCTCGCGCCCGCCGAACGCGCCGCCGACGCCGGCCAGCGTCATCCGCACCTTGTCCTCGGGCAGCCCGAGCACGGGGGCGATCTGGCGCAGGTCGGAGTGGAGCCACTGGGTGGCGACGTAGAGGTGGACGCCGCCGTCCTCCTCGGGGACGGCGAGGCCGGACTCGGGGCCGAGGAAGGCCTGGTCCTGCATGCCGAAGGTGTACTCGCCCTCGACGATCACGTCGGCCCGCTCCCGGGCGGCGGCGACGTCGCCGCGCACGATGGGCTGGCGGTGCACGACGTTGGGGTGCGGGACGTGGCCGGCGTGGTGGTCGTCGCGGTTCTCGTGGATCAGGACGGCGTCGGGGGCGAGCGCGGACGCCTCGTCGGTGACGACGGGCAGCTCCCGGTAGTCGACCTTGATCTTGGCGGCGGCCCGGCGCGCGGTCTCGGGGTGGTCGGCGGCGACGATCGCGACCGGTTCGCCGTGGTGACGGACCTTGCCGTGGGCGAGGACGGGGGTGTCCTGGATCTCCAGGCCGTAGTTCTTCACCTCGGTCGGCAGGTCGTCGTACGTCAGGACGGCGTAGACGCCGGGGGTCGCCAGGGCCTCGGCGGTGTCGATGGACAGGATCTCGGCGTGGGCGACGGTGGAGCGCAGGATCTGGCCCCAGAGCATGTCCTCGTGCCACATGTCGGAGGAGTACGCGAACTCCCCGGTGACCTTGAGGGTGCCGTCCGGGCGGAGGGTGGACTCGCCGATGCCGCCGCAGGCGCCGGTGCCCTGGGTGAGTTTCGTGGGAACACCGTTGGTCGGCATGGTCAGACCCCCTCGGACTGGCGGGCCGCGGCCAGGCGGACCGCGTCCATGATCTTCTCGTAGCCGGTGCAGCGGCACAGGTTGCCGGACAGGGCCTCGCGGATGTCCGCGTCGGTCGGGGCCGGGTTGCGCTCCAGCATCTCGTCGGCGGCGACCAGCAGGCCCGGGGTGCAGAAGCCGCACTGGACGGCGCCCGCGTCGATGAACGCCTGCTGGACGGGGGAGAGTTCGGTGCCCTCGCCGGTCTGCGAGTCGGTGCCCGCGCCGGTCCCGGCGTCCGTCGCGGTGTCCGTCGCGGTGTCGGTTCCGCAGGCGCCGGTGGCGCAGGAGCGCTGCTTCGCGTAGTCCGCCAGGCCCTCCACGGTGACGACCTCGCGGCCCTCGGCCTGGCCGGCGGCGACCAGGCAGGAGCAGACCGGGACGCCGTCCAGGCGCACGGTGCACGATCCGCACTCGCCCTGCTCGCAGGCGTTCTTGGAGCCGGGCAGGCCGAGCCGCTCGCGCAGCACGTACAGCAGGGACTCGCCCTCCCAGACGTCGTCGGCCTCCTGGCGGCGTCCGTTGACGGTGAAGGTGACACGCATCAGGCGGCTCCCTCGGTGAGGTGGCGGGCGCCGCGGTACGACTCCCAGATCCAGGTCAGGGTGCGGCGGGCCATGACGCCGACCGCGTGGCGGCGGTAGCTCGCGGTGCCGCGCACGTCGTCGATCGGGTTGCAGGCGGCGGCGCACAGGTCGGCGAACTGCTTGGCGACGGACGGTGTGATGATCTTGCCGTTGTCCCAGAAGCCGCCCTCGTCGAGCGCCGCGTTCAGGAACTCCTCGGCCGCCGTCGCCCGAATGGGTGTCGGGGCGGCCGAGCCGATCCCGGTGCGGACCGTGCGGGTGCTCGGGTGGAGCGCGATGCCGAAGGCGCACACCGCGATCACCATGGCGTTGCGGGTGCCGACCTTGGAGAACTGCTGGGGGCCGTCGGCCTTCCTGATGTGGACGGCGCGGATCAGCTCGTCGGGCGCCAGCGCGTTGCGCTTCACGCCGGTGTAGAAGTCGTCGATGGGGATGCGGCGGGAGCCGCGCACCGACGCGACCTCGACCTCGGCGCCCGCGGCGAGCAGCGCCGGGTGGGCGTCGCCGGCCGGGGAGGCGGTGCCGAGGTTGCCGCCGACGCCGCCGCGGTTGCGGATCTGCGGGGAGGCGACCGTGTGGGAGGCGAGGGCGAGCCCCGGCAGTTCGGCCCGCAGGTGCTCCATGATCTTCGTGTAGGGGACGGAGGCGCCGAGCCGCACGCCGTCCTCGCCGGTCTCCCACTCGGAGAGCTCGCCGATGCGGGTGAGGTCCATCAGGTGCTCGGGCCGGCGGTGGTCGAAGTTGATCTCGACCATCACGTCGGTGCCGCCCGCGATCGGCACGGCGGCGGGGTGCTCGGCCTTGGCGGCGAGCGCCTCCTCCCAGCTGGCGGGGCGAAGGAAGTCCATGACCGGCTCTCTTCTTCTTCGTCTGGTGGGTCGTACAGATCGAGCCATCCGGGTGCGGCGGACCGGGCTCGTACTCTGTGCAGTTCACGCGGAGTGGGCTCAGTACACCGCCCGCTGCTCCGCACGGGTCAGTCACGGATTGCATGAAGGAGTTGGCTGGCCAGCGAGGTCATCTTGTAGATTCGTATGAACGCGGGGGGCTCGTGGCCCCCTCACCTCCTCCGACACCGGAGGAGGCGGTCCAGGAGCGGCCCACCGCGCTGATCAGCCACCGGCCGGCCGAACACCGCACTGTTCCTCCATGGTCCGTCACCGACAACGAGCGAAAGAAACGGCGGCGACGAGAATGCGGCTGCGCGCACTGCTGGACACCGACGCGCTGGGCCTGAAGCTGCTCGGCGGCGAGGAGGAACTGGACCGCAGCGTGCGCGGGGTCATGACGACCGACCTGCGTGACCCCAGCCGCTACCTCTCGGGCGGGGAACTGGTGCTCACCGGCCTCGCCTGGCGCCGGGACGCGGACGACTCCGAACCCTTCGTACGGGTCCTGGCGCAGGCCGGCGTGGCCGCGCTGGCGGCCGGCACGGCGGAGCTGGGCGACGTCCCCGACGACCTGGTGGTCGCCTGTGCTCGGCACCGGCTGCCGCTGTTCGCGGTGGACGAGTCGGTGGCCTTCGCGACCGTCACCGAGCACGTGGTCCGGCAGGTGTCCGGCGAACGCGCCGGGGACCTCGCGGCCGTCGTGGACCGGCACCGGCGGATGATGACCTCGGGCCCGGCGGGCGGCGGCCCGGACGTGGTCCTGGACCTGCTCGGCACCGACCTGGACCTGCGGGCCTGGGTGCTCTCCCCCGCGGGCCGGCTGATCGCCGCGCCGAAGGAGGCGGGCCCCGCCGCCGGTGCGGCGGGCGGCACGCGGCTGCCCGCCGAGGTCTGCGCCCGGCTGGCGGCGGAACACCTGGCGACCGCCCGCGGCAGCCGGCGCGGCCCCCACCGGGTGACGCTGGGCTCCACCACCTACAGCCTGTTCCCGGTCCGCAGCACCGGACGCTCCCCCCGGCCCGGCGACACCCCGGAGGGGGCCGCGCCGCCGGAGGGGTCACTGGCGGACTGGGTGCTCGCCGTGGAGGCGGACGCCGGGGAGTGGGCCGAGGAGCGCCTGGACCTGCTGCACGGGGTCACCCAGCTGATCGCCGTGGAACGCGACCGCCGGGACGCGGCGCGCACCGTCCGCCGCCGCCTGGCGCAGGAGGTGCTGGAGCTGGTGCAGAACGGCGCGGCCCCGGCCGAGATCGCCGCCCGGCTGCGGGTGGCGGCCCCGGTGCTGCTTCCGGGGCTCGGCGCGGCACCGCACTGGCAGGTCGTGGTCGCCCGGGTCGACTGGGACGGCGAGGGACCGGACGGGCCGGACGGCGGCGCGCAGGCGCAGGCGCAGGCGCTGCTGGAGGAGATCCTCGTCGACCCCGCCGAGACCGGTCCGGAGCACTCCGACCGGATCGCGGTGGCCCACACCGGGGACGAGGCGATCGCCCTCGTCCCGCTGCCGACCCTCGCCACGGGCGAGCACGACGAGTCCCGGGCGGGCATCCAGGCCGACACGCTGCTGGCCGCGGTGCGCGATCCGCTGGCGGCCGGTCTCGACGGGGACGGCCGCCTCACCCTGGGCGTGTCCGCGGCCGTGCACTCGGCGGAGGGACTGCGCGGCGCACTGGAGGAGGCCCGGCACGCCCGCCGGGTGGCGGCGGCCCGCCCCGGCCGGGTCTGCGCCGCCGGCCACCAGGAACTCGCCTCGCACGTCCTGCTGCTCCCCTTCGTCCCCGACGACGTGCGCCGCGCCTTCACCGCCCGGCTCCTCGACCCGCTGCGGGACTACGACCGCCGGCACCGCGCCGAACTCATCCCGACGCTGGAGGCGTTCCTGGACTGCGACGGCTCCTGGACCCGCTGCGCGGGACGCCTCCACCTGCACGTCAACACCCTGCGCTACCGCGTCGGCCGCATCGAGCAGCTCACCGGCCGGGACCTGTCCCGGCTGGAGGACAAGCTGGACTTCTTCCTGGCTTTGCGCATGAGCTGACCGCACCTCAGGCGGGAGTGCGGCCCGGGCGCGGGCGGGGCAGCGCGCGCAGCGGGGCCGGCGCGGGCGGGGCGCGGGGCGGGGCGCGGGGCGGGGGCCGCGCGGGGCCGGGGCGAGCGGTGCGCGGGGCGGGGGCGCCCCGTCCCGCGGACGGGGCGCCCCGGGGCGAGCACACTCCGTCCCCGCCGGCGAGCGCGGCCTGCGTACGAGCGCCGCCTGCGTGCGAGCGCGCCCCCTCCGTGTACGGCCGCGCCCCGCCGGCGAGCGCGCCCCGTCTGCGAGCAGGCCCCGTGTGCGAGCGCGCCCCCTCCGTGCTCGGTCCCGCCCGCGCGCGAGTACGCCCCGCCCTGTGGTCGAGAGCGGCTTCGCGGGTGGTGCGGGGCGCCCTGTGGGGCGCGGGGGACGCCGGGGGCGCCCTGGGCGAGACCCGCGCGCCGGGGCGCGTTCGCGGGTTCGGGCCTCCCGGTCCACGACTTTGTGAAAAACTTCACCCACCCTCTTGGCCCGGCCCTGTTGTTCGTGCTGAGATGCGGCCACCACTCAACAGCTCGATGGCGTGCTCGGGGAGGGCAACGTGGCGCATACCGCCATGTCTGGTAACGGAACGACCTCTGGTGACGATCCCCTCCAGACCGCGGTATGGCGGCTGCGCTCACGTGCCTGCTGGGCCGACGCGGCAGCCCTGCTCCCGGCGGCGGAACCGGCGGCCGCTCTGCAACGGGCCTCCCTGCTGGTGGAGCGGTGCCTGTACACCGAGACGGGCTGGGAGGAGGCCGAGGACGCGTTGCGCACCGCCGAGGCCCTCGCCACCGGCGACGACGAGCGGGGCGCCGCCGCTTGTGAACGCGGGTACTTGGCCTACGCGGCCACCCTGTTCGGCGTGCGCGACCGGGCCGACGAGGCACGCGCCGCCCTCGGCCGGGCGGCTGCCCTGATCGCTCCCGACGCGGCCGGGCGGCCCCTCCTGGACTTCCGCCGCGGGCTGGTCGCGGAGAACCTCACCCGGTCCCCGCAGGCCGCCCGGGCCGCGTACCGCAGGGCCCACGCGGGCGCCACCGCCCACGCCGACGCGCTGCTCCTGTCCGGGACGTGGCGCCATCTGGCCGGACTCGCCCTGCGCGAGGGAGAGTTGGTCGAAGCACGACAGGGCTTCGCCGAATCCCTCCGGATCCGCGAGGAGTTGGGCTATCTGATCGGCACGGCTCCGGCGCTGGTCTCGCTCGCCGACACGGAGACCGAGGCGGAGGCGTCCCGGCTGCGCGAGGAGGCCCGCCGGCTGTTCCGGCTCCTGGGGGGCGTCCCGACGTGGCTGGCCCGCCAGTTGGCACCCCCGGCCACGGGCGCGGCGGCGACGGCTTAGGAACACCCGCGGCCCGGCGGACGGAAACTCCCACCGAAGGGAAGCGCACCCCGGCTACGGCACGCCCGGCACGGGCCCGGCACGGAAGGACGACGCCACGCCTCCGGGGCATCCGGCGGCGAAGACGCTCCGCCGCCGGGGAGTTCCCGGTCCCCGCTCAGGCCGACCCGGTGAAGTGCTCCCGCACCAGGTCACGGACGACGTCCAGGTCGCCGGCGATCAACGCGTCCAGCAGCACGGTGTGTTCGTGGGCGTCGGCCACCAGTTCGCCCCGGTGGCGGGCGTCCGGGCCGCCGCCCACCAGAGGCCACTGGGCGCGGCGGTGCAGGTCCTCCGCTATGCGGACCAGTTGCTCGTTCCCGGCGAGGGCCAGCACCGCGCGGTGGAAGGCCCGGTCGGACTCGGCGTAGGTGGCACGGCAGCCGGAGACGGCGGCGCGGACCGTGGCCTCGGCGAGCGGACGCAGTTCCGCCCAGCGGGAGGCCGGCACGGTGCGGGCCAGCCGCAGCATCACCGGCACCTCGATGAGCGCGCGCACCTCCGCCAGTTCGGCCAGCTCCCGGGCGCTCCGTTCGACCACGCGGAATCCCCGGTTCGGCACGACCTCGACCGCGCCCTCCAGCGCGAGTTGCTGCATGGCCTCGCGGACGGGCGTGGCGGAGACGCCGAACCGCTGCGCCAGCACCGGCGCGGAGTGCACCTCGCCGGGCCGCAGTTCGCCCGACACGAGTGCGGTGCGCAGGGCGGCGAGGACCTGGCCGCGCACGGAGGAGCGCTGGACCGACACCCGCGGCCGGGGCAGCGGCGGTTCGCTGTGCGTGTGTTCGCCGCGCGCCGCACCGCCACCCGCACCGCCGCCCGCACCTCCCGTCCCGGTGCCGGGCCGCTCCCGGTCCGGGGCGGCCGCGTCCCATCCGGACTCCCTCGCGCCGGACTCCCTCGCACCGGTGTCCCCGCCCTCCCTGCGGACCCGCTCGCGGCCGGCGTCGCCGGCCCCGGGCTGGGCGGGCACGCGGTGGGCGGCGGGAAGGGCCGGGCCCTGCCGGGTGTTCCCGGCCCGCCCGGTCCCCGCGCTCCGGCGGACGTCCGACACGCGCGCCGCCTCCTCCGTCTCCCGCGCCCCGGTCACTCCCGTCCCGGTCTCCTCCGTCCTGACGGAGCCCTGCCCACCGTGCTTCACAGGTCCCCCTCCGGACGTTTCGGTACTTGAGGTCATTACGACGGGTTGTCACCCGGCCGTCAAGCACGATACGGGCACAGGGGCACGGGTTCACATCTCGCCGATCTTCGGTAAGGTGAGCCTTACCTTTCAAGCGGCCTCCACGGGGCCGGTCGACGACGTGAATGGGTGGTCCCATGCCTGTGCCCGGTTCGGCCGTCACCGACGCGTACGACCGCCTGGCCGAGGTCTTCCCGGCGATGGCGGTCACGGTACTCGGACCCGACGAGGACATGCCCCGGGGCGGCGGCTGGATCCCCGCCGCCGAGCTGGCCGCGGGCGGGCCGGAACTGGACGCCTTCCTCGCCCTGGACGACACCCAGGTGCAGCGGGACTACGGGCAGCAGGCCCGGCCCGACGTCATCGCCAGCTTCGGGCTGCACCGGTACGCCTGGCCCGCCTGCCTGCTGATCACCGTGCCGTGGTTCCTGCACCGCAGGGTGCCGCGCTGCCCCGTGACGCACGTCTCGTTCGACCGCACCGCCCCGGGCCTCGCCGTGGGCCGCATGGCCGTGCGCCCGGACACCTTCGCCTGCCTCCCGGACGACCCGGCGGCGGCGCTGCCCGGTGCCCGCGTCGTACCGGACGAGGAGGCCCTGCGCGCCGAGGTGCGCGCGGCCGTCGCGGAGCACCTGGAGCCGCTGCTGGCCTCCTTCGGCCCGCGCATGCGGCGTCGCGGGCGGGCCCTGTGGGGCATGGCGACCGACGAGATCGTCGAGAGCCTGTGGTACGTGGGCCAGCTGCTCGGCGAGGACACCCGGGTGGTGCGCGAACTGGAGTTGCTGCTGCCCGGGTCGACCACCCCGTACGTCGGCGCGGCAGCCTTCCGCCGTCCGGCCGGACCCGCCGGGGAGCCGGCCCCCGCCCCCACCCGGGACCGGGTGAGCTGCTGCATGTTCTACACGCTGCGCCCCGAGGACATCTGCGCCACCTGCCCCCGCACCTGCACCACCGCCCGGACGGCCGACCGCGCCGTACGCGCCGAGAGGCAGACCGCCCGGGCGAGCTGACGGACCGCACGGCCTGCCGCCCCGCCCCACAGGGCGACTCCGCACGTCACACCGGCGGCCGGGCGGGCCGCCACCCCCGGAGCCGACGCCCCCCAATCCGGCGTACCCAAACCCGGCGTACCCGGCCCTCACCGCTCCCGCGCCCCCGAGGACCGGGCCGCGCCCCGCGTGAGGAGTACCCCTGCCCCGTACGGGGCACCCAGCGCCCTGCCCGTACGGGGGCACTCCCGCGACCCGTACGGTGAGCTTCCGCGACCCGCGACGGTCACCCCCAAGACTCCTCGGCCCTCCGGGAACGCCGTCCCGCGCACCTCCCGCCTCCCTGAGGCCACCGTGACTCCGGGCACCCGAAGGTCACGGTTCATTCACACTTCCCTCACCCAGCGCGGGAACACTCCGTGGAACCACCCTTACGGGTAGTGTTATTCGAACTCACCTCCCGCCCCTCACGCGGCAGTTCGAGCAGAACGCCGCCCTGGGCATCCCCTCGCACTTCATTGGCGGCCTCTTGCCCCGAAAACCCCTGAGGGACGACGGGATTGGGCCACTATGGCGGGCGTTACGCCCTATCCCAATGCAAGGGACCCCTAGATGAGACTGACCGACATATCGCTGAACTGGCTGCTTCCGGGCGCCGTGCTGCTCCTGGGCATGCTGGCGGCGGTGGCGGTGCTCGCGCGCGGCAAGCGCTCCTCGGTCAAGGACACGAGTGCGGACGACTCGTGGGAGCGCAGCGAGGAGCGCCGCAGGCGCAAGGAGGCCATCTACGGCACCGTCTCCTACATCCTGCTGTTCTGCTGCGCGGCGGTGGCGGCGGCGCTGTCCTTCCACGGCCTGGTCGGCTTCGGCGAGCAGAACCTCGGCCTGTCCGGCGGCTGGCAGTACCTCGTTCCCTTCGGCCTGGACGGCGCGGCGATGTTCTGCTCCGTGCTCGCCGTGCGCGAGGCCAGCCACGGTGACGCGGCGCTCGGCTCGCGCATACTCGTGTGGACGTTCGCCTTCGCGGCGGCCTGGTTCAACTGGGTGCACGCCCCCCGGGGCATCGGCCACGCGGGGGCGCCGCACTTCTTCGCGGGGATGTCCCTGTCGGCGGCGGTGCTGTTCGACCGCGCGCTGAAGCAGACCCGCCGGGCCGCCCTGCGGGAACAGGGCCTGGTGCCGCGGCCGTTGCCGCAGATCCGCATCGTGCGCTGGCTGCGGGCGCCGCGGGAGACCTACCGCGCCTGGTCGCTGATGCTGCTGGAGGGTGTGCGCAGCCTGGACGAGGCGGTCGAGGAGGTCCGCGAGGACCAGCGGCAGAAGGAGGAGACCCGGCGGCGCCGCCGCGAGCAGGAACGCGTGGAGCGGGCCCGGCTCAAGGCGATCAGCCGGGGCCACCGCGGTTTCGTGGGCCGGGGCGGCGGGCGGGAGCTGGACACGCCGACGGTCGAGCGGGCCACCGACCTGGAGCGGGTGCCCGCGGAGCCTGCCATACCGGCGCCGGAGGCCCTGCCCGTGCGCGCGCGTCCCTCCCTGCAGCCGGTCCGCGGCGCCGGTGACGCCCAGCCCGTCGACCTGACCGCGGAGGACGACACACAGGCGCTGCCGCGCCTGGACTCCCTGGAGCGCAAGCTGAAGGACCTGGAGCAGCAGTTCGGCTGACGGTCCGTCGGGGACTGAGCGGGGGCCGTCGGAGACCGTACGGAGGGTCGGGCACGGGCACGGGCAGGCGACGGAAGGGCGACGGGGACGACGGCAGCGGGACGGAGTGCGGCGGCCCGAGTCGGCCGCACCCCGTCCCGCTGCCGTCAGGTCCGCCGGTGCCGGGCTCCTGTGGCGCGGCCCGTTCCCGCGGCACGCCGCGCGCCCCTGCCGGTTCACCCCCCGTGTGGCCGGCCGGGCGTCCCGGGGCCGCACGGCGGTCCGGATCAGGCCGGGTCCGCGCCCAGTTCGAACCAGACGGCCTTGCCCACGCCGTGCGCCCGGATCCCCCAGGCGTCGGCGAGCGCCTCGACCAGCGCCAGCCCCCGGCCGTGCGTGCGGTCGGTGTCCGGGGGACGCGGGCGGGGTTCGCGGGCCGTGAAGTCCCGTACCTCGACGTGCAGTCCGTCCGGTCCCACGGTGGCCGTCAGCACCGCGTCGTGGTCGGTGTGCACCAGTGCGTTGGTGACGAGTTCGCTGGTCAGAAGCTCTGCCGTCTCCGATCCGCCGCTCCTGCCCCACTGCCGCAACAGCTCGCGCAGGGCCCGGCGGGACTCGGGCACCGCCCTGAGGTCCGCCCGGCCCAGTCTGCGCCGCAGCTGAGTGCCCACCGCCACCGCGGTGTCCTCACCGGCTCTCTTCTCCGCCGTCTTCACCGAGGACGTCCCGGCCTCACCGGGAGCGACCCCGCCCACCTGCCTCGTCATGACCCCCGCCCGCGTTCCGATGTCGGTTCCCCCTTGCCCGAACACGTTCTTCGAACGGTCCAGGGGAATCCATGCCCCGTCACCGGTGCGGGAAGTCATGCCGGACCGTCACCGTCGGTCATCGGCCGAAGTTGGCCGAAGTGCGACGGCCACGTACCGGGTGCGGGGTCCGGCCCACGCGGGCGAGGCCCGGGCACACGGGTGCGGGGTCGTCCTCCCGACCCCCGAGGCGGGAGGACGACCCCGTCCGCGCGGTGGCGGGGCACCGTGGTCCGCGCGATGGCGGCTCACGGTCCGCGCGGTGGCGGCCCAGCGGTCAACGCTGCGGTCAGTAGAGCTTCTCCACGGCCTTCTTCGTGGTCTTCCGGAACGCGCCCACCGGGGCGTCACCGAAGTCGCCCATCTGGCCCCAGCCCACGACCGTCACGGTCCGGCCGTCCCGTCCCACGGACAGCAGGTGGATGTCCGTGGCGCCCCAGGAGGTCTCCGTGTGCAGGCCGTGCACCTTGGCGCCCTCCTCCACCCGCACCGGGCCGTAGGAGCGGTAGGCGGCGTCGACCTCCGGGTCGGACTGTTCCAGCCGCGCCGCACAGCCGCGGATCTCCTTGTTCAGCAGGGCGGCCAGCGCCCTGCCCTTGGCCGCGGACCCCGTCACGACGGTGACCTGCACGGCGCCCGTGTCCAGATCGGTGTGGAAGACCCGGTGCCGGTAGTCGTAGGCCGGGACGCCCTCGCCCAGGCAGTAGGCCAGCTCCACGGGGAAGCCGTCCGTGACGGGCCCCGCGCTCCAGTCGGAGAACGGGTGTGGCGGCAGCTGCGAGGCCGACAGGAAGCGGGGCGCCGCCTGGGCGGGCGCGGCCCCGGCGGGCGCGGTCAGCGCGGTGCCGGCGGCGACGACGGCGGCAGTGAGAGCGGCGAGCACGGCGGCTCGGGTACGCATGGGCATGGCGGTCCCCCGTAGGAACGTGATCGGATGCGGAGCGGTGCGGCGCGACGGGCGGGCGGTACCGCGCCCGGCCGGCCCGCGCCGGGGCCACCGTGACGGCCGGGCAGGTCCGTCCGGGGCCGTCGGCGACACCGAGAGCATCGGCGGTCGCGGGAGGACGGCGCAAGGGCCGAGGCCCGATCGGCGGGCCTGGAACCATCCCAGGCCCCCTGACGTGCAGGTACATGGGGTGCCTGGGACACCGTCCCGGGCCTGGAACGGGCCATTCGAGTGCGGGGTGACGGTGTCGGAGCAGGAGGAGGTCGCGCGGTTCGCCGCGCTGCTGCGGGAGTTGAAGGAGCGCACGGACCGCAGTTACGGCGCGCTGGCCCGTCGCCTGGGCATGAACACCTCGACGCTGCACCGGTATTGCGCGGGCGAAGCGGTCCCCGTCGAGTTCGCGCCCGTCGAGCGGTTCGCCGCCCTGTGCGGGGCGACGCGCGAGGAGCGCCTGGAGCTGCACCGCCGGTGGCTGCCGGCCGTGGAGGCCCGTCGGCGCCCCCGGACGGACGGCCGGCTGCCGGACGCCGGGACCGACCCCGAGGGGACCGACCCCGAGGGAACCGGCCCCGAGGGGACCGGCCCCGAGGGGACGGCCGGCGGGACACCCGGTGCCGCACGGGAGCCCGATCCGGCCGCCGGCCGAGCGGATTCGGACACCGCCGAGGTCACGGGCGCGCGCGCCGGCACCGGGGCCGGCCCGGGGGCGGCTGACGGGGCGTCCGGCGACACGACGCCCGACGCCGATGCCGATGCCGACGCCGTGCCCGGGCCCGCACCTGAGGCCGTCGGGGACGCCGTGCACGAGGCCGGGCCGGCCAGGCCGGAGGCCGTCGCGGACGCCGACTCGGTGGTGGAGCCCCGCACGGACGCCGCCTCCGACCTTCCGGAGGCGCCCGACCAGGGTGAGCGTCAGCCGGCGGGCACCGGACCGGTTCCCGGCCCGGACGACACGGCCCCGACCGGCTCCCCCGCCCCGGCCGCGCAGGCCGACGCGGGGGCGCTGGTCAACGGTCCGCTGCCGTCCGGCACCGCCGACCGCGCCCGGTCACGGCCGTGGTCCCGCCGCCGGAGGGCGGTCGTCGTCGGCGCGGTGGCCTGCGCGGTGCTGACGGTGGTGGGGGCGCTGGCCGCGCTGCCGGACGGGCGACGGGCTGCCGCCGACGAGGAGCGCACCGCCGTCACCCCGACGGCGAGCGCGGCGCCGACCGCGCCCCACCGGCGGGCCGCCCCGTCGGCGTCCCCGTCCGCGTCCCCCTCGCCGTCCGCGCCGTCCTCACCGGCCGGCG
>NZ_JBEZWE010000006.1:0-374595 GCF_040637405.1 Streptomyces sp. NPDC029526
TTTTTAACTCATCCGCCCCCCCCCGCTATCTCCACAACCCCATACACCCTCTTCCCCTCCACCCCGCTCTTCCGATCTGGCCGGCGCCCCGGCCCCGCGCGCACGCGCCGGCGCCCGCACCTCGTGCGGTGGTCCGGGCGCCGTCTCGTAGGCGCCGGGCCCGCCCGCGGACCGCGGGCGGGCCCGGCGGGCTCAGCTCGCCGGCCTGATGTTGTTGTTCGTGTGGAAGAAGTTCTCCGGGTCGTAGACCGCCTTGATCCGGGTCAGCCGCTCGTAGTTGGAGCCGTAGGCATCCTCGATCCGCTCGGCGGAGTCCGCGCCGAGGTGGTTGGCGTACACCGCGCCGGTGGTGTACGGCAGGAGTTCGGCGTACACCTTCTCGGTCCACTCGACGGCCTCCTCGTCCTTGGCCGGGTCGGTCCAGGAGGTGAGGATGCTGGTCAGGTAGCCCTCGCGGTGCAGGAAGGGGGTCTCGGACGCCGGTACGTTCGACATGACACCGCCCATCAGACCGCCGCCGACCAGGCTCCGTTCGGACGGCGCGTTGACGAACCCGTCGGCGAGGATCTGCAGCGGCTCGTCGCGCAGTTCGGGCAGCAGGAACGAGCGCGGGTAGTACCGGTGCCCGGCGACGGTGTTCTCGTCGAGCATCCGCTGCACGGCCACGTACGGCATCAGGCCGCAGTGGTCGAGGAGCGCGCCGGTGCCGAGGCCCCGCATCCGGCCGATGAGGTCCTCCGTGGAGTCGTCGGGGGCCGCGTGCACGAAGCCCAGGCCGATCGCCGGTTCGCCGCCCGGGGCGGTGAGGAAGGCGAAGGAGGTGGTCAGCTCGTCGGGGGCGGTCCGGTTGAACTCGTCGAGCCGCCGGGCCACGTCCACCGTCTGGTCGATGGGGAAGGCGAGCAGCCCTGCCATGCAGTCGCCCTGCGGGTGCAGGTCGAACTCGAAGCGGGTGGCCACGCCGAAGTTGCCGCCGCCACCCCGGATCGCCCAGAACAGGTCCGGGTGGTCCTGCGCGGTGGTGGTCACCAGCTCGCCGCTCGCGAGCACGATGTCGGCGGAGACCAGGTTGTCCACGAGCAGGCCCCGGTAGCGGGCGAGCCAGCCGAGGCCGCCGCCCAGGGTGAGGCCGCCGATGCCGATGTACGACTCCTGGGAGCCGGTGACGGCGAGCCCGAAGCTGGTGGTCTCGGCGTCGACGTCGCCCTGCTCCAGGCCGGGCTGGACGACCAGACGGCGCTTGGCCGGGTCGACCCGTATGCCGCGCAGCCGGGAGGTGTCGAGCAGCAATCCCCCCTCGACGGTGCCGGTGCCGGCGAAGCAGTGGCCGCCGCCCTTGACTGCCAGCTCGATGTCGTTCTCCCGCGCGAAGTCGACGGCCTTGACGACGTCGGACGCGCCGTCCGCCTGGACGATCGCCCCGGGGCTCTTCTGGAAGTAGCCGTTCCAGATCTGCCTGCGCTCGTCGTAGTCGGCGTCCTGCGCGGTGATGATCCGGCCCCGGATCGCCTCACCCAGCTCCGCGAGCCTGGATTCCGGGATGGCCGTACCGGTCGCGGTGACGAGTCCCACGTCAGTCCTCCTTCGGGGTTGGCGAATTCGGCCCGCGCGCCCGCGCGCAAGGAGGCCGATGCGAGGAGAACGTACGGCCGCCGGAGGGCCCGCGACACGGGAGTGAAAGAGGGCGGAAAGGCCCCTCGGGCCGTGGGGTGCGCTGGCTACGCTGGCGCACATGTCTGCACTCCGCGCGATGCCGCTGCTCACGGTGAGCGATCTCGATTCCGCAGTGGAAGCCCACATCCGGGTCACCGGAATGGAAGTGATCATGAATCACGGCTGGATCGCCACCCTCGCTCCGCCGACCGACCACTCCGTGCAGGTCAGCCTGATCACCAAGGACCCCACCGGGCCGGTGAACCCCGTGGCCTCCATCGAGGTGGAGGACCTCGACGCGGCTCTCGAGGGGGCGCGCGCCGCCGGTCTGGAGATCCTCTACGGGCCCGAGGACGAGGAATGGGGCGTACGACGCTTCTTCTACCGGGACCACGACGGCAACGTCGTCAACGTCCTCGCCCACCTCTGACCGCCGTGGCGCCCGCCTTCCGCAACCCCTTCCCCGCCCGTGCCGGGCTCGGCGTGCCGCCCGCGCGGGGGAAGCCGGCCGCGTCCCCCGCGGACTCCACGCAGAAGTTCTCCCTGCGTCTCTTCGCAGCCGGACTCGCCTCGGCCGAGCTGATGACCTGTTACCTGGGCCTGGAACTAGGCCTGTACGAAGCCCTGCGCCGCACCGGCCCCGCCACGGCCACACAGGTGGCGGAGGAGAGCGACCTCGACGCCCGCATGGTGCGGGAGTGGCTGGAACAGCAGACCTGTGCCGGTGTGCTGACCGTCGACGCGCCCGCAGCGCAGCCGGAGGACCGGCGTTTCACACTGCCGCCCGCCCACGCGGAAGCGCTGCTCGACTCCGGCAGCGCCAACTGGATGGCCCCGCTGGTCGTGATGCCCATCGGCGGCATGGCGGCCGTGCTGCCGCAACTGGTGGACGCCTACCGCGGTCGCCGGGGCCTTCCGTACGCGGCCTACGGCGAGGCCCTGCGCGGGGGGCAGGCGGGCCTGAACCACGGTGTCTTCGTGCACCACCTTCCCGACTGGATCAGCCGCCACCTGCCCGACATCGACGCCCGGCTGCGGGTGCCGGGGAGCAGCATCGCCGACGTGGCGTGCGGTTCCGGCCACTCAACGCTGGCACTGGCCCGGATGTTCCCCGACGCCGAGGTGCACGGGCTGGACCTGGACGAGGCGTCGATCAGGGACGCCGAGGCGAACCTCGCCGCCGCCGATCCCGCGGAAGGGCTCGGCGAACGGGTCCGCTTCCGCGCCGGGGACGCCGCCGAGGCCGGGGACGGGTCGGCGGGACACACCCTGGTGTGCGTGTTCGACGCCCTGCACGACATGTCGGCGCCGGTGGACGTGCTCCGGGCCTGCCGCCGGCTGCTGGCGCCCGGGGGTGCGGTGCTGCTGATGGAGCCGTCCGTCGGCGAGCGGTTCACCCCGGCGGCGCCGGACAGCGAACGCTTCCACTACGCGGTCAGCGTGCTGCACTGTCTGCCGGTCGGGATGAGCCGGACGCCGAGCGCGGGGACGGGCACGGTGATGCGCCCGGACACCGTGCGCCGGTACGCCGCCGAGGCGGGCCTGGACACCCGGGTGATCGACGTCGGGCACCCGTTCCACCGGCTGTACCGGCTCACGGCCCGGCCGTAGGGCGGTACGACGACGGCTCCCGGCCTCTCGCGGAGGCCGGGAGCCGTCGCGTCGCGGGGGTCAGCCCTCTTCCGTACGGCCCTCCCGCGTACGGTCCTCGGCGGGCCGGCGCGAGCCGCGCGGGGTGCCGACCTTGCCCGAGCGCAGGTAGTCGGCGACCAACGCGTTGACCTCGGTGGGCTTCTCCAGCAGGGAGGCATGCCCGCAGTTGCGTATCTCGGTGTACTCGGCGGTGGGGATCAGGTCCGCCAGCTCCCGCGACAGGTGCCGGGGCGCGACGATGTCGTGCTCCATGCCCACGACGAGCAGCGGCACCCGCACCGCGGCCACCTCCTCGTCGCTGGGCCGGAAGGCGGTGCTCGCCTCGGCGTGCCCGATGGCGCCGTGCCCTCCCGACTCCGCGAGGCCCGCCAGCCCGTCCAGGTAGGGCGCGATGAACTGGTCGCGGTTGAGCGCCCGCGGCCCGAACAGGTACATCGCCCGGAAGGCCCCCTCCAGCAGGGCCGGCACCTTGTGCCCGTTCTTGAGCCGGTCCACCGCCTCGGCCTGGATGGCCTGCTGCAACTTGCCGGGCTTCCACGGGACCCCGATGAGCGCGGCGCGCTCGATCAGCTCGGGACGCTTCATCGCCAGTTCGAGCAGGATCATCGCGCCCACCGAGTAGCCGATGTAGGTGCAAGGGCCCAGCTCCAGCGCCTCGTTGAGTGCGGCCAGGTCCTGCCCGAGCAGTTCCACCGTGTACGGCGGAGGGGTCTCCTCCGAGGGGTGCACCCCCCGCAGGTCGAAGGTGACGACGCGGTATCCGGCCTTCGTCAGCTGCGGCACCTGCATGGTCTCGAACAGGGATGCCTGGTGCTGTCCGGGCACGAGCACGACCACGGGGCCGTCCTCCGCGCCGTAGATGTCGTAGCTCAGCGTGACGTCCGTGGGCAGGGTGATCTTCATGGTGTTCCCTTCTGTGGGCGCTCAGCCGGTGACCAGGCGCTCGAAGTCCTGACGGTTGGGACCGACGTGCTCGCGCCGGACGTCCGGGTGCTCGCGCAGGAACGCGAGCACCCGGCGGGCCACCTTGCGGTCCCGCATCAGCTCGGCCGGGGTGAGCAGCATGTGGTAGACGCGCTCGGCGGCGACGCGCACGTGCGCGTCCTCCTCGCGCAGCACGGCGAGGGCGGTGAGGACGCGGGCGGTCAGCGAGTCGTCGTGCGCTCCGCCCGCGAGTTCGGCGAGCCGGGCGGCGTCGGTGGCGACCTGCTGCTCGAACCACGGCCCCAGGCACCGTTCGGTGGCCTCGTGCGTCTCCAGGGCCCAGTCGCACGGGTCCCGGTCGAGACGGCCGAGCTGGTCGGCGACGACCCTGGCGTGCGCCAGGGCGAGGGACACACCACGTCCGAAGGTGGGATTGGTCTGTACGCAGGCGTCGCCCACCAGCGCGTAGCCGGTGACCAGCGGTGCTCCGTCCGCGGCCAGTGACCGGCGGCGGTTCTCCAGGCCGGCCATCGGCATCGGGTCGCCGACCGGCGTCGCCGTGTCGAGCCAGTCGCGCAACCGGTCCACGCTGGCCAGGAACCGCAGGAGGACAGGGCGTGCCAGCAGCCGGGTCCGTACGGGGTCGCGGGAGGAGATGGCGGTCGACAGGTGGAAGCGGCCGTTGTCGCCGGGGAAGGCCAGCACGGTGGCGAAATCGAGTTCGTGCACCACCGGGGCCCGCAGGGACGGGAAGCGACCGCCCGGGCGCAGGGCGAACTCCTGGGCGATGTAGGAGAACCCGCACGACTGGACCGACTCGTGGGGCGGGACGCCACCGATCGCGGTGAGCCAGGCGGCCACCGAGGACCTGCGGCCGGTGGCGTCGAGCACCACGTCGGCGGTCAGGTCGCCGCCCTCCGCGAGGCGCACTCCGTGCACGTGGGGACGGCCGTGCGGCGTCCCGGCGGCCAGCAGGCCCACCACCCTGTCGTGCAGCAGCGTG
The DNA here is from genome assembly GCF_040637405.1 of Streptomyces sp. NPDC029526. NCBI lineage: Bacteria > Bacillati > Actinomycetota > Actinomycetes > Kitasatosporales > Streptomycetaceae > Streptomyces > Streptomyces sp. NPDC029526. The sequence goes on from NZ_JBEZWE010000006.1 coordinate 5,234, forward strand.
ACCGAGGGGTCGGCGACGGCACGGCGGCGCAGCGCGGCCTCGAAGACCAGCCGGCGGCTGAGCAGGCCGAGCTCGTCACCGCCCGTCTCCAGCGGTACGGTGACCGCCCCGCGGCCGGTCAGCTCCGCCAGCACCTCGGCGCACTCCTCGCGCAGCACCGCGATGCCCAGGCCCAGCAGGGCGTGCCCCTGGCGGGCGTGCGGCACGCCGCGCCGCTCCCAGTCGGCCACCTCGGTATGGGCCCCGCCCTCGGGGGGCGGGCCGTCCCGTTCGACGAGCGTCACCCGGTGTCCACGGCGGGCGGCGAGGACCGCGAGCCCGAGACCGGCCACTCCCGCGCCCAGTACGACGATGTCCGCCACGTCAGCCGCGCTTCACGAGCAGTGCGAAGCGGCGCGTGACGACGGCCATGCACACCGCCGTGACGCCCACGGTCCACGCGGCGGTCCCGAGCACCGGTACGGTCAGCGCGCCCTGGTGGGAGAGGCCGGCCAGCGCGTCGACCGCCAGCGAGACGGGGTTGACGCTCACCACCGGCTGCATCCAGCCCGGGAACGCCTCCAGTGGCACGTAACCGCTTGACATCAACGTCAGTACGAGCGTGGGCATCTGGACGTAGCGCACGATGATGCCGGGGTGCTGGGCGACGAGGGCGACGGCGACGGCCAGCGCACTGCACATCATCCCGAACAGCGCCACGATCCCGAAGAAGCCGAGTGCCGCCAGCGGCCCCCGGGAGAACCGGAAGCCGACCGTGTGGGCGACGAGCGTGACCAGGACGGCCACGCCCATGATCCGTACGAAGTCGCCGCCGATCCGTCCGATGACGTACGCCCGCATGTCCAGCGGCATCGCCCGCAGCCGGTTGAACACCCCGCTGCGGATGTCGCTCCACAGGGCGATCGCCGTGGTGAGGACCGAGGAGAACGCCGTGGTGAGCACGATCAGCGGGGCGAGCCGCCGTACGTAGTCGATGTCCTGGGTGTCGCGCACCAGCACGGTGAAGGCGGCCAGCAGCATGAAGAGCTGAAGCAGCGGGAAGGCGATGGTGACGATGATCATCATCCGGTTCCGGACGAACTGGCGGAGCACCCGTCCGGCGATGACGACGGACGCGGTGGCCGGCGTGGCCGGGGCGGGCGAGAAGGCCGGCGACACCGACGGTGCCGCCGTGTCCGGCGACTGAACGGTCATCGGATGGCCACCTTCCTGAAGGCGACGGTCGTGGTCCAGGAGAAGAGGACGAGGAGGCCCGCCACCCATGCGAGGCCGGGCAGCGTCGCGCTCCAGGTGAGTTCGGTGGTCGACAGGGCGCGCAGCGTGTCGATCACTCCGGACACCGGGGAGGCCGTGACGACCGGCTGGAGCCAGCCGGGGAAGAGGTCCGCCTCGACGAAGCCGGTGGAGAGCACCAGCAGGGGCAGGTAGGGCAGGTGGAGCACCGCGCTGAGCGCCTCCAGGTTGCTCAGACGCAGCGCGATGGTGGCCGTCGCCAGGGACAGGGCCACGGTGAACGCCACGGCGAACAGCACGAAACCGAGTGCGGCGAGCACTCCGTGGTCGAAGCGGAAGCCCGCCAGATGCCCGGCGAGCACGATGGCGACACTGGACAGGAGACCTTGCAGCGCCACCACGGCCAGATGCGCCAGGCTCATCGCGCGCATGTCGACCGGGCTGGTCAGCAGGCGGGAGAAGACGCCGCTGGAGCGGTCGGCGGCCAGGTCGGTGGCGCCGGCGATGGCCACGAACATCAGGGCCTGGACCAGGACGGTGGGAGTGACGAAGCGGCCGAACTCGATGCCCCGCTCGTCCAGCATGCCGGCGAAGGTGCAGTAGAAGATGACGAAGAAGACCAACGGCTGCCCCACGGTGGCCACCAGGCCGCCCCGGGAGAAGGAACGCGCCCGCAACCGGTCGAAGAGCACCTGGAAGTCGTGCTGCCAGCCGGCCGGGCGGCCCGGGGACACCGGGCCGCCGGGCGCGGCGACAGCGGGCGTGACGCTCATCGGGTGGTCTCCTTCACCATCGGCTCGGTGAGGGTGAAGAAGACCTCGTCGAGCGTCGGCTTGGTCACCTCGATATCGGCGATCCGCAGCCCCTTGCCGTCCAGTCGGCCGAGCACGGCGCCGACGTCCTCGGGGCGCGCCATGGGCACGGCCACCTTGTCGCCCTCGGCCGTCACACCGGGGAGGTCGCCGAGGGCCTGGCGGGCCGCCGCGGTGTCGGCGGCGGTCAGGGTGAGGCGGCACATGAGGCCGCCCACGTCGAGCTTGAGCTCGTCCGAGGAGCCGTCCGCGAGGACCCGGCCCTTGTCGATGACGACGATGCGGTCGGCGAGCTGGTCGGCCTCCTCCAGGTACTGCGTGGTGAGCAGGACGGCGACGCCCCGCGCGGCCTCGGCCCTGACCATGTCCCACAGGAGTTTGCGGCTGCGTGGGTCGAGGCCGGTGGTCGGTTCGTCCAGCACCAGCACCGGCCGCGGGACCACCAGGCTCACCGCGAGGTCGAGGCGACGGCGCATGCCGCCGGAGAGGTATCCGACCGGGGTGTAAGCCGCTTCGCCGAGCTCGAACCGCTCCAGCATCTCCTCCGCCCGCTGCTGGGCCTGGCCCTTGCGCAGGCCGAGGAGCCGGCCGAAGAACACCAGGTTCTCGCGCGGGCTGATCTGTTCGTCGAGGGCGGCGAACTGCCCGGTGACGGCGATGTTGGCGCGCACCATGGACGGGTCCGTCCCGGGGTCGTGGCCCAGGACGCGGAGGGTGCCGCCGTCGGGTTGCAGCAGTGTGGTCAGGCAGTTGATCAGGGTGGTCTTGCCCGCTCCGTTGGGGCCGAGCAGGCCCACCACGGTCCCGGCCGGTATCCCCAGGGACACGCGGTCGAGTGCGGTCTGCTCACCGAATCGCTTGGTGAGGTCCGAGAGGAGGATCGCCTCGGTCATCGTGGCTCCTTCAATCCTTCATGACGTCGTCGTGACCGGGCCGGTGTGCCGATCAGGACGGCGTCCGGATCTCGACCTGGCTCAGGACGTAGCTGACGACCTGTTCGGTGGTCTGGATGGCACGTCCGGTCTGCTCGTCGATCGGCGGCAGATCGAAGTCGTCCTCGATCGCGAACGCCATCTCCAGCAGGGCCAGGGAGTGGAACCCCAGGTCCTCGACCAGACGCAAGTCTTTGTCTGCCTCGAACCGCTCCCGTTCGGGGGCGAGTTGCTCGATGATCGCGAGCACGGTCTCGCGCACCTCTTCACCGGAGTAGGACATGTGGTCTCCTGTTCTGGGGCAGGTCGGGCTGTGGTGTGCGGAGGCCGGTCAGGCGGGGCCGTCGGTCGCGGCGGCAGGCACTGCGTCGAGGACGTGTTCCCGGCTGAGGTGCTGCCACAGTTGACGGCGGCGGCTCTTGCCGCTGCTGGTACGGGGGATCGCGCCGCGCGGCACCAGGGCCACGTGCCGGCGGGCGCCGGGGCAGGCCGTGGCCAGCACGTCCTCCGCCACCTCGGCGGCACGGGTGTCGAGTCCCTCCAGCACGGCTACGGCGTGCGGCCGTCCGTCTGCCTCGCCGAGCACGACGCAGACCCTGCTCAGGTTGAGTCCGGCCCTGCCGAGCATCAGCTCGACGTCCTCGGCGAAGAGCGAGCGGGCGTGGACCTTGACGCTGTCGCCGAGCCTGCCCAGCACGTAGAACTCACCGGCCAGTCGGAAGGCGACGTCGCGGGTGAGAAGCCGCTCGTCCACGAAGGAGGTGCCCTCGGCGGAGCCGTCCGCGAGATAACCGTCGGCCAACGAGGAGCCGGAGACGGCCAGTTCGCCGACGTGACCCTCGGGCAGCGGCTCCCCGTCCTCGCCGACGACCTGTACGGTCAGTCCGTCCAGTGCCCGGCCGCAGCTCATCACCTGGACCGTCGCCCGGTCCGTGGCCCCGTCCGCGAGGCTCACCTCCGCTCCGACCCGCAGCTCGTCCCGGTGCACGAGGACGGCGCGCGGGACCTCCTCGACGGGCACTCCGGTGACGGCGAGGGTGCTCTCGGCCAGCCCGTAGGCGGGGGTGAGGGTGTGCGGGGACAGGCCGTGCGGGCGCATCAGTTCCGTGAAGCGGGTCACCAGTGCGGGGTCTATGCGTTCGGCCCCGACGATCACCGCCCGGGTGCGGGAGAAGTCGGCGCCCTCCAGGTGGGCGTGGCCGACCTTGTCGACGATGCGTTGCAGGCCGAACGCCGGGGTGGCTGTGATGGTGGCGGGCCGCGCGACCCGGTTGGCGTCGAAGCGGGTGAGGTACGACAGCGGATGGCGCAGGAAGGTCTCGGGCCTGCACACCGCCAGCCGGTTGTTGCCGGAGACGGGCACCACCAGGCAGCCGATGAGCCCCATGTCGTGGTGCATCGGCAGCCAGGAGCACCAGGAGTCGTCGCGTCCCGCACGCTCCCAGCGGCGGATCGCCAAGGTGTTGGCGTCGAGTGCGGCATGGCTGATCCGCACGCCGCGCGGGCGGCCCGAGCTGCCGGAGGTGAACTGGACGAGGGCCTGTTCGACGAGGTCACGCCGGCCGGGATCACCCGCGGCGAGCTCCTCCAGCAGCAGGACGCGGACGCCCGGTCCGGACTCGGCGAGGGCGTCGACGGCGTAGTCGTGGTGGGCGGCGTCGACCAGCACGGTGTCCGCGTCCACCGCGGCGACGACGGCGCGGGCGTGGGCGCGGGCGGCCTCGCCCGACATCCGGGTGGGAGGCGCCAGCACACTCACCACGCATCCGGCGGCCTGCACCCCGTAGAAGGCGGCGACGAGGTCGGGGCCGGTCGAGGACAGCAGCGGCACCACCGCCCCGCGAGGGACGCCCCGGGCGATCAGCCCGCCCGAGATCCGGAGCGCGGCGTCGGCGAGTTCGGTATAGGGCCGGTAGGTGTGGGCGCCTTCGTCGAACATCTCCACACCGCTGTCGTCGCGAGGTGCGTCGAGCCAGTTCAGCGTACGGGGGCGACTCATCCATCACTCCTAGGCGGCGTGTCCCGGGGCCGGGAACTCGTCGGCGACGCTGGTGACGATAGGAGCGATCGCGGTGGCGCCCTTCGTCTCTTTCACGGCTCTGTTCGTCCCGGTCGGCGCGGCCCGGCGGGCCGGGACACTGGCCGTCATGGACGAGTTCACGCCGTGGAGCGACGAGGACACCGCCCGCTACCGGGCCGCAGGGATCTGGCGAGGGGTGCCGCTGGGGGACGCGCTGACGGAGACGGCACTGGCCTTCCCCGACCGGACCGCGGCCGTGGACCGCGAGCGCCGTGTCACGCACGGCGAGGTGCGGGCCGAGGCCGACGACATCGCGCGCGGGCTGCTGGCCCGGGGCGTGAACCCCGGGGACCGGGTCATGGTCCAGCTGCCGAACGTCGTCGAGTTCCTCACCGTCACGGTGGGACTGTTCCGGGCCGGCGTCATCCCGGTGTTCGCGCTGCCGGGACACCGGGAGAGCGAGGTACGGCACCTGATCGAGGCCTCCGGGGCGGTCGGTTACGTCACCACCGGCCGTTTCCAGGGCTTCGACTACCGCACCCTCGCCCGGCACGCCGCATCCCTCCCCGGCGTCCGTACGGTGATCGTGGCGGGCGACAGCGAGGACCTGACCCCGTTGTCCCGGGTCCGCGCCCAGGGCGCGGACGGCGGGCCGCTGCCCGAGGTCGATCCCTCCGGCGTGGCGTTCCTGCTGCTCAGCGGCGGCAGCACCGGCAAGCCGAAGCTGATACCCCGGACACACGACGACTACCTCTACAACATCGCCGCCTGCGCGCAGGCCCTGGAGTTCGACGCGGACAGCGTGTACCTGGCGGCGAACCCGGCGGCCCACAACGCCGCCCTGGGATGCCCGGGGGTGCTCGGCGCGCTGCTGGTGGGCGGCAAGGCGGTCCTGGCCGCGAGCCCCTCCCCCGACGAGGTGTTCCCGCTGATCGAGCGCGAGGGCGTCACCCACACCACCGTGGTGCCCGCCCTGGCGGCGCTGTGGTCCAAGGTCGCCGCGCAGCGGTCGGTGGGCATGAAGGGCGTCGTCCTCCAGGTGGGCAGCTCCAAGTTCGACGAGCAGGCCGCCGGGCGCACGCAGGCCGCGCTCGGCTGCCGCATCACGAACTGGTTCGGCATCGGCGAGGGCCTGCTCACGTACACGCGTCTGGACGACCCGGAGGAGGTGGTGCACGGAACCGAGGGCCGCCCCCTGTCCGAGTTCGACGAACTGCGCCTCGTCGACGAGGAGTTGCGTGAGGTTCCGACAGGCGCCGTGGGGGAGCTGGTCACCCGCGGCCCGTACACGATCAACGGCTACTGGAACGCGCCGGAGGCGAACCGCACCTCGTTCACCCCCGACGGCTTCTTCCGCACCGGCGACCTGGCCCGGCTCACGCCCGAGGGCAACCTGGTGATCGTCGGCCGAGCCAAGGACGTGATCAACCGGGGCGGCGAGAAGGTGTCGGCCGACGAGATCGAGGGGCACCTGCGCGGCCACGAGGCCATCGACGACGCCGCCGTGGTGGCCCGGCCGGACGCCGGGCTCGGCGAGGGCGTCCTCGCGTTCGTGGTCCCGAGCGGGGGGCCGGGGCAGGCGCCTTCTCTGGTGGAGATCAAGCGGTACCTGGCGGGCAGGGGACTGGCCGCGTTCAAGCTGCCCGACGAGGTGCGCGAGCTGCCGGTGCTGCCGCGCACCCCGGTCGGCAAGATCGACAAGGTGGCGCTGCGGGCGACGGCGGCACTCGGTTGACGCACGGGACGGCCCCCTCCGGAGGGGGCCGCGCGACGGCCGTCCCCGGTGTGATCCGGACGCTGCTGCCCGCGTATGCGGCGGCCCTGGAGAGCACCCGGGAGCTGCCGGGCCCCGCGCTCTTCGAGGCGGAACGGCGGCAGGTGGCCGGTGTGCTGCCCGCGCGCCGCGCTGAGTACGCCACCGTCCGGCGGGTGGCGCGCGCCTGCCTGGCCGAACTGGGCGTCCGGCCCGCCGCCCTGGTGCGCGGCACCGACGGGGCGCCCCGGTGGCCGGCCGGGACGGTCGGCTCCCTGACCCACTGCCGGGGTTACCGGGCGGCTGCGGTGGCGCGGTCCCGGGACGCCGACGGTGTGGGCATCGACGCCGAACCGTGCGCGCCGCTGCCCGCCCGGGTGCTGGCGGGAGTGACCTCGGCGGCCGAGCGGGCCCACCTCGCCGAACTGGGTGCGGTCCGGCGCGACGTGCCGTGGTGCCGGGTTCTCTTCAGCGCCAAGGAGGCGTACTACAAGGTCTGGTATCCCGCGATGGGATCCTGGCTGGGCTTCGACGACGCCGAGGTCGTCCTCGAACCCGGCCGTGGCCGGGGCACGTTCACGGTGCGGCCGGTCTCGGACGGGGCCCGCCGGGCCCACCGCGCGGACGCCGCCTTCGACCCCGTCGCCACCGGCTTCCCGGCCCTGCACGGACGATGGACCACCGGCGCGGGCCTCGTCCTGACCGCGATCACGGCACCGGCGGGATCCCTCCCGCGCCGGGCTCAGGCGGGCCGCACCGCCACCGGCACGCTGCGGTGCGCCCAGTAGGGGAACCGGAAGCCGCCCGCGCTGGGCTCCCATGCGCCCTCGCCCGCCGACTCGATGTCCGCGAACCGGGTGACCAGCCGCTCGAAGACCACCGCCCCCTCCACTCTGGCCAGCGCCGCGCCGAGGCAGTGGTGCACTCCCCCGCCGAAACTCAGGTGCGGGTTGGGCGACCTGGTCAGGTCGGCCCGGTGCGGGTCGTGGAACACCCGCTCGTCGTGATTGGCGGAGGCGAGCAGCAGCACCACCACCCGTCCCCTGCGGACCGTCAGTCCCGCGATGTCGATCGGTTCCAGAGCCATCCGGGTCGTGGCATGGATGGGCGCGTCGTAGCGCATGAACTCCTCCAGCGCGCTGCCGACGATGCCCGGGTCCTCCCGCAACTGCCGCTGGGTGTGCGGCTGCCGCACAAGGAGGTCGCCACCGGTGGCGATGGCGTTGGTGGTCGTCTCGAAGCCCGCGTAGTAGACGAACAGCGCGTTGTCGATGATCTCCTCGTCGGTCAGTGGCTCCTCGCCGTCCTTGACCGCGGCGAGCATCCGTGACAGCAGGTCCTCGCCGGGGCGGCGTCTGCGCTCGCGGACCAACTGGGCCATGTAGTCGCGCAGCTCGACCACGGCCCTGTGCGCCTCGCGTTGTTTCTCCGGCGGGATGAACACCGCGAAGGCCTGGGCGAGCGAGGTGGAGAGGCGGGCGATGTCGGCCCGGTCGGAGCCGGGGATGTCCAGCAGCTCGCTCATCACCGTCATCGGTACAGGCACGGCCAGGTCGGCGACGAGGTCGAAGCGGCGCTCGTCTGCGAACCGGTCCAGCATGCCGTCGACGAGCCGGGCGATGGGTTCGCGGAGCGCGCGCACCATCGCCGGACTGAGCGACTTGACGAGCAGTCGGCGCAGCCGGGTGTGGCCGGGCGGGTCGCGGTCGACGACGATGCGCCGCAGGTAGTCGTTGGCCGGCCCCTCCCCCACCGACACCGCCTGGTACTCCTCGGGAAACTCCCGGCCCAGCCGGGGGTCGCGGAGCAGCGCGGAGACCTCCTCGTGCCGCGGGAAGACCCACTGTCCCGGGCCGCCCCGGCAGACCGGGCCGTACGCGCGCAGGCGGCGGTAGACCGGGTAGGGGTCGCGCATGGCACGCGCGTCGTCCAGCAGGAAGCGCGGCATGTTCAGCACGGTGTTCAACGCTGCGTCACCTCCCGGCACCCTCGGGTGCCCGGCTCGGGTCCGGTGGTTGCCTGGCCCGCCCAGTCTGCGAGCCCGGTGCGGGGCGCCGGACGGCGGTGAAGGACTGGCGACAGGTTCCCCCCACCCCGCTCCCGGGCTGTCAGGCTCCACACCGGACACCACGCGCAAGCAACAGGAGGTGCCGGGCCGTATGCGAGAACTGCCCGTCAAGTTCGACTCCCGCGACCCCTCCGTGGTCGCGGACCCCTACCCGGTGTATGCCGCTCTCCGCGCGTCCGGCCGCCTGGCCCGAGGCGCGGCCGGCCAGTGGGTGGTCTCGCACCACCAGGACGTCAGCCGGCTGCTCAAGGACCGTCGGCTCGGTCACGAGTACCCGCCGGAGTACCACGAGTTCTCCACCGGGCCCGGGCCCGCGAACGAGTTCCTGAAGCGGATCGTGCTGGACCAGGACGCGCCCGCGCACACCTTCCTGCGGGGCATCATGCAGCGTTCGTTCAGCCCGCGGCTGATGCGCAGGCTGGAGGACTACGTCGCCGTCCAGGTGGACCGGCTGATGGCCGAGGCCCAGGACCGGGCGGGCCGGGGCGGGGTCCTGGACGTGGTCGGCGACCTGGCGTTCCCGTTGCCGGTCACCGTGGTCTGCGAGCTGATCGGCATTCCGGACGTGGACCGGGAGGCGGTGCGGCCGCACGCGGTGGAGCTGGCCAAGGCGTTCGCCCTGTACGTGCCCGTGGAGGAGCGGGCGGCGGCGCACGCCGCGGTGACCTGGCTGCGCGAGTACGTCTCGGCGCTGGTCGACGAGCGGTCGAAAGAACCCGCCGACGACCTGGTCAGCAACCTGCTGGCGGCGCAGCGCACGCATCCCGGCTTCGACCGGGAGACGCTGGTCGACAACGTGGTGTTCCTGTTCTTCGCGGGCTTCGAGACCACCACGAACCTGATCTCCACGATCTTCTCCGCGCTGCTGCGGCACCCGGGGCAGTTGGCCCTGCTGCGGGGCCGGCCGGAGCTGGCGGTTCCGGCCGTCGAGGAGTTCCTGCGCTATGACGCGCCGATCCAGGCCACCGCGCGCTATGTGAAGGAGGCGGTGGAGATCGATGGCCGCACCGTGCGCGCGGGCCGCATCCTGGTGCTGCTGTTGGGGTCCGCCAACCATGATCCGGCCCGGTTCGCCGACCCCGAGCGGCTCGACATCACCCGTGACCCCAATCCGCACGTGAGTTTCGGTGGCGGTGTGCACCACTGCCTGGGCGCGGCCCTGGCGCAGGTGGAGGGGCGCGCCGTGCTGCGGTGGCTGGCGCACTCACCGGACACGCCGACCGCGGCGGGCGCCGTGGAGCGGCGGCCCAGCGTCACCTTCCGGGCCTACCGCAGCATTCCGGTCAGGTTCGAGCCCGCCGAGTGACCACCGGTGGCATCCGCGCCCTGACCCCGCCCGTCCCCCGTCCGCGGGGTGGGGCGACGCACCGGCCCCGGCCGCTTTCGTCCCCTGCCGCCTCCGACCGCACCGCTGCTCCTCCGACCTCACCGTGCCCGCGCGGCGGGCCCGGAGGGGGGATCGCCCGCGCGGCACCGGCCCCGGAGGAAGGACGGCCCGCGCGGGCCGTGGAAGTCGCCGGGCCCTGGAAGTCGCCGCACCACCCTTCGCGCGGACCGGACAGACCCGGCTACGGCACGCGCTCCCCGGGGCTGATGCCCCGGGCCCCGGCCGAGCTCGTCGCCGTGGCGGCCAGCGTCGCGCCGTGCTCCAGCAGACCGACGCCCCGGCACGTGGCTGCCAGCCCGAGCAGTGCCCCGCGGTACGCCTCGCTCTCCCGGCAGCCGGCGGCCCCGCCGTCCTCCTCCCCGTGCCTCTCCTCCTCCCGCCCGCCGCCCTCCGGTGCCAGGACGAACCGCAGGTTGCGCGCGAGCTGCGCGGCCGGGGCGAAGAACCCCTCCTGTCCGGAAGCACGCAGCGTCTCCACCATCGCAGGCAGCTCCCGCTCGCAGACCTCCATCGCCTCCTTTCGGCTGTTGATCTCGGGGAGGTGGGGTACGGCGCCGGATCCGGCAACGGAGCCGTCGTCCGGCCGCCCGAGGAGGAGGCAGCTACGCGAGGTGACCGCCAGGTGGTGGGCGAGCAGCCGACGAAGCGCGGAGCGCCGTTCCCCGCCGCACAGGAGCCTCTCGAACTCGCACGTGCCCGTCGTGACACCGGCCATGAGCCCATGCAGGGCGTAGCGGCCGATGTGGGATTGTTCGAGGAGGTTCACGTCGAGCAGGCCCTCCAGCAGCAGCTCGGCTTCGGCCGGATCGGTGCCGAGCAGGGCCGCCGCCTCGTGCACGCCCAGACTCGCGTCCGGCACCAGGGCCAGCACGCACAGGGCGTGGCGCTGCGCCTCGGTCAGCGCGTCGAAGGACAGCTGAAGCACCGACCGGACGCTCCGGTCGCCCACCTGGAGTTCGGCGGCCCGGCGTCGCGTGTTGCCCAGGCGCTGCACCAGATGGGACAGCGTCCAGGCGGGGCGGCTGCGCAGCTTGGCGGCGGCCAGGCGCAGTGCCAGCGGGAGTCCCTCACAGTACGTGACGAGCAGTTGTGCCGCCCGGGGCTCCAGCCCGCCCCCGAGCAGCTGCTCGAGGAGCTCTCGGGAGTCCCCCGCGCTCATCCGGGAGACCGGGCAGGGCTCGGTGCCGTCGAGGCCGTAGAGGCGACGGCGGCTGGTGATCAGTACGAGGGAACCGTGGCCCGGCGGCAGCAGCGGCACGATCTGCGCCTCGCTCGCGGCGTTGTCGAGCAGCAACAGCACCTTGGAGTCGGCCAGCCGGGCCCGCCACATGGCCACCTGGCTGTCCAGGTCCGACGGGATGTGCTGCGCTTCGACCCCCAGTGAGCCGAGGAGCACCTGAAGCACCTCGGCGGGTTCGCGGGGCCGCTCGCACGGACTGAACGCGTGCAGGTCGACGTAGAACTGGCCGTCCGGACAGTCCTGGGCCAGCCGACGGGCCGCGTGCAGGGCGAGAGCCGTCTTGCCGACGCCGCCCATGCCGTCGATGCAGACGAGCAGCGGCCCCGGGCCCCGGGAGCCCGCTCTGGCGGTCCGCAGCAGGGTGTCGACCTCCTCCCGGCGGCCGACGAAGTCGGTCGGTCCGTGCGGCAGGGTGCAGGTGCCCCGCACGGGTGCCTTGTGGGTCCGTGGCGCCACGTGCTGTCTACCCGCGTCGAGTTCGGTGGCGCCGGACTGGTGATGATCGCGGAGCGGAGCTCCGGCCCGCAGGTAGGTGAGCGCGTCACCGCACAGCACCGCTTCGTGCACCTGGGCCAGCGAGTGATCGGGGTCGATGCCCAGTTCGTCGCGGAGCAGGGTGCGTATCTCGGCGTACTCGGCGAGCGCGTCGGCCTGCCTGCCGGAGAGGGACAGCGCGAGCATGAGCTGTGCGCGCAGATCCTCCGCGAGCGGGTGCTGCGCCACGAGGTCCCGGAGGTCCTCTATCACCAGCGCCGGTGGCGACGAGCGCAGCCTCAGCGAGATCAGTTCCTTCTGGACGGCGAGCCGCCGCTCTTCCACCACCCGGGCGGCCGCGCGGATCGGGCCGTTCTCCAACTCGTCGCCGTCGACGATGTCTGCCGCCACCTGTCCGCGGAAGAGGGACAGGATCGTCTGCAGTTCCTGGATGAGCTGGGCCTCGCCCGCTCCGCTCTCCGCGAGTCTACGGACCCGCAGGCGGCGTTGGTTGAACTCCACCAGGTCGGACTCGACCGCGCTGACGTTCAGCCGGTAGTTCGGGCCGTCAGTGAGCAGGTGCGCGCCCGCGCCCGGTATGCACTGGCGGAGTTGGGCGACCGCCTTGCGCACCTGGTTGGAAGCGGTCGCCGGGCAGCACAAGCCCCAGACCCCCTTGGCGAGGCGGGGGGTGCTGAGCACTTCGCCGGGGGACAGCATCAGCACGGTGAGCACACGACGTGCCACGGTGCCGGGCAGACGGACGGGGGCGTCCCCGCAACGCACGCCGGCCGGCCCCAGCACCTGGAAGCGCAGTCCCCCTTCCGGCACGGTCATACGCTCGGCTCGCAGAGCACGGGCCGTGCCGTCCGGCGTGCCCCTGCCGTGGTGACGGACCACGGACATCGATGGTGAGCCGATGGCGCTCGGCCGCACTGCCGAGGCCGAGGACGCCCAGGACGGCCGAGCAGCCGACCGAGACCCTCTCCGCCTCGTGCGCCCGGGAGATGCCCGGGGTCTCCCCGCCTTCCGAGATCCTTCGCGGATCCGGTCTTTCCGACCTCTTCCGCTGATCCTGCCTTTCCGGACTCTTCCTGGGATCCTGTTCTTCGCGCCTCGGCGAGAGCCCCTCCCGGCAAGGCGGTCGACACCCCGCGCGGACCTTCCTGCCCACCGCGTCCGCCTCGCTGTGCGATCCGGCATCCAGGACCCGCTGCGAGCGCTGCGAAGGGGAGGAGTCCGAGGGGAGCCGGCACCAGCAGGCCCCGATGTGTCTCACCACCCAACGCGCCCACGTGCTCGTCGCGACACGCGCCTTCTCCCAGCACCACGCCATCCCCCAAACCGCCTGAACTACGACCGAAGGTCTGCCCCGCCTCTTGGCTCGAAGAGGGGGACCCAAGGCCAGACAGAGGAGGCGGCCCCCCGTGGGCCACCAAGTCGTCGCAATCTGTCACAAGAAGCGCACAGACGATCAGGCCGTACCCGCGAACACAAGCCGCAAACGTACTCGAATCAGCCCCGCTGCGCGCCGGGGATAAACATGGCTATTAATGCGCGATTCACTGGCCCCGACGGGCGGAATCATCCATTCTTCGCCCGCCACCGGTGCCGAATCGGGCCGAAAGCGTGCAGTCCACCCACAGGGTGGCGGTCGCCCGGCGACGAGGACGACGACGCGGGGAGCGCCACCCGGCCCGGAAGGCACGCACGCTCCTGGCGACGAGTACGGCCCGTACTGACCCTGGCCACCATGCAGAAGGCCCGACCTGGGCCTACGACATCCCCACCGGCACCCGCGAAGAAGCCGACGCCCCTGGCGCGCGCACCAAGGTCCCTCACGCGACCACGGACAACGGCCGGCCCCGCGGCCGGTGCGGCCCGCAGGCGTCTGCTCGGGCTGGCCGAATCACAGAGCCTCGGGCAAGCCTCGACCGCCGAGGTCCACGGACGGCCGACCACACCTCACCAGCAAAAGCGGACATGCCAGAAATATCTCTCGACAACCGAAAACATGCGGAAAGTGCGAAGTCGATCAAAGGATACGTCAATTCCCGGCGGGCATTCTTGACTGCCGGGCAATAATCCGCTGCGTGACAGTGGAGGATCCGGAGGTTACTATCGACCCGGATTCGGGGCCCGAACTCTCGCAGCGGTTTGCCCCGTGCGGCCTTCAGCGACCACCGGGTCGCAATGCGCCATCAGGGGGAAGTCGTGCTTCAGCCACATGACCCTTCGCGGTCAGGCTTTATCCGCGTGACGAGGCGGGTCGTCACGCCGGACCACCGTCATCCGGGCAGGTTGCGCCTGCCGCACCGCCACGCACACACGTCGGTCCACTGTTCCCGAGGATGTCACAGAGCCTTAACATCCCCACCGAAAACTGGAATCGAAAGTCCTTGAAAGTGGAACCGAACACGGCGCGGAAGCGTCTCCCATAGGGATTCTTATTCGCACGCAGACTGTCTACGCGCCAGTAATAACTGCCGGGCCGGAATTTCTACCCACCTTATTACCCGGCAGTATCCCCCGAGACAAGACGTCGCGTGCCCGCGAGCCTCAGCGGCTCCACTTCCACGCCGCTCCGACACCGCACCGGTGCGGTCTTGCCATCGGCGGGGTGGGCATCATCTCGCCAGTACGGTTCAACACATTCGCAATATGCCGAACGACAGGGCGCCCGACCGGCGCCGTTGGAGTACGAGGGGTTCTGGTATGGCCGAGACGGGCGGACGCGGGCTGATCGTCCTGCACTCGTCACCTTTGATACGCAAAGCGATCCTCGACCTGTTCCGGGGCGATCCGAACGTCACCGTGCTGGGCGGCTGCCCCCACCCGACCGCTGTCGACACCCTCCCCGGCGGCCGGCCCGACGTGGCGCTCGTGGAGTACGAGCAGTGGCCGGAGGTCCGTGGCAACCGGTCCTACTGGAGCGGAACCCGGGTCATCCTCTACAGCAGGGACAACGCGCCCCGCAGCGTGGTGGAGTGCATCAGGGGCGGGGCCGCGGGGTTCGTGCACGAGTCGTGCCCGCCCGAGTCCATCGTCAAGGGACTGCACGACGTGCTGAGCGGGCGCAGCTTCTGGCATCTGGGCACCGACGAGCCCCCGCAGCCGGCCCGGGACATCGGCGTGTGCCGTACATGGAAGCTGAGCGGACGCGAGGAGGAGATCCTCGGCCTCTTACTACGCCGCCGCTCCAACGAGGAGATCGCCCAGGAGCTGTGCCTCACGCAGCAGACCGTCAAGAACTACGCGAGCCGGGTCTTCCACAAGGTGGGCGTGTCCGGGCGCAAGGAGCTGTTCAGAATGCTGAGGCCCTGCGGATGAACCTCTCCGAGACGGCACCCGCAGCGGAGCAGGACCCCCTGCTCGTCGAGCGGAGCGGGCGGGTGGTCACGCTGACGCTCCATCGGCCGCACCGCCGCAATGCGATGTCCACCGCGATGCTGGAGCAACTGGCGGCGCGATTGAGCGACTTGACGGGCCGACGAGGTCCGACCCCCGGTGCGCTGGTGCTCACGGGGGCCGGTGGGACCTTCTCCAGCGGCGCCGACACCGGTGAACCCGACTGGCACGACCTGTCGCGCCGCGCGGTGCGGCGGGCCCACTTCCGCACGGTGTTCGCGGCGTTGCACGAGGCCCCCTTCCCCCTGGTCGCCGCCGTCGAGGGGTACGCCCTCGGGGGCGGCCTCGAACTCGCCCTGGCCTGCGACCTGGTGGTGGCCGGCGAGGGTGCGCTGTTCGGCCTGCCGGAGTTGGGGGTGGGCGCGGTCCCCGGCGGCGGCGCGGTCCACTCGCTGCTGCGCCGGGCCGGACGCGGAGTGGCCGCCCGGATGCTGCTGATCCCCGGTGAGCGCCTGCGGGCGGACGAACTCGCCCGGCTGGGCGCGGTGGAGCGCACCGTTCCCGACGGCGACGCGCTCGCCGAGGCGCAGGCGCTGGCGGCGTCGGTGGCCGCCGGTGATCCGGCCCTCCTGGCTGCGGGAGTCCGGCTGTTGCGGGACTCCGGGCACCTGGACCGCACGGCGGCGCTCGGGGTGGAGAACGGCTACTGGTGGCAGGCGGCCTCCGCCGCGAACCGGGAGCCCTCCCCGCCCTCGGAGCGCCGCTCCTGACGCCGCCGCGGCGTGAACGTTTCGCGCCACGGGGCCAGGCGTTTCGTTGCGGCATGTGGGCCGCCCCGATAGCCTGTTGATCAGATTCAGTAAACACTGAATATGCTGTACGTGCCGTGCCGTACGGCGGATACCGACCCCCCCGCCCTTCACCCCCGTCGCCCGCCACACCGGCCGGCCGTGGACGCACGAGCCGTGGGCGCAAGAGGAGAGCAGAAGAGACGTGACCCCTCTCATCGAATGTACGGACGTCACCAAGAAGTTCGGTGACTTCACCGCGCTGAGCCGGCTGAACCTGACGGTCCCCCAGGGCGTGGTCTACGGATATCTGGGCCCCAACGGAGCGGGCAAGAGCACCACGATCCGCATGCTCATGGGCCTGTCCCGGCCCACGTCCGGCGTGGTCCGGGTCCTCGGCCAGGACCCGGACCGGCCCGAGGTGCGGGGGCGTATCGGCTACCTGCCCGGCGAACTGCGGCTGGACGAACGGCTGACCATCGGGCAGACCCTGGCATCCTGGGGACGGCTTCGCGGGATGACCGACACCGCCTACCGGGACGAGCTGGTCCAGCGGTTCGGCATCGACCCGTCACGCAAGGTCCGGGGACTGTCCACGGGCAATCGCCGCAAGGTCGGCCTGGTCGGCGCCTTCATGGCCAGGCCGGAACTGCTGGTCCTGGACGAACCGACCAACGGGCTCGACCCGTTGATGCAGCAGGTGTTCCTCGGCACGGTCGAGGAGGCCCGGGACAACGGGCAGAGCGTGCTGCTCTCCTCGCACATCCTCTCCGAGGTCGAGCGGGTCGCGGACCAGGTGGCGGTGCTCCAGGGCGGCAGACTCGCCGCCTCCGGACCGACGCACGAGCTGCGCCGCCGGGCCGCGCAGCGCTTCCACATCACCTTCGCGGAGGACGAGGACGTCCCGCTCGCCGCGCTGGGCTCCCTGGACGGGGCGTCGGACGTGGAACGGCGCAGGCCCGGGGGCCAGGAGGTCAGCCTGGCCTGGACCGGATCGCCCGACCCGCTCCTGAAGCTCCTGGCCGGGCACCGGATCACCACGCTCACGGCGCCCGAACCGGACCTGGAGGAGGCGTTCCTGGAGTACTACCAGAGCGACGTCCCGGGCAGCCGGGGCACCGCGGCCGACGAGCCGTCCCCGGGCTCCGCCCCCGTGCGGTGACCGCCGCAGTCACCGTCACGGGTCTTCAGTCACCAAGGCCGCTCCCCCGGGCCGGCCGGAAGGGAAACACATGTCGTCGCCCAGCTCGGAGATCTTCCGGCGCGGAGTACAGATCCAGAAACGCACCCTGATCGCCTGGTCGGCCGCGCTGGTCCTGCTCGCGCTCTCCGTCGCCGGGGCCTGGCCCTCGATGGAGAAGTCCGGCGCGCTGGAGGACTTCGCCTCCGGCGTCTCGCCGGAGGTGGCCACGGCCTTCGGGATCGACCAGATCAGCAGCGCCAGCGGCTACCTCAAGGGCAACCTGTACGCGGTCCTGCTGCCGCTGCTCCTCGGCCTGATGGCCGTGACCGCGACCGCCGCCCTGACCGGCGGCGACGAGGAGGCCGGGCGGCTCGAACTGCTGCTGGCGCTGCCGGTGGCCCGCCGCACGGTCTTCCTGGTGCGCTTCCTCTGCGTGGCCTTCGGCCTGGTCGTCACCAGTCTCCTGGTCTGGCTGTCGGTCTACGGCTCGGTCGTCGCCTTCGACATGGACGTCTCCGGGGGCGGGGTCGCCGCCGTGACGCTGACGGTCGGCCTGCTGGCCGTCCTGCACGCCGGGGTCGCCTACGCCGTCGTCGGATTCGGTTTCGGACGCGGTCCCGCGCTGGGCGTGGCGGCCGGTGTGCTCGTCGTCGGCTATCTGCTGCACGCCATCGCGCCGATGTCCGACGCTCTGGAGCCGCTGTCGAACATCTCCCCGTGGGAGTGGGCGCTGGGCAACGACCCGCTGGTCGACGGCGTTCCGTGGGGCGGGGTCGCGCTGCTGCTGGTCCTCTCGGTCCTGGTCGTCGCCGCCGGTACGCACGCGGTCGGCCGACGGGACGTCAAGAACGCCTGAAAAGCCAGCCCTTCCGCGCCCGAAGCGGCCCGGTCCCTCCCCTCGCGGAGGTGCCCGGGCCGCTTTCGTGCGTAGGCGCGTCTACCGCACGGGGTTGACGGATCCGGCGGAAAATCGAGTACCGGGAGTCATCGAACCGGCCGAGTATGAGTACTTGACGGCCATATCGAGGCTCGTGTAGGAGCGGTTAGCTTCGCTCCATGGACAGCAGCCGAGACCTCTCCCCGGACCTCTCCGATCCCGTCGTGCTGACCGGCATCGGGTGCGTGCTGCCCGGCACCCCCGATGTCCACGCCTTCTGGAGGCATGTCTCCACCGGAACCCCCCAGGTGAGCCGGCTGGAGAAGCCGGCGTTCGCCGCTGCCGGGCTGCCGGTCCACGCGGCCGCGCAGCTGGGTGCGTTCGACACCGCGGTCCGGCTGCCGGACCTCGATCCGGCGCACGCCGCCAAGTACAACCGCGACATCCTGGCCACCATGGCGGCCGTCGGCGACGCGCTCGCGGACGCCGGGATCGCCCGGGGCCAGGTCGCCCCGGAGCGGCTGAGCATCGTCCAGTCCTCCTCCCGCGGCCCGCTGTCCTGGTGGGCCGAGACCATGACGGCCGGCCCCGACCAGGACCCGTACGCCGGCAAGGCGACGGCCATGTTCCGCGGTCTCGCCGGCTGCCCGGCCACGCTGGCCGCCATCGCCGTCGGGGCCAAGGGCCTGGTCACCACGGTCAGCAGCGCCTGCGTCGGCGGCCACCACGCGATCGGCCTCGCGCTGCGCGAGCTGCGCTCGGGCAGCGCCGACGTGGTGCTGGCCGGGGGCCACGAGTTCCCGATCACCCCGGAGGTCGCCCGCTGCTACCTGGGCCTCGGGGACGGGGTGCTCTCCCCGGAGGAGGAGGACCCCGCCTCCGCCGTCCGCCCCTACGACCGCGACCGGCGCGGATTCGCCCTGGGCGAGGGCGCGATGACGCTCTGCCTGGAGCGCGAGTCCTCCGCCCGCGAGCGCGGCGCCCGGATCTACGCGCGGATCCTGGGCCACCGCGCGCTCAACGAGGCCGACCACGCCACCAGCATGGATCTGACCGGAGACGTCACCGCCTCCGTCGTCGCGGCCGTGCTCGACGACGCCGGGCGCAAGCCCGACGAGGTGGGGTACGTCTGCGGCCACGGCACCGCCACCCGGTACAACGACCTCGCCGAGAGCCGGGCCCTGCGCCGGCTGCTGCCGCACCGCGACGACGCCGACCTGCCGCCGCACGGCTCCAACAAGCCCATCTACGGCCACACCTTCGGCATGGCCGGAATCATCAACGTCGCCGCCACCTCGCTGATGCTCCACCACCAGCGGCTGGCCCCGACCGCCAACCACCGCACGCCGGACCCCGAGTGCGACCACGACCACGTCGCCGAGGGACCCCGCGACACCGAGTTCGACCTGGCGGTCTCGCTGTCCTTCGCCTTCGGCTCGCAGACCTCCGTCATGGCCCTGGAGCACGCATGACCACAACGCCCGACCACCCTGCCGCCACGGGCCACCGGAGCGGCCCCTACCTGGCCGCCGACCCCGACGACCTGATACGCCGCTTCGTCCGCGAGGGCGACCACCTGCACGCGGCGGCGACGATGTCGCGGCCCAACGCCCTGCTCAACGCGGTCTGCCGGACCTTCGCCGGCAGCCGCAGCCTGACCGTGAGCACCACCGCCGTGCACTCCAGCGCCCACGCGCTCGCCCTCTCCGGCGCCGTGCGCAAGGTGATCACCGGCTTCGTCGGGGACACCTACCCCTCGCCGCGCCCCAACCGCCTCTACCGCGAACTGGCCGAGGGCCGGCCGTTCGAGATCGAGATGTGGTCGCTGCTGACCTACACCCAGCGGCTGATGGCCGCGGCACTCGGCCAGCCGTTCGCCACCACCGGCTCGAGGCTCGCCGAGACCGACCTCCGGCACGGCAAGGAGGGCAGCCTCCACCTGGTGCCGCACCCGGAGGACCCGGAGCGCACCGTCACCCTGCTCAGCCCGCTGCGCCCCCGCTTCGCCCTCTTCCACGGCGTCGTCGCGGACAGCCGGGGCAACGTCGTGGCCTGCCCCCCGCTGGGCGAGGGCCCCTGGGCCGCGTACGCAGCCACCGACGGCGTCCTCGCCTCCGTGGAGGCGATCGTCGACGACGAGGTGGTCGCGGCGATGCCGGACCGGGTGGTGATCCCCGCCGCCCGTGTCCTCGGCCTGTGCGAGGCTCCGCTCGGCGCCCACCCGCAGTCGCTGCGTACCGGCCGTCTCGCCGGGGTCGACGGCTACCTGGACGACTACGACTTCCTCACCGACATCGTCGGCGCCTGCACGACCCCGGAGACCGCCGCCGCCTGGTACGAGGAGTGGGTCGGCGGGGTGTCGGGCCACGCCGAGTACCTGGAGAAGCTGGGCGAGCGGCGCCGCTCCGGACTGCTCTTCCCGGCTCCCCCGGGCGGCAGCGCCGTCGCGGAGCAGGCCGCCCCGCCGGTGGACGCGTCCGCCGCGCCCACCGAGCAGGAGCAGCTCATCGTGCTCGGTGCCCGCGCCGTCGCCGACCTGGTCCGGGAGCGCGGCTACGACACGCTGCTCGCCGGGATCGGCACCTCGCACATGGCGGCGTGGCTGGCGGCCCGGCTGCTGGCGGACGACGGCATCCAGGTGCGGGTCGCCGCCGAACTGGGCCTGCAGTCGATGGACCCCGAGCCCGGCGACGTCTTCCTCTTCAGCCAGCGTCACGCCGAGCGTTCGCAGATGCTCGCGGGCGTCGCGGAGACGCTGGGCGGCGCGGTCGCCGCCAACCCCCGCTGCCTGGGCGTGCTGTCGGCGGCGGAGATCGACCCGGACGCCAACATCAACACGACGCTGCTGCCGAACGGCCGCTGGATCACCGGCTCCGGCGGGGCCAACGACATCGCCTCGACCGTGGACTGCGTGGTGGTCGCGGCCGCCTCGGCCCGCCGCTACGTGCCGCGGCTGGCCCACCTCACCAGTCCGGGCCGGCGGGTCCGGGACGTGGTCAGCCAGTTCGGGCGCTTCACCCGCACCGGAGCCGGCGACGCGTTCGAGCTGACGAGCTGGCTGCCGCCGGTGCCCGGCCGGGGCCGCACCGAGGCGGACCTGCCCGACGGTCCCGAGGCGGCGGTCCGCGACCTGACCGGGTGGGACTTCCCCGACGGATCCACGGGAGTCAGCGCGTTCCTGCACGACGAGAAGGCCGTCACCACCGAAGAACTCGCGCTCCTGCGCACCATGGACCCGGAAGGCTGCTACCGATGACCACCACCGCCGAGACCGTCCCCGACCCGGCGACAGCCCATCTGCGCCCCCTGCCGCCCACCGCGATCGCCCCCGTGCGGCTCGCCGGGATCGGCCACTACTTCCCCGGCGAGCCGATCACCAACGCCCACTTCGAGCAGCTCGACGCGCTGGGCATCGACGACGCCTGGATCCGCGAGAACACCGGGATCGTCAGCCGGCACTGGCCGGCCGACGACAAGGAGCGCGCGGTGGAGATGGCGGCCAGGGCGGTGGACGACGCGCTGAGCGCCGCCGGTCTGGGACCCGACGACATCGACCTCGTCATCGGCACGACCTCGACGACCCGCCCGCGCACCAACCCCTCCAGCGCCACCAACAACTACATGGACATCTCGCTGCCGCTGCAGAAGCAGGCCGGGCTGCGGCACGCCACCTGCTTCGACGTCACCTCGGTGGCCTGCGCCGGCTTCATGTACGGCACCGCGACCGCCGCCGCGATGCTCCCGGCGCTCGGCATGCGCAACGCGCTGGTCGTCTGCGCGGAGAACCCCCGCCCGATCCTGAACTTCGACTACCGCTACTCGGCGCTGTTCGGGGCGGGCGCCGCCGCCGCGGTCTGGTCGGCGGACACCGCGGAACGCGGACTGCTGGACGTGGCGCTGCACGCGGACGGCTCGTACTTCGACGCCTTCGACATCGACGAGAACGACAAGATGCTGATGCGCGGCCGTGAGGTCGGCGCGGTCGGCCCGAAGCTGCTCACCCACGTGGGCCGGGAGATCCTGGAGCGCAACGGCCTGACGGTGGACGACATCGACTGGTTCGTGCCGCACCAGGGCAACCTCAACATGATCAACCAGGTGAGCCGGGCGCTGGAGATCCCGGGAGACAAGCTCATGACGAACATCCAGGAGCGGGGCAACACCTCCAGCGTCTCCATCCCGAGCTGCCTCTCGGAGAACCTGAGCGCCGGGAGGATCCGCTCCGGCGATCTCGTCGCGGCCATCGGCATCGGCCGCGGCTTCAGCTGGGGCGCGATGCTCCTGCGCATCCCGTGAGCCCGGCCTCATCCCCCTCCGCCGGGCCGTGGCCGGCACCACCGCACAGTACGGGAAGACGAGAGATGCACGACGAGACCTCCCTGTGGCGCGAGAGCGGACTGCGCCTGTCCGGGTTCGGGCACTACTACCCACGCCTTCTCCTCGAGAACGGCAGCGCCGACGACCCCGCGGGCAACGCGGTGGACGAGGCCGTCATCGGCCGGCTCGACGTCCGCAGCCGCCATGTGGCGGACGAGGACGAGACCCCCGCGTACATGGCGGTGCGCGCCGCCCACTCGGCGCTGGAGCAGGCCGGCGTCACGCCCGACGAGCTGGACCTGGTGATCGTCAGCAACTGGACGGACCGCCAGTTCGTCCCCGAGTGGGCCCCGCACACCGCCCATCTGCTGGGCGCCGACCGGGCCCTGGCCTTCGACGTGTGCGGTGCCTGCACGGGGTTCGTGCACGGCGTGCAGACGGCGGCGGCGTACTTCGGCACGCACAGCACCTGGCGGCACGCGCTGGTCGTCTCCAGCGAGCGGTTCTCGCGCCGGGTGCGCCCCGGCAGCAAGGGCGAGCTGATCGTGGGCGACGCGGCCGGCGCGGCCGTGCTCTCGCGCGGCGCCGAGCCGGACGCGGGGCTGTGGGACTCGCTGCTGATCAGCGACGGCTCCGGCCGGGAGACGGTCACCGCCCACCCGCCCAACGGGTGGATCAAGAGCAGCCGCGAGCTGGTCTCCATCGCCGCCGCCTCGCACGCCGACCTGGCCGCCCGGATGCTGGCCCGCTCGGGCGTCACGATGGACGAGATCGACTGGGTCGTACCGCATCCCGGCACGGGTCAGCTGCACGCCGCGGTGCGCGAGCGGCTCTCCATCCCGCAGGAGCGCTTCGTCACCAACTACGAGATCCGGGCGAACACCGGCAGCGCCTCGGTGCCGATCGTGCTGTCCGAGATGGCGCGCGACGGCCGGCTGAAAGCCGGTGACCTCTGCTACACGCCCACGGTGGGCTCCGGCTGGTACTACGGGGGGCTGCTCTTCCGTGTCTGATCAGCCATCACTTTCCGGGCGGCACGACGCCGTCCACGGGACCGCCCTGGTCACCGGCGGCAGCCGGGGCCTGGGCGCGGCCATCGCCCGGCGTCTGGCCGCGGCGGGCCGGCACACCGTGATCTGCGGGCGCGACCCCCAGAGCCTGGACGCGGCCGTGAAGGCGGCGGCCGACGACGGGCTCGTCCTGCACGCCGTGCGGGCGGACGTCACCGACGAGCGCTCCGTGGCCGACCTGTTCGAGCGGCTGGCCGAGGACGCACCGCCGCTCGGGCTCTGCGTCAACAACGCGGGCAGCAACTTCTCCCGCCGCCTGGTGAGCGTCAGGGAACGGCCCGACGGGCCTCCCCTGCTCTCCCCGCACCCGCTGGAGGACTTCGAACAGGTGTTGACCTCCCTGCTCACCGGCACCTTCCTGGTCGGCCGGCACGCGGCGCAGACGATGCTGGCCGCCGGCACGCCCGGAGCCATCGTCAACATCTCCTCCACCGTGCGCAGGGGCGCGTACGGGCAGTCGGCGTACTGCGCCGCCAAGTCCGGGGTGGAGGCGCTGACCCGCACCTGGGCGACCGAGCTGGGCGAGTACGGCATCCGGGTCAGCGCGGTGGCGCCCGGAGTCGTCGACGGTGAGGCACTGCGCCGCCGGTCGGCGGCGAACGAGCGGCACGCGGCCTACATGGCCGATCTGCGGCGCCATGTGCCGCTGCGCCGCTGGTGCGAAGAGAAGGACGTGGCGGAGGCGGTCGTCTTCGCCGCCGACAACCCCTCGGTGACCGGCACGGTGCTGGAGGTCGACGCGGGCGGGCTGCCGCCTCGCGTCCTGCCCCCGGCCGACCGGATCCCCGTAACCAGCACGGCAGCCGCGACGGCGGACCTCCCCGAGAAAGCGGAGAACACAGCATGACCAGCGGCTTCGCACCCACCCTGCTCCAGGGCAGGACCACCTTCCTGACCGGCGCCAGCAGCGGCATCGGCGCCGTCCTGGCGACGATGCTCGCCGCCCACGGCTCCCGGGTGGCGCTCATGGCACGCAGCGAGAAGGAGCTGCGGCTGCTGGCCGAGCGGATCGAGGCGGACGGCGGACGGGCGGTGGCGGTCCCCGGCGACCTCACCGACCCCGACAGCGTGCGCGCCTGCGTCCGCGAGGCCGAGGAGCGGCTCGGCCCGGTCGACCGGCTGGTGCACTGCGCGGGCGAGGCCCGCAACCAGGCGTTCCTGTGCGACCAGGACGAGGACCAGTGGATGGCCACCCTCGACATCAATCTGCTGGGGGCCTTCCGGGTCGCCCGTGCGATCGTGCCGGGGATGATGGAGCGGCGCGAGGGCAACATCGTGATGGTCTCCTCCATCGCCGGGAAGCGCGGGCTGCCCGCCAACACCTCGTACTGCGCGTCGAAGTTCGGACTGAACGGCCTGACGCAGGCGCTCGCCGCCGAGCTGGGCGCCTTCGGCGTGCGGGTCAACGCGGTCTGCCCCGGGCTCACCGACAGCCCGGCCGCCACGGACGGCGAGCGGTACGGCGACCCGTTCATGGCAGCCATCGCCAAGCACCACGGTCCGGCTGACCTGACCTGGGAGCGGTATCTGAAGCGGGCGGTCAACAGCACCATCCTGCGCCGTCTGGTGCGCCCGGAGGAGATCGCGGCGCAGGTGCTGTTCCTGCTCTCCGACCTGTCCGGCGGGATGACCGGGCAGGCCGTCAACGTGGACGCGGGGGCTCTGTGAGCGAGGAGTACGGCCGGGCGCGGGGCGAACCGGCACCGCCCGAGGACCCGTTCGCCCCGGCGGCGCGCCCCTGGGCCCCCGGCCCCCGGGACGCGCTGGTCACCGGCATGGGCTTCTGTCTGCCCGGCGCGGCGGACGAGCCGGTGCGCACGGCCGGGCAGGTCTGGGCGACGGCCGCCACCGGGGCCAGTCATGTCGAACGCGACGGCTTCCACCACGGCACCGTGCGCGGGGCCCGGGAGGCGTTCGAGGAACTGCTGCCGGACGTCCCCTCCCGCTATCTGCGCAGCTACGCCGACGTCCACCTCTACGGGATGGTCTCGTTGGTCGAAGCCTGCCGGGACGCCGGCCTCGACCACACGGCGGGCGAGCTGCGCGGTGCGGACGTGCTGACCGCGCGGGCGGGGGTGGACAGCAACTACGACAGCTACCGCGCCTGGCACGACGCCGATCCGTCGACGGTCGGCCCGAGGGAGGCCAAGTCCCTCTTCGTACGGCTCCTGGTGGCGGGCACCTCCAGCGACGTCGGTCCGGTCCAGGCCGCGTTGCTCGGCTCCACCGGCGCCAACTACACGGTGAGCTGCGGCTGCGCCTCCTCCTCGGTGCTGCTCGGCATCGCCCGCACGATGATCGCCGCCGGGCAGAGCGACCTCGTCGTCGTCACCGGGGTGGACCGCTTCGACACCGAACGGGTGCTGCACGGCCACCGGTTGCGGGAGGTCGTCGAGCGCGAGGCCGTCACCGTGCGGCACAACGACGATCCGCCGGCCGCGCCGCGCCACGACCGGCCGATGCGCCCCTACGACGCGGCGGGCGACTGCATGAACTACGGCGACGGCTCGGTCACCCTGATCCTGGAGAGCCGGGAGCACGCCGCCGCTCGCGGCGCCCGCGCGCACGGGGCGGTCCTCGGCCAGGCCACCACACGCTCCGGGCTCAACAGCGCGGTGGCCATCGACACCGGCGGCACCGCGCTGGCCGAGGCGGCCCGCCGCGCCCTGGGCGACCACACCTCGCTGGCGCGGATCCCGTACGTCAACGGGGGCGGCGAGGGCGACGCGCTGTTCACCCGGATCGAGTCCAACGCCGTCCGGTCCCTGTGGGGTGACAGGTCCCCGCAGGTGCTGGTGAGTTCGCAGGAGGCGTGCTTCGGGCACAGCGGTGCGCCGCTCGGCGCGCTGGGCACGGCGCTGACGCTGATGATGATGCGGGAAGGGGCGGTCTGCCCCACCGCCAACTGCACGGACCCGTCACCGGTCTGCTCCTTCGACCCGGTGCCGGGAACCACGACGCGTGCCCTGGAGTTCGACCGGGCGCTGAGCTTCAACTACCAGGTGGGCGGGGTCAACAGCGCGCTGCTGCTGGGAGGTGGCGATGCCTGCTGAGACACCCCTGCTGCGGCTCTCCGGCGCCGGGTTCGTGCTGCCGGGGCCGGACGGCGGTGCCTGCACCGACCTGGACACCTTCTGGCGGGTGGTGCGCGACGGGACGAGCTGCCTCTCCCCGTACGACCGTCCCGGCCTCCCCCTCCGGATCGCCGGAACGGTCGGCCAGTGGGACCCGGAGAAGGAACTACCGCTTTCCCAGCGGCAGATACGCCGTTCGTCGCGTGCCGGGCTGATGGCCACGGGCGCGGTCGCCCGGGCCCTGGAGCAGGCCGGGCTGACCGCCGCGGACCTCGACGCCGAGCGCACCGCGCTGGTCGCCTGCTCGCTCCAGTTCGCCTTCCCCGAGACCGAGCGCTACTACGAGCTGGCCCGGGACAAGGGCGTCGCCGCCCTCGGCATGGAGTACTGGCTCAACGGGACCCCGCCCAGCGTGATCGGCACCGTCGCCTCCGGACTGCGGCTCCCCTGCCAGACGCTCAGCGTGGCGGGCTCCTGCAACGTGGCGCTGCGTACGCTCCACCTGGTCCAGCAGATGTTCCGCTGCGGGGACATCGACCGGGCCGTCGTCGTCGGTGTGGACACCACCGTGGACCCGGTGTTCGTGGCCGGCACCAGCCACACCGGGCGCAGCGGCTACCGCGCCTCCTCGCTGTCCGACGACCCCTCCGACGTCCGGCCGCACGACGAGATCCAGACCGGCAACGCCACCGGGGAGGGCGCCCTCGCCGTCGTCCTGGAGGACCCGGCGGCGACCGGGGACCGGCCCGGGCTGCGGTACCGCGCGCATCTGCGCACCTCGCGCTCCAACGGCCCCTCCACCGTCGCCACCGGCCCGCCCGACAACGTGGTGGGCGACGTGCTGGCCACGCTCGCGTCGGCCGCGCGCGGGCCGGGTGATCTGGCGTTCGTCAACGACTACGCGGACGGCAACCGGTTCGTCGAGGACCACCTGTGCCAGGCGCTGGCCGGCATCCGGAAGGCGACGGGGTACGAGGGCGAGCTGCGGCTGACCAACCAGGAGGCGGTCTTCGGACACG
Source organism: Streptomyces sp. NPDC029526 (assembly GCF_040637405.1). Taxonomy (NCBI): domain Bacteria; kingdom Bacillati; phylum Actinomycetota; class Actinomycetes; order Kitasatosporales; family Streptomycetaceae; genus Streptomyces; species Streptomyces sp. NPDC029526. Next base: position 32,829 of record NZ_JBEZWE010000006.1, read on the forward strand.
TCGCCGGGACCGGCGGCCTGGTCAAACTCCTCGGCAGCCTCCTGATGCTGCGTCACGGCCGGATCGCGCCCAGCGCCAACACCCTGACGCCGTACGCGGCGCTGCCGGGCGATCCGGTGCTCGCGGGCGGCCTGGCGACCGGGGGCGACAGCGCGCTGGTGCTCGCCTCCGGGGCGGGCGGTGACGCCACCAGCATGCTCATCGAATACGAAGGCGGCGACTTGCCATGACCCACGTACACAGCACGGCGGCGCGGCCCGGGACGGCCGTGGCGGGGGACCCGCTGCGGGCGCCGGTCGACGCCCGCCTGGTCGTCGACGCCACCGGGGCGCCGGGCACTCCGGTCGACGCGCTCACCGACGCGCTCGGCGCCCTGGGGCTCTCCCCCGAAGCCCCAGAGGCCCTCGAAGCCCCCGAAACCCCCGGCACCGGCCGGACCGGCACCGCGGAACCCGCCCCGGCCGCCTACTGCGCGCTACTGCTCGGCGAGGAGGCGTACGGCGCGGAGCGCTCGCCGGGGCTGGACCGGGCACGCATCCGGTCGGCCGCCCTGGCGATGGCGTCCGCGGGCCGGGGCCGCCTGGTCCTGGTGACCGACGCGACGGGCGAGCCGCACGCCGGGACCGACCCCGGCCGGCACGCCCGGCTCGCCGCCGACCGGGCCTGGTGGCAGCACCTGGTCACCGAGGTCGCCGGGCGCGGCGTCGTCGGCAACACCGTGGTCACCGGCTACTCCCCCGGCCTGGGCCACCGCCTCTCCCCCGCCGCCGAGGCCGGCCTGCTGCGCTATCTCGTGCAGCGCCGGACCACCACGGCCGCCGATGTGGCCGCCGGTGTGGCCTTCCTGGTCTCCGAGGGATGCTCGTACCTGGTCGGGGAGACACTGCCGGCCGACGGAGGCGCGGGGCTGGGCCACATCCCGTCGCTGCCCGCCGGGCCGCCCGCCGTCCCCGCGCCGCGCCGCGGCGCCGCGGCCTCGCATCCGGCCCCGGAGCCGGTCACCGGCCAGGACCTCCTGGGACGTACGGTCCTGGTGGCGGGGGCCAGCAGCGGCATCGGCCGGGCCGCCGCCCTCCATCTCGCGGGGCGCGGGGCGGACGTGGTGCTGGCGGCGCGCCGGACCTCGGCGCTGGAGGAGGTCGCCGCCGGCGTCGAGGACCGCGGCCGCCGGGCGTGGGCGCTGCGCTGCGACCTCTCCGACGCCGAGGACGCGGCCTCGCTCGGCGAGCGCGCCTGGCGGACGGCCGGCGGCGTCACCTCACTGCTGTACGCGGCCGGGCACCTGGGCTTCAGCGCGGTCGGCGGCGACCCCGCCTCCGCCGCCCGGACCTTCGCCGTGAACCTGCACGGCTTCGTCGCGGTCACCGAGTACCTGACGGCCCGCTGGCGGGACGAGGGGACGGCCGGCGCGGTGGTCGGGGTCTCCTCGGTCAGCTCCACGCTCAGCCCGGTCGCGGGGCTGGAGTACTACGGGGCGAGCAAGGCGGCGATGGCGCAGTACATCCGGTGCCTCGCGGTCTCGCTGGCCCGCCACGGCATCCGCGCCAACTGCGTGGCCCCCGGCATCATCGAGACGCCGATGGGTGACGCGGCGGGCCCCGAGCACCGGCGCGGCTGGATCAGCCGGATACCGGCCGGACGGGTCGGCGACCCGCGTGAGGTCGCGGCCGTCCTCGGCCATCTGCTCAGCGGTTCGGCCGCCCGGACGACCGGTGCGGTGCTGCGCGCGGACGGCGGCTTCGGCCTCGGCGACGTGGCGCCGCTGCGGCCGGGCTACCCGGAACCGGCGTCCGCCCAGGCCGCGTCGGCGGACGCGGCGCCGGGAGAGCAGCGGTGAGCGCCGCGGGAGTGGCGGGCGGCCCTCCGGTCGCCCTCGTCGCCGGCGCCTCCTCCGGCATCGGGGCCGCGGTCGCCCGCCGCCTGGCCGCCCGCGGCAGCGCCGTGGCGCTGGTCGGCCGGCGGGAGGCCGAGCTGAAGGAGGTCGCGGAGTCGATCCGCGAGGCCGGGGGGACCGCGCTGCCGGTCGCCCTGGACCTTGCCGAGCCCGGCGCCCCCGCCGAGGCGGTCGCCGCGACCGCCGCCGCGCTGGGGCCGGTGGGGCTGCTGGTGTGCAGCGCCGGCGCCATCCGGCTGGCCGCCGTCCACGAGACCGAGGAGCGGCACTGGGAGCGGCAGGTGCGGGTGAACCTCACCGTGCCGTTCCTGCTGGCCCGCGCGGTGCTGCCGGGGATGCGGGAACGCGGCCACGGCTGGGTCGTGAACATCGGCTCGGGCGTCGGCTCGGAGGTGGTGCCGGGCAGTGGTGCCTACGGCGTCAGCAAGCACGCCGTGCACCGGCTCACCGAACTGATCCATGAGGAGAACCGCGACTTCGGTGTCCGCGCGGTCGCCGTCGCCCCGGGCTGGGTCTCCACCCGGCTCGCGGCCCGGCCCGGCGACCTCGGCGTCCCCGAGGAGGAGGTCCTGGACGCGGAGGACGTCGCGGACACCGTCGCGTGGCTGCTGGACCGGCCGGCCCGGATGAGCGTGGGCCCGCTGGTCCGCGTCGAGCCCTCGGCGAGCCGGGCCGCCGCCGGTGACGCCATGACCCGCCATCTGAACCGCTCCCGCGCCGGGAGCGCCGGACCGGCCCCCGAGGAGAACCGCTGATGGGCAGGACCACCCTCATCGAGCACGACGTGCCGGTGGAGATGCGCGACGGAACGGTGCTGCGGGCCGATGTCTGGCGGCCCGCCGACGCGGCGCCCTCGCCCGCCGTCCTCTTCCGCACGCCGTACGGCAAGTCCGCCCTGGGACTGGCCACCCTGACCCCGTCCCAGTGCGTGGACCGGGGGTACGCGGCGGTGGTGCAGGACACCCGTGGCCGGTTCGCCTCGGAGGGCGAGTGGGCCCCGCTGGACTGGGCGCAGGAGGGCCCGGACGGCTACGACACGGTCGAGTGGGCCGCGCGGCAGCCGTGGTGCGACGGGAACGTGGCCATGGCGGGCACCTCGTACCAGGCGATCGTCCAGTGGCTGGCCGCCATGGAGAAGCCGCCGCACCTGCGGGCCATCGCGCCCGCGATGTCGACCTCCGCGGCCTTCGACGCCGAGCAGCTGGGTGGTTGCCTGCGGCTGGACCACCTCACGAGCTGGCTCGGTCTGACGGCGCTGGAGTGGGTGCAGCGCCGGGCCGCGGCGGGCGATCCGGTGGACGCGGCGGTCGTCGCCGAGGTCGTCCAGCTCCTCACCACGCCCGACGTGCCGCTGCGCCGCCTGCCGTTGTCGGCCGTCCTCGACTTCGAGGGGTTCCCCGGCCGGCTCCGGGACGTCTTCGCGGGGAAGACGGCGACGGTGGCCGACTACCGCATCGGCGACGTCGGCGTGCCCACCTTCTCGGTAGGCGGCTGGTACGACGTGTTCTCCTACGGCACGATCGAGCTGCACCGTGCGGTGCGCGCCCAGGACCCGGTGGCCGGGCGGCACGAGCTGGTCGTCGGGCCCTGGGTGCACTCCGGTCAGCTGCCGCAGGTGCAGGGCGAGGTGAACACGGGCCCGTACGGTTCGGCGCAGGGCGCGCGGCTGGCCGATCTGCACCTGGACTTCTTCGACCGCCATCTGCGGCCGGCCGGACCCGACACGGAGCAGGCCGCGGGCGGTGACGGCGCCGGAAAGGCCGCGGGCGGTGACGTCCGGTACTTCCTCTTCGGTGACGACACCTGGCACCGGGCCGAGAGCTGGCCGCCACCCGAGGCCGTGGACGCCTCCTGGTACCTGGCGGGTCCGGAGGGCGACGGGAAGGGCGGCCGGCTCCTGTCCGCACCGCCCCCTGGGGGCGTGGGGCGGGACGCGTTCACCTACGACCCGGAGGACCCGGTGCCCTCGCACGGCGGGCGGGTGCTCCAGCTGGGCCGGCTGGCGGCGGGTCCGCTCAACCAGGCGCACCTGGAGAGCAGGCCGGACGTGCTCCTGTACACCTCCGAGCCGCTCACCGAGCCGCTGGACGTCGTGGGCCGGCAGCGGCTGCGGCTCCGCTTCGGCTCGGACGCGCCCGCCACCGCCGTGGTCGCCAAGCTCACCGACGTGTGCCCGGACGGGCGTTCACTGCTCGTGGCCGAGGCCAGTCTCCGGCTGGAGGGCCCGGGAGGCGCCCCGCAGGAGGAGCCGTACGACGCCGATCTGCTGCTCGGTGACACCGCGTGGCGCTTCGCCCCCGGGCACCGGCTGCGCGTCCACGTCACCAGCAGCAACTTCCCCCACCTGGACCGGCATCCCAACCTTCCCGGTCCGGTCGGCGAGGCGGACCACTGCCGGCCCGCACGGCAGACGGTCTGGCACGGGGGCCCCTACCACAGTGTGCTGCGGTTGCAGGTGCTGCCCGCCCCAGGGGCCGGGGAGACCGCGTGAGCGAGGACATACTCGATCCGGCGTCCGCCGACGTGCCGACGGCCGAGCAGTGCGTCCTCGGACCCCTGCTCCGCCGCCGCGCCGCCGCCACGCCGACGGCGCCGTACGCGCTGATGCCGGACGGCGACACCTGGTCGTACGCGCGCACCCTTCGGGAGACCGAGGAGACGGCCGCCGCGCTCCAGGCGCTGGGCGTCGCCCCCGGGGAGCTGGTGCTGAGCTGGCTGCCCAACGGGGCGGACGCGCTGCGCGTCTGGTACGGGGTCAACCTGGCGGGCGCGGTGCTGGTGCCGCTGAACATCGCCTACCGGGGCGCGATCCTGCGCCAGGTGATCGCCGACAGCGGGGCCGCGGTGCTGGTCTGCCGGCCGTCGCTGGCGGCCCGGCTGGCGCAAGGGGACGAGCGGGCCGGGTCGGTGCGCACGGTGGTGCTGCTGCCCGGTCCCGACGACACGCCACAGGAGGTGGCGGCGCTCGCCGGGCGGCTCTCCGCGCGCTACCGGGTGGAGACGGGACTGCGGGCGGACCGGGCGGAGTTCACCGAGCCGGTGCCCGCGCCGCAGCCGTGGGACCCGCAGACCGTCGTCTACACCTCCGGGACGACCGGCCCCTCCAAAGGGGTCGTCTCCTCCTACGCGCACCTGTACAGCAGTTGCACCGCCGCCTTCCACGGCATGGCCGGACCGCAGGACCGCTATCTGCTCCAGCTGCCGCTGTTCCACGCGGGCGGCACGATCGGGGCGTACGGGATGCTGGTGCACGGCGGTTCGGTGACGGTCGTGCCCGCCTTCAGCACCGGTGAGTTCTGGCCGCTGATCCGGCGTACGGGGACGACCCTCTGCACGCTGCTCGGCGTGATGGCGACCTATCTGCTCAAGCAGCCGCCGCTGCCGCAGGACACCGCGCATCCGCTGCGGGCCGCCTACGTCATCCCGTTCACCGAGGGGGCCGAGGAGTTCTCCCGGCGGTTCGGGGTGTCGGTCCGCGCGCTGTTCAACATGACCGAGGTGTCTTGTCCGGTGCTGTCCGCGCCCGACCATCGCCCGGGGGTCCCGATGCACTGCGGGCGCCCCCGGCCGGGCATCACCGCCCGGGTGGTCGACGACCACGACCGGGAGGTGCCGGACGGCGAGGCGGGCGAACTGGTGCTGCGGGCGGACCGGCCGTGGTCGTTCCTGAGCGGCTATCTGGGGCGGCCGGCCGAGACGGCCGCGGTGTGGCGCAACGGCTGGTTCCACACCGGGGACACCTTCCGGCGCGCGCCGGACGGCGGGCTGGTCTTCGTGGACCGCAAGAAGGACGCCATCCGCCGACGCGGCGAGAACATCTCGTCCTTCGAGGTCGAGGCCCAGGCGGTGGCCCACCCGGGGGTGCTGGAGGCGGCGGCGGTGGCGGTCCCCGGCGACGAGGGCGAGGACGAGGTGCTGCTGGTGGTGGCGGACCGCGACCCGGCGGCGCCGGTCGACCCGGCGGCGCTGCTGGAGTTCCTCCGGGAGCGGCTGGCCCACTTCATGCTGCCGCGCTACGTCCGGGTGCTGCCGGAGCTGCCCAAGACCCCGACCGGCAAGCCCACCAAGCACACGCTGCGCGCCGAGGGCGTGGTGGCGGGGACGTGGGACCGCGAGGCCGCCGGGATCCGCGTACGCAGGGAGAGGATCGTATGAGCCAGGGAGTGACCGACGCGGGCACGGGGTCCGCGGCCGAGTGGGCGGGGGCGGCGACCGAGTCGTTCGCGGACTTCGCCGACCGGGTGGACGGCAAGGAGGACGTGCCGCTGCGCGCCTCGCTGGTGGACGGGGTCGCCACGCTGACTCTGGACCGGCCGCACCGCCGCAACAGTCTCGATCTGGCGCTCTCCCGCCATCTCCTGCTCGGCCTGATGTGCGCGGGGGACGACCGCCGGGTGCGCACGGTCGTGCTCACCGGGAGCGGCGGGGCGTTCTGCGCGGGCGACGACGTGGAGAGCGTACGGCGGTGGCGGCTGGGCGACCGGGTGGACACCCCCTTCGACCCGATCACCTCGGACGCGCACTACCTGCGGGTCTGCGAGGCGATCCTGCACCTGCCGAAGCCGGTGATCGCGGGGCTGACCGGCGCGGCGGCGGGCGCCGGGGCGGAGATCGCCTGCGCCGCCGACTTCCGGCTGGCGGACACCCGTGCCTCGATCGGCAGTTGCCTGGCCGGGGTCGGCCATGTGGGGAACGTGGTGCTGATGTCCCGGCTGACCGGTCCGGCGCGGGCGACGGAGATCTACCTCACCGGGCGGATGGTGTCGGGGGACGAGGCGGTGCACCTGGGCCTGTTCGACCGGCTCTGCGCACCGGAGGATTTCGACCGCGAACTGGCGAAGCTGGCCGGCCGGTTCGCCGCGCTTCCGACCGCGTCGGTGGGGCTGTTCAAGGAACTGCGGGAGCGCAGCTGGGGCCAGCCGGCGGAGTACGGGCTGCGGCTCCAGGACGCGTACCACCTCAGGACGCACGCCACGGTGGCCGACGCCCGCGAGGGGATGGCCGCCTTCGCGGAGAAGCGGCAGCCCCGTTTCACCGGCGGCTGAGGGCTCCGGTGTCCCCGCCGGGACCGCCGGCCGGCCGGTGCGGCCGTCCGCCTTTGCGGCCGCGACGGATAGAGTATTCTGATTCTGATGAACGAAGCGCTGCGGCACCCCCGCCGGGCGGCCTCGCCGCCCCCTCACCCCGCCCTGCCCGCGTCGGCCGCCGGCCGCGACGAGGGACCCGGACGATGACCGGCCCCGCGCGCCGGACGGTCGCCGGGTCCGGGGTCGAGGAGACGGCGCACAGCCTCGACACCTCCGGTGCGCGGCTGCACTACTGGACGGCCGGCGCGGCGGACCGCCCGGGCATCGCCCTCACCCACGGCGCCGGGGCCGACCACCGCATGTTCGACCCGCAGATCCCGGCCCTGGTGAACGCGGGCTACCGCACCCTGCGCTGGGACGTGCGCTACCACGGGGCGTCCGCCTCCCGCACCGGCAGGTTCCGCACGGTCCACGCGGCGGACGACCTGGCGGCGCTGCTGGACGCGGCCGGGATGCCGCGGCCCGTGGTGCTGCTGGGCCAGTCCATGGGCGGCAACATCGCCCAGGAGTACCTGCGCCGGCGACCCGAGGAGGTCTCCGCGCTGGTGGTGATCGGCTCCACGTCCAGCACCCTGCCCATCACCCGGCGCGAACAGCGCACACTGGCCCTCTCGCGCCTCCTCCTGCGGCTGGTCCCCTTCGGCCGGCTGACCCGGTCGATGGCGCGGGCGTCGGCGGAGAGTCCGCGGGCCCGGGAGTATCTGCACGAGGCGTTCGCGGCGAACGGGCGGCGTTCCTTCCTCACCACCTGGGACGGCATGACCCGCGCGATCGACCCTTCCCCGGGCTACCGCGTGGAGAAGCCCGAGCTGCTGCTCTGCGGTGAGCACGACGGCACCGGTAACATCCGCTCGGCGATGGAACGGTGGAGCGAACGCGATCCCCACAGCGAGTTCCATGTGATCCCCGGTGCCGGACACGTCGCCAATCTGGACCGTCCCGACGAGGTCAACCGGCTGACCGTCGCCTTCCTGAAGGCCTGAGAACCCAACGAGACCATGACTGACCACGACGACATCACTCCCGACGCGAGTCCCCTCGGCGCCTCCGGCTCCGAGGGGGTCGGGGACGCCGAGGCGTCCCTCATCAGCGAGATGGGCTCGCTGATGGAGCGCTGGGGCCTCCCGCAGGCCACCGGCCGCCTGTTCGGCTACCTCCTGCTGCGCAACAAGCCGGTGGACCTCGACACCATGACCCGCGAACTGGGCCAGGCCAAGAGCGGACTGAGCGTGGCCGCCCGCCAGTTGGAGGCGTGGGCTCTGGTACGGCGCTCCACCCGTCCCGGCAGCCGGCGGATCGACTACGAGGCGGTGGGCGACCTCCACCACCTGCTGCTGGTGAACAACGCCCACATGCGCAAGTTCGCCGAGACGCTGAGCTCGGGCATCCCGGTGGCGCGCGGCGAGGCGCGGGACCGGCTGGCGTCGCTGGCCGAGCTGTTCAACGGGTACGTGGAGCAGACCGAGGCGCTGGTGGCCGAATGGGAGGCCCGCCGCGCCGCCCCCTGAGTCCGGGACGGCCGTCCACGGGCGGACGGCGCGCCGCCGACGTGAACGTGACCGAACCCTCCTCCGGCTCCCGCTCGCCCCCCTCGCGGCGTGCGGGCTCCGCCCCTGACTCCCGGCTCCCTGCTTCCGACGCCCCACTCCCTCCTCCCGCCCCCCCCTTCCTCCCGACTTCCGACTTCCTCCCGACTCCCGACTCCCGACTTTCGACTCTCGACGGAGTGCTCGTGAACGTGTCGTGCGGCCTCGTGCCGAGCAACGGAACAGCGGCGGCCGGCGCCGTGGCGGGCCCCGCCGCCCCGAGTCGCCCGCCGGTCGTGGACGCCTGCTCGCTGGTGTACGACGACGCGGCCTGGCGGGTGTACCTGAACCGGCTGGGCGAGAACGCCCCCGAGTACCTGGACGTGTTCTCCGCTTCCTTCTGCCGGTACTTCGACGCCCCGCACCCCGCGTACCGCGACGCGCTGGCCGTGTGCTGGCAGGACGCGGTGGACGTACTCCTGCCCCCGGGCCGGCCGCCCTTCGACCTGGCCGCGCACCTCGCGGACCGGCGACGGCAGGGCGTGACGGCGGAGTTCGCCATGGGCTCGGCCGAGCGGCTGCCGGACGGCCGGACCGTCAACGAGTGGCTGCTGGAGACCGTCCGGGACGTACGCGACCGGATCCACGTCTGGGCCGGGATCTCCCTGCGCGACCCGGCCGCCGCACTGCGGGAACTGGAGCGGTCGCTGGCGGCGGGGGCGACCGGACTGTGCGTGATCCCCTTCCTGGACGGCACCGATCCGGCCGATCCACGGTTCGCGCCGGTCTGGGACGCGGCGGCGTCGGCGCGGCTGCCGGTCTGGCTGCACACCGGTCACCACTTCGCCCGGAGCCACCCCAGCGGTCTCGGCAGCTGGCGTACGGTCGAAGCGCTGGCGGGCCGCCATCGCGAGCTGCTGCTCGTCGCCGGGCACGCGGGCTGGCCCGACGTGCGCGAGACGCTGCTCACCGCCGCCCGGCATCCGGGGGTCTACCTGGAGTTCTCCTCGCACCGGCCCCGGCACATGCCCAAGCCCGGATCGGGCTGGGAGCCGCTGCTCCACCACGCCCGGGGGCTGGCCCGGGACCGGGTCCTGTTCGGCACCTCGACCTGGGTCAATCCCGGGCCGACCGGGCCGCTGGCGGACGAGCTGACCGCGCTCGGGCTGCCGGACGACGTGGTCACCGCCTGGCTCGCGGGCAACGCCGGGGCGCTGGTCGCCCGGTCCGCCGGAGCGCACCCGGACTGAGCGAGCCGTCGGCCGTCACCGCTGACGCCTTGTCACTCCTCCCTGATTCGAGACCTTCTCCAACAGGAACGTCCACGTCTTCGACATGGCCGTCGTCCCCTGAACGCCTGAACGTCCGGATCGGCGACCCCCCGGACACGCCTGCGGCCCGCCCCGTGCGGGTCGCCAGGCCATGGTGTCAGACGGCGTGGACCTTGATCCCCGCCTCGGTGAGCCGGTCCCTCGTCCCGGTGGGCAGCGCGGAATCGGTCACCAGGACGTCGACGCGGTCCAGCCCGCAGATCCTCGCGAAGGCACGCCGGCCCATCTTCGAGGAGTCGGTGACCACGATCACGCGGCGCGCCCGCTCGGCGAACAGGCGGCTGATGCTGGCCTCGTCCTCCTGGTGGGTCATCAGTCCCAGCTGCGGGTCGACGCCGTCGACCCCGAGGACGGCCACGTCCAGCACCACCTCGTTCAGCACCCCCACGGTGAGCGGTCCGACGAGTTCGTAGGTCTGGGGGCGGGCCACCCCGCCGGTGACCACGATCTTCACCCGCGGACGCACCGCCAGCTCACCGGCGATGTTGAGCGCGTTGGTGACGACGGTGAACAGGGGCACCGAGGCGTCGGCCGGGTCCCGGCGCCGCCGTTCGCCGCCGCCGCCCGTGCGCAGCGCCAGGGCCCGTGCCACCTCGGTCGTCGTGGTGCCGCCGTTGAGCCCCACCACGTCGCCTTCGGCGATCATCTCGGCCACGGCCGCCGCGATGCGCTGCTTCTCCGAGGCGTGGCGGGAGGACTTGTAGCGCAGGGGCAGTTCGTAGGAGACCCCGTGCGCGACGGCTCCGCCGCGGGTGCGGACCAACATCTGCTGCTCGGCCAGTTCGTCGAGGTCCCGGCGGATGGTCGCGGGCGACACGTCGAGCGCGGTGGCGGCTGCGTCGACGTCGAGTCTGCCCTCGGCGGCCAGCAGTTCCAGCAGCTTGCTCCACCGATCGTGCTTGGACATGTGACGGGCTCCCTCGGCCTCGGTACTGCGCTCTCGACACATTAAGGGACACCGGGCCGGTGCTGAGCGACGGAGGCACCGCGCATGAAGGCGTTCGATCCGATGCGGTTTCTTGCACGCAAGTGCATCTCACCGGCCACCCCGGTGCAACTTTCACGCCAAACCCTCTAGACCGGGGGCCCTCTCTCCTGAATACTGCCGTCCACGATAAGTGCTCGGAGATGCTCTAAGCGCTGACTATTCGAGCAGCTTCGCTCATCTCTCAGGAGACAAGGCGGTAGACGGCAGTGAAGAAGAGAACAGTCCTCCTCGCGGCGGCCTGCACGGCAGGCGCTCTGACCCTGACCGCGTGCGGGAGCGGTGACGGCGGCGGGTCCGCCGACGGAACCACGACCCTGAAGCTCGTCGCGGCCGACTACGGCGACAAGGCGTCCAACAGTTCCACCCTCTACTGGGAGGACCTGGCCGAGCGCTTCGAGGCCGCCAACCCGAAGATCGAGGTCGACGTACAGGTCGTCAACTGGAACGACATCGACGCGCAGGTCAAGACGATGATCCAGAGCGGCAACATGCCGGACCTACTGCAGACCGGCGGCTACGCCGACAAGGTCGCCGACGACCTCCTCTACAAGGCGGAGGAGGTGCTGTCCCCGGCCACCCGCGACAACTTCGTCGACTCCTTCGCCAAGGCCGGCGAGGTGGACGGCGTGCAGTACGGCATCCCCTTCGTCTCCTCGGCCCGCGCCCTGTTCTACAACAAGAAGATCTTCGCCGACGCCGGTGTCACCGAACCCCCGAAGAGCTGGGACGACATCGCAGAGGCCGCCGAGCGCATCAAGGAGAAGAGCCCCGGTGTCATCCCGTACGCGCTGCCGCTCGGCCCCGAGGAGGCGCAGGGCGAGACCCTGATCTGGGAGCTCGGCAACGGTGGCGGCTACACCGACGCCGAGGGCGAGTACACCCTCGACAGCGACGCCAACATCGAGACCTTCGAGTGGCTGCGCACCAACCTCGTCGAACCCGGACTCACCTACAAGAACCCCGCCGCCACCGACCGCAAGACCGCCTTCGCCGACTTCGCCGCCGGCAAGGCCGGGATGCTCAACGGCCACCCGTCGCTGATCCAGATGTCCAAGGACGGCAAGGTCGACTACGGCGTCGCGCCCATCCCGGGCAAGGACGGCGTGCTCGACTCCACCCTGGGCGTGGCCGACTGGATGATGGCCTTCAAGGACCGGGGCAACCGGGAACAGATCAGGAAGTTCCTCGACTTCGCGTACTCCAAGGAGAACACGCTGAAGTTCGACGAGATGTACAACCTGATGCCCGTCACCGAGGACACGCTGCAGGAGATGACGTCCAGCGGCAAGCACAAGGACCTCGAACCGTTCTTCGAACTGCTGCCCAAGGCCTCCTTCTACCCGCTCGGCGACACCACCTGGGACGCCGTCTCCGCGGAGATCAAGAAGAGCGGCGGCACCGCTGTCGGCAAGGACCCGGCCGGGGTGCTCGGCAATCTGCAGAAGAAGGCCGAACAGGCCGTCGCCGACCAGTAGATCCCCCAGGCACCGACACACGGAAGGCACCCCGTGTCCAGCAATGTCACCTCCGGCGGCCGCCGGCCGCCCCGTACGGGCCGGGGCGGCGGCCGTCGCTCCGGCCTCGGCCGGCTGGGGCCGCTGCCCTGGATCGGCCCCGCCGTCCTGCTGATCGTGTTCGTCGTGCTCTGGCCCGTCTACGAGATGGTCCGCACCTCGTTCCTGAAGATCAGCGTCAGCGGTTTCGTCCGGGGCTGGGCCGGCCTGGACAAGTACCGGCAGTTGTTCGACGAACCGGACCTCGGCTCCGTGATCACCGCCACCGTCGTGTGGACCGTCGGCGTGGTCGCGCTGACCATGCTGCTCTCCCTCGCCCTGGCCCAGCTCTTCAACCAGCAGTTCCCCGGCCGTCGCGTGACCCGGTGGGCGCTCATCGCCCCGTGGGCGGCGTCCGTGCTGATGACGGCCATCGGCTTCAAGTGGATGCTCGACCGGACCGCGGGCGTGCTGAACACCGTGATGACCGACCTCGGCGTCATCGACTCACCCCGGGACTGGCTCGGCGACCCCGCGACCGCCTGGCCCTGGATGATGTTCGTCGCGGTCTTCGTCTCCCTGCCCTTCACCACGTACACGCTCCTCGCCGGGCTGCAGACCGTCCCCGGCGAGGTGTACGAGGCGGCACGGGTCGACGGGGCCGGCGTCTGGCAGACCTACCGCCGTGTCACCCTGCCGCTGCTGCGCCCGGCGTTCCTGGTCGGCGTCGTCATCAACCTGATCAACGTCTTCAACTCGTTCCCCGTCATCTGGGGCATGACCCGGGGCGGCCCGGACAGCGACACCGCGACCACGACCGTGTTCATGTACCAGCTCAAGAGTTCCGACATCGGCGAGTCCGCGGCCATGTCCGTCGTCAACTTCGCCCTGGTCGTCGTGATGGTGGCGGCCTTCCTGAAGGTCAGCCGCTGGAACCAGGAGGAGGCGTGATGGCCCAGCAGACGGTTCCGCCCGCTCTCGGCGCCCCGAAGGCGCCCTCACCGGGCGCCGAGCGGCCCGCCGGCACGGTCCGGCCGCGGCGCGCGCTGCGGCCCCGCACGATGGTCGTCGCCGCCGTCGCCTGGCTGATCGCCGCCGTGTTCCTGCTGCCGTACGTGCAGATGATGATCACCGCGCTCCGCCCGGCCGGCGAACTGCGCGACGCCACCTACCTGCCCTCCGAGTTCGCCTGGTCCAACTTCATCGACGTCTGGCGGGAGTCGAACCTCGGCAGCAACCTCCGGGTCACCCTCCTGGTGGCCGGCGGTTCGACGCTGCTGGTCCTCCTCGTCGCGATACCGGCCGCCTACTACACGGCCCGCATCAAGTACCGCGGGCGCAAGCTGTTCCTGCTGCTCGTCCTGGTCACCCAGATGTTCCAGCCCACCTCCCTGCTGGTGGGCCTCTACCGCGAGTTCCACCAACTGGGCATGCTCAACTCGGTGTGGACCCTCGTGCTGTGCAACGCCGCGTTCAACCTGGCGTTCGCGATCTGGATCCTCACCGCCTATTTCTCCGCCATACCCGTGCAGTTGGAGGAGGCGGCCATGATCGACGGACTCGGCCGGGGCGGCGCGCTGCTCCGGGTGACCCTGCCCCTGGCCCTGCCCGGGGTCGTGACCGCGGTGATCTTCACCTTCATCGCCGCGTGGAACGAGTTCGTCATGGGCCTGACCCTGTCCACCGTCCCGGAGAGCCAGCCCCTGACGGTCGGCATCAACAGCTTCATCGGCAACTACACCGTCCAGTGGAACTACCTGTTCGCCGCCTCCGTGATCGCGATCGTGCCCGTCGTGGTGCTCTTCGCCTTCATCGAACGCCACGTGGTCTCCGGACTCACCGCCGGTTCGGTCAAGTAGGCCGCCCCGTCCCCCCCGTTCCACCCCGCCCCGCCCGTTCCACCCCGTCACTCGAAGGAGTACGCCGTCTTGTCCGCCACCAGTTCCTCCCTCACCTCGGCCGAGATCGCCTCCCAGCCCTCGGTGTGGCGCCGGGCCGCCCGGTCGCTGCCCCAGCACTCGGCGGCCCTGCCGCGACGAGGCGAGCGCGTCGCCGTCGTCGGCTGCGGCACCTCCTGGTTCATGGCCCAGTCCTACGCCGTCCTGCGCGAGAGCGGCGGCCACGGAGAGACCGACGCCTTCGCCGCCTCGGAGTTCCCGTACGGCAGGCACTACGACCGGATCCTGGCGATCACCCGGTCCGGCACCACCACCGAGGTGCTCGACCTGCTGCACCGTGTCCGGGGCACCATGGCCACCGGCGCCGTCACCGCCGACCCCGCGTCCCCCGTGACACGGGCCGCCGACGCCGTCGCCGTCCTGGACTTCGCCGACGAGGAGTCGGTCGTCCAGACCCGGTTCGCCACCGCCAACCTCGCGCTGCTCCGCGCCCACCTGGAGTCGGAGGGTGCCCTGCCCGCCGGGGTACGGCCCCTGGACGACGCGATCGGCGACGCCGAGCGGGCCCTCACCGAACCCCTCGGCGCCGCAGTGAGCGGAGCCGAACAGTTCACCTTCCTGGGCAGCGGCTGGACCTGCGGCCTGGCGCTGGAGGCCGCGCTGAAGATGCGGGAGGCCGCCGGCGCGTGGACCGAGGCGTACCCGGCGATGGAGTACCGCCACGGGCCCATCAGCATCACCGGCCCGGGACGGATCGCCTGGGTCTTCGGCGAGCTCCCGGAGGGACTGGCCGACGACATCGACCGGGTCGGGGGCACCCTGGTCGCCGACTCGGCCACGCCCGCCGGCCTGGACCCGCTCGCCGACCTCGTCCGCGCCCAGCGCCTCGCCGTGGCCTGCGCCGAGGCCCGCGGGTACGACCCCGACCGGCCCCGCAACCTCACCCGGTCCGTCGTCCTGCAGGACGGCCATGTCTGAGGGACGCGCTCCGGCACCGGTCACGGCCGGCGGTCCCCCCGCGGCCGGGGGGCGGCGTCCGCTCCCCGGCCGCGGCCTGCCGTGCGGCCACCGGCGGCGCCGGCCCGGGGCGGCCCGGCCGGCCTCCGGCGGCCCGCCCGGGTGCGGTGGGTCCGGGGTGGCCCGCGGGCGCGGCACCGGCCCCCGCTCCGGGGCCGGGCACCGGACGGAGGCCCGGTACCCGTGATCCTCACCGTCACCCCCAACGCCGCCCTCGACGTCACCTACGGCGTCGACAGCCTGCGCCCGAACACCTCCCACCGCGTCGGCACCGCGCACCGGCGCGCCGGGGGCAAGGGCGTCAACGTCGCCCGCGTCCTCGCCGCCCTCGGGCACGACGCCACCGTCACCGGCCTCGTGGGCGGCCCCACCGGCGCGCTGCTGCGGGACGACCTGCGCGCCGCGGGACTGCGCGACGCGCTCGTCCCCGTCTCCGGCGACTCGCGGCAGACCGTCACCGTGGTGTCCCACGAGGACGGCGACGCCACCGTGTTCAACGAGCGCGGTCCGCAGGTGACCGCGCAGGAGTGGCGTGCCTTCACCGACCGCTTCGCGTCGCTGGTGCGCGGCTTCAAGGTGGTCGCGTTCTGCGGCAGCCTGCCGCCGGGGCTGCCGTCCGACGCGTACGCGCACCTGATCCGCGTCGCCGCCGGGGCCGGAGCGGTCACCGTGCTGGACACCAGCGGTCCCGCGCTGCTCGACGCGCTGGGCGCCGGTCCCGACGTCGTCAAACCCAACACCGCGGAGCTCTCCGCCGCCACCGGACACGAGGACGTCCCGGCCGCCGTGGCGCGTCTGCGCGCCCTCGGAGCCCGTGCCGTCGTGGTGTCGGCGGGTCCCGAGGGCCTGCACGCCGTGACGCCGGACGGCAGTTGGCGCGCCGCGCCGCCGGAACGGCTCGCCGGCAACCCCACCGGGGCCGGCGACGCGTGTGTCGCCGCGCTCGCGGCGGGCCTGGCCGCCGGCGGACGCTGGCCCGACATCCTGCGCGAGGCCGTGGCCCTGTCGGCCGCCGCCGTCCCCTGCCCCCTGGCCGGCGACGTCGACACCGGCCTCCATCAACTCATCCGCACCACCGTGACCGTGGAGGACGTCCATGCCCCTGAGCCCCACTGACGACATCGTCGGCCCCGCGTCCCGAGCCGGCGTCGGCGTCGGGGCGTTCAACGTGGTGCTGCTCGAGCACGCCGAAGCCATCGTGAGCGGGGCCGAAGCCGCGGGGCGGCCCGTGATCCTCCAGATCAGCGAGAACACCGTCCGCTACCACGGCGCCCTCCCGCCGATCGGCCTCGCGACGCTGGCCGTCGCGCGCGCGGCGCGCGTGCCGGTCGCCGTCCACCTCGACCACGCGCAGTCCACGGATCTGGTGCACGAGGCCGTGCGACTCGGCTTCACCTCCGTCATGTTCGACGCCTCCACGCTCCCCTACGAGCAGAACCTGAAGGCGACCCGGGAGATCACCGACCACTGCCGTGCCCATGGCGTGTGGGTCGAGGGGGAGCTCGGCGAGGTCGGCGGCAAGGACGGCGCGCACGCTCCGGGCGTGCGCACGGATCCCGCGGAGGCACGGGACTTCGTCGCCGCCACCGGGGTCGACGCCCTGGCCGTGGCGGTGGGCAGCTCCCACGCCATGACCACCCGGGACGCCGTCCTCGACTTCGCCCTCATAGCCGAACTGCGTGCCTCGCTGGACGTCCCGCTGGTCCTGCACGGCTCGTCCGGCGTGGCCGACGCCGACCTCGCGCACGCCGTCGAGGCGGGCATGACGAAGGTCAACGTCTCCACCCACCTGAACAAGGAGTTCACCCGGGCCGCCCGTACCCACCTGGACGCCCACCCGGAAACCGTCGACCCCCGCAAATACGTCGGCCCCGCCCGCGACGCCGTCGCGGGCGAAGTGGCTCACCTGTTGAAGGTGCTGCACGGCGGGCTCGGCTGACGAAGGCGCCCCCGCGCCCCGGGCCGCTCGCTCCACGGGCGGCCCGGGACAGCTGTGCCGGCGGAGCCGGTGGCGCTTCTTCGGCCCGCCGATGAGAAGGGGCGAGGGGACGACCGGGGCGGAGGTTCGCGGGGGCCTCGTACGGGCGGCGGCGTCGTGCCCCGTGCGCGCGGTGCCGCCGCCCTGTCGCCGCAGCGAGCCGTCACGGCCCGCCCGACCGTCACCTCACGCCTTGTGCTGCATGCTGCTCCGCGCGGGGTTGGCCTGCTCGGCGGCCTTGGGGTCCTTCTCGTGGGCCTTGGCCCGCACGCCGTCGGCGATGCGCTTGCCGATGTTCGCGTCGATGTTGGACCAGTAGGTGAAGGCCCGTTCGAGCACGGGCTCGGTGACGCCGTTGAGCAGGTGGCCCACGACGTTGTCGACCAGGCGGTCGCGGGCGGCGTCGTCCATGACCTCGCGCACCAGCGTGCCGGGCTGGCCCCAGTCGTCGTCCTCCGCGTGGGTGACGTAGGCGGCGCGGGTGATCTCGCCGTCGGCGTGCCAGCTCGGCGGGCTGCCGTAGCGGGCGGTGTCGGCCGCCGGGCCGCCCTTGGAGTTCGGCGCGTAGACCGGGTCCCTCCGCTTGTGGTACGCCATCGCCCCGTCCTTGGAGTACGTGTGGACGTCGACGACGGGGGCGTTCACCGGGAGCTGCTGGTAGTTTCCGCCGATGCGGTAGCGGTGGGCGTCGGCGTAGGAGAACAGCCTGGCCAGGAGCATGCGGTCCGGGCTCGGTCCGATGCCGGGGACGAAGTTGTTCGGCTGGAAGGCGGCCTGCTCGATCTCCGCGTGGTTGTCGGTGGGGTTGCGGTCGAGCGTCATCCGGCCGACCGGGATGAGCGGGTAGTCGCCGTGCGGCCACACCTTGGTGAGGTCGAACGGGTTGAAGCGGTAGTCCGCCGCCTCCGCGTACGGCATGACCTGCACGTACAGGGTCCAGCTGGGGAAGTCGCCGTCCCGGATGTGCTCGAACAGATCGCGGGTGTGGTAGTCCGTGTCGGCAGCGGCCATCTGGTCCGCCTCGTGCTGGGTGAAGCACTCGATGCCCTGGTCGGTCTTGAAGTGGTACTTCACCCAGAACCGCTCACCCCGCTCGTTGATCCACATGTAGGTGTGGGAGGTGTAGCCGTTCATGTGGCGCCAGGTCCGCGGGATGCCGCGGTCGCCCATCAGCCAGGTGACCTGGTGCGCGGACTCCGGTGAGAGGGTCCAGAAGTCCCACTGCATGTCGTGGTCGCGCAGGTTGTTGTCCGCGCGGCGCTTCTGGGAGCGGATGAAGTGCTGGAACTTCATCGGGTCCTTCACGAAGAACACCGGCGTGTTGTTGCCGACCATGTCGTAGTTGCCTTCGCTGGTGTAGAACTTCACCGCGAAGCCGCGCGGGTCGCGCCAGGTGTCCGGGCTGCCGCGTTCGCCGGCCACCGTCGAGAAGCGGATGACCAGGTCGGTCGTCACGCCCGGCTGGAAGAGCGCCGCCCTGGTGTAGGCGCTGACGTCGTGGGTCACCTCGAAGTGACCGAAGGCGCCGCTGCCCTTGGCGTGCGGCTGGCGTTCGGGGATCCGCTCCCGGTTGAACTGCGCCATCTGCTCGATCAGATAGGCGTCCTGCAGCAGGATCGGTCCACCGGGGCCGATGGTGAGCGAGTGCTCGTCGCTCTCGGCCGGGGCACCCGAGTCGGTGGTGGTGTGGGGGACCTCCGTCATGGTTCTGCCTTCCTCTCGTGGCCGCGACGAGCGGGCTGCTCCGGTGCCGGGCGGCACGACGGCCGCGTGCCCGGCTCCGGGCGGGCGGCTGCCCGTCCGCGCCGATCCACGGCGCACACCGCGAAGCTCTCCTCGGCGGCTCCCCGGCGGCTCGTCCCGCTGTCCGCACGTCGCGTCACCCGGAACCGCCGCGGCAAACACGTCACGACCGATGATGTGGCAGGAACGTCTCCCCCGCACGCCCGGCGGGGGCAGCGCGCATCGGTCAGGGGCCCGGTGCGGGAGCCGCGTGGACACGGTGCGTGACCGGCGGGCCGGCCGCCGCGGACGGCGGCACCCGCCCACGCCCTCGCCGCACCGCCCGGGAGCCGGTCCGGACCCGGTCGGCGGAGCGCCTCCCGCAGCCGATCTGCGGCTTCGGCCACTGCGGGATCCGAGGGCTGACCGGGTCGGTGATGTCGGCGAACTCGTCGTGCCGCTGGGGGAACTGGGCGGCGTAGGGGCGGACTGGGGACGACGCACGTCCCGGACGCGCGCACGTCGGCGCGTGCCTGCTCGACCACCGAGGAGGCGGCTCCGCGGCACGTGGAGCACGTCCGCCGCCTGCTCGTCGACGCCCTGACACCCCGCCGGCCCGACACGCTCGCCCGGCTGTGCCCGGCGTCGCCGCCCCGCAGTGTCGTCCCGGCCCGTCCCGTCCTCCCCGGGGCCGGGACGGTGACGCGCCGGAGGGGGCGGGGCCGGGCGCGGCTTGGTTCCGCTGCGGACCCGGCGTCGATGTCCCACCATGGAGACGGCGACCGCGTAGGGAGGACGAGTGCGTCCCATCATTCCCGACTACCTGGCCGAGGCACTGGGCGATGTGGAGGCGGACACCTCCGGTGAGCAGGCGGGGTACATCCCCGAGCTCGCGCGGGCGGATCCCGATGTCCTCGCGGCGGCCTTCGTCACCGTCGACGGTGAGACCTACGGCGCCGGTGACACCGGGACCGCGTTCACGATCCAGTCGGTCTCCAAGCCGTTCGTGTACGCACTGGCCCTGGCCGACCGGGGCTTCGAGGCCGTGCTCGGCCGAGTCGGTGTCGAACCGTCCGGTGAGGCGTTCAACGAGATCTCCCTGGAGAGCGGCACCGGGCGCCCCCTCAATCCGATGATCAACGCCGGTGCCATCACCGCTCATTCCCTGGCCGGCGCGGAGGGTCTGAGTCCGGCGGCACGCGTGGAGCGGGTGATCCGGGGCCTGTCGGCGTTCGCCGGCCGGCGACTGACGGTGGACGAGTCGGTGTACGCGTCGGAGAGGGAGCACGCGCACCGCAATCTCGCCATCGCCCACATGCTCCGCAGCTACGACATCCTCTCCACGGACGCGCAGGCGACGACGGACGGGTACGTCCGCCAGTGCTCCGTGCGCGTCACCACGACGGACCTGGCCGTGATGGCCGCGACGCTGGCCAACCGCGGGAAGAACCCGCTCTCCGGTGAGCAGGTGGTGCCGGAACCGGTGGTGCGTCAGGTGCTGAGCGTCATGTTCAGCTGCGGAATGTACGACGCCGCCGGTGACTGGGCGACGCAGGTCGGCATCCCGGCGAAGAGCGGCGTGGCGGGGGGCCTCATCGGCGCGCTTCCCGGGCAGGTCGGCATCGCCACGTTCTCGCCGCGACTGGACTCCCACGGGAACAGCGTGCGCGGGGTGTCGTTGTTCGAACGCTTCTCCTCGGACATGGGCATGCACGTGATGGACGTGTCCGCCCCGGCGCGTGCGACCGTGCGGTCCCACCACGTCGTCGGCGCCGGACCGAACGCCCTCCGCGTGCTGCAACTGCAGGGGGGTATCGGATTCGCGGGTGCCGAGAAGGTCCTCCGGGAGTGCGTGGACGCTCCCTTTCCGGAATCCAGGGTGGCTTTCGACCTGAGCCGGGTCCACTCCCTCGACGACGTGGCACGGCGCATGCTGCTGGAGGTCGTGCGCCGGCTGACGCTGGACGGTCACGAGGTCTTCCTCGTCGACCCCGACACGATCATGCCCGACCCCGATCCCGGCGACGGAGGCCGCGTCACCGTCGTGACCGGTGCCGATCACGCCGTCGTACCGCCGGTCGCGCCCTGACACCCCAGGGCATACGCGCTGCTCAGCGGTCCACACGGCCGGGCGCACACGAACGGAGGCCGGACGTCACAGGGCCGGCCCCGGAAGGGAGCAGACACCATGGGATTCATCACCGTCGGCCAGGAGAACAGCACTCCGGTCGAGCTCTACTACGAGGATCACGGGTCCGGGCAGCCGGTCGTCCTGATCCACGGATACCCGTTGAACGGGCACAGCTGGGAACGGCAGACGCGCGAGTTGCTCGCGCGGGGCCACCGGGTGATCACCTACGACCGCCGGGGCTTCGGCCAGTCGTCGAAGGTGAACTCCGGTTACGACTACGACACCTTCGCCGACGACCTGAACACCGTCCTCGAAACGCTCGACCTGCGGGACGTCGTCCTCGTCGGCTTCTCGATGGGCACCGGGGAACTCGCCCGCTACGTGAGCCGCCACGGGCACGAGCGGGTCGCCAAACTGGCGTTCCTCGCCTCCCTCGAACCGTTCCTCGTCGCCCGCGACGACAACCCGGACGGCGTCCCGCAGGAGGTCTTCGACGACATCGTCGCGTCCGCGAAGGGGGACCGGTACGCCTGGTTCACGCAGTTCTTCTCGAACTTCTACAACCTCGACGAGAACCTCGGCACACGGATCAGCGAGGAGGCCGTCTCCGGTGGCTGGAACGTCGCGGTCCGCAGTGCGCCGGTCGCCGCGTACGCCGTGGTGCCGGCCTGGATCGAGGACTTCCGCGCCGATGTCGAGGCGGTCCGCGCGAGCGGCAGGCCGGTGCTGATCCTGCACGGCACCAAGGACAACATCCTCCCGGTCGACGTCACCGGACGCCGGTTCCACCGGGCCGTCCCGGAGGCCGACTACGTCGAGATCGAGGGGGCGCCGCACGGCCTGCTCTGGACCCACGCGGACGAGGTCAACGCCGCACTGCGCGACTTCCTCGCGAAGTGACGGTGGATCGCGTGCGGCACCCGCGCCACCCGCGTCACGGGTCGGCCTGAGCCGTCCCGGACGGCGTCCCACCGGCGGAAGCGCGTCCCTTCGTAAGCACCGGCGAAGGGGCGCGCCACCGCGCCCGCGGCCGGCGCCGGGAGAGGGTGCGTGGGGCGGTGGCGGTGGCGGTGGTGGCCGGTTCCGCTACGGGCCGCGGGGCTTCGGGGCGGAGGTTCAGGGCCGGCGGAACGGGGCGAGGGTGGCGCGGACGTGGTCGGCGGCGCCCCAGTCGGGGTCGAACTGGGCGATGACGGCGAGGTGTTGACGGAGCTGGAGGAGGGGCATCCGGGTGCGCCAGTCATCGTCGAGCCCGGTCAGTTCGGCGTACAGGCCGAAGAACGCCTGTGCCTCGGGCGGTGGCGCCGTCGTCCACAGGTGGGCGAGGTCGGTCTCGGCCCACGTGTACGACACGGCCGGGTCGATGAGCGCGGGACGCCCGTCGGGCCCGGCCATGACGTTCTGCGTCCAGAGGTCGCCGTGCGTCAGGCAGGCGGGCCGGGCGGGCAGCAGCTCGGGCAGCCGGTCGCACAGCCGTTCCAGGGCCGCCCGGTCGGCGGCGTCGAGCGTCTCGCGGACGCGTGGCTCGTCGAGCCAGCGCAGCAGACGGTGGCGGGCGAAGAACTCGAACCCGTCGTCGGTCCAGGTGTTGACCTGCCGGCGGCGGCCCAGCCAGTTGTCCCGGTGCCAGCCGAACCGGGGGTGCCGGGTGGTGGTGTGCAGGTGGGCGAGGGCGTGCGCGAGCTGCTCCCAGAAGGCCGCGGTGTCCCGTCGGGGGCTCAGCACGGACAGGACGAGCAGGTCGCGGTCCGCGTGGACGATCCGGGGCGTGGTGATGCCGCCCGCCTCGCGCAGCACGGTGAGCCCTTCGGCCTCCGCGGCGAAGACGTCGTCCGACGGCGGCTCGTCGAAGGCTTTGACGAACACCGTCGTGCCGTCGCCGACGTGTGCGAGGCCCGCGGTGGCGGCGAGGCCCCCGGTGACCGGTTCGACGGCGACGACGTCGGCCGGTCCGGCCGTGCGGAGACGTTCGAGGAGGCGGTCGAGCAGGAAGGACGGCGTTCCGGTCACGGCTGTGCTCCTCTTCGGGATGTCACGCGTCCCCCAGTCCGAGCAGCCGGTCGTCGCTCCACCACGGCGGTGTCTCGTCGACGACGGGGGTGAGTTCCAGCAGTGTCACCTCGTGGCGGGCCAGGACGAGGTCCACGTCGGCGCGCCCGCCGGTGACGGGCACGCTCCGGTGGGAGCGGGCGGGTTCGGCGGCCTCGCGCAGGGCGTCCAGCCGGCGGTGGTCGGGGGCGAGCGGCCGGCCCATCTCGCGCCAGGCGGCCCAGGGGTTGCCGGCGTCCTCGCTCACGGAGCGGCGCAGGGCGAAGGCGGAGCCCCGCGTGTCCGGGGTGCCGAGGGGCAGGGACAGCCGGACGGTGTGGCCGTCGACGGGTTCGCCGCCGCCGGGGTCCGCCGGTGCCCAGGCCAGGACGGTCACGCGTCCGTCGTCGTGGCGGGTCACCAGGTGGTCCTCGCCCCGGGCGAGGATCCGCTCCCCCATCGCGGCCATGAAGGTGTACAGGTGGTAGGTGGGCTTCTTGATCTGACGGTGGGCCAGCAGGCCGAAGCCGCCGTGGAACGGGGTGGTGGGGACGCCCACCTCCTCGAACACGTCGCAGAACGTCCAGTAGGCGAACGAGTCCGCGAGGTCGCCGCCGTTCGCCAGGACGGGGGCGAGGTAGGCGGCGTGGAACGCGGTGTCGTGGACGGGGTTGTCCGGGCGGTAGGAGGAGTTGAACTCGGTGATGTGCAGCGGCAGTCCGGCGAGACCGGTGCCCGCCAGCTGCCGCCGGGGGGCGCCGAACTGTTCCAGCAGGGCGGACGCCGGCATGAGGGTCTGGTGGGCGCCGAACGGCACGGGCTGGACGGGGCCGGAGGAGTAGGCGTGGCGGCTGACGAAGTCGATCGGCAGGCCGCGGGTGTCGACGAATTCCGCGAAGCGCCGGATCCACTCGTCCTGGTAGCCCGGCGCCAGTGAGGGGCCGCCGACCTGGAGTTCGGCGTCGACCTCCTTGACGGCCAGGGCGGTGACCTCGTAGAGGCGGTGGTAGGCGTCCTGGCCGGCGGACCAGAACGCCTCCAGGTTGGGTTCGTTCCACACCTCGATCGGCCAGCGGCGCACCTGGTCGATGCCGTAGCGGTCGACGAGGTGCCCGACGACGGCGCGGACGAGGGCCGCCCATTCCCTCTCGTCGCGGGGTGGGGTGATGTTGCCCTTCCACCAGAAGACGGTGGCGTCGCCGGAGGCGAGCTGTGAGGGCATGAAGCCGAGTTCGAGGAAGGGCGCGATGCCCAGTTCCAGGTAGGTGTCGATGACCTGGTCGACGTAGGTGAAGGCGTGGCGCACGTGCCGCTCGCCGGCGTGTTCGTAGGGCTGGTGCACGCCCGCCCCGTCGCTGAGCAGGCCGTGGCCGCGGATGTGGCGGAAGCCGATCTCGCGCTGGACGAGGGCGAGCGACGCGTGGTGGTCGCGCCGCAGCGCGAGGTCGAACCGGCCGGTGCCGACGCAGTGGCGCCAGGCGTCGGAGAGCCGGGTTGTCGGCTGCCGGGGGACGGCGATCCGCATGGGGGTTCCTTCGCTGCGGTGGGGAACGGGGAACGGGCGGGGAACGCCGGGGGGCGGGCGGCGGGTGGGCCGGCCCGGCTCTCGCTCGGCGTGCTGCGCACCGTAGGGAGACGCCGAAAACGGTGTCAAGACGCCCGCGCGGCCTGCCGGTCGGGCGTACGGCGCCCGCGCGGCCGGGGTGGGCGCGGCGGTGTGCGTACGACCTTGTCACCCCGCCTGTCCGTCATCACGAACAACGCCCGCCAAGCCGGTAACGATTGGGCAACTTGCGAAAACTCTTTATTGCTTGCCGTTCATTTCTGGCGGTACACCTTGCTCCTACCTCGCAGACGGTTCATTAGTTTGCGCAAACTGCCAGCAGCATCAATGGCTCGTCCACGGACAACGGAGCAGGGAGTTCCCACGATGACGAGGAGAACCCGCAGCGCGACGGCTGCCTCGATCGGCCTGTGCCTGGCACTCGCCGCGGTCGGCTGCGCCGGCGGAGACGACGGCGGCGGTTCGTCCGGCGGCCAGGGGACGGTGACGCTCTGGACGAACGCGATGGAAGGGCGCGGGGCGGAGTTCTGGAGGGACGCCGCGAAGGCCTACCACGAGCTGCACCCCGACGTGACGATCAAGATCCAGTCGGTCCAGAACGAGGACCTCGACGGCAAGCTGCAGAACGCGCTCAACTCGAACTCCGCGCCCGACATCTTCCTGCAGCGCGGTGGCGGCAAGATGCAGGCCATGGTCGACGCCGGCCAGATCAAGGAACTGGAACTGACCGACACCGACCGGGGCAACGTGGGCGAGGCGGCCCTCGAAGGCGTCTCGATCGACGGCAAGGTCTACGCGATGCCGCTCGACACCCAGCCCGAGGGCATCTACTACAGCAAGGACCTGTTCGAGAAGGCCGGCATCACCGCGCCGCCGAAGACGATGGACGAACTCCGGGACGCCGTCGCGAAGCTGAAGGCGATCAAGGTGGCCCCGATCGCGGTCGGCGCCAAGGACGCCTGGCCGGCGGCGCACTGGTACTACAACTTCGCCCTGCGCGAGTGCAGCCAGGAGGTCATGCAGGAGGCCGCGAAGTCGCTCACCTTCGACGACCCGTGCTGGACCGAGGCCGGTGACGACCTCGCCAAGCTCCTGGACACCGAGCCCTTCCAGAAGGGCTTCCTGACGGCGACGTCGCAGCAGGGCGCCGGATCCTCGGCGGGCATGATCGCCAACCACAAGGCGGCCATGGAGCTCATGGGCAACTGGAACCCCGGTGTCATCGCCGACCTGACCCCGGACAAGAAGCCCCTCCCGGACCTGGGCTGGTTCCCCTTCCCGTCGGTGTCCGGCGGCAAGGGCGACCCGACCGCCATCATGGGCGGCGCCGGCGGCTACTCGCTCTCCAAGAACGCGCCGGAGGAGGCCCTGGGCTTCCTCCGGTTCGTCGTCACCAAGGAGCAGCAGGAGGCCTACGCCGAGGCCTTCGACACCATCCCGGTGAACAAGCAGGCGCAGGGGGTCGTCACCGAGCCCTACAACATCTCGGCCCTGGAGGCGTTCAACAAGGCCGCGTACTCCATGCAGTTCCTCGACACGGTGTACGGCCAGAACGTCGGCAACGCCATGAACATCGCCGTCGTGAACCTCATGGCCGGCAAGGGCACGTCCGCCGACATCGTCAAGGACGTCAAGGCCGCCGCCGAGAAGGGCTGAGTCAGCAGACATGAGCGACACCCTGGGCACCGACACGGCCGACGGCCGCACGTCGCAGGGCACGCCCGGAGCCGGGGACGCGGCCACGTCCGTGCCCCCGGCTCCGCCGCGAGCGGCCGCCCACCGCCGACGGCGTGCCCGGACCCGACTGGAGATCGCGGTCCTGTCCGCGCCGGCGGTCATCACGTTCCTGGCGTTCGTGATCTTCCCCGTGGTGCTCGCCGGGTACTACGGCTTCTACCAGTGGAAGGGCTACGGAGAGCCCACCGACTGGGTCGGCCTGAACAACTACAAGCTGATCCTCACCGACTCCGCGTTCCACGACGTGCTGTGGCACAACGGCCTGATCCTGGTGCTCTCCCTGGTCATCCAGGGTCCGCTGGCGATCGGCCTGGCGCTGCTGCTCAACCAGCGGATCCGCGGCCGTTCGACGATCCGCGTCCTGATCTTCGTGCCCTACATCATCTCCGAGGTCATCGTCGGCACCGGCTGGAGCCTGATGCTCCAGAGCAACGGCGCGCTCAACGACCTGCTGCACCGCATCGGCCTGGGCTCCCTGGAAGCGGACTGGATCGCCGACCCGGACCTGGCGATCTGGACGCTGATGGGCATCATCACGTGGAAGTACATCGGCTTCGCGGTGATTCTGATGCTCGCCGGCCTGCAATCGATCCCCGACGAGATCTTCGAGGCCGCGCAGATCGACGGCGCCTCCTACTGGCAGATCCAACGCCGCATCACGCTGCCGCTGCTGGGGCCGACGATCCGCATCTGGGCGTTCCTGTCGATCATCGGCTCGCTGCAGTTGTTCGACCTCGTCTACATCATCTGGGGCCAGTACGTGTCGGGCACCGCCGGCACCTCGACCATGGCGATCTACATGCTCGCCCAGGGCCGCAACGCCGGGAACTACGGCTACGGCAGCGCCGTCGCGGTCGTGATGTTCCTGATCTCGCTCATCGTCGCGCTGGTCTACCAGCGCCTCGTCCTGCGCCGCGACCTCAAGGGCGCCGTCACCGAAGGGACCGTGTGATGAGTGCGACGACCGCCCCCTCCCGGGCGTCCCGCGCGCCGGAGCCGGCGAAGTCCGCCGGCCGCCGCGACCGGCCGCAGAAGTGGGGCAGCCCCGTCACCTACTTCGTGGCGCTGCTCTTCGTCGGCGTCTGCGTCGCACCGGTGCTCTTCATCGTGCTCGGCGGCTTCCGCACCAACGCGCAGATCACCACCGACCCGGCCGCGCTGCCCCGCCCCTGGGTGACCGGCAACTACCTCGGCGTCCTGAAGTCCCAGGTGTTCTGGGGGGAGTTCGCCAACTCCCTCGTCGTCGCGGTCACCAGCACCGTCGGCATCGTCACGCTCGGGCTGATGGTCAGCTTCGTCATCGCGCGCTACGACTTCCGGCTCAAGGGCGCGATGTACTCGCTGTTCGCCGCCGGGCTGATGTTCCCCATGGTCATCGCGATCACCCCGCTGTACCTCGTCATCAAGGACCTGGGCCTCGTCGACAACCTGCTCGGCGTGATCATCCCGCAGATCGCCTTCGGTCTGCCGACGACCGTCATCATCCTCGTGCCCTTCCTCCGGGCCATCCCCAACGAGATCGAGGAGGCCGCAGCGATCGACGGCATGAGCCGGATCGGGTTCTTCTTCCGCATGGTGGTGCCGCTGTCGCTGCCCGGTGTGGTCACCGTCGGCATCCTCGGGTTCGTCGGCAGCTGGAACAACTACCTGCTGCCCCTGTACGTCCTCAACTCGCAGGCCAACTTCACCCTGCCGCTCGGCGTCCAGGTCTTCTCCTCCCAGTACTCCACCGACACCGCGAAGGTGCTCGCCTTCACCTCGCTCGCCATGCTGCCCGCGCTGGTCTTCTTCTCGGTCTTCGAGAAGCGCATCGTCGGCGGCCTCACCGGTGCCGTGAAGGGCTGATCCCCGCACCGGATCGGTGCCCGGGCCCGCCCCCGGTCCGTGCCCGGACCCGTACCGGCACTCGCACCGGACCGTGCCGCGCCTGCCCCTGCCACGCCTCCGGCAGGGGCAGGCGGCTGACCGGCGCCCCGGTCCGTGACCCCCCGCGCCCCTCCCCCGAAAGGATCCGCAGTGCCCCGCGTCCACATCGAGCTCGACCGGCAGGCCGTCATCGCACCGGTCCGACGCCGCACCTTCGGCTCGTTCGTCGAGCACCTCGGCCGCTGCGTGTACACCGGCCTCTACGAGCCCGGACACCCGACCGCCAACGAGGACGGGTTCCGCATGGACGTCGTCGAACTCGTCCGGGAGCTCGGCAGCACGACCGTCCGCTACCCGGGCGGCAACTTCGTCTCCGGGTTCCGCTGGGAGGACTCCGTCGGCCCCCGCGAACAGCGCCCGGTACGCCGCGACCTGGCGTGGCGCTCCCTGGAGTCGAACCAGGTCGGCCTCGACGAGTTCGCCCGGTGGCTGAAGCTGACCGGCTCAGAGCTGATGCTGGCGGTCAACGTGGCCACCCGCGGCATTCTGCCCGCCCTGGACCTCCTGGAGTACGCCAACCACCCGTCCGGCACGGCCCTGTCGGACCTGCGCATCGCCAACGGCACACCACAACCGCACGACGTGCGCATGTGGTGCCTCGGCAACGAGATGGACGGCCCCTGGCAGACCGGCTTCATGACGGCGGACGACTACGGCAAGACGGCCGCCCGCACCGCCGCCGCGATGAAGCGGGCCGACCCGGACCTCGAACTCGTCGTCTGCGGTTCCTCCGGCTCCACCATGCCGACCTTCGGCGACTGGGAACGCACCGTCCTCGAACACTGCTACGACCACGTCGACTACGTCTCCTGCCACGCGTACTACCAGGAGCACGACGGCGACCTCGGCTCCTTCCTCGCCTCGGCGGTCGACATGGACTACTTCATCGACACCGTCGTCGCGACCGCCGACCACGTGGGGCACAAGAAGCGCTCCGGCAAGAAGATCAACATCTCCTTCGACGAGTGGAACGTCTGGTACTTGAAGGAGCATCAGGAGGCCGAGAAGGTCCACGACGAGTGGCGGCACGCCCCGCGGCTGCTGGAGGACGTCTACACGGTGGCGGACGCCGTCGTCGTCGGCAACCTGCTGATGACGCTGCTGCGCCGCAGCGACCGCGTCACCTCGGCCTCCCTCGCCCAGCTCGTCAACGTGATCGCGCCGATCATGACCGAGCCGGGCGGCCCCGCCTGGCGCCAGACCACCTTCCACCCCTTCGCCATCACGAGCCGGCTCGCCTCCGGCGAGGTGCTCCGGCCCCTGATCGAGGCACCGGTCTACGACACCGCGCGCTTCGGGGAGGCACCGCTCGTCGACGCCGTGGCGACCGTGGACGAGGACCGCGCCGCCGTCTTCCTCGTCAACCGCTCCCTCGCGGAGACCGCCCGGGTCACGGTCGACGTGCGCGGCCTCGGCTCCACGCGCGTCACCGAGGCGGTCACGCTCGCCGACGCCGACCCGTACGCGAAGAACACGCTCGCCCGGCCGGACCGGGTGGCCCCGGCCCCGAACACCGGCGCGGCGCTCGCCGACGGCGTGCTCAGCATCGACCTCCCGCCGACGTCGTGGTCGGCGGTCGCCCTGCGGTGAGCGACGGCGAGCGGCCCGTCCGGGAGCCGGTGCCCCGTGGGACGGGCGGCGGCCTGGCCCGCGGGGCGCCCGGTCCGGTAGCCGGGCGCCGCGAGGCGGACTGCGTCCTGCGCGACGGGACCCGGCTGCGGACCGTACTGCTGCTGCCGCACGGGACCGGGCCGTGGCCGGCCCTGCTGACCCGCCATCCCTACGACGTGACCCGCGAGGAGCACGACGGGCTGCTGGACGTCGGGCGCCTCGTCGCCGCCGGCTACCTCGTCGCGCTCCAGGACGTGCGGGGCCGCTTCGGCTCCGAGGGCGTCTTCGACCCCGGCGTGCAGGAGGTGGCCGACGGAGCCGACGCCGTGGCCTGGCTCGCGGCGCGTCCCGAGTGCACCGGCAGCGTCGGCATGTGGGGCGCGTCCTACGCCTCGGACACCCAGTTCGCCGCCCTGCTGGGAGGCGCCCCGGCGCTGCGGGCGATCGCCCCCGCGCTGACGCCGTCGTTGTCGGCGCTCGACGGTTTCCGGTTCCGCGGCGGCGTGCCGGAGATCGGGAGCACCCTGACGTGGACGCACGGGGCGATCGCCCCGGACCTGGCCTCGCGTATCGCTTCCGCCCGCGAGCGGGAGGCCGAGCAGCGGCGGTGGGAGGCCACCGAGCGGGCCATCGCCTCCGGTGACGCGTTCCGGGCGGGGCCCCCGCACCCCGGGTGGGACGCCGAGGCGATCGTCCGGTGGGGCCTGGACCGGCTGCGGGAGCCGCTCGGGTCGGCCCGGCACCGCGAGGGCAAGGTCGTCGACCGGCTCGACGCGGTCGACGTTCCCGTCCTGCTGACCGGCGGATGGTTCGACGTGTTCCTCGGGCCGACCCTGGAGATGTACCGGCGGCTGCTGCGCCGCGCGAAGGACACCGGCGGGCCGGCGCCCCGTCTGCTGGTCGGCCCCTGGACGCACGACGACCTGTCGGGCCGGGCGGCCGGTGCGGACTTCGGGCCGGGCGCGTCCGCCGACGACCTCGGTGACGGCAGCGACCTGACCGCGTGGCACCTGCGGTGGTTCGACTCCGTCCTGCGCTCGGGCCCACCCGTGGGGCCGCCGGTGCGCGTGTTCGTGATGGGCGCCGACCGGTGGTTGACGCTGGACGCGTTCCCGCCGCCCGGCACGCGGACGCTCGCCC
Organism: Streptomyces sp. NPDC029526; assembly: GCF_040637405.1. Lineage (NCBI taxonomy): Bacteria > Bacillati > Actinomycetota > Actinomycetes > Kitasatosporales > Streptomycetaceae > Streptomyces > Streptomyces sp. NPDC029526. The sequence goes on from NZ_JBEZWE010000006.1 coordinate 63,900, forward strand.
TGTACCTGAACCCGGGGGGCGCGCTGGCCGCCGAGCCAAGCGGCAGCGGTGAACGGCGGCTGATCAGTGACCCGGAGGACCCGGTGCCGACGCGCGGCGGTGCGGTGCTGCTGTTCGCGCCGTTCACGGCGGGGCCCGCCGACCAGAGGGAGGTCGAGGCGCGGCAGGACGTGGTGGCGTGGCGCACCGGGCCGCTCGCGGAGGGCCTCACGGTGCTGGGCGCGGTGCGTGCCGTGGTCCACCTCGTGACCACCGGTACGGACGCGGACGTGGTGGTGCGGCTGTGCGACGAGCACCCGGACGGCAGCAGCCGGGTCGTCGCCGACGGTGTGCAGCGGGCGTCGGCCCGGTCCGTCGATCCGGTGACGGGCCTGGGCGAGCGGCGGCCGGTGGTGCCAGGTCAGGAGGTGGAGGTGGTCGTGGACCTGTGGTCGACGGCGCACACGTTCCTGCCGGACCACCGGGTGCGCGTGGACGTCGCCCCCAGTTCGTCACCCCGCTGGGAGGTCGGGCGCAACGCCTTCGACGCGGACGGCACGGCCGCGCGGCCCGCGGCGGCGGAGTACACGATCCGTCACGGCGCCGCCTGTCCGAGCCGTCTCGTCCTGCAGGTCGCGGCGACGGCACCGGAGTGAGACGGGCCGGGCCGCGGCCGGCGGGTCACCGGCGTGGTGCCGTGGTGGCCCGGGCGGGTGCGGTGGAGGACCGGACGACCAGCTCGGTGGCCAGTTCCATGCGGGCGGGTGACCGGGCGCCGCCGTCCTCGCCGCGGGTCTGCTCGATGAGGAGCTTGACCGCGGCGGCGCCCAGTTCGGTGCTGGGCTGGCGGACGGTCGTCAGGCCGGGGGTGATGTACTGCGCCTCCGGCAGGTCGTCGAAGCCGACGACACTGATGTCCTCGGGGATCCGCATCCCGCGGGCGGCCAGGGCGTCGTAGATGCCGAGTGCCATGGAGTCCGCGCAGGCGAAGAGCCCGGTGATGCCGGGGTCGGCGTCGAGCAGGGTGTGGGCGGCGGTGGCCGCCTTGGTCCGGTTCCAGCCGCCGTGGGCCACCGACACCGTGGCCGGGCCGGCCGCCGCCGTGTCGGCCGCGGCGCGGAAACCGTCGACGCGGGCGCGGCTGAAGAGGTGGCGGGCGTGGCCGGCGACCACGCCCATGCGCTCGTGGCCGAGGGACAGCAGGTGCTCGGCGGCCATCCTGCCGCCTTCCCAGTTCGCCACGCCGACGCTCGACACCCCGGACGGGGGTGTGCTCATGGGGTCGATCAGCACCACGGGGACGCCGGCGGCGAAGAGGGTGCCGAACTGGTGCGAGGCGGGATCGACGAGCGTCCCGATCACGCCGAGGGTGCGTCGGCGCAGGACCCGCGACACCCAGTCGCCGTCCGGTTCGGCGAGGGTCAGGACGACGTCGAGGCCGGCCGCGGCCGCTTCCCGGCCGACGCCGGCGATCAGCAGGTTGGCCCAGGACCCCTCGAAGTGGGTGACGACGAGGTCGAGTACGTGGGACAGGCCGGGCTCGTCCCGCCCGCTCTCGCTCTTGGCCCCGCCCCTGCGGGTGTAGCCGACGGCCCGCACGGCCTCCATGACCCTCGCGCGTGTCTCCGCCGAGACGTCGGTTCCGCCTCGCAGCACCTTGGACACGGTGGGCACGCTCGTACCGGCGGTCTGGGCCACCAGGGACAGGGTGGGGCGCGATCCGGCTGGTCGGGGGGGCATGGGGACAGATTATCCCAAGGCGCGGCTGGGCTCCGCGGGGTCCGACCGGCGCCTCGGCCGGGGGGTCGGACGGGCGTGGACGAGGGCCCCGGGGGGCCGGAGCCCGCCCGCACCCGCGCGTCAACCGGCAGGCGCCGGGACGTACTCGTACCAGTCGAAGGCGACCGTGCCCTCGGTGGCGTACATGCCGATGACCCGGCCGGTGAAGCCGCCGGCGACCTCGGTGGACAGGTAGCGTCCGTCCAGTTCGGCGAGCGGCGGCCCGTCCGGGGTGCCGGGAGTGCCGACGTGGAAGGCGAGGGTGTCGGGGCCGGTGGTCCCGCCGTCGGTGAGTCCGGGTGACGCGGGGACCAGGCCGGTCGTCCGGACCGTGACGGTGAGGGTCAGGGGGCCGGCCGGGGCCGGCTGGCGGGCGACGGTGCTGCGCAGCGGCCCGATCCGGGCGACGACGCGGACCTCTCCGTCCCCGGCCTCGATCTCGTAGTGGTGGGCCTCGTCCAGGCGCACGCAGAGGCCGCCGCGGCCGGTGCCCGGGTCGAGCAGGGCGGTGACGCGGCAGTCGTGGTGCTGCTGGCGGCGGCCGACGAAGGTGTGTCCGGGGCTGTCCAGGGTGGGGCCGGTCGCGTGGAGGACCAGATGGCCCGGGCGCTCGGTGAGGGACCAGGAGCCCTCGGGGCGGGCGAACGGCGAGATCCAGTGCGGGGCGAGAGCCGGCCCGTCGAAGTCGTCGCGGGCGGGCGGGGCGGGCACGGGATGCCAGGCGCCGCCCGGCGCCGGGTGCCGCTCGGGGACGGGCGCGACGACGGGCCAGCCGTCCTCGTCCCACTCCACGGGGGTCAGGAACGTCTCGCGGCCGAGCACGTGCACGTCGGGCGTGAAGCCGCGGGGGCGGACGCCGAGCAGCACCATCCACCAGCTGCCGTCGGGGGCCTGCACCAGGTCGGCGTGGCCGGTGTTCTGGACGGGGCGGGCGCTGCCGCTGTGGGTCAGCAGGGGGTTGCCGGGTGCGCCCTCCCAGGGGCCGCGCGGCGAGCGGCTGCGGGCCACGGACACGCTGTGGCCGCGTTCCGTGCCGCCCTCGGCGATGAGCAGGTACCACCAGTCGCCGATGCGGTACAGGTGCGGTGCCTCGGGGAACTTCAGTCCGGTGCCGGACCAGGTGGCGACGGGCCCCTCCAGCACCTCTCCCCCGAGGGGGTCGATCCTGGCGATGTTGATGCCGCCGGCGGGACCGGAGAAGGCGCACCAGCAGGTGCCGTCCTCCTCCCACGCGAGGTCGGGGTCGATGCCGGGCAGGCCGGTCCACACCGGGTCGCTCCACGGCCCCTCGGGCCGCTCGGCGGTGACGACGAAGGTGCCGCCGCCGTCGATGTTGGTGGTGATGACCCAGTAACGGCCGTCGTGGTGACGGATGGTGGGGGCGTAGAGCCCGCCGGACGCCTTGGCGCCGGGGAGGGGCAGCGGCAGCTGCGCGGGGCGGTCCAGCACGTTGCCGATCTGCTCCCAGTGCACCAGGTCCCTGCTGTGGAACAGCGGCAGTCCGGGGACGTACTCGAAGCTGGAGCACACCAGGTAGTAGTCGTCGCCGACCCGGCACACGCTCGGATCGGGGTGGAACCCGCTGATCACCGGGTTGTCGTACAGGTGCACGGAGGTCGTGTTCCCTTCGGGTGCCGGGCAGCGTCCGTTGCGGCACGACGGACGGCCGGTGAGGGCCGCCGCCTGGACGGCGGCGGCCCTCACGTGCTGCGGTGCTGTGCTCGCGCGGGTCGTGTCAGGCGCGGGTCCAGCGCTGGTTGTTGCCGCCGGAGCAGGAGTAGATCTGGATCTGGGTGCCGTTGGCGGTGCCGGCGCCCACGGCGTCCAGGCACTTGCCGGACTGGACGCCGACGATGGAACCGTCGGAGTTCAGGCGCCACTTCTGGTTGTCGCCGCCCCAGCAGCTGTAGATCTGGACCTTGGCGCCGTTTCCGGTGCCGGCGGCGTCCAGGCACTTGTCGCCGTAGACCCTGAGCTCACCGGAGCCGGTCAGCGTCCACTGCTGGTTGGTGCGGTTGTTGCAGTCGTAGAGCTGCACCTGGGTGCCGTCGGCCGTACTGGCGTTGGGCACGTCCAGGCAGCGGCCCGAGGCGACGCCCCTGATGGCGGTGCCGTCACCGGGCTCCGGGTCCGGGTCCGGGTCGGGGTCCGGGTTGCCGCCGCCCGCGTTGAGGGCGTTCAGCACGGCGCTGTACGCCTGCTTCTTGCTGCCGTCGTTGTTGAACAGCAGCGGCGTGTGCTCCGAACGCCAGGAGTCGCTGTCGCGGACGCCCCAGACGGTGACGCCGAGGCAGCGGGAGACGGCCAGGCAGTCGTTGACCACGGCGGCGTAGGTGTTGGGCGAGGCGCCCTGGATGTCGAGCTCGGTGACGGCCACGTCGACCCCGAGGGCGGCGAACTGCTGCAGCGTGGTGCGGAAGTTGCTGTTGTAGGGGCTGCCGCTGTTGAAGTGCGACTGGAAGCCGACGCAGTCGATCGGCACGCCGCGCTGCTTGAAGTCCCGCACCATGCGGTACATGGCCTGGGTCTTGGCCCAGGTCCAGTCCTCGACGTTGTAGTCGTTGTAGCAGAGCTTGGCCGACGGGTCGGCGGCCCGCGCGGTGCGGAAGGCGACCTCGATCCAGTCGCTGCCGGTGCGCTCCAGGTTGGAGTCGCGCCGGGCACCCGAACTGCCGTCGGCGAACGCCTCGTTCACCACGTCCCACTGCGTGATCTTGCCCTTGTAGTGGGCCATCACGCCGTTGATGTGGTCGATCATCGCCTGGCGCAGCGCGCCGCCGCTGAGGTTCTGCATCCAGCCGGGCTGCTGGGAGTGCCAGGCCAGCGTGTGACCGCGCACCTCCTTGCCGTTCTGCACCGCCCAGTTGTAGACGCGGTCGGCGTTGGTGAAGTTGAACTGGCCCCGCTGCGGCTGGGTGGCGTCGATCTTCATCTCGTTCTCGGCCGTCACCGAGTTGAACTCACGGTTCGCGATCGAGGCGTACGTGGAGTCGCTCAGCCGGTTGGCGGCGATGGCGACGCCGAAGTAGCGGCCGCTCTGTGCCGCCGCGGCACCGAGGGTGCTCTCGGCGGCCTGGGCGGGCGACGGCGCGACGAGCGCGCCGGCCAGGCCGACGGAGCCGGCGACCAGCGCCAGCATCGCGGCGCGGAACTTCTGCCGTACAGGGGGTCTGGCGAGGGCTGAGGAGCCCATGGCTGTACCTCCAGGGGGTAGGGGATGACGGGGTCACCGGACGTCGCGGTCATGGGACCCGGGGGGAGATCTCGACCGGCACGGACGGTCCCGGTCGGCCGCCGGGGTGCGCCGGGCGGCGGTCCTTCGGCCGTGCGGGCTGTGGCACGGCTGTGGTGCGGCTCGGGCTGTAGGAGCCCGCACAGGCGGGCTCCGTTCGAGATTTCGGTACGCGGTCGGCGTACCAGACAGGATCATTGAGTGATTGACAGTGCCTCGTCAACCCCTCGGCGTCATCAATTTCCGACTCCGGTGCGAAACTTTCGGACGGCCGGTCACGGAGTCAGGCCCACGGAGGCGACTCGTCGGACCGCTCACCACCTGCCGTTCTCCGGTCAACCTGCCGGACCGCTCGGCCGGTTCGGAGGGACTGTTTGTGGTCAGGTCGGCCGTAGACCTTGACCCCGGAGCGTCGGCTTCCTAGCTTGTGGCGTCACGCAACCGGGATCACTTTCGAAACATTCGACATCCGCCCCACCCCGGAGCGGCTGCCGCTCCCGCGGTTCGCCGCCGCCCCCCACCCGCCCTCAAGGAGGCCCTCGATGTGGTCACGCCCGCTGTCCCCGGTCGGTCCGAGACGCTTACTCGGCGTCCTCGCTCCGCTGCTCCTCCTGGCCACGTTCCTCGGCGCCCAGCCCGCCGAGGCGGCCACCGTCGACACCAACGCCACGTACGTGCTGGTCAACCGCAACAGCGGAAAGGCCCTGGACGTCCACAACCGGGCGACCGCCGACGGGGCCCGCATCACCCAGTGGACGCGGAACGACCAGGCCCAGCAGCAGTGGCAGTTCGTCGATTCCGGTGACGGGTACTACCGCCTCAGGTCCCGCCACTCGGGCAAGGTGCTGGACGTGTACAACTGGTCCACCGCCAACGGCGGTTCGATCGTCCAGTGGTCCGACCTGAACGGCACGAACCAGCAGTGGCGGCTGGCCGACAGCGCGGACGGCCACGTCCGGCTCATCTCGCGCCACAGCGGCAAGGCCCTCGAAGTGCAGGGCGGGTCCACCGCCGACAACGCGAACATCGTCCAGTACGACGACTGGGGCGGGACCAACCAGCAGTGGCGGCTCGTCGAGGTCGGCGCCGGCGATCCCGGCACACCCGGCACGTGCGAGCTGCCGTCGAGCTACCGCTGGACGTCCACGGGCGCACTGGCGCAGCCCCGGCAGGGCTGGGTCTCGCTCAAGGACTTCACCGTCGCCCCCTACAACGGCCGGCAGCTCGTCTACGCGACCACGCACGACACCGGGACGCGGTGGGGGTCGATGAACTTCGACCTGTTCACCGACTGGTCCCAGATGGCCTCGGCCGGCCAGAACCCGATGTCGGCCTCGACCGTGGCGCCCACGCTGTTCTACTTCGCGCCGAAGGACATCTGGGTGCTCGCCTACCAGTGGGGCCGCACCGCCTTCTCCTACCGGACGTCGAGCAACCCCACCGACCCCAACGGCTGGTCGTCCGAGCAGGTGCTCTTCTCCGGGAGCATCCCCGACTCCGGGACGGGACCCATCGACCAGGCCCTCATCGGTGACGGCACGAACATGTACCTGTTCTTCGCCGGCGACAACGGCCGGATCTACCGGGCGAACATGCCGATCGGGAACTTCCCGGGCAGCTTCGGGTCGACCTCGACCGTGGTCATGAGCGACACGACGAACAACCTGTTCGAAGCCCCGCAGGTCTACAAACTGGAGGGCCAGAACCGCTACCTCATGATCGTCGAGGCGATCGGCTCGCAGGGCCGCTACTTCCGCTCGTTCACGGCGACGAGCCTGAACGGCTCCTGGACGCCCCAGGCCGCGACCGAGAGCAACCCCTTCGCCGGCAAGGCCAACAGCGGCGCCACCTGGACCAACGACATCAGCCACGGCGAACTGCTCCGCACCAATCCCGATCAGACCATGACCGTCGACCCCTGCCGCCTGCAGCTGCTGTACCAGGGGCGCAGCCCCAACTCCGGCGGGGACTACGGCCTCCTGCCCTACCGTCCAGGTCTGCTCACGATGCAACGCTGACGGCAGGACGGGGGCCGGTGACCAGGGGGGAGACCGGTGCGGCGGGTCCGGCGGGTGGGCCGGGCCCGCCGCACCTTCCGGCTCTCCGGTGGTGCGCAGGTGGCGTGGGACGACCAGCCCGGCCGAGGGGGCCGGTGATCGCCGAGGCGGTGTCCGGCCAGAGGTGCGGCGCGCGACGCGTCGGGAGCAGCAGCCCTTGCTTTGTCTAGACCTATTGTGTCTAGACCTCTTGCCCCGCGCAGGATCCGCGGGCTACGTTGCGCGCTGTTCGGCTCCCCTCGTGATTCCCGCAACTCCCCTGCCCAGCAAGGCTGGAAGGAGCATGCCCGCATGCAGGACCGAAGCCCGTCCAGACGAACCGTCCTCGCCTCCGCGGCCGTGGTCGCCGCGAGTGCCACGGGTGTCGTGGGCGCGACGGCCACCCCTGCGGCCGCCCACCGGCGCGACCGGCGCCTGAAGAAGATCCTCTCCGGAATGAGCACCGAGGCGAAGGTCGGCCAGCTGTTCGTGCCGTACTTCTACGGCTCGTCGGCGACCTCGCCCAGCCAGTTCGACCAGGACCGCAACCTCAGGGAACTGGGCGTCCGCACCGTGGCCGAACTCATCGCCAAGTACCACCTCGGCGGGGTCATCTACTTCCAGGGCTGGACCAACAACCTCCACGACCCGCGCCAGATCGCGGACCTGACCAACGGCATCCAGCGGGCCTCGCTCGCGCTGCCCACGCCCGTCCCCGCCCTGATCTCCATCGACCAGGAGCACGGCGCGAACGTCCGCATCGGCAGCGGCGCCACCCAGCTGCCGGGAGCGATGGCGCTCGGCGCGGGCCGTTCACTGTCCGACGCGCGCACCGCCGGGCGGATCTCCGGTACCGAACTCGCCGCGCTGGGCATCCACCAGAACTTCGCCCCGGTCGCCGACGTCAACGTCAACCCGGCCAACCCGATCATCAACGTCCGCTCCTTCGGCGCCGATCCGCGCGAGGTCGGCCGCATGGTGGCCGCCCAGGTGACGGGGTATCAGCAGGCGGGTGTCGTGGCCTGCGCCAAGCACTTCCCCGGCCACGGGGACACCGGGCAGGACAGCCACACCGAACTGCCCGTGATCACCCACACCAGGGAGGAGTGGGAGCGCATCGACGCCCCGCCGTTCCGGGCCGCCATCGCCGCCGGTGTCGACTCGATCATGACCGCGCACCTCCAGGTCCCGGCGCTCGACCCCAGCAACGAGCCGGCCACCCTGTCGCCCACCATCCTCCAGGGCGTGCTGCGCGGCGAACTCGGCTTCGACGGCGTCATCGTCACCGACGCGCTCAACATGCAGGGCGTGCGCACCAAGTACGGCGACGACCGCGTGCCGGTGCTCGCCCTCAAGGCGGGCGCCGACCAGTTGCTGTTCCCGCCGGACATCGACGTCGCCTACCACGGCGTCCTCGCCGCCGTCCGCGGCGGCGAGATCACCGAGGACCGCCTGGACGAGTCCGTCCTGCGCATCCTGCGGGTGAAGGAGAAGGCCGGCCTGCTCAGCGGCAGCCCCTACGTCTCCCCCAAGGTGGTCGACCGCGTCGTCGGCGCCCGCGCGCACCGGCTCTCCGCCGCCCGCATCGCCGAGCGCACCACCACCCTGCTGGTCGACAAGGGCGGCGCGCTGCCCCTGCGCCGCGGACAGAAGAAGCTGCTCGTCGTCGGGGCCAGCCCCGCCTTCCCGACGGACGCCACCCGGTCCACGGTTCCCGAACTGGCTCGGGCTTTCGATGAGTTGGGCTACCGCACCACCCACCTCGCGACCGGCCGTTCACCCGACGCGGCGACGGTCGACGAGGCGGTGGCCGCCACCCGGGGACGCGACGCGGTGGTGGTCACCACCGAGAACGTCGGTGCCACCAGCGCCCAGCGCACGCTGGTCTCCCGGCTTCTCGCGACGGGCGTTCCGGTCGTCCACCTGGCGGTGCGCAACCCGTACGACATCGCCCATCTCGGCGACGTCCGGGCGTCGTTGGCCTCCTACTGCTGGACCGAGGTCGAACTGCATGCCGCCGCCCGGGTGATCGCCGGCCGGGTCGACCCGCGCGGACGGCTGCCGGTGCCCATCCCCCGCGCCGACGATCCGGACACCGTCCTGTTCCCCTCCGGGCACGGGTTGTCGTACCGGCGCTGAGCTGGGCGGACACCCTCGGCGGGCCTGGTGTTCCTTGACCGACCCGGCGCGCCGGACCGTCCTGCCGACGTCATGACCTGGGGCCCGGTGCTCGGTCTTCGAGCCGGGAGGCCGTGCCGGGCCCCGGCCTGGAAAGGTTTTGTATCGTTCCCCGGGGGCGAGGACCGGTGACGTCGTGCTGCCCGTCGACCATCCGCGAGCCGGGAGCGGGCCGGTGCGCGTCGAGGCGCTGGCCGACGAGACCTGGGTCGAGGACAACGACGGCTCGGCGGCGCTCCTGCACCAGCACGCCGCCCGCGCCGGAGTCAGCGTCCGCATCGACCTCGCCGCCGCCGATCTGCCGGGCAAACTGGCCCTGGTCGCCACCGGTCATGCCATCGCGCTGATACCCGGGGTGCTGAGGTGCGCGCTGCGGGCCGACGTGACCACCCTGCCCCTCGTAGCTCCCCCGACCCGTGGGATCTACGCGATCACACCGCGCCGCGACCCCCACCCCCGCGCCGAGCCTCTGCTGGACCAGCTCGCCACGGCCTTCGCTTCGATCCGTCCGGCCCACGTCGACCACCAGCCGACCGAGTCGGAGGCCCGTGCCGCTGCGCCCGGCACTTCACGACGGCGTCGGTGAAACGCCCCACGACAGTTCCGAGCAGCGGGACCGAGCGGGACTGAGCTCGGCGTCCTTCCTCGGCGGGCCTGGTGTCCCTTGACCGACTCGGCGCGCAGGACCGCCCTGCCGACGTCAGGACGTGTGGCTCCTTCCTGCCGACGTCAGGACGTGTGGCTCCGGCAGCGGTGGGTCCCTCCTCAGGCACCGGAGCACGGGCCGGGGCTGCGGTTCCACCGGCCGCCGCACTCCGCCCACACGGTCTTGCCGCCCGGCGGGCAGGGCTCGCAGCCCCAGTCGTCCGCGAGCGCCGCGACGAGGAGCAGGCCCCGTCCGGACTCCCCGGTGGTGTCGGAGCCGGGGACGGGCGCGGGCCGGCGGTCGCCCCGGGCGTCGGTGACCTCGATGCGGAGTGCGGTGGGCGTCAGGGTGAGGGTGAGACGTGCGTGCCTGCCCCGCACCCGGCCGTGCAGGACCGCATTGGCGGTCAGTTCGGCGATGAGGAGACGGGCCGTCGCGGTGGCGTCGTCGTCGCAGGAGGTGCGCGGGCCGTTCAGCGGGGCGCCGCCCGTGCCGTCGCGGGGCCCTTCGTCCTGCCTGCCGTGCCGCGCGGCCAGCCATTGCTCGGCCGCGTGACGCACCCTGTGCGCACCGAGTGCGGTGGCTGGGAACACGGTGCGCCAGCGCGCCGTGCCTACGGTCGGTTCACCTGGAGCGGTGACGGTTCGTTCGTTAACCTCACCGAGGGTGACCGAACCGCCCTACCGTGGGGAGCCCTTCGGGCGGTACACGGGGTGACTGTCCCGGCGGGGACGGAGCGACGTACGGGCGTATGCCCGTGACCGGGCCGGGCCTTCGCAGGTTCCGTCCCCGGCAGACGGATCAGGGCAGGGTGGTGGTGCGGCATGGCAGTGCAACCGGGGTCGGCGGGTCCCACGGGTGACGACACGGACGGTACGGACGAGGTCGCGGACCTGTTCCGGGCTCTGGGACGGCAGATCAGGGTCGCCCGTGAGCGGGCCGGGCTGAGCCGGAAGGAGCTGGGCGAACGGCTCGGCTACGGGGAGGAGACGATCTCGTCGGTCGAACGGGCCCGGCGGACTCCGCAGCCCGAACTGCTCGTCGCGGTCGACCGGTTGCTGGACTGCGGCGGCCTGCTCGCCTCGGCCGCGGAGGACGTCACCCGGGCGAAGACCCGACGCCGGGTGCGGCATCCGGAGTGGTTCCGCGACTATGCGCGGCTGGAGGCGGAGGCCGTGGAGCTCCGCTACTTCGCCAATCAGGCGGTACCGGGGTTGTTCCAGACGTCCGACTACGCACGGGCCGTGTTCGTCAGTCGGCAGCCCTACTTCGACGACGAGACCGTCGAGGAGCGCGTTGCGGCCCGCATGAGCAGGCAGGAGTTGATGACGCGATGGCCACCACCGACCGTGAGTGCGGTCATCCAGGAGAGCATTCTGCGCCAGCCGTTCGGCGGTTCGGACGTGCAGCGCGGCCAGTTGGAACAACTCCTCCGGATCGGCCGGCTGCGGCACGTCGAGATCCAGGTCATGCCCACTTCCAGCGAAGACCACGCGGGGATGGGCGGGCCGTTCACGCTGCTCACTCCCAAGTCGAAGCCGCAGGTGGCGTACCTGGAGGTCCAGCACTTCAGCCGCCTGGTCGCTGACCAGGAACAGGTGCGTGTCCTGGCGGCGAAGCATGGCAGCATCCGAGGGCAGGCACTCACTCCACGCGAGTCCCTGCGCCTGCTCGAGAAGATGCTGGGAGCCCTATGAAAACCGAACAGCCGACCCGTCTCACCTGGTTCAGCAGCAGTTACAGCGGGGATGAAGGGGGCGAGTGCGTCGAAGTCGCCGCCGGCCACCTGGCCGTCCACGTGCGGGACTCCAAGGAGCGCGGTGGCCCTCGGCTCGCGTTCGCGCACCGTGCGTGGTCCGGGTTCGTCGCCGGTCTCGGCCCGGAGTGCGCAGGGGCGCAGGGGGCCGGACCGGGGGACTGAACCCACCGGGCAACGGGCTCGCGGAGCACGGTGGATGACGCGTGACGCGTCGGTGGGACGGCCGGGGGTCGGCGCCCCCGGTGGGCCGCCGCCTCCGTGACGGTCCGCGCGTCAGCGCTTCCCCCTACGGTACGGCCGCGTGCGCGTTCGTCGAGTCCCCGTTGTGTCACGGGTGTTGACGCCCTGGTGAAACAAATCAATAGTTTCAGTATCTTCGACTCACAGCGGTGCTCCCCCCGGATTCCGGCACCACCGCAGGACACGCCTGCCCTCCAGGCCGGGAGCGCCGTCGTCCGCGGCCGTACGGCGTACGGGGTGCCGAGCGACGCGGAGACCGTCCACCGGGAGGGGTCACCCATGGGCCGTTACAGCCGGCTCCGCCGTATCCAGCAGATGGATCCGGAACGCGACTTCGAGCAGATCTACCGCTGGATCATCCAGCACGAGTTCCCCCGCGACTACCTCCACGGGACGTCCGTCGCGTTCCTGCGCGACTACGGCGTCCCGCGCATCTCGCGGCTGCTGGACCGCACCCAGGAGTTCGAACGCGCCGGCCAGAAGCGGTACGACGACACGGTGCTGCTCACGTACGAGATGGTCCGGGAGGGGATGGACTCCGCGCACGGGCGTGCCGCCGCACGGCACCTGAACCGTATCCACGGGCGCTACCGGATCCCCAACGAGGACTTCCTGTACGTGCTGGCGACCACGGTGGTGGGGCCGAAGCGGTGGATCGACCGGTTCGGCTGGCGGCGCCTGTCGGAGCAGGAGACCCGGAGTCTCGCGCTGGTGGGCCGGCGGATGGGCGAGATGATGGGGATCGCCGATGTGCCGCGCACCTACGAGGAGTTCGAGCAGCTGCACGACGCCTACGAGCGGGAGATGTTCGCCTACGATCCCGCCAACCGCCGCGTGGCCGCCGCCACGTTACGGATCATGGCGGCCTGGTACCCGGCTCCGCTGCGCCGTGCCGCCTCACGGATCCTGCTCGCCGTCCTGGACGAACCCCTGCTGACCGCGCTCGGCTTCCGGCCGCAGCCGCGCCTGGTGCGGGCCGTCGTGCACCGGGGCTTCCGCGTCCGGGCCGCGCTGATCCGTCTGCTGCCCGCGCGGCCGGAACGGCTTCCGCGCAAGCCGAAGGCCCGTACGTATCCCTTCGGCTGGACCCTGGACGACCTGGGTCCGCACTGGGCGCACTCCCGCGGGACGGCCCAGCCCCAGGACGAGGCGCCGACGGCCGGGACCGCCGCTCCGGTCCGGCCGTCCGCCTCCGATGTTCACCGTGAGGAGACCCGATGACCGACACCACGCCCGCCGCCGCCCCCCGTGCGGCGACGTTCACCACGCACTCCCCCGCGACCGGCAAGGCGCTCGCCGAGCACCCGGTGCACGGTCCCGAGGAGGTGGCGCGTGCCGTGGCCCGCGCGCGGGACGCGCAGGCCGGATGGGCGGCGCTGCCCGCGCGCCGGCGCCGCGACCACCTGCTGCGCTGGAAGAAGACCCTGGCCACGGAGTTGGACGCGGTGGCGCGCACCATCGCCGAGGAGACCGGCAAGCCGGCCGGGGACGCGGCGCTGGAGGTGGTCCTCACCCTGGAGCACCTGGGCTGGGCGGCCCGCAACGCCGAACGGGTGCTGCGCCGGCGGAGGGTGGGCACCGGACTGTTCACCGTCCACCAGCGGGCGTCGCTGGTGCACCGGCCGCTGGGGGTGGTCGGGGTGATCGGACCGTGGAACTACCCCCTCTACACGCCGATGGGCTCCCTCGGTTACGCCCTGGCCGCGGGGAACGGGGTGGTCTTCAAGCCGAGCGAGCTGACCCCCGGCACCGGGGTCCTGACGGCCGAGCTGTTCGACGCCGCCGTGCCCGAGTACGCCGGGCTGTTCACCACGGTGACCGGCGCCGCCGGGACCGGGGAGGCACTGGCCAGGTCGGGCGTGGACAAGCTGGCCTTCACGGGGTCACCCGGGACGGCCCGCCGGGTGATGGCGGTGTGCGCGCAGACGCTGACCCCGTTCCTCGCCGAGTGCGGCGGGAAGGACGCGGTGATCGTCACCGCGGACGCGGACCTGGACGCGGCGGCCGACGCGATCGTGTGGGGGGCGCTGAGCAACGCGGGGCAGACCTGTGCGGGCGTGGAGCGGGTCTACGCGGTGCGCGAGATCCACGCGGCCCTGTGCGAGCGGGTCGTGGAGCGGGCCGGGGCGCTGCGCCCGGGGGACGGGGCGGACGCCTCGTACGGCCCGATGACGCTGGCGGGGCAGGTGGAGGTCGTCGAGCGGCACGTCGGCGGCGCGGTCGCCGCGGGTGCGCGGGCGTTGCTCGGGGGGACCGAGTCGGTGCGCGCCCCGTACGTGGCTCCGGTCGTGCTGGCCGATGTGCCGGAGGACGCGCAGGTCGTGACGGAGGAGACGTTCGGGCCGGTGGTGGTGATCAACGCGGTGGCCGGCGTGGACGAGGCGGTGGAACGGGCCAATGCCTCGCGGTACGCCCTGGGCGCCGCGGTCTTCTGCCGCAGTGGCCGGACCGGCGCGGCGATCGCGGCGCGGCTGCGTGCGGGAGCGGTGTCGGTGAACTCGGTGCTGGGGTTCGCGGCCGTGCCGGCGTTGCCGTTCGGCGGCTCGCAGGACTCCGGGTTCGGGCGGATCCACGGCGAGGAGGGGCTGCGTGCCTTCACGTCCGTGCAGTCGGTGACGGTGCAGCGGTTCGCCCCGGCGATGGCGCTGACGTCCTTCTCGGTGCCGCCCGCCACGCGGGAGCGCGCGGTGCGGCTGGCGCGGTCCCTGCACCGGCGGCGCTGAGGCGCACGGGGAGGGCGGCCGGGGCCGGCCGGAGCGCGCCCCGTCGGGGTGGAGCGGGGCGACCGGCGGTCCGCACGACGGGCTCCCGGTGACCGCCGGGCCGGCGAGCGGCGGCCCGGTGAGCGGCCGCCTGCTGAAGGGCCGCCTGCTGAAGGGCCGCTTGGTGACGTGCGGACCGGCGGTCCCGGCACGGTGTCGCTCAGGCGGGGAGGGCGGCCGTGAGATCGAGTTCGACCAGCTGGCCGGCGAAACCCAGCTGCGCGACTCCCAGGAGCGTGCTGGCGGTGGTGAACGCGGGGGCCAGGGGGGAGGCGGTGAACCGGCTCCAGACGGAGGCCAGGTCCTCCCGGTCGTCGCTGCGCACGTAGATGACCGAGCGCACCACGTGCTGGGGCCCGGCGTCCACCGCCGCCAGGGCGGCCAGTGCGTTCTCGACGACCTGGTCGACCTGCAGGTCGAGGGAGTCCTCACCGACGACGGAGCCGTCCGGGCCGACGGGGCACTGCCCCGCCAAGTAGGCCGTCCTGCCCGTCTCCACGACGGTGACGTGGTGGTATCCGGGCGTCTCGTGCAGCTGATCGGGGTTGATGCGGCTGATCTCCGGTGTCATCCGGCGAGTCTGTCCCACCTGCCCGCCGGTCCGCACGTCCTTTTCGGCCCGCACACGGTCAGGCGTCCAGCAGCGGAGCGAGGTAGCGGCGGGCGAAGGCCCGGGCCTGGTCCTCGTCCTCCATCTCGATGCAGCTGGCGGGGTTGAGCAGGAAGGAGACCGCGACCCGGACCATCAACTCGGCGACGGGGCGCGGGTCTTCGTCGGGGCGGCCCTCGACCTGCTGCGCGCGGCGGAGGTGGACCGTCAGGTACTCGACGGTGGCCGACAGCGAGGAACTGCCCTGCACGGTCAGGTAGGGCAGCACGACGTCGGGTTCGAGTCGCAGCATGCCGCCGAGCAACGGGTGGGCGCGGCTGTGGCGCAGGGCGACCACGAAGCCCTCGACGACCCGGTCGCGCATGGTCGGCACTCCCGCGACCGCCGCGTCCAGCCGCTCGAAGAACCGGCCCAGTTCGCGCAGCAGGGTGTCCTCGACGAGCTTGTCCTTGGTCTGGAAGCGCCGGTAGACGGTGACCCGTGAGACACCGGCCCGCTTGGCGACGTCGTCCATGGACGACCGGCGCACGCCCAGCAGGGTGAACTGCTCCAGGGCCGCGTCGAGGATCCGCCGGGCGATGTGGTCCTCCGGCTCGGACCGGGCCAGGGCCCGGTCGAGCCACGAGTCGTTCGTGTCAGTTCTCATGGTGCCCCTCACGATACCGGCGCACCCTTCCCCGAGCGACGATGAAACAACTAGCATCACTTTGTAACCGCGCCGACCCGGCACCGGACACCGGAGGGACCCGATGGGCAGTCGACTCACCGAGGAACAGACCGCGTTCGCCGCGGCCGTACGTGATTTCGCCAAGCGGGAGTGCGGTACCCGAGAACAACGCGACGCCCTGACCTCGGGGGGCCGCGAAGCACACCACCCCGGGCTCTACGCACGCCTCGCCGACCTGGGCTGGCTCGGGGTGTGCCTGCCGGAGGAGTACGGCGGCGCGGGCGGCGGTGTGGCCGACGCCTGCCTCTTCCTGGAGGAGACCTCCTACGGGCTGGTGCCCTGCGGCGGCTTCATCACCACCGTCATCACGGCCAAGGCCTACGAGCGGTTCGGTTCCGAGCGGCAGCGGCGGGAGGTGCTGACGGGCGTGGTCGGCGGTGACGTGCTGTCCATCGCCATGTCGGAGCCGGAAGCCGGGTCGGACGTCGGTGCGCTGCGCTGCCGTGCCCGGCGGGAGAAGGACGGTTCCTGGGTGATCGACGGCCAGAAGACGTGGATCTCCAACGCCCATTGCGCGCGGAGCATCCTGCTGGTCGCCCGCACGGGCGAGGACAAGCACGGCGGGCTGACCATGTTCCACCTGCCCGCCGACACGCCCGGCGTCCGGATACACGGGATCGAGACCATGCGCGGCCGGGAGGTCAACGACGTCTTCCTGACCGACGTGCGGCTCCCCGCGGAGGCGGTAGTCGGCGAGGTGAACAACGGATGGCGGCAGTTGATGGCCGGCCTGAACCACGAGCGCCTGTTCCTGGCGGCGAACATGCTGGGGCTGGCACGCCGGGCCTTCGACGACGCCGTGACCTACGTGCGCGAGCGCGAGCAGTTCGGGCGTCCCGTCGGTTCCTTCCAGGCGCTGCGGCACCGGATCGCGGATCTCGCGACCGAGATCGAGTGCACCCGGCTGCTGGTACGGGAGGTGGCGCTCGACTGCGACGCCCGGCCGGATCAACTCCTTCCGCGGCAGGCGTCGATGGCCAAGCTGAAGGCGACGGAGATCGCCAAGCGGACCGCCCTGGAAGGCATGCAGATGATGGGCGGTTACGGCTACACCACGGAGTTCGACATGGAGCGGCACCTGCGCGCCGCGGTCGTCTCCACGGTGTACGGGGGCACGAGCGAGATCCAGCGCGACGTCATCGGCCGGACCTACGGTCTCTGAGGTCGGGAACCGGGAGACCAGGCGGGCGACCGGGCGACCGGGCGGGCATCGGGCGGGCGGGCAGACACCGGGCGAGCACCGGGTGGGCGGTGGTCCCGGACCACGTTCGCCCACCGGCCGTCCCCCGGGGACACGTTCGGCCGCCGCTCGCCCCGAGTGGGGCGGGCGGCGGCCGGATGCGGGCGGCGGCCGGATGCGGTCCGGGGGCGGGCTCGGGTACGGCTCCCGCCGAACGGGCCGGGCCGTGCACGCGCGAGGACGGCAGCCGCCGAGCGGCGGCACCGCCGGGCGGAAGCCGAAAGTGGGCGCCCGGGCGGAAGCCGGAAGTGAGCGACCGGGTGGAGGCGGCCGGGCGGGCCCCGGGGCGCGGCCGGGAAACGCGGCAGCCGGCCCGGCGCACCCGGGAGACGGGACGGCAGGCCCGGCGCGCCCGGGCCTGCCGCCGCCCGTCAGCCCTCGTAGAGCCCGGAGATCCGGTCGGCGTACTTGTCGCGGATGATCCGGCGCCGCATCTTCAGCGACGGCGTCAGTTCACCCGTCGCCGGGCCCCACTCCTCGGCCAGCAGTTCGTACCGCTTGACCTGTTCGGTGCGGTTGAGCCGGGCGTTGGCGGCGGCCACCGCGCGGTCCACCTCGGCCCGGACCTCGGGGTGCTCCACCAGCCCCGCCAGTCCCCCGTCCGCCTCGACGCCGTGGGCCGCGGCCCAGGCGGGGGCGCCCTCCGCGTCGAGGACGAGCAGCGCCACGAGGTAGGAGCGGTTGTCGCCGTGCACCATGGCCTGACCGATCAGGGGGTGCTCCTTGAGCGCGTTCTCCACCAGGGCGGGCGAGACGTTCTTGCCGGTGGAGGTGATGATCATCTCCTTCTTCCGGTCGGTCAGCCAGAGGTACCCGTCCTCGTCGATGCGGCCGATGTCCCCCGTGGCCAGCCAGCCCTCGTCGTCCAGGGCGGAGCGTACCGAGCCGTCCGGCTGGAGGTAGCCGGGGAAGACGGACGTGCCCCGCACCAGGATCTCGCCGTCCTCGGCGGTACGGATCTCCACGGACTCCACCGGCCGCCCCACCGAGCCGATCCGGAAGCCGGTCTTCGGACTGTTGCTGGTGGCCACGCCGGTGGTCTCGGTCAGCCCCCAGGCGTCCATGATGACGATGCCGAAGCCGGCCCAGAAGTTGAGGACGTCGACGGCCATGGGGGCCGACGCGCTGGCCGACCAGGTCACCCGGTCCAGGCCGCCCGCCGCGAGCAGCGGCAGCAGGACGTCCTTGCGGGCGCGGGCGTAGCGCTCCTCCAGGTCGGCGGGCGGCTGCTCGCCCCGCTCGCGGTACGCGACGTGCTCACGGGCCACTTCGAAGGCCTGGTCGATGGCGGTGCGCTGCTCGGGCGGCATCAGCGAGAGGACCGCCCGCACGGCGGCGGACAGTTTTTCCCATATCCTCGGCACGCCGAAGAACTGCGCGGGCCGCACCTTGCGCACGACCTCGCCCACGCGCGTCGGGTCGGCGCACAGGTACACGTGCGAGGCCCGGTGACAGGGCAGGTAGATGCCCAGCATCCGCTCCGCGATGTGGGCGAACGGCAGGTAGCAGATGTGTTCGACGTGCGGGGGCAGGTCCACCACGGCGTCCAGCGCCAGGGCGTTGGAGAGCACCACGCGGTGGGTCAGGACCACCCCCTTGGGCTCGCCGGTGGTGCCGGAGGTGTAGACGACGGTCAGCGGGTCCTCGGGGCGGGCGGTGTCGAGTTCCTTGTCGAACCCCTCCGGCACCGGCTCACGGAGCAGCGCGGCGTAGGGCACATGGGCCGCCTCCGCGCCCTCCTCGGCCACCACCAGCCGCTCCAGGGGAGTCTCGGCGTCGGCCAGCAGCGGTTCCCACACCGCGAGCTGGGCCGCGCCCTCCACGACGGCGATGCGGGCCCGGCAGTTGCGGGAGATGTGCACGATCTGCTCGGGCGCGGCGGTGCCGTAGACGCTGACCGGGATCGCGCCGAGGCGGACCAGTGCGAGGTCGGAGAGCCAGTGCTCGGACCGGTTGGACATCATCATCAGCACGTGGTCACCACGTCCGACGCCCAGGGCGCGGTAGCCGGCCGCCAGGCGCCGGGTGTGCTCGTGGACCTCCGCCCAGTCGAGGGTGGTCCATTCCTCGTCCGGGTCCGACGACTGCCAGGACAGGGCGGGGAGTCGGGGGTACGCGGCGGCGTTTCGGGCCAGGAGTTGCGGCAGGGTCCGGTCGGCCGGGTCGTCGGGCAGGGCGTCGGCGGTGCGCGGTGCCGAGGTCATCGGGGCCTCCTTGCGGGTCGGAAGGGAACGTCCGGGAGACCGGGGCGTGGGGGAAGCCCGGGGAGGGCGTACCCGGTGCGGCCGGGGTCGGTCGGCGGATCGGTGAGCAGCGGATCGGCGGTGCGGTGGGGCTCCGGGGCGATCGGTGGGGCACGGGTCGAGGGGGTGGCGCATCGACGGGGGAGAATCTCGGGAGGGCGTCGACGGACGCCCTCCGACGGACCGGATCAGGCGTCGGTGAAGCTCTCGCCCAGCTCGGCCTTGCGGAGCAGCAGCGCGGGCGGGGCGAACCGGCGGCCGTGCCGGGCGGCCAGTTCCCGGGCGCGGGCTACGAAGCCGGGCAGGCCGCCCTCGTAGCCGTTGACGTACTGGAGCACGCCGCCGGTCCAGGGCGGGAAGCCGATGCCCAGCAGGGAACCGACGTTGGCGTCCGCCACGGACACCAGCACGCCTTCCTCCAGGCAGCGCACGGCGTCCAGGGCCTCGGCGAACAGCAGCCGCTCCTTCAGTTCGGTCAGGTCCGCCGGGACTGCGGGGGCGCTGGGGACGGCGGGGTCGGCGGGCGGCGCGTCCGGGTGGGTGAAGTGGTCGCGCAGTCCCGGCCAGAGCCGGGTGCGCCGGCCGTCGGCGTACTCGTAGAAGCCCGCGCCGCCGGACCGGCCGGGGCGGCCGAACTCGTCGATCATGCGGTCGATGACGGCGTCCGCCGGGTGCGGCTCCCAGGTGCCGCCCGACGCCTCGGTGGCACGGCGGGTCTCCTCCCGGATCCTGCGCGGGAGGGTGAGGGTCAGCTCGTCCATCAGCGCCAGCACCTTCGCCGGGTAGCCGGCCTGGGCGGCGGCCTGCTCGACGGAGGCCGGGTCGATGCCCTCGCCGACCATGGCGACGCCCTCGTCGAGGAAGCGGCCGATGACCCGGGAGGTGAAGAAGCCCCGCGAGTCGTTCACCAGGATCGGCGTCTTGCGGATCTGCCGCACCAGGTCGTACGCCCGCGCCAGCGCCTCCTCGCCCGTCCGCTCGCCCCTGACGATCTCCACCAGCGGCATCTTGTCGACGGGCGAGAAGAAGTGCAGGCCGACGAAGTCCCGGGGGCGTTCGACCCCCTTGGCGAGGACGGAGATGGGGAGGGTGGAGGTGTTGGAGCAGAGCAGGGCGTCGGGGGCGACGACCGTCTGCACCTCCCGGAAGACGCGGTGCTTGAGGTCCGTGTCCTCGAAGACCGCCTCGATCACCGCGTCGCAGCCGGCCAGGTCGGCCGCGTCGGCGGTGGGGGTGATGCGGGCGAGCAGCGCGTCCGCCCGCTCCGGCGTCCACCTCCCGCGCGCCACGGCCCTCCCGCACAGCTTCTCCGCGTGGGCCCGTCCGCGCTCGGCCGCCTCGGTGGAGACGTCCTTCAGGACGACCTCGATGCCCGCTTCCGCGCAGGAGTAGGCGATCCCGGCGCCCATCATGCCCGCGCCGAGGACGGCCACCCGCCGCACCTCGCGGGGTACGACGCCCTTCGGGCGGCCCGCGCCGGAGTTCACCGCCCGCAGGTCGAAGAAGAACCCCTGGATCATGTTCTTGGTGATCTGCCCGGTGACCAGTTCCGTCAGGTGGCGGGCCTCCACCTCGAAGGCCGTGTCCACGTCGACCTGCGCGCCCTCCACGGCCGCCGCGAGGATCGCGTGCGGTGCGGGGCAGGGGGCACCGCCCGTCTTCTTGCGCAGCAGCGCGGTGAAGGCGGGCAGTTGTGCGGCCAGTTCCCGGTCGGCGGGGGTGCCGCCGGGGATGCGGTGGCCGGGCCGGTCCCAGGGCTGGGCGGACTCGGGGTGGGCGTCGATGAACGCCCTCGCCCGGTCGATGAGTTCGTCGGCGTCGGCGGCGATCTCGTCCACCAGACCGGCCTCCAGGGCCCGCGCCGGACCGTACCGGGTGCCCTCCAGCAGGACCGTGCGCAGGGCCTCCGCCACGCCGAACATGCGGACCGTGCGGGTCACTCCCCCGCCGCCCGGCAGGAGCCCCAGGGTCACTTCGGGCAGTCCGACACGGGCGTCCGGACTGTCCAGGACCACGCGGTGGTGACAGGCCAGGGCGATCTCGTAACCGCCGCCCAGCGCGGCGCCGTTGAGGGCGGCGACGACCGGTCTGCCCAGCGTCTCCAGGACGCGCAGCGCGCGCTTGACGCGCATGCCCGCCTCGAAGGACGCCTGCGCGGTCGCGGGCGTGACGGAGATCAGGTCCCGCAGGTCACCGCCGGCGAAGAAGCTCCGCTTGGCGGAGGCGACGATCACTCCTCGGACGGTGTCGGCGCTTTCCGCGAGCCGTGCCGTGACGGCCTCCAGCGAGTCGATGAACGCGGCGTTCATGGTGTTGACGGACTGGTCGGGGTCGTCGAGGACGAGGGTGACGACACCGCTGCGGTCCTGTTCCCAGCGGATGGTGGTGCTCTGGGTCATGAGGGGGTCTCCGGGGTCTGCGCAGGAGGGCGCGGGCGGGCGCTGGGGGTCAGAGGCGTTCGACGACGGTGGCGATGCCCATGCCGCCGCCGACGCACAGGGTGGCCAGTCCGTAGCGCTTGTCCCGGCGCTCCAGTTCGTCGACGAGGATGCCGAGGATCATCGCGCCGGTCGCGCCCAGCGGATGCCCGAGCGCGATGGCGCCGCCGTTGACGTTGACCTTGTCCAGCGACAGGCCCATGTCCTTCACGAAGCGCAGCACCACCGCCGCGAACGCCTCGTTGATCTCCACCAGGTCGATGTCCTCGATGGTCAGCCCCGCCTTGGCCAGCGCCTTGCGGGTCGCCGGCGCGGGCCCGGTCAGCATGATGGTCGGGTCGGCTCCCGACACCGCGGCGGCCACGATCCGGGCGCGCGGGGTCAGTCCGTGCCGCTCCCCCGCCGCCTCGCTGCCGATGGCGACCAGGGCGGCGCCGTCGACGATGCCGGAGGAGTTGCCCGCGTGGTGGACGTGGTCGATCCTCTCCACCCAGTGGTACTTCTGCAGCGCCACCGCGTCGAAGCCGGCCTGTTCGCCGATGTCCGCGAACGACGGTTCGAGGGCGGCCAGGCTCTCGGCGGTGGTGCCGGGGCGCAGGTGCTCGTCGTGGTCGAGGACGACCAGGCCGCTGCGGTCCCGGACGGGGACGACGGAGCGGTCGAAGCGCCCGTCCTTCCACGCGGCGGCGGCCCGTTCCTGGGACAGCGCCGCGTAGGAGTCCACATCGTGGCGCGAGAAGCCCTCGAGGGTGGCGATCAGGTCGGCGCCGATGCCCTGCGGGACGAAGCCGGTGACATGGCCGGTGCGCGGGTCGTGCGACCACGCTCCCCCGTCACTGCCCATCGGCACCCGGGACATGGACTCGACGCCGCCCGCGAGGACCAGGTCCTCCCAGCCGGAACGGACCTTGGCGGCGGCCAGGTTGACCGCCTCCAGACCTGAAGCACAGAAGCGGTTCTCCTGCACACCGGTGACCGTGTCGGGCAGTCCGGCCGCGATGGCCGCGGTACGGGCGATGTCGGAGCCCTGGTCGCCGACCGGGCTGACCACACCGAGGACGATGTCGTCGACGGCGGCCGGGTCCAGGCCCGGGAAGCGGTCACGGATCTCGTGGATCAGCCCCACGACCAGGTCGATGGGCTTGGTGCCGTGCAGGGCGCCGCTTGCCTTGCCGCGTCCGCGCGGGGTGCGGATCGCGTCGTAGACGTACGCTTCGGTGCTCACCTCGGGTGCCTTCCCTGTCGAGTCGGTCGGATCGAATCGGGGATCGAATGCGGAGATCGGAGAGGGGTGCCGGGCGCGCGGCGCGTCGGGGGTGTTCCCGGGCGAGCGGGCGGGCCTCGGTGCTCAGCGCAGCAGCGAGCGGCCGATGATCTCCTTCATGATCTCGGTGGTGCCGCCGTAGATGGTCTGGACGCGGCTGTCCAGGAAGGCCCGTGCCACCCGGTACTCGGTCATGTAGCCGTAGCCGCCGTGGAGTTGGAGGCACCGGTCGACGATCCTCTTCTGGAGTTCGGTGGCCCACCACTTGGCCATCGACGCGTGCACCGCGTCCAGCCGGCCGTGGGTGTGCTCGGTGATGCAGCGGTCGACGAAGGTGCGGGTGACGGCGGCCTCGGTGGCCATCTCGGCGATCTCGAAGCGGGTGTGCTGCAGCGCCGCCAGCGGTCTGCCGAACGCCTCGCGCTCCTTCACGTACCGCGTGGTGACGGCCAGGATCTCCTCGGCCGCGGCGGCGGCGCCGATCGCGATGGCCAGCCGTTCCTGGGCGAGGTGCGCCATGAGGTGGGCGAACGCCCGGTTCTCCTCACCCAGCAGGTTCTCCTTGGGGACGCGCACGTCGTGGAAGAACAACTCGGCGGTGTCCTGGGCCTTCTGGCCGATCTTGTCGAGGTTGCGGCCGCGTTCGAAGCCCTCCATCCCGCGCTCGACGACCAGCAGGCTCTGCCCGGTGCTGCCGCCCTCGGGCGCGGTGCGGGCGACGACGATCACCAGATCGGCGAGGATGCCGTTGGAGATGAACGTCTTGGCACCGTTGAGCAGGTAGTGGTCGCCCTTGTCGGTCGCGGTGGTGCGGATGCCCTGGAGGTCGGACCCGGCACCGGGTTCGGTCATGGCGACGGCGGTGACGAGGTCTCCGGAGGTGAAGCCGGGCAGCCAGCGCCGCTTCTGCTCGTCGGTGGCGAGCCCGGTGAGGTAGGGGCCGACGATGTCGTTGTGCAGGCTCAGCGCGAGGCCGGAGGCGCCCGCGCGGGCGAACTCCTCGATGAGGACGGCGCTGTGGCGGAAGTCGTCGTTCCCGCCACCGCCGTACTCCTCACCGACGGACAGGCCCAGCAGCCCCCGGCGCCCGGCCGCGCGCCACACCTCGCGGTCGACGACACCGTCCCGCTCCCACCGCTCGTGGTGCGGGGTCACCTCCTTGGCGAGGAAGGTCCGCACCGTCTCGCGGAACGCCTCGTGGTCGGGACCGTACAGCTCGCGTTCCAGGGTCGGGGTCGGGGTCGGGGTCGGGGTCACAGCCAGCTCCTCACTCGCTCGATCAGACGGGCCGGTTCGGGGCCGACGGGCGTGACGTTGAGCATCGTCACGCCGGACGCGCGGAACGCCTCGACGCGGTCGCGGACATGACCCTCGGGGCCGGCCAGGCAGAGCAGCTCCAGCAGCTCGGCCGGCACGGCGGCTTCCGCGTCCTTCCGCCGGCCCGCGAGGTAGTGCTCCTGGATGGTGGCCGCGGCGGCCTCGTACCCGTAGGAGCAGACGAGGGCGTGGTAGAAGTTCCGCCCGGGGGCGCCCATGCCGCCGACGTAGAGGGCGACGGTGGGGCGCATCAGGTCGCGGACGGCCTCGGCGTCGTCACCGATGGCCAGCAGACCGCCCGCCACGACCGACAGCGGGCCCAGCGCGGGGTCGCGGGCGGCGGCGCCCTCGGCCAGGGAGCGTCCCCAGACCTCGCCCGCCAACTCCGGGACGTAGAGGAAGGGCAGCCAGCCGTCGGCGATCTCGGCGGTCATCCGGACGTTGGCCGGGCCGAGCGCCGCCACGTGGACGGGGATGGTGTCGCGGACGGGGTGGTTGAGCAGCTTGAGCGGTTTGCCGAGGCCGCTGCCCTTCCCCGGCGGCAGGGGCAGGTCGGTGATGCCGTGGTGCTCGATGACCTCGCGCCGCCAGATCCGCCGGGAGAGTTCGACGACCTCGCGGGTGCGGCCGAGCGGCCGGTCGTAGCGGCGGCCGTGCCAGCCCTCGACGACCTGGGGGCCGGAGGCGCCGATGCCGAGGATGGCACGGCCACCGGTGAGCGCGTCGAGCCCGGCGGCGGTCTGGGCGATCAGCGCGGGGGTGCGCGAGTAGACGTTGAGGACGGCCGAACCGATGCGCATGCGTTCGGTCTTCGCGGCCAGGTAGCCCATGATCGTCGGCGAGTCGAAGCCGTACGCCTCGGCCACCCAGACGGCGTCGAGTCCCGCCGCTTCCAGGGCGGCGGCCTCGTCCGCGGCGGCGCGCGGATCACGGGCGTACGCCAGGGGCGTGGAGAGTTCCATCAGCAGTGGTCCTTCGGCAGTGACGGGATCGGTGGCCGCCCGCCCAGGTGTCCGGTGGTGCGCCGCGACCGGTGGCTCGTGCGGGGCGGTCGTCGGCACGTGCCGGCCGAGGTCGGGGCCGGTCGGCGGTTCTCGTCCGGCGGTCGCCCCGCCGGGCGTCGGTCCGAGGACGCCACCGGGGGGTCCGCGGTCCTCCGGAGGCCGTCGTGGAGCGGCCGTCGCCGGGCCGAGGCGGTCATCCCGCGGCTTCCAGCAGCTCGGGGACGTCCCACTCGCGGGCCACGTCGGGGGTGTGCGCCCCGGGGGCGGCCGGGGGGCGGCGCAGGGTTCCCGGGGTGGCGGAGAAGCGGGGCGCCGGAGCGGGCTGGGTGACGCCGTGCGCCTCGGTGTAGGTGCCGCGCCCGGTCACGTTCAGGTGCCGGTGTCCGGACGCCTCGCGCAGCGAGAGCACCGGTGCCACGCACGCGTCGGTGTCCTCGAAGACGGCCGTCCACGCGTCGCGGGTGGCGGTCTTGAAGCGGGTCGCGAACACGGACCGCAGTGCGGGCCAGTTGCGCGGGTCGGCACGGTCCGGCAGACCGTCGCCGTCCAGGCCGAGCAGGTCGACGAAGACCGCGTAGAACTGGGGTTCCAGGGCCCCGACGGCCATCCAGCCACCGTCGGCGGTCTCGTAGACGCCGTAGTGGGGGCAGCCGCCGTCGAGCAGGTTCCGGCCGCGGGCATCCTGCCAGGAACCGTCGGAGAGCATGCCCCAGAACAGGGCGGTGAGGTGGGCGGTGCCGTCGACGATCGCGGCGTCCACCACCTGGCCGCGGCCCGTGGCGCGGGCGGTGAGGAGGGCCGCGAGGACGCCGGTGGTCAGGTAGAGGGAACCGCCGGCGTAGTCGCCGAGGAGGTTGGCCGGGACGGCGGGGGGACCGTCCGGGGGGCCGATCATGGACAGGGCGCCCGCGGTGGCGATGTAACCGATGTCGTGGCCCGCGCGGCGGGCGAGCGGACCGCTCTGGCCCCAGCCGGTCATCCGGCCGTACACCAGCCCGGGATGCAGGGCCAGGCACTCCTCGGGGCCGACTCCGAGCCGCTCCGCGACACCGGGCCGGTAACCCTCCAGCAGGATGTCGGCGCGGGCGGCCAACGCCCTGACGGTGTCCGGCCCTTCGGGTGACTTGAGGTCGACCAGGACGGAACGCTTGTTGCGGTTGGTCAGGTCGCGTCGGGGGTCGCCGCCGAGCGGCGGGCGGCCCGGCCGGTCGACGCGCACCACGTCGGCGCCCAGATCGGCGAGCAGCATCGCGGCGAACGGGCCGGGGCCGATCCCCGCCAGTTCGACCACGCGCACACCGTCCAGGGGACCGGCCACGGGGCGGCCGGACGAGGGTGGGGTGGGGTTCGGGCTCATGCGTTCCTCTCTCGGTGCCGGACGGCAGGAACCGTCGGGCGACCGGGGACTTACTGAGCGTTCGCTAAAACGTAGGAGCGGTCGGTCCGTCGGTCAACTCCCCGTGCAGCACTTGTTTTTGCCGCTACTTACCGGGACAGTGACGGGGCACGGCGCGGAGATCCGGCCCCACGCGGACCGCCTGCCTGATCGACCGCTAAGTGCCCGTGCCGGACGTCTGCGAGGAGGTGAGCCGGATGCGCGGCCGTACGATGTCGCCGATCGCCGCCCGTCCCGAGGAGTGCCGTTGAACACCGTGCCCAGCCAGGACCCGACACCGTCGGCGGAGCACTGGCGCTCCTACGGACCGCTCGACCTGCACCCGATCCTCATGCGTGCCATGGAGGCATTCAACGAGCAGGGCTACCACGGCACTTCGGTGCGGGACATCGCGTCCCGGGTCGGAGTCACCGTGCCCGCGCTCTACTACCACTACGAGAACAAGCAGGCCCTGCTGGCCACCTTGCTGGAGACGTCGATCAAGGACGTCCTGGACCGGTGCCGGGCTGCCGCCGCGGAGGCCGGGGACGATCCGCTGGCCCGCTTCTGCGGCATGGTCGAATCGATCGTCCTCTACATGGCGCACCGGCAGCAACTGGCCTTCCTGGACACCGAGATACGGAGCCTGGAACCGGAGAACCGGGCCCGCTACGTCGCCCTGCGCGACTATCTCGAGCACATGCTGCTGGACACGGTCGAGGCGGGCCGTGGCCAGGGCGTCTTCACCACCCCGATCCCGGCGGACGCGGTGCGTTCCGTGCTGGTCATGTGCCAGGGGGTCGCCAACTGGTTCCGTGCGGACGGCCCGCTCACCGCGGAGGAGGTCGCCGAACGCCACGTCCTGCTCGGTCTCGGCACCGTGGGCCACCCCGGAGCGGTCACCGGCGACCTCTCCCTCCCGCTCCCGCGACGGCCGGCGCTCGCACGCACCGCCGCAGGGGTGGGGGACACGTCCCCGCACCCGTCCGGGTGACGCGGGCCGCACCACCCGTGCGCCGCCCACCCCTCGGGCAGCCCCCACAACCACCGCGAACGGTGCCTCCAGCTACGGCAACAGCTGCTTCTTCGGCTCCCTGTCCGGTTCCTGGTCGGCCCTTGGTTCGGCCCCCCTGGCTGGCATCTTGTCCGGCACCTTGTCCGGCTGCGGCGCGCCGCCTCGGCCCCACCACAGCTCCGGTCCCGGTCCCGGCTCCAGCTCCAGCTCCAGCTCCAGCTCCAGCTCCAGCTCCAGCTCCAGCTCCAGCTCCAGCTCCAGCTCCAGCTCCAGCTCCAGCGATGATCCGCCCCCCTCCCCCGGGGACGGCACCGACGAGAGGACATCAGCATGGACGTGCCCATGGACGTGACCGAGGCCCGCGCGCGGTTCCACGTGCTGCGGGAGACGGACGGCCCGGTCGACCCCCGCGAGCTCGACGCCATCTGGGCGGCCCTGGGCCCCGCCCGTCCCGAGGACATCCTCGGTGACTGGAAGGGCGGCGAGTTCCGCACCGGTCACCCCCTGGAAGGGATGCTGCCCAAGGCCGGGTGGTACGGCAAGACGTTCACCTCGGTGCACGACGCCAAGCCGCTGATGTGCCGGGACGACGACGGCAGGCTGTACTCCCACCGCGAGCTGGGCCAGGGCGAGGCGAGCCTGTGGACCGTGGAGTTCCGGGGCGAGCCGACGGCCACCATGATCTACGACGGCCGGCCGGTGCTGGACCACTTCAAGTGGGTGGACGACAGCACGCTGATGGGCATCATGAACGCCAAAGGGGTCACCGCCGAGGGCCCGTACTACTACTTCCACCTGCAGCGGGACCCCGAGTTCCCGCCCCTGGCACCGGAGCCCGCGGAGGACGGAGCGCCCGGAGAGGACGGGTGAGGCGGATCCGGGCCGCCGTCGTCGAGGCACCCGGCGGCCCGTTCCTGCTCCGGGACGCGGACCTCGACGACACCCCGCGGGCGCGCGAGGTCCTGGTGAGGATGACCGCGGTGGGCGTCTGCCACACCGATCTGGGCATGCGGGACGCCTGGCCCGCACGATGGACGCCGATGGTCTTCGGGCACGAGGGCGCGGGCTGCGTCGAGGCCGTGGGCGCGGAGGTCACCGGCCTGGCACCGGGGGACTCCGTCTGCCTGACCTTCGCGAGCTGCGGTGCCTGCGAGCAGTGCGCACGGGGCGGTCCGGCCTACTGCCGCTCCGCGCAGGCCCTGAACTTCTCGGGCGGGCGCGAGGACGGGACCACTCCCCTGTCCCTCGACGGGAGCCCGCTGCACGCCGGGTTCTTCGGGCAGTCGAGCTTCGCCACGTACGCCGTCGTGCACGAACGCGGCGTGGTCCGGGTGCCGGCCGACCTGCCCCCCTCGGTGGTGGCCCCGCTGGGCTGCAGCGGCCAGACGGGCGCCGGCACCGTCCTCAACCGGCTGCGACCCGAGCCGGGGTCCTCGCTGGTCGTGGTGGGCGCGGGCGGGGTGGGCCTGAGCGCGTTGATGGCCGCGGTGGCGGCGGGCTGCGACCCGGTGGTGGCCGTCGACCCGGTCGCCTCCCGGCGCGGTCTGGCCACCGCCCTCGGCGCCCGCGCGGCGCTGCCCCCGGGGGACGGTCTGGTGTCGGCCCTGCGCGAGCTCACCGGTGGCGGCGCGCACCGGGTCGTGGAGACCACGGGCCGCCCGGAGATGGCCCGCCGGGCGGTGGAAGCGCTGTGCCCACGCGGCGAAGTGGCCCTCCTGGGCCTCGGCACGGAGGTGACGCTGGACGCGAGGGCGCTGCTCGCCAAGGGCGTGCGCCTCCACGGGGTGATCGAGGGCGACGCGGATCCCGGCCGCTTCCTCCCCGAGCTGATCGCGCTGCACCGAAGCGGACGCTTCCCGGTCCAGGCACTGGTCGGCACGTTCCCCTTCGAGGAGATCGGACGCGCGGTGGCCGCGATGCAGGACGGCAGCGTGGTCAAGCCGGTGCTCACCTTTCCCTGACCGCCGTCCCCTGCCCGTGCGGGACGCCCCCGGCCCCCACCGCGCCGGCCCGCCCACCGCGCCGACCCGCCCGGTCGGTCGGTCGGTCGGCACGGGCCCTACCCGATCGACCGCTCGACTGCTCGGTCGCTCGACTGCTCGGCCGCTCGGCTGCCCGGCTGCCCGGCTGCCCGGCTGCCCGGCTGCCCGGCTGCCCGGCTGCCCGGCTGCCCGAGGTGAACGCCCCGGGGCGCCCGTGCAAGACGTTCGGTTGCCGCCTGTGCGGACGGGGAGGACGGGCAGGACGCGCGGGGCGGGAGGGTCACGGGCCCGCACCGAGCGCGGTCGTCTCCCGGCGGAGAACCGGGAGGCGTCGTGACCGCGTGTGATTGACTGCTTCCCATGGCTCCCGCCTCCCCGTCCGCCCGTTCGGCCGCCTCCGCGCGCGCCGGGGCGTCCGGCCGTCCGGCGGCGGGCACCCGGCCGCGGAACCGCAGGCAGCTCATCGTCGACGCCGCGGGGCGGGTGTTCAGTGAACGCGGCTACCACAAGGCGTCCATGGAGGAGGTAGCCGCCCAGGTGGGCATCACGGCGGCGGCCCTGTACCGGCACTTCCCGAACAAGTACGCGCTGTTCGCCGAGTGCGCCCACGTCATGGTCGACGGGCTGGTGGCCGCGCTGGACGAGGTGCCCGCCGACGCCCCCTTGGCCGACCTCCTCGACGCCCTCACCCGGGTCACCATCGCCCACCGCGCGTCGGGCGGCGTGTACCGGTGGGAGGCCCGCTACCTCGACCGCGAGGACCGCCGGCGTCTGCGGGGGAAGTTCTCCCGGCTCGTCGAGCGGGTCGACGGGGCGGTGCAGCGCGAGCACCCGCTGCCCGACGGCCGCCTGCGGGCCATGGCGGCCCTCGGCGCGATCGGCTCCATCACGATGCACCGCACGTCGATCGCCCAACGCCGGGCGGAGGAACTGTTGCTGGCCGCCGCGCTGCGGGTGGCCGCGACCGATCCGGCGGCGGGCCGACGGGCCGCCCGGCCCGTCGAGCTGCCCGTGAGGCCGGTGCCGCGCACGCGTCGCTCGGAGATCCTGGCGGCTTCCATACCGCTGTTCGCGCGGGACGGGTTCGCCAACGTCACGAACGGCCAGATCGCCGACGCGGTGGGACTGACCCCGTCCGCGCTGTACCGCCACTACCAGGGGAAGATCGACATCCTGGCCGCGGCGTGCCTCCAGGCGGCCGGGCTGCTCGCCCAGGGCGTGGAGCAGAGCCTGCACGGGGTGACCGACCCGCACGACGCGGTCGTCGCGCTGGCGGCCACCTATGTCGCCTACAGCTTCGAGTACACCGAGCTCAACAGTGTCGCCGAGGCCGAACTCGCCGGTCTGCCGACCGATCTGCGCCGCCCCCTGGTCCTGGCGCAGCGCAATCACATCGCCGTCTGGGAGCAGCAGTTGAGGCTGGCCCGCCCGGAGCTGGACCCGCGCCAGGCCCGGGTGCTGGTGCACGCGGGGTTCGGTGCGGTCGTCGAGGCGGGCCGCCGGCTGAGGTGGCGGGACAGCCCGCAGCACCGGGAGACGGTGACGGGTCTGGTCGTGGCCGCGCTGGGCCTGTGAGACGGCCGCCGCCGCGCCGCCCGCACCCGGGGACCCAGGAGGTCTGCGGGAGGGGCGGCGTAGGAGGGGCCGGAAGGGTGGTCAGCCCGGCCGGTTGCCGGTGGGGATCGTGATGGGGGTGGTCTTGCCGGAGGTGCCCTGGTTGAGGAACAGCATGGCCAGCGCCCGCACGAACTGGTCGAGCATGTAGAAGGAGGCGGGCATCACCGGCGACAGTCCTTCCCGGAACAGGATGAACGCCGGCCAGACGGTGCGGACCAGGGCCGCCGCGGCGTAGTCCCGCTTCAGGCCGAGCCAGTCGCCGACCTCGTCGCTGAGGACGTAGCGCACGAACTCGTTGAGGAAGCCGCGGGTGACGCCGAGGTCGATCTGGGCGGTCAGGCCGAGCAGTTCCTCGGCGAGGGCGATGCCCTCGCGCGACGGGGCGAGGATCGGGGTCAGAACCTGCGCCGACTGCTTCTCGGCCGCCGCCCAGGTACGGGGGATGTGCTCGTACGGCACGCCGAGCAGGGCGATGGCGACCTGCCAGTGGTGGAGGAACGCCTCCTGGTCGGCGGCCGAGTACGGGATCTTCCAGTCGAGGAGCTTGCGGTGCACGTAGGTGCCGAGGCTGTGGAAGGTGACCAGGATGTCGGCGGCGCTGATCGGGATGGTCTCGTCGGCGACCGCGCGCCAGTGCGGGGACTGCGGCAGCAGGTGGCGCACGGCGGCGTGCACCACGCGCGTCTTGTTGGCGGTGACGACGAACTGGCCGGAGGGCTTGAAGGCCCCGAGTTCCGCCAGGTCGTAGCCGAACGTGAACGTCTTGGCCGCGCGGTCCTTCATGTCGGCGCCGCCCGCGGACCAGTAGACGCTCTTGGCCTCACGGGGGATCACGGTGCTCATGATGCCGCTGCCGAGGCCGTACAGCATGAACAGGTAGGTGTCTCTGCGCCGGTTGAAGTCGGCGGCGCGGGCGAGCTTCACGGGATCGGCCCAGGAGGGCAGCCGGTTGACCTCCCGCAGGTAGGCGGTGAACTCGGCCGGCACCCCCGCGGGCAACGGGTCGTCGTTGTCGACCCACGACTCCCAGGCCCGGTTGATGGCGGGGACGTGTCCGTTCCTGAGCATCGACTCCATCAGGGGGTCGGCCGCGTCGTCCCAGATCCACTCCGGTCCGGTGGCCGCCGCGGTCCCGGACACCGAGTCCGTCGCGGCCCATGCCTGGAGGGGGGTGGCGGCGCCCACGATACCGAGTGCCACCCCGAGCGACAGTGCCTTTCGCCTGCTGAGGTTCTCCATTGACTTCCTGCTTCCCTGAAAGGGCCAGATGACGGTGGGTGCCTTCGCAGACTTGCTGGTTGTGCGATCGGGGACGGCTTCACCCTCGCCTCACCGATGTGATTTCTGATTAACATAGCGAGGCGGGTCGCCGTCGGCAATGGGATGAACACAGCCGTGTGGTAGAGGGGTTCGGCAGGGAGGGAGCGCCCGACACCCCTCCCCCGGCCCGCGGGGACGACGGGGGCGACGGGGGCGACGGGGGCGACGGGGGCGACGGGGTCGTGCGGCGGGCCGCGCGCGGTGGAGCGGGAAGACGCGGTCCGCCTCCGGTCACCTCAGCCCAGGGCGCCGAGCAACTCGCGCTCGCGTCGCGCGCTGAGCCCGGCGCGCCGTTCCCGGTCCAGCCCCTGCTCGCGTTCCCAGCGCAGTGTGTCGGCCACCGTCTCGGCCGGGGGCCGGTGGCGCAGCCCCGCGGCGCGCGCGGCGGAGCCGTCCCGGGCCGCGTGTCCTTCCCAGCCCGGCTCGACCAGCCACATCGGCAGCGACTCCGGCCCCATGTACTGGGCCACGCCGTTGGCCAGCAGCCATGCCGAGTCCGCGGTGACCACCGGTCCGGAGTGCCCGCCGGCGGCGCGGGACAGCTCGACCCACTCCGCGAACGGAACGACCGGGCCCACGGCGTCGTGGGGGCCGGTGATGCCCGTCTCCGCCGCGTCGAGCAGCCAGGCCGTGAGGTCCCGTACGTCGATGACCTGTGTGGGCAGGGCCGGTGTGTCGGGAACCAGCATCGGCCCTCGCGGATCGCGTGCGGCGCGGGCGGCCCAGTAGCCGGAGCGCCCGCTGTGATCGCCCGGGCCGCCGATCAGCCCGGGCCGTGCGATCAGGAGGCGGTCGCCCACGGCGGCCGTCGACGCCTGCTCGCAGGCGGCCTTCGCCTCGCCGTACACCTCGCGGTCCGCCTCGCTCCTTGCGTCGGGGGGAGCAGGGCCGCGGACTCGTCCGCCCCCGGCGTGGCGTGGGAGGCGTAGGCGCTGACGGACGAGACGTACACCCAATGCCCGGCCCTGCCGCCCAGCACGCCCAGCGCCTCGCCGACGAAGCGCGGCTGCCACGACACTTCGACGACCGCGTCCCACACGCGGTCGAGCACGGGCTCGTACGCCGACGGATCGCGGCGGTCGGCGGCCACCAGGGTCGCTCCGGCCGCGACGTCCCCGCTCTCGCCCCGCGCGAGGCAGGTCACCCGGTGGCCACGTGCCAGCGCCTGACGCGACAGTTCCCGAGCCACCCAGGCCGTCCCGCCCAGAAACAGAATCTCCATGCCGACACCCAAGCACCGCGATCACCCGCGCGGCCAGGCGCCTTCGCCGACAGCAGACGGCCGGTCGCACGCCGACGCCCGCGTGGGGCGGCCGGCCCGGACCGGGTGATCGGTCCGGGCCGGCATCCCTCGCGGGACGGGGGCGGGCGGGTCCCGCGGGCCGGTCTGCGTCCGTCCCCCGGGTCAGCCCTCCTGGGTGAACGTCGCGTGGAACCGGCGCGTGTGGTCCACGCGGCGTGCCGGGCCGGTCAGGGTGACCGTCGCCGTGAGGCGGGTGGCGGTGCTGGACGCGGACAGGCGGAGTTGCAGCTCGCCGGGCTCCACGATCCGGTGGCCGTCGCGGCCGGTGAAGGAGGCGACGTCGGCCGGCACGGTGACCTTCAGACGGCGGGACTCCCCCGCCTCCAGCGGCACCCGGGCGTAGCCGACGAGGCGCTGGACCGGCTGGACGACGGAGGCGACCGGGTCGTGCAGGTAGAGCTGGACGACCTCGGTGCCGGAGCGCTCACCGGTGTTGCGGACGGTGAGGCCGAGGGTGAACTCGCCGTCCGTGGCCGCTTCCCCGGTGTCCACGGCGAGGTCGGTCCAGTCGAAGGTGGTGTAGGTGAGGCCGTGGCCGAAGCCGAAGGCCGGGGTCGGGTCGATGCTGGAGACGTCGCTGGCCTGGGCGAGGCGCGCCCCGAGGTAGGTGGACGGCTGGGCGCCGGTGCCGCGGGGCACGCTGACCGGCAGGCGTCCGGAGGGGTCGGTGCGTCCGCCGAGCACCCCGGCGATCGCGCGGGTGCCCTCCTCGCCCGGGAAGAAGGACTGCACGATCGCGGCGGACTCCTCCACGGCCCGGCCCAGTGCGTAGGGGCGGCCGGTGAGCAGGACGGTCACGACCGGGCGGCCGGTGTCGAGGAGGGCGTCGAGGAGGTGCTGCTGGGCGCCGGGCAGGGCGAGGGACTCCACGTCGCAGCCCTCGCCGCTGGTGCCCCGGCCGAACAGTCCGGCCCGGTCGCCGAGGGCGGCGACGACCACGTCGGCCTCCCGGGCGGCGTCGAGGGCGGCGTCGATGCCGGAGAGGTCACCGTCGTCGACGCCGGTGCCGCGCACGACCGTGATCTCGGCGTCGGGGAACTCCTCGGTCATCGTCTCGGCCAGGGTCGGCAGGTCGATGCCGACGGGGACGTCCGGGTGTTGCACGCCCACGTGCTGGGGGAAGGAGTAGCAGCCGAGGACGGCGGTCGGTTCGTCGGCGTTGGGGCCGATCAGGGCGATGCGGCGGGGCCGGGTGAGGGGCAGGGTGCCGTCGTTGGTGAGCAGGACGACGGCCTTCTCGGCGACCTCGCGGGCGAGTGCGCGGTTCTCGGGCCGGTCCAGGTCGACGGTGCCGCGCAGTGCGTCGGGGTCGTCGGGGGCCTCGGGGTCGGTGCCGTCGAGGGCCGGGGGCACCGGGTTCCAGTCCGGGTCGAGCAGCCCGAGTTCGGCCTTCTGCGTCAGCACGCGGCGCAGGGCGCGGTCGATGAGCGACTCCGGCACGCGTCCGTCGGTGACGGCTTCGGCGAGCGGTTCGCCGAAGGTCTTGACGGTGGGCAGTTCCACGTCGACGCCGGCGGCGAGGGCGGCGCCGGCGGCCTCGGCCCAGTCGGCGGCCACCCCGTGGAGGATCTTGAGGAAGGCGATGCCGAAGTAGTCGGCGACGACGGTGCCGTCGAAGCCCCAGGCGTCCCGGAGCAGCCCGGTGAGCAGGGTCTCGTCGGCGGCGACGGGGATGCCGTCCAGGTCGTTGTAGGCGTGCATGACGGAGCGGGCGCCGCCCTCGCGGACCGCCATCTCGAAGGGCGGCAGCAGCACGTCGGCGCGTTCGCGGGAGCCGAGGGGGGCGGGGGCGAGGTTGCGTCCGGCGCGGGAGGCGGAGTAGCCGACGAAGTGCTTGAGCGTGGCGACGATCCCGGCGGACTCCAGGCCCTGGACGTAGGCGGTGCCGACGGTGCCGACGAGGTAGGGGTCCTCCCCGATGGTCTCCTCCACCCGGCCCCAGCGGGCGTCGCGGACGACGTCCAGCACGGGTGCCAGGCCCTGGTGGACGCCGACGGAGCGCATGTCCCGGCCGATGGCGGCGGCCATCCGGCGGACCGCGTCGGGGTCGAAGGTGGCGCCCCAGGACAGCGGCACCGGGTAGGCGGTGGCGCCCCAGGCGGCGAAGCCGGCCAGGCACTCGTCGTGGGCGAGGGCGGGGATGCCGAAGCGGTTGGTGGCCGCGATGCGGGACTGGGTGCGGGCCAGGGAGAGGGCGCCGAGGGCGGGGTCGACGGGGACGGTGCCGAAGGGGCGGGTCAGCTGGCCGAGGCCGGCGGGCAGGAGGGCGTCGAGGTCGACGGCCTCCTCCATGTCGTGCTGGTGGGGGGCGACTTCGCCGCCCTGGTCGGACGCGCCGACCCACACGCCGTACAGCTGGGCGATCTTCTCGCGCAGGGTCATCGCCTCGACGAGGGCGTCGACCCGCTCGGACACCGGGCGGGCGGGGTCGTTCCAGAGGGGGACTTGGGAGGTGGTCTCTACGGCCACGTTGGCGGTCACTTTCCTCCGACGCCCATCAGGCCCTGGACCAGGGCGCGACGGGCGAACAGGTAGACGAGAAGGATGGGAACCATGGACAGCACCACGGCGCCCAGCAGACCGGGGATGTCGATGCCGTGCTCGGTCTGGAAGTTGTACAGACCCAGGGTGATCACCTTGCTGGAGTCGGACTGGGTCAGGACGAGGGGGAACAGGAAGCCGTTCCACGCCTGGAGGGCGGAGAAGACCACGATGGTGGACAGTCCGCCGCGGGACAGCGGCAGCACGAGCTGGAAGAACATGCGTCGCGGGGAGGCGCCGTCCATGGCCATGGCCTCGTACAGCTCCGAGGAGATGTCGCGCATCGCGCCGCTGAGGATGAGGGCCGACATCGGCAGGCAGAACGCGGCCGTGGGCAGGATGACGCCGAGCAGGTTGTCGTACAGCCCGGCCTGGCTGATCAGGTAGAACATCGGCACGATGACGGCCTGCGCCGGGATGGCCAGGCCGAGCAGGAACAGCCGGAAGACCGCCGTCGTGGTCCGGCCCCGGCTCCGCACGATGGCGTAGGCCAGCGGCGGGACGAGCAGCAGCACGATGCCGATGACCGCTCCGGTGACGACCAGGGTGTTGAGGAAGTACTGGCCGAACCCGGCGTTGAACGCCCCGGTGTAGTTGTCCAGGGTGAAGCTGTCCGGGAGGGAGACGGGGCCGTTCTCGGCGTAGTCCTGGCGGGTGCGCACGGTCGCCGCGAACATGACGTACAGCGGCAGCCCGATGACGAACAGCCAGAGGAGGGAGCCCGCGCCGGCCAGGTAGTTCGGGCGGCGCCTCATGACACACCCTCCATGGTGCTGCGCATCTTGTCGTAGCCGGAGACCCGGACGACGATCAGCGAGATGACGGTCGCGGCGACGACCAGGGTCAGGGCGATGGCGGAGCCGGTGCCGTAGTCGAAGCTCTTGAATGCCTTGTCGTACATGTAGTAGGCGCTGATGGTGGT
This sequence comes from Streptomyces sp. NPDC029526, assembly GCF_040637405.1. Classification (NCBI taxonomy): domain Bacteria; kingdom Bacillati; phylum Actinomycetota; class Actinomycetes; order Kitasatosporales; family Streptomycetaceae; genus Streptomyces; species Streptomyces sp. NPDC029526. The sequence continues at coordinate 101,429 of NZ_JBEZWE010000006.1, forward strand.
GTCGGTGCCGGGGCCGCCCTGGGTCAGGATGAGGACGGTCTCGAAGGTGGTCAGGCCGCCGACGATCATCAGGATCATCGAGGTGATCATCGAGTTGCGCAGCTGCGGCAGGGTGATGTGGAAGAACTGCCGGTAGCGGCCGGCTCCGTCGATCTCCGCGGCCTGGTAGAGCACCTGCGGGACGGCGCGGGCCGCGCCCTGGTAGATCAGCGTGTGGAACGGCGTGAACTGCCAGGTGCTGACGAAGGCCAGCACCCCGAGGGCGGTGGCCTGTTCACCGAACAGGTTGCCGTCGCCGAACAGCCAGGTCGCCTCGGCGGGGATGCCGAAGTTCGGGTCGAGGAGCGCCCGCCACAGCACGGAGACGGCGGTGGCGGACAGCAGCAGCGGGATGAAGTAGATCACCGACAGCACCGCGCGGTTGCGCTGGTGTCCCGCGGCCCAGACGCCGAGCACGATGCTCAGCGGCGTCTGGATGACCACGCCGAGCGCGGTCAGCAGCAGCGTCAGCCAGATGCTCTGGAACATCACCGGGTCGTCCCACAGCTTCGACCAGTTATCGAAGCCGACGAACTCGGGCGAGCCGAGTCCGTCCCAGGCCATCAGGGACAGCACCGCCACCATGACCAGCGGCGTGATCGCGAAGAGGATGAAGAAGACGGCGGCGGGCACGGCCCAGCCGAAGCCGGGGCGGCCCACTCCCGCCGTGGAGGATGCGGCCGGCCGCCGCCGGGTCCCCTTGCGGGGTCCGGCGGCGGGCGGGGCGCTCAGTGTCTTGGTGGTCATGAGCCGTTCGTCACTCGGTGGGGAGGGCCTGCATGGCCTTGATGAAGCCGTCCGCGTCGAGCTGTCCGTTGAAGAACTGCTGGATGGCCTGGTACAGCGCCGAGCTGGCCTTCTGCGGGTACGCCTGGTCCCAGGAGAGCTGGAACGAGGGGGTGTCGCTGACGAGGTCGTACTGGAAGCGGGTGTAGTCGGCGTTCTCGGAGTCGTCGATGAACTGGGAGGTGTTGGTGGTGGTCGGCAGGTTGCCGATCTCCAGCTGCGCCTTGACGAAGTCGTCGGAGTACATGAGTTCCAGGAACTCCGCGACGGCCTCGGGGTGCTTGGTCTTCTTCGTCACCGAGTAGTAGTTGTTGGTGTTGCCGGCGACGTTCTTCGGGTCGCCCTTGCCGCCCTCGACGGACGGGAAGACGGAGTAGCCGAGGCCCTTCTCGGCGAAGTCCGGGTGGTCGGTGAGCTGCTGGGAGTAGTACCAGGAGCCCATCAGCTCGAAGCCCGCCTTGCCGGAGGCCACCAGCTGGACCGAGCCGCCGTTGGTGTACTTGACGGAGTCGTAGTTCTTGCCGAAGGCGCCCGCGTCCACGAGCTCCCGGATCATGCCGAGGGCCTTCTTGGCGTCGGGGCTCTCCCAGGCGCTCGGGTCGCCACCGAGGGCCTTCTGCAGCAGTTCGGGGCCGGCGACGCGGTCGAAGAGGTACTGGAACCACATCTGGGTCGTCCAGATGTCACCGGCGCCCAGCGCGATCGGCGTGACGCCCTCCTCCTTCAGCTTTCCTACGGCGTCGAGGAGTTCGTCCCAGGTCTTCGGCGGCTTCACGCCGGCCTTGTCGAGGACATCCTTGTTGTGGAAGAGCAGGACCGGCTGGGTGCCGCGCATCGGGATGCCGTACGGCTTGCCGTCGACGACGGCGTTCTCGAAGACGGCGGGCAGGAACTTGTTCTGCAGGTCCGGGTTCTCCTTGATCAGGTCGTCCAGCGGCATCAGCAGGTCCGCCTTGACGAACGGCCGGATGCTGCCGCCTCCCCAGTTGAAGAAGATGTCGGGGGCCTGCGGAGTGCTCAGGATGGTCTGCAGCTTCTTCTGGTAGTCGGCACCGGGGATGGTGTCCAGGACCACCTTGACGTCGGACGTCTTGTTGAACTCGTCGACGAACCGCTTCTCGACCTTGTTGGTGGCGTCACCGTAGACCAGGACATGGATCGTGTCGTCGTCCGCCGAGGCACCGCCGCCACCGCCGCAGGCCGTCAGACCCAGGGCGAGAGCGAGCGTCGCCCCGCAGGCGACCATTCGGGGCAAGCGCGCGCGTGTCTTCATCGTCTGCCTTTCGAAAGTTTCGGCGTCTTCGCCGAAAGTCCATGCGGTGGGACAGTAGGACAGCGCTGATGCCCGGTCAACGGTCGTGCACCTGTTCATCCAACCGTTATGGACGCAGCCGTGGCCTATATTGGCGGCCATGCACGATGACGACGAGGTGAGCGGCAGGGTCACGCTGGCGGCGGTCGCGAAAGAGGCCGGCGTCTCGATGCCGACAGTTTCGAAGGTCCTCAACGGTCGTTCGGATGTCTCCCGGACGACCCGGGACCGGGTCGAGCGCCTCCTGAAGGACCGCGGCTACCGTCGGCGTGCCCCCTCCCCGCCCCGTTCCCCGCTGATCGAACTCGTCTTCCACGAGTTGGAGAGCGTCTGGGCGATGGAACTCATCCGAGGGGTCGACGGCGTCGCCCGGCAGAACCGGGCGACCGTGGTGCTCACCGAGAGCGGCACCCGGCACGCCCCCGCGCCGGACTGGCTCGACGGTGTACTGCGCCGCAGGCCGCTGGGCGTCGTCCTGGTCTTCTCCCTGCTCCCCGAGAGCGTCAAGCGCCGCCTGAGGGCCGCCGACATCCCGTTCGTCGTCATCGACCCGGCCGGCGACCCCGATCCCGACGTGCCCTCGGTCGGCTCCGCCAACTGGGCCGGCGGGCTCGCCGCCACCCGCCACCTCACCGACCTCGGGCACGAACGCGTCGCCATCGTCACCGGCCCCGAGGACATGCTGTGCTCCCTCGCCCGCCTCGACGGCTTCCGCTCGGCGATGGCCATGGCCGGCCTGGAACCCGACCCCCGCCTGACCCGGTTCGGCGACTTCCACGTCCAGAGCGGCTTCGAGCACGCCCTGTCCCTCCTGGAGGGCCCCGGCCGGCCCACGGCGATCTTCGCCGGCAGCGACCTGCAGGCGTTGGGCGTCCTGGAGGCCGCCCGGCTGAAGGGCCTGCGCGTCCCGGAGGACCTGTCGGTGGTCGGCTACGACGACGTCCCCCTGGCCCAGTGGTCCAGCCCGCCCCTCACCACAGTCCACCAGCCCCTGCGGAACATGGCCGAGGAGGCCACCCGCATGCTGCTCACCCCGGACGACACCGGCAAGGCCGCCCAGCGCATAGAACTCGCGACGCACCTGGTGGTCCGGCAGAGCACGGCGGAGCGGCCCGGCGGCTGACCGGGGCCCGGTAGCGCGGCGGAGCCCGGACCGCGCCACCGGGCCGGGTGAACGCCGACCACGGCCGCCAACTCACCACCGGGACAGCGGGGTCGGGGCGGACCCGGCACGTCCCGGCATGCTCCGGCGCGTCCCCGCCGTGTGGCTCGCGGCACAGTTCGCGGGCTGGCGGGGACCGGTACGGGTCTGTCATGCTTCCGTTCGACCGAGCGACGGCGGAACGAGGAAGCCGGTGTGAATCCGGCACGGTACCGCCACTGTGAAGGGGGAGCGACCCCGCCGATGCCACCGCCCGACCGGGCGGGAAGGCCGGGGAGAGCAGGGATCCCGAGTCAGGAGACTCACGCCGTCGTACCTCGCCGAACCGGGGCGGATCTCCCCGAGAGAGGACCGTGGCACTTATGTGCTCGCACGTTCGTGAGATGCCCCCGCCCCCGGCAGCCCGGACGGGCGGGACCGGCCGGACGGGCCCCTGGACACGGATGTACCGGCCGCCCGTCGGACACGTCGCATCCGTCGGACTCTGAGGACCGAACGACCGCTCCCCGCACCGGTGTTCTTCTCCTCCCCCGGTCCCAGTTCCCTGCACGGACCGGCCGGCCTCCGACCCGCTCGCGGGCAGCTTCGGGCTGCGCAGTGCACCCCGCACCGCCCTCCCGTCGACGCCCCGCCCGCGCTGCTCCCGCTGCTCGAACCCGCTCCGGGCCGACAGGAGTTCACTCCGCGTCCGGCGGCACCGGGCGAGCGGGCCGGGATCACCGCGGACGAGGAAGGCAACCGGAGGCTGCGCCACCCCGGGAGGACCCTGCACACCCGGTCCTTCCCCGAGCTGACCAGAACGGTACGCACATGGTGAACGCCACGACATGGGACCGCGTGTCCGCCGTCGGCCCCTACTTCGAGGTGACGGCCGGGCCGCGGGCGCACACGGCGGACTTCCGCCCGATGGCCGAGCTGCACACCGACGCCGGCCCGCTCGACACGTCGGTCGGGCTGGTGGGCCGGCGGATCGGCACCGACGAGCCGCGCGTGGCCGCCTCCACCCTGCACCTGGGCACGGCCTCACGGCTCTGGTCGGTGGCCCTCGCCTCGGCGGCGCTCACCGGAGCCGTCCCCGACCTCGGCCCCGAGGGGCTGTGGTGGCGCCGGACGCCCACCGGGCCGCTCGAACTGTGGCTGCCCGCACCGCACATGCTCACCGCGCGAACGGACACGGCGCTGCACCGCACCGTCGTCGAGCAGAATCTGGTCCCGCTGGCCGACACCGTCCGGCGCGTCCACGGCGTGTCCCCGCACACCCTGCGCGGCAACGCGGCCTCCGCCCTCGTCGGCGCCGCACGGGTCCTAACCGCCAGCGCACCCGACGCACCCCACCCCGTCCTCCCCCTGGTCCGCGCCCTGCTGGACCGACCACCCCTCGCCGGCGCGGGAACCCTGCACACCGGCCGCCCGCACACCCTCACCTTCCACCGCCACAACTGCTGCCTCTACTACCGCGTCCCCGGCGCGGGCACCTGCGGCGACTGCGTCCTGAACACCAGGGAGCGCACCGCATGACCACCACGGACGTGACCGTCGTCGCCACCGAGCGCCGGCGGGCCCCAGCACGTCCGGGCCCTTCCGACGGACGAGGCCACGCTCCTCGACCTGATCACCACCGTCTTCACCGACCACTGGCGGCCCCTCCACCCCCGCGCCCCGGGGACCCGTGGTGACCGCCCGAGGGCCGACCCCGGCCCCGCGCATGGCCGGATCCGGGCCTGCCCCGGCAGCGAGGACGGGTCCCGGTCGGGGCACGCGCCGGAGAGGACGTCGAGCGCACCCGTATTCTCGCCCGTCATGAGATGGTTCCGCGCACGCCGCCGAAGCGACGACGAGAAGATGACGGGCACGCCCGTGGCCGAGGCCAAGGCCCTGTACGAGGCCGGTCGTTACGCCGAGGCGGAGGCCGGGGCGCGCGCCGTGGCCCGGGGGCGCGACGACGAGTACGCGGCCGTGGCGCTGAACATCGCCGCCCTGGCCGCGGGCGCACAGGGCAACCACGCCGACGCGCTCGCCACCTACGACGAGGCGCTGACCGCGTTCCAGCGGACTTTCGGCGCCGACCACTGGCTGACCCTGAAGTTGCGCTCGGACCGCGCCCAGCAGATGACCTCCCTCGGCCGGCACGCCGAGTGCGAGGCGGAGTGCGCGGCGGTCGCGGAGGCCGCGGACCGGGGAACGGGACCGGAGATGTCCCGCCTGGCCGCGGCGGCCCGCAACGGGCTGGCCTTCGCCCTCAACGCGCAGGGGCGCCACCAGGAGGCCGAAGCGGTCGCCCGCGAGGCCCTGGCCGCCCACCGGGAACGTGACCGGCAGGCCCTGGTCCTGCGGCTCGGCCTGGCGCGCAGTCTCAACGGTCAGGCCCGCCACGACGACGCCCTCGCCGAGGCGCGGACCGCCGACACGCTGTACCGGGCCCTGCCCGCGCATCAGCGTCTCCCGGACACCGGCGCCGTCGAACTGGTCGTCGCCAACGCCCTGTTGGGTATGGGCCGAGCCGACGACGCCCGTCGGAGGGCCGCAGCGGCACACGCTGCCTGCCTGTCCTCCTTCGGCCCGGACCACCGGCGCACCGTCGAGGCGCGGGCGCTGCTGGAGCGGATCGACGGCGGGTGAGGACCGCCGGCCGGCCGGCGGGAGCGCGTGGGGAAACCGGCTTCCGCCGCCCCGCGCTCCCCCGTCACCGCCGAGAGCGGGCGGCACGGCGGAGCCAGTAGGATCAACGGGTCATCGCCGCGACGGGAGACAGGAAGCCGGTGTGAATCCGGCACGGTCCCGCCACTGTGACCGGGGAGTGCACCCCTGCTGCATGCCACTGCGCGCCGCGCGGGAAGGCGAGGGGGGAACAGCGATCCGGGAGTCAGGACACTGGCCTGTCGCGGGCCCGTCCCGAGGAGCGCGGACTCCAGGAGGCTCACGTGTCCCCCTTGTTCTCCCCTGCCCGCACACAGCGCAGGCACCACCCCGGCCGGCCGCCCCGCCGGCCGCACCCCCCGCACCGCTCACGCACGGCACCCCGCTCCCCCCGCGCCCGGGCCGCGGTCGCCCTGGTCCTCTCGGCGGTGCTGCTGAGCGCCGGCTGCGGTGCCTCCGGCAGCGGCTCCGCGGGTGACGCGAAGGCCGGGGCGCCGGCCCCGGAGGGCTTTCCGGTCACCGTCGACAACTGCGGTGTGACCACGACGTACGAGCGGCCCCCGGAGCGTGTGGTCACCATCCACCAGCACCCGGCGGAGCTGATGCTGGCCCTCGGCCTGAAGGACCGGATGGTCGGGACGGCGTTCCCGGACTCCGAGGTGCTGCCGGAGCTGAAGGCGGACTTCGAGGCGGTCCCTGAACTGGCCGAGCGGGAACCGTCCTTCGAGAAGGTGCTCGACGCGGAGCCCGACCTCGTCTACGGCGGGTACGGCAGCGCCTTCGACGAGAAGCAGGGGCGCTCCCGGAAGGCGTTCGCGGACGCCGGGATCGACACCCACCTCAACCGCGAGTACTGCGGCAAGAAGCGGGTGACGATGGACGACACCTACGACGAGATCCGCACCGTCGGCCGGATCTTCGGGGTGTCCGAGCGGGCGGACGCGCTGGTCGCCGACCTGCGGGGCCGGGTCGGGAAGGCGGTGAAGGCCGTCGAGGGCGAGCGTCGGGTGCCGGTGTTCGTGTACGACAGCGGGGACAAGGCCCCGTTCACCGCGGGCGGCAAGAGCCTGGGCACGGAGCTGATCCGGCTGGCGGGCGGGGAGAACGTGTTCGCCGACCTCGACGACGTCTTCGGTGACGTGTCCTGGGAGCAGGTCGTCGAGCGCCGCCCCGAGGTGATCGCGGTGTACGACTACGCGGGCGCCGGGAGCGTCGAGGAGAAGAAGAGGTTCCTGCTGGCGCAGCCCGCCCTGAAGGACGTGCCGGCGATCCGGAACAAGCGGTTCGTGGTGCTGCCGTTGACCGCGACCCTGGTCGGCGTCCGGTCGGCGTACGCGGTGGGTGACCTGGCGCGCGGGCTGCACCCCGAGAGCTTCCGGTGAGCGGCGCCGGCACCCTGGTGACTGCTCCCCCGCGGAAGGCGGCCGGCCCGCGGCGCGTCCGCCTCGGGCCGGTGCTGTTCGTCCTCGCGGTGCTGCTGGTGGCGTCCGCGACGGCCGGGCTGGCGATCGGGTCGGTGCGGGTGCCGCCGGGGCAGGTGTGGGGCATCGTCACGCACGCGTGGGGCGTGGAGTGGAGCGATCCCGGCTGGTCCCGGGCGCGCGAGACGATCGTGCTGGACGTGCGGGCGCCGCGGGTGCTGCTCGGCGCGGTGACCGGGGCCGGGCTGGCCGTCGTCGGCACCGCGCTGCAGGCGCTGCTGCGCAACCCGCTCGCCGAGCCGTACCTGCTGGGCGTGTCGTCGGGGGCGTCGCTGGGCGCGGTCTCGGTGATCGTGTTCGGGGTGAGCGTGTTCGGGCCGGTGTCGTTGCCGGCCGCCGCGTTCGCCGGGGCGCTGGGGGCGCTGCTGGTGGTGTACGCCACCGCCCGCGCGGGCGGCCGGATCACGTCGGCCCGGCTGGTGCTGGCCGGGGTGGCGGTCGCGGCCGTGCTCACGGCGGTGCTGAACCTGCTGCTGCTGACCACGGACCGGGGCAACGAGGCCCGCGCGGTGCTCGCCTGGACGCTCGGCGGTCTCGGCGGGGTCGGCTGGGACGCGCTGTGGCTGCCCGGGCTGGGGCTGGCGGTGGGCATCGGCGTGCTGCTGGCGCAGGCCCGGAACCTGAACCTGCTGCTGGCGGGTGAGGAGGCGGCGACCACCATGGGACTGGACGTGGCGCGTTTCCGGGCCCGCCTGTTCGTCCTGGTGTCCCTGGTCACCGGGGTACTGGTCGCGGCGGCCGGGCCGATCGGCTTCGTCGGCCTGATGATGCCGCACATCGTGCGGTTGTTCGTGGGGTCCGACCACCGCCGGGTGCTGCCGACGGCCGCCCTCGGCGGGGCGGTGTTCCTGATCTGGGCCGACATCGGCGCACGTGTCGTGGCGGCGCCCATGGAGATCCCCGTCGGCGTGCTGACGGCGCTGTGCGGGGGGCCGTTCTTCCTGTGGCTGATGCGCCGTGACGCCCGGCGTGGCACGGAAGGGGGGCTCGCGTGAAGGCTCACGGTGCCGGCGGCCTCTCGGGCCGCTCCGCCGTCGGGCTGTCCGTCGAGGGCGTGTCCCTCTCGGCGGGTGCGCGACGCCTGGTGCGGGAGGTGTCCCTGTCCGCCCGCGCGGGCGAGACCATCGGGCTGGTCGGGCCGAACGGCAGCGGCAAGTCGACGTTGCTGCGCGCCGTGTACCGGGTGCTGCGGCCCGATTCGGGCCGGGTGACGGTCGACGGGGCCGACGCCTGGTCGGTGCCGGTGCGGCAGCTGGCGCGGACTGTCGCGGCGGTGGTGCAGGACGGGGGCGCCGACTTCGAGCTGACGGTGCGTGAGGTGGTCGCGATGGGCCGTACTCCGCACAAGCGGTTCCTCGACGGGGACACGGCCGAGGACGCGGCGCTGATCGGTGACGCCCTCGCCGCGGTCGACGCGGCTCACCTGGCGGACCGCTCCTTCGACCGGTTGTCCGGCGGTGAGCGGCAGCGGGTGCTCATCGCCCGTGCCCTCGCCCAGCGGCCCGCCCTGCTCGTGCTGGACGAACCCACCAACCACCTGGACGTGCGGCACCAGTTGGACATCCTGGGCGCCCTGCGCCGGCTGTCCGCGACGGTGCTGCTGGCGCTGCACGACCTGAACCTGGCCGCGTACTTCTGCGACCGGCTCTACGTGCTGCACGAGGGGACGGTGGCCGCCGCCGGTACACCCGCCGAGGTCCTCACCCCCCGGCTGCTGGCCGAGGTGTACGGGGTCGCGGCGGAGGTCGGCGCGCACCCGGAGACGGGGGCGCCGCACGTGACGTTCCTGCCGGGGCGGACGGCCGCCGGCGCGTCGGCCCCGGGGAGCCGCTGACCCGGGCGGGCCGGTGCGGGGACCGCGGGGCGGTTCCCGCACCGGCACGAGCGAGACCGGCGACTCAGTCCTCGCCCTCCAGGTCGCCCTCCGTCTCCAGGAACACCTGCCGCAGCTGCTGGAGCACCTCCGGGTCCGGCTTCTCCCACATACCGCGCGACTCGGCCTCCAGCAGCCGCTCCGCGATGCCGTGCAGGGCCCACGGGTTGGCCTGCTGGAGGAACTCCCGGTTGGCGGGGTCCAGGACGTACGCCTCGGTGAGCTTGTCGTACATCCAGTCGGCGAGGACGCCGGTGGTGGCGTCGTAGCCGAAGAGGTAGTCGACGGTGGCGGCGAGTTCGAAGGCGCCCTTGTAGCCGTGGCGGCGCATCGCCTCGATCCACTTGGGGTTGACGACCCGGGCGCGGAAGACCCGGGAGGTCTCCTCGACCAGGGTGCGGGTGCGGACCGTCTCGGGGCGGGTGGAGTCGCCGATGTACGCCTCGGGGGCGGTGCCGCGCAGGGCGCGGACGGTGGCGACCATGCCGCCGTGGTACTGGAAGTAGTCGTCGGAGTCGGCGATGTCGTGTTCGCGGGTGTCGGTGTTCTTGGCGGCGACGGCGATCCGCCGGTACGCGGTCTCCATCTCGCCCCGGGCGGGGCGGCCGTCGAGTTCCCGGCCGTAGGCGTAGCCGCCCCAGACGGTGTAGACCTCCGCGAGGTCGGCGTCGGTGCGCCAGTCGCGGGAGTCGATGAGCTGGAGCAGGCCGGCGCCGTAGGTGCCGGGGCGGGAGCCGAAGATGCGGGTGGTGGCGCGCCGTTCGTCGCCGTGGTCGGCCAGGTCCTGCTGGACGTGGGCGCGGACGTGGTTGACGTGGGCCGGTTCGTCCAGTCCGGCCGCCAGGCGGACCGCGTCGTCGAGCAGGCCGATGGTGTGCGGGAAGGCGTCGCGGAAGAAGCCGGAGATGCGCAGGGTGACGTCGATGCGCGGGCGGCCCAGTTCCTCGTACGGGACGGCTTCGAGGCCGGTGACGCGGCGGGACGCCTCGTCCCAGACGGGGCGGACGCCGAGCAGGGCGAGCGCCTCGGCGACGTCGTCGCCGGCGGTGCGCATGGCGCTGGTGCCCCACAGGGACAGGCCGACGGAGTTGGGCCAGTCGCCGTGGTCGGCGCGGTAGCGCTCGAGGAGGCTGTCGGCGAGGGCCTGGCCGGTCTCCCAGGCGAGCCGGGAGGGGACGGCCTTGGGGTCGACGGAGTAGAAGTTGCGGCCGGTCGGCAGCACGTTGACCAGACCGCGCAGCGGGGAGCCGGAGGGGCCGGCCGGGACGAAGCCGCCGTTCAGGGCGTGCACGGCGTGGTCGAGTTCGGCGGTGGTGGCGGCGAGGCGGGGCACGACCTCGCGGGCGGCGAACTCCAGGATCGCGCGGACCTGTTCACCGCGGTCGGCGGGGACGGCGGCGGGGTCCCAGCCGGCATCCTCCATGGTCTGGACGAGGGCGCGGGCCTCCTCCTCGGCGGCGTCGGCGGTGGTGCGGGTGGCGGCGGACTCGTCGAGGCCGAGGGCTTCACGCAGGCCGGGCAGGGCGGTGGTGCCGCCCCAGATCTGGCGGGCGCGCAGAATGGCCAGTACGAGGTTGACGCGGTCGGCGCCGTCCGGCGGGGTGCCGAGGACGTGCAGTCCGTCGCGGATCTGGGCGTCCTTGACCTCGCACAGCCAGCCGTCGACGTGCAGCAGGAAGTCGTCGAAGCCGTCGTCGTCGGGGCGGTCCTGGAGGCCGAGGTCGTGGTCGAGGCGGGCGGCCTGGATGAGGGTCCAGATCTGGGCGCGGATCGCGGGCAACTTCGCCGGGTCCATGGACGCGATCTGCGCGTACTCGTCGAGGAGTTGTTCCAGGCGGGCGATGTCGCCGTAGGAGTCGGCGCGGGCCATCGGCGGGACGAGGTGGTCGACGAGGGTGGCGTGGACGCGGCGCTTGGCCTGGGTGCCCTCGCCGGGGTCGTTGACCAGGAACGGGTAGATCAGGGGGAGGTCGCCGAGGGCGGCGTCGGGGCCGCAGGCGGCGGACAGGCCGGCGTTCTTGCCGGGCAGCCACTCCAGGTTGCCGTGCTTGCCGAGGTGGATCATCGCGTCGGCGCCGAAGCCGCCGTCGTCGGCGGGGGCGGCGATCCAGCGGTAGGCGGCCAGGTAGTGGTGGGAGGGCGGCAGATCGGGGTCGTGGTAGATGGCGATGGGGTTCTCGCCGAAGCCGCGCGGGGGCTGGATGAGGATCAGCAGGTTGCCGAAGCGGAGGGCGGCCAGGACGATGTCGCCCTCCGGGTTCCGGCTGCGGTCGACGAACATCTCGCCGGGCGGCGGGCCCCAGTGCCGTTCGACGGAGGTGCGCAGGTCCTCGGGGAGGGTGGCGTACCAGCGGCGGTAGTCGGCGGCCGGGATGCGCACCGGGTTGCGGGCGAGCTGCTCCTCGGTGAGCCACTCCTGGTCGTGGCCGCCGGCCTCGATCAGGGCGCGGATCAGTTCGTCGCCGTCGCCGGAGGCCAGGCCGGGCACGTCGGCGCCGTCGCCGAAGTCGTAGCCCTCCTCGCGCAGCCGGCGCAGCAGGGCGACCGCGCTGGCGGGGGTGTCCAGGCCGACGGCGTTGCCGATGCGGGAGTGCTTGGTCGGGTAGGCGGAGAGGACCAGGGCGAGGCGCTTGCGGGCGGCGGGGACGTGCCGCAGGCGGGCGTGGCGGACGGCGATGCCGGCGACGCGGGCGGCCCGTTCGGGGTCGGCGACGTAGGCGGGCAGGCCGTCGGCGTCGATCTCCTTGAAGGAGAACGGCACGGTGATCAGGCGGCCGTCGAACTCGGGCACGGCGATCTGGCTCGCGGCGTCCAGCGGGGAGACGCCCTCGTCGTTGTCCTCCCAGGCGGTGCGGGAGCCGGTCAGGCACAGCGCCTGGAGGATGGGCACGTCCAGGGCGGCGAGGGCGCCCGCGTCCCAGGACTCGTCGTCGCCGCCCGCGGAGGCTTCCGCGGGCCGGGTGCCGCCGGCCGCGAGGACGGTGGTGACGATCGCGTCGGCGGCCCCGAGCGCGTCGATCAGCTCGGGTTCGGGGGCGCGCAGGGAGGCCACGTACAGCGGCAGGGCGCGTCCGCCCGCGTCCTCGACGGCCGAGCACAGCGCCTCGACGAAGGCGGTGTTGCCGCTCATGTGGTGGGCGCGGTAGTAGAGCACGGCCACGACGGGTCCGTTCCCGCCGCGGGAGGTGCGCTCCAGGGGGCCCCAGGTGGGGGCGGGCGCGGGCGGATCGAAGCCGTGGCCGGTGAGCAGGACCGTGTCGGACAGGAACCGGGCCAGCTGTTCCAGGTTGGCGGGGCCGCCGTGGGCGAGGTAGGCGTGCGCCTCGGCGGCGATGCCGACGGGGACCGTGGAGGCGGCCATCAGCTGGGCGTCGGGGGCCTGTTCGCCGGTGAGGACGACGACGGGGCGGCCGTCGGCGAGCAGCAGGTCGAGGCCGTCCTGCCAGGCGCGCAGGCCGCCGAGCAGGCGGACGACGACGAGGGAGACGCCGTCGAGGAGGGCGGGCAGGTCGTCGAGCGGGAGCCGGGAGGGGTTCGCGAACCGGTAGGCCACGGGGCCGTCGGCGGCGCGGGCGCTGAGCAGGTCGGTGTCGGAGGTCGACAGGAGCAGGATGCGGGGCTGCTCGGCGTGCTGGGGGTGGTCCCCGGACGAGAACGGCATGCGTCGTCTGGCCTTCCTCGGGGTCCGCGCCCCGGGCGGTGTAGACGGCGGGAGTTCCTGGCTCACCCGGCCTCAGTGGCCGGATTCACAGTGGCGGGACCGCGCCGGATTCTCACCGGGCTTCCTCCCCTGTCGCCGTCATGGCGGTGGCGGATCGGGTGATCCGCTGAGGAGCATAGTAGGTGCCCGGCGAGGACGGGAGGGCGTGCACCCGGTGTGATGGTGGGTATGCTCGCCGCCATGTCCACGGCACCCCACCCCTCGTCGTCCCAGGCCACAGCGGTCTCCCGGGACGCCGGCGACGCCTGCCCGGGTGCCCTGCGGCTGCACGAGGCGGACGACGGGGCGCTGGCCCGGGTGCGGATTCCGGGCGGTGTGCTCACCGTGGAGCAGGCCGTGGTGCTCGGGGACGCGGCCCGGCTCCTCGGTGACGGGGAGCTGCATCTGACCTCCCGGGGCAACGTCCAACTGCGGGGGCTGCGGGCCGCGTGCGGCGCGGAGCTCGCCGAACTGCTGGGCGCGGCCGGGTTGTTGCCGTCGCCGGCGCACGAACGGGTGCGCAACGTCGTCGCCTCCCCGCTGTCCGGCCTGGACGGGCGGGGCGCGCGGGACGTGCGGCGGTGGCTGACGGACCTGGACGCGGCGTTGTGCGCGAGCGCGGCGGCGGTGGCCCTGTCGGGTCGCTTCCTGTTCGCGCTGGACGACGGGCGCGGGGATGTCGCCGGGCTCGGCGCCGACGTGACCGTGCGGGCGACGCACGGCGAGGGCGCGCTGCTCTCGCTGGGCTCGGCACCGGAGGCCCTGCGGGTCTCCGGCGAGGACGCGCCCCGGGCCGCCGTGCTGGCGGCGGAGGTGTTCCTGGACGTGGCGCGCGCCCGCGGCGCGCGGGTCTGGCGGATCCACGAACTGGACGTGCCGGACGACGAGTTGACGGGCGCGGTGGCACGCGGGCTGACGCGGGCGGGCATCGGGTGCGCCCGCGTGGCCCGGGACACGGCCGAGGACCGGGACACCACCGAGAACCGGGACACCACCGAGAACCGGGACACCACCGAGGGCCGGGACACCACCGAGCTGCGGGACACCGTCGAAGCGGCCGGCCCGGCCCCCGGGCGGGCCGGTGCCGCGCTGTGCGCGCACGCACCGTTCGGCCGGCTCACCGCCGCCCAGTGGCGGGAGGTGATGCGGGCCGCCGCCGCGTTCCCGACGCGTGAGCTGCGGCTCACGCCGTGGCGCGGCCTCGTCGTCCCCGCGCCGGACGCCGGCCCCGGCCGGGCGGCCGACGTCCTCGCCCGGCTCGCCGCCATCGGGCTGGTCACCGACGCCACGTCGCCCTGGCCGCGGGTCGGCGCCTGCACCGGCCGCCCGGGCTGCGCCAAGTCCCGTGCGGACGTGCGCGCGGACGCCGGCCGGGCCCTCACCGCGGCCGGCCGGGCCCCGCTGCCGGTGTACTGGTCCGGGTGCGAGCGGCGCTGCGGTCACCCCCGCGGCGACCGGGTCGACGTGGTCGCCGAGCCCGGCGGCGGCTACCGCCTCACCACCGCCGTCCGGGGACAGGACCCGCGCGGCACGTCCCTGGACGACCCCTCCGGATTCGCCGCCGCCCTGGCGGCGATCCTTCCATGAGCCGTACGACGACCGAGAGCAGCGAGAACGACACCGTGACCACGTACGCCTACGAGAAGGACGGCGCGGCCATCTACCGCGAGTCCTTCGCCACCATTCGCGCGGAGGCCGACCTCGCGGCCCTGCCCGCCGACGTCAGCCAGGTCGCGGTCCGGATGATCCATGCCTGCGGCATGGTCGACCTCGTCCGCGACCTCTCCTTCAGCCCGGACGTGGTGGCCCGCGCCCGCGAGGCGCTGCGCGCCGGGGCGCCCGTCCTCTGCGACGTGCAGATGGTCGCCAGCGGGGTCACCCGCAAGCGGCTGCCCGCCGGCAACGACGTGCTGTGCACGCTGTCCGACCCGAACGTGCCGGAGCTGGCGGCGCGGCTGGGCACCACGCGCAGCGCCGCCGCCCTGGAGCTGTGGCGGGACCGGCTGGAGGGTGCGGTGGTGGCCGTCGGCAACGCGCCCACCGCGCTGTTCCGGCTGCTGGAGATGATCGACGAAGGCGCCCCGCGGCCCGCCGCCGTCATCGGCGTGCCCGTCGGCTTCGTCGGCGCGGCCGAGTCCAAGGACGCCCTGGCCGCCCACCCGTCCGGACTGGAGCACCTGGTGGTGCGCGGCCGGCGCGGGGGCAGCGCCATCGCGGCGGCGGCCCTCAACGCGATCGCGAGCGAGGAAGAGTGAGCGGCAAGCTGTACGGGGTCGGTCTGGGCCCCGGTGACCCGTCCCTGATGACCCTGCGGGCCGTCGAGGTGATCGCGTCGGCGGACGTGATCGCCTACCACAGTGCCCGGCACGGCCGGTCCATCGCCCGTTCGATCGCGGCCCGCCACCTGCGCCCGGACCACGTCGAGGAGCGCCTGGTCTACCCGTTGACCACGGAGACCACCGACCATCCGGGCGGCTACCAGGGCGCCATGGACGACTTCTACGCCGAGGCGTCGGCCCGGCTCGCCGCCCACCTGGACGCGGGCCGCACGGTCGCCGTCCTCGCGGAGGGCGACCCGCTGTTCTACGGCTCCTACATGCACATGCACAAGCGGCTCGCGGACCGCTACGACACCGAGGTGATCCCCGGTGTCACCTCGGTGTCCGCCGCCTCGGCCCGCCTGGGCACGCCCCTCGCCGAGGGCGAGGAGGTGCTCACGGTCCTGCCGGGCACGCTGCCCGAGGAGGAGCTGACGGCACGGCTGGCCGCGACCGACGTGGCCGTGGTGATGAAGCTGGGCCGCACCTTCCCCAAGGTCCGGCGGGCGCTGGAGCGTTCGGGACGACTGGGGGACGCGCGGTACGTCGAGCGGGCCACCATGGAGGGCGAGCGGCTCGCACCGCTCGTCGACGTGGACGCCGGGTCGGTGCCGTACTTCTCGGTGGCCGTGCTGCCCAGCCGGGCCGACACGGAACGCCCCGAGGACCGGCCCGGTGAGGTCGGCGAGGTGGTCGTGGTGGGGACCGGCCCGGCCGGCCCCTCGTGGCTGACGCCCGAGACGCGCGGCGCGCTCGCCGCCGCCGACGACCTCGTCGGCTACACCACCTACCTGGACCGGGTGCCGGCCCGTCCCGGCCAGCGCCGGCACGGCTCGGACAACCGGGTGGAGGCCGAACGCGCCGAGTTCGCCCTCCAACTCGCCCGGCGGGGACGCCGGGTGGCCGTGGTGTCCGGCGGCGACCCCGGGGTGTTCGCCATGGCGACGGCGGTCCTGGAAGTGGCGTCCGCCGAGGAGTACGCGGACGTCCCCGTACGGGTGCTGCCCGGGGTGACCGCCGCCAACGCCGCCGCCGCCCGCGCGGGCGCCCCCCTCGGTCACGACTACGCCTCGATCTCCCTGTCCGACCGGCTCAAGCCGTGGGAGGTCATCGCGGAACGGCTGAGCGCCGCCGCGTCGGCGGACCTGGTGCTGGCGCTGTACAACCCCGGGTCGCGCAGCCGCACCTGGCAGGTGGGCAAGGCCCGGGAGCTGCTCCTGGAGCACCGGGCTCCGGACACACCGGTCGTGGTCGCCCGGGACGTGGGCGGGCCCGGCGAGCGGGTCCGGATCGTCCGGCTGGCGGACCTGGACCCGGCCGAGGTCGACATGCGGACGATCCTGCTGGTGGGTTCCTCCCAGACGCGGGTCGTGCAGCGCGGGGACGGCGGTGGCGACGGGGACGGCACGGACGTCGTCTGGACGCCCCGCAGTTACCCGGAGGCGTGAGCCCCGCGCCGTCCGGTCAGGCCCCGCCCCCGGCGGGCGGGGCCCCCTCCGCCTGCCCGGCCCGCCGGGCGGCGCCTGCCCCACCGACCCACCGGGCCGCCTCCTCCGGGGTGGTCACCACCGGCACCCCGTCGGGCACCGGTGGCCGGCGGACCACCACGACCGGCAGTCCCGCCTCGCGGGCGGCCGTCAGTTTCGGCGCGGTGGCCGCTCCCCCGCTGTCCTTGGTGACCACCACGTCGATCCGGTGCCGCCGCAGCACCGTCCGTTCCCCCTCCAGGGTGAACGGGCCGCGGTCCAGCAGCGTCTCCATGCGCGCCGGGTGCGGGGCGGCGGGCGGGTCGACGGAGCGGACCAGGAACCACAGCTCGTCCAGGTCCGCGAAGGCGGCCAGGCCCATGCGCCCGGTGGTCAGGAACACCCTTCGGCCGAGCGCGGGCAGCAGGCGGGCCGCCTCCTCCAGGGAGGCCGCGTCGTGCCAGGTGTCGCCCTCGACGGGGGTCCAGCCGGGCCGTCGCAGGGCGAGCAGAGGAACATGGGCGGTGGCGGCGGCCCGCGCCGCGTTGAAGCTGATGGTGCCGGCGAAGGGATGGGTGGCGTCGATGAGGAGGTCCACCGCGTGCTCCCGCAGCCAGGCGGCGAGCCCGTCGGCTCCGCCGAAGCCGCCGATGCGCACCTCGCCCGGCGGCAGCCGCGGGGCCGCGACCCGTCCGGCCAGCGAGTTCGTCACCCTGGGGCCGGGCGACGGTGACCGCGCCAGCAGTTCGGCGAGGCGCCGGGCCTCGGTGGTGCCGCCCAGGATCAGCAGGTGCACGGCAGGTTCGTCCCTTCTCGGTTCCCGTCGGGAGTACGCGTCATGAGCAGCGAGGCCAGGGGCGGTCGCAGCGCCCAACTCAAGCACACCGGTCTGCGGCCGGGCTGGACCACCGGTGCCTGCGCCACCGCCGCGACGACGGCCGCGTACACCGCGCTGCTGACCGGCGACTTCCCGGACCCGGTGACGATCACGCTGCCCCGGGGGCAGACGCCGTCGTTCGCGCTGGCTGCGGAGGAGCTGGCCGGCGGCCACGCGATGGCGGGCATCGTGAAGGACGCGGGGGACGACCCCGACGTCACCCACGGGGCGCTGGTGCGGGCGACCGTGCGCATCCTGCCCGCCGGCCGGGGCGTGGTCTTCCGGGCGGGGCCGGGGGTGGGCACCGTGACCCGGCCGGGGCTGCCGCTGGAGGTGGGCGAACCGGCCGTGAACCCGGTGCCCCGGCAGATGATGCGCGAGCACGTCGCCGAGGTCGCCGCGCGCCACGGGGGCGCCGGGGACGTCGAGATCACCCTCTCCGTCGACCACGGCGAGGAGATCGCCCGCTCCACCTGGAACCCCCGGCTGGGCATCCTCGGCGGGCTGTCGATCCTCGGCACCACCGGCATCGTCGTGCCCTACTCGTGCTCGGCGTGGATCGACTCGATCCGGCGCGGGGTGGACGTGGCCCGGGCGGCGGGCCGCACGCATGTCGCCGGGTGCACGGGCTCCACGTCCGAGAAGACCGTCGTCACCGAGTACGGGCTGCCCGAGGACGCGCTGCTCGACATGGGCGACTTCGCGGGCGCGGTGCTCAAGTACGTCCGGCGCCATCCCGTGGACCGGCTGACCGTGTGCGGAGGTTTCGCCAAGCTGTCGAAGCTGGCCGCGGGACACCTGGATCTGCATTCGGGGCGGTCGCAGGTCGACAAGGGCTTCCTCGCGGACCTCGCGCGGCGGGGCGGCGCCGACGCGACGCTGGTGGCCGAGGTGGCCGCCGCCAACACGGGGCTCGCCGCGCTCCAGCTGTGCCGGGCGGCCGGGGTGCCGCTCGGCGACCTGGTGGCGACGACGGCCCGCGACCAGGCCCTGGCGGTGCTGCGCGGGGCGCCGGTCGCGGTCGACGTGATCTGCATCGACCGGGCGGGGACCGTGGTGGGCCGCAGCACGGTGGCCTGAGCCGACGGACCGAGGGACCGACGGAGCGGCGGAGCGGCGGAGTGGCAGACCGGCGGACCGACCGGCCGGCCGGCCAACCGACGGACCGTCAGGCCGACATCAACGGTCGCTGCGGGCCGCGGTGGTGTTCGTCGGCGCCGGACCGGTCACCGCCGGGACCGGCTCAGTCCGGGTCCGGCGGGCCCACCCGCAGGCGGTTGCCGTCCGGGTCGCGGAGGGCGACCTCCGGTCCCCAGGGCATCTCCTGGACCGGGACGCCGAACTCCTCGGCGACCGCGTCGAGAGGAGCGAGGCGCAGGTACACCAGTCCGTCCGGCGGCGCGTCACCCTCGTGCTCGGACAGGTGCAACCGGACCGGGCCGCGGGCGAGTTCGGCGTAACACGGGAAGTCCGGCCCGAACCGGTGCTCCCAGCGGACGGTGAAGCCCAGCCGCCCGTACCAGCGGGCCGCCGCGGCGGTGTCCCGCACGCGGAGGACGGGAATCGCCTGCTCAGCCGGCACCGAGACCTCCGGCGGTCTGCCCGGCGGAGACGGAGGACCGGCCCGAGGGCTCGGCGGAACCGGAGGAGAAGCAGCCGGAGGGCTCGGCGAACCCGGAGGAGAAGCAGCACGACGGCTCATCGGACCCGGGGAAGCGGCCCGCCCGCTCAGCACACATGGCGTTCGCGGTCCGGCGAGTACAGGTGGCTGTCGCGGAACTGCTCGGCGCCGAGCGTGCGGCCGACCATGATGACGGCGGTCCGCAGGATGCCCGCGTCCTGCACCTTCCCCGCGATCTCGTCCAGCGTGCCGCGCAGGACCACTTCCTCGGGGCGGGAGGCGTAGGCCACCACGGCACTGGGGCAGTCGGCTCCGTAGTGCGGCAGCAGTTCCTCGACCACGCGGTCCACGTACCGGGCGGCCAGGTGGAGCACGATCAGCGCGCCGCTGCGTCCGAGGGTGGCCAGGTCCTCGCCCTCGGGCATGGCGGTGGCCTGCTGGGCGACGCGGGTGAGGATGACGGTCTGCCCGACCGTCGGCACCGTCAGTTCCCGCTTCAGGGCGGCGGCCGCCGCGGCGAAGGCGGGCACGCCGGGGACGACCTCGTAGGGCACGCCGGCGGCGTCGAGGCGGCGCATCTGCTCGGCGACGGCGCTGAACACGGACGGGTCGCCCGAGTGCAGCCGGGCCACGTCGTGCCCCTGCTCGTGGGCACGGACCAGTTCGGCGGTGATCTCGTCGAGGTCGAGCCGGGCGGTGTCCACCAGCCGGGCGTCGGGAGGGCATTCGGCGAGGAGTTCGCGCGGCACCAGGCTGCCCGCGTAGAGGCAGACCCGGCAGGCGGCCAGGGTGCGGGCGCCGCGCAGGGTGATCAGGTCGGCGGCGCCGGGGCCGGCGCCGATGAAGTACACGGTCATCTGTCTGCTCCTGGTGCGCTCGCGTCGGGTCCGGTCGGTCCGGGCGTCTTCTCCACGGCCCACTGGGTGACCGGCATCGCCTGCCGCCAGCCGGTGAAGCCCCCCACGGGCACGGCGTGCGCGACGGCCAGCCGCACCAGTTCGCCGCCGAGGCGGCGGCGGGCGTCGGCCAGCAGCGCCTCGGACTCCAGGGTCACCGTGTTGGCGACGAGCCGTCCGCCCGGCGGGAGGGCGTCCCAGCAGGCGTCGAGGAGCCCGGGGGTGGTGAGCCCGCCGCCGATGAACACGGCGTCGGGGCGGGCCAGTCGGGCGAGCGCCGCGGGGGCGGTGCCGGTGACGACGTCCAGGCCGGGCACGCCGAGCCGGTCGGCGTTGCGGGCGATGCGCGCGGCCCGGACGGGATCGCGTTCCACGGTGACGGCGCGGCAGGCGGGGTGGGTGCGCAGCCACTCGACGGCGATGGATCCGGAGCCGCCGCCGACGTCCCACAGCAGTTCGCCGGGGGCGGGGGCGAGGACGGCGAGGGTGGCGGCGCGGACGTGCCGCTTGGTGAGCTGGCCGTCGTGCTCGTAGGCGCTGTCGGGGAGTCCGGGGACGGCGCCGAGGTGCGGGGTGCCGGGGGCGCGCCGGCAGTCGACGGCGACGACGTTCAGCGGGTCGGCGTCGCTCTCGGGGCCGGCGTGGTCGTCGGCGGTGGTCCAGTCGGTGGTGCGCTCGCGGGGGCCGCCGAGCTGTTCCAGGACCCGCATCCGGCTCGGCCCGAAGCCGCGGTCGCGCAGGAGGGCGGCGACGTCGGCGGGCGTGGTGGCGTCGGCGCTGAGGACGAGCAGGCGGCGACCGTGGTGCAGGGCGGCGGCGAGGCGGGCGGTGGGGCGGCCGACGAGGGTGACGACCTCGGTGTCCTCGGCCGGCCAGCCGAGGCGGGCGCAGGCGAGGGTGACGGAGGAGGGGTGGGGCAGGACGTGGACGGCGTCGGGGCCGAGGAGTTCGGTGAGGGTGCGTCCGATGCCGTGGAACATGGGGTCGCCGCTGGCCAGGACGGCGATCCGGCGGCCGGCGTGCGCGGCGAGCAGGCCGGGGACGGCGGGCCGCAGCGGTGAGGGCCAGGGCACCCGTTCCGCGCCGCACTCCGGTGGCAGCAGGGCCAGTTGGCGCGGGCCGCCGATGACGGTCCGGGCGTTGAGGAGGGCGGCGCGGGAGGTGTGCGGGAGTCCCTGCCAGCCGTCGGCGCCGATCCCGACGACGGTCACCGTGGCGGTCGGGGCGGGTCGGGCGGGCGTCACGTGCGGGTTCCTCGGGGTCCGGAGGGCATCGGTAGGCACTCTACGGGGTGGCCCGCTGCCCGCCGCCGCCCAGGGTGGGGGTCCCGTTCCCCGGTGTCCGGGGAGGTCAGCCGGTGCGTTCCCAGCCGCGGTGCGGGGGCCGGTTGCCGAGGCGTTCGTCGCGGCTGCGGTAGACGATGTAGGGGCGGGTGAGGTAGCCGAGGGGGGCGGTGAGCATGTGGACGAGGCGGGTGAAGGGCCAGAAGGCGAACAGCAGCAGGGCGCTCAGGGCGTGGAGCTGGAACAGGAGCGGGGTGCCGGTCATCAGGTCGGGGTCGGGCTGCAGGTAGAACACGGAGCGGAACCAGGGGGAGATGGTCTCGCGGTAGTTGTAGCCCCCGCCGACGACGTTGGCGGCCACGGTGGCGGCGAGGCCCAGGCCGATGGTGACGGCCAGGGACAGGTACATGGCCTTGTCGTTGACGGTGGTGGCGGAGAAGACCGGGCCGACGGTGCGGCGGCGGTAGATCAGGATGATCATGCCACCGACCGTGGCGATGCCGGCGGCGACGCCGAGGACGACCGCGAGGACGTGGTAGGTGTGTTCGCTGATCCCGGCGGCCTCGGTCCAGCTCTCCGGGATGAGCAGTCCGCCGATGTGGCCGAGCAGGACCAGCAGGATGCCGAAGTGGAACAGGGGGCTGCCGATGCGCAGCAGCCGCCGCTCGTAGAGCTGGGAGGAGCGGGTGGTCCAGCCGAACTTGTCGTAGCGGTAGCGCCAGACGTGGCCGAGGACGAACACGGCAAGGCTGATGTAGGGCAGGACGACCCACAGCAGGATGCCGCCGGTGCCGGATTCGACGGCCAGGGGCAGGGTGGGTGCGGGTGGGGTCATCGGGGGCCTCCGGCCGGCGGGAGGGGTGCGGGGTGGGGCGGCGCGTAGGGGTCGAGGCCGACCTGTTCCTCGGGCGGGCCCTCGGCGGCCAGGCGCGCGACGGCCTCGCGTTCGTCGCCGGCGAGGGCGGGCAGGGTGGCCGAGACGGAGGCGAGGACGGGCGCCCAGGGGGAGTCGGCGTCGCGCAGGGAGAGCCGCAGCAGTTCGAGGCCGGCGCGGTGCTCGGTGAGCAGCCGGTGTCCGGCGGCGGGTTCGGTGCCGGCGAACTCCAGGACGACGGCGAGGTGGTCGGGGAGTTCGTCGTCGCTCAGCCGCCAGCCGGCCCGGGCGTACGCCTGCTTCAGGCGGACCAGGGCGAGGCCGCGTTTCCGGGTGTCGCCGTGCGCGTAGTAGGTCAGGTACGGGCAGCAGCGTTTGCGGTGGTCGAAGGTGTCCACGTAGGCGGCCGCGAGGGCGTCGGGGCCGGTACGGTCCGCGTGGGCGGCGAAGTCGAGCAGCGGGCGGGCGACGTCGTGGGGCAGGGTGGCGGCGGCGCGGCGGGCCAGGGCGAGCCGGCCGGGGAGGTCGTCGTCGGGGTAGGCGAGGAGCAGGGACTGGGTCTGCCAGGCGACGGGGTGCCAGGGGCGGGTGCGGGCGGCGGGGCGGAGGCGTTTCCTCATGGCTTCGGTGTCACCTCGCCCGCGTCGCCGGGGTCCTCGTCCGGCCCTGGGCGGGGCGGGAACAGGCCGGGTGGGGCGCTCCTGCCGTCCCAGTCGAGGAGGTTGACCCGGTTGGCCTTGTCGGGGGGTGCGGCCGGGGTGTCGGCGGTCTGCCGGTCGCGCAGGGCGTGGTAGTTCTCCACGGCGATGGGGGCGGCACCGCCGGAGGTCTCGCCGAAGGGTCCGGAGCCGCCCATGCCGGGTCCGCCCTCGTAGTCGAGGCTGCACTCGGTGGCGAGTTCCTCCAGCTGGTGGGCCTGTTCGGCGTGTGCGGGAGGGATGACGTAGCGCTCGTCGTACTTGGCGAGGGCGAGCAGCCGGTACATGTCGTACATCTGTTCCTCGCCCATGCCGACCGAGGCGGGGATGGAGGCGTCGGGTTCGCGGCCGAGGTTGATGTCGCGCATGTAGGCGCGCATGGCCGCCAGGCGGCGCAGCACGGCGTCGACGGGGGCGGGGTCGCCGGCGGTGAACAGCTGGGCGAGGTAGTCGACGGGGATGCGTAGGGCGTCGACGGCGGCGAACAGGGTGCGGTGGTCCTCGGCGTCGTGGCCGGTGTCGCGGACGGCGTCGACGACCGGGGAGAGCGGCGGGATGTACCAGACCATGGGCAGGGTGCGGTACTCCGGGTGCAGCGGAAGCGCCACCTTGTAGGTGTTGATCAGGGCGTGCACGGGTGAGCGCTGCGCGGCCTCGATCCAGTCGCGGGGGATGCCGGAGCGTTCGGCGGCGGCGACGACGCGGGGGTCGTCGGGGTCGAGGAAGACCTGCCGCTGTGCCTCGTACAGGTCGGTGTCGTCGGGGGTGGAGGCGGCTTCCAGGACGCGGTCGGCGTCGTAGAGGACGAGGCCGATGTAGCGCAGCCGGCCGACGCAGGTCTCGGAGCAGACGGTGGGCAGGCCCACCTCGACGCGCGGGAAGCAGAAGGTGCACTTCTCGGCCTTGCCGGTGCGGTGGTTGAAGTAGACCTTCTTGTACGGGCATCCGGTGACGCACATCCGCCAGCCGCGGCAGCGGTCCTGGTCGACGAGGACGATGCCGTCCTCCTCGCGCTTGTAGATCGCCCCGGAGGGGCAGGACGCGGCGCAGGACGGGTTGAGGCAGTGCTCGCAGATGCGCGGCAGGTAGAACATGAAGGTCTGCTCGAACTCGAGCTTGATCTTCTCGGAGACCTGGCCGAGCAGCACGTCCTTCTCGCCGTGGCGGTCCGAGCCGCCGAGGTTGTCGTCCCAGTTCGCCGACCAGGTGATCTTCATGTCCTCGCCGGTGATCACGGACCGGGGGCGGGCGACCGGGGTGTGTTCCTGCAGGGGCGCGTTGATGAGGGTCTCGTAGTCGTAGGTCCAGGGCTCGTAGTAGTCGTCCAGGGCGGGCAGGACGGGGTTGGAGAAGATCGTGACCAGCTTCTTGAACCGGCCGCCCGCCTTGAGGGTGAGCCGTCCGCGCTTGTTGAGTTCCCAGCCGCCGCGCCAGGTGTCCTGGTCCTCGTAGCGGCGGGGGTAGCCCTGCCCGGGCCGGGTCTCGACGTTGTTGAACCAGACGTACTCGACGCCGCTGCGGTTGGTCCACGCCTGTTTGCAGGTGACCGAGCAGGTGTGGCAGCCGATGCACTTGTCGAGGTTCATCACCATGGCCATCTGGGCCATGACGCGCCCGATGGGGGCCTCGGCGGTGGTGGGGTCCTCCGTGGTGGCCATGTCAGTACTCCACCTCCTGGTCGGCGCGGCGGCGGATGACGGTGACCTCGTCGCGCTGGTTGCCGGTCGGGCCGAGGTAGTTGAAGGCGTAGGACAGCTGGGCGTAGCCGCCGATGAGGTGGCTGGGTTTGATCAGCAGGCGGGTGAGGGAGTTGTGGATGCCGCCGCGCCGGCCGGTGGTCTCGGTGCGCGGGACGTCGATCAGGCGGTCCTGGGCGTGGTGCATGTAGACGGTGCCCTCGGGCATGCGGTGCGAGACCACGGCGCGGGCGGCGACGACGCCGTTGCGGTTGACGGCCTCGATCCAGTCGTTGTCCCGCACGCCGATCTTGGCCGCGTCCAGGGTGCTCATCCAGACGGTGGGCCCGCCCCGGGAGAGGGACAGCATGAACAGGTTGTCCTGGTACTCGGAGTGGATGGACCACTTGTTGTGCGGGGTGAGGTAGCGCACGGTCACACCGAGTTCGCCGACCTCCCCGATCCGGGGTTCGCCGAACAGGGCGTCCATGTTCAACGGGGGCCGGTAGACCGGTAGTTGTTCGCCGAGGGCGGTCATCCAGTCGTGGTCGAGGTAGAAGTGCTGGCGTCCGGTGAGCGTGTGCCAGGGCTTGAGGCGTTCGACGTTGACGGTGAACGGGGAGTAGCGGCGCCCGCCGCTCTCGGAGCCGGACCACTCGGGCGAGGTGATGACGGGGACCGGCGCCGCCTGGGTGTCCGCGAACGTGATCCGCTTTCCCTCGTGTTCGGCGGCGAGGTCGGCGAGCGGCCGGCCGGTGCGGGCCTCCAGGGTGTGGAAACCCTGGGTGGCGAGGCGGCCGTTGGTGGTGCCGGACAGCGCGAGGATCGCCTCGCACGCCTGGGCGTCCCGGGCGATGGACGGCCGTCCGTCGGCGGCGCCGCCGCGCACGGTGCCGTTCTTGTGCCGCAGGTGGTCCAGTTCGCGGCCGACGTCGAAGGTGATGCCCTTGGTGGTCGCGCCGAGGGTGTCCAGCAGCGGGCCGAGGGCGTCCATCTTGTCGGCGACGGCTCCGTAGTCCCGTTCGACCGTGACCAGTTTCGGCAGGGTGCGCCCGGGCACCGGTTCGCACTCCCCCGCCTTCCAGTCGCGCACCCTGCCGTGCGGGGTGGCCATCTCGTCGGGGGTGTCGTGCATCAGGGGCGCGGCGACCACGTCGGTGCGCACCCCGAGGTGGGTGCCGGCCAGGCGGCTGAACTCCCGGGCGAGGGTGCGGAAGGTGTCCCAGTCGGTGCGGGTCTGCCAGGGCGGGGCGATGGCCGGGTTGAAGGCGTGCACGAAGGGGTGCATGTCGGTGCTGGAGAGGTCGTGCTTCTCGTACCAGGTGGCCGCGGGCAGCACCACGTCGGAGAAGACGGTGGTGCTGGTCATCCGGAAGTCGAGGGTGAGCAGCAGGTCCAGCTTGCCCTCGGGGGCCTCGTCCCGCCAGCGCACGTCCCGGGGGCGGGCGTCGGGCGGCGCCTCGGTGGCCCGCACGGAGGAGTCGGTGCCCAGCAGGTGCTTCAGGAAGTACTCGTTGCCCTTGGCGGAGGAGCCGAGCAGGTTGGCCCGCCACACGGTGAGCACGCGCGGGAAGTTCTCCTCCGCGTCGGGGTCCTCCCCCGCGAACCTCAGCCGCCCTGCCTTGAGTTCGCCGACCACGTGGTCGGCGGCGGTGCGGCCCGCCGCCTCGGCCTCGTCGGCCAGGTCGAGCGGGTTGCGGTCGAAGGTCGGGTAGGAGGGCATCCAGCCGAGCCGGGCGGACTGCGCGATGACGTCGGCGGTGCTGCGTCCGGCGAACGGCCCGCCCGTGCCCCCGGCGGCGAGGGTGTCCGCGGAGAACGGGTCGTAGCGGAACTGGTCGCTGTGCAGGTACCAGTAGGCGGTCTGGATCATCTGCCGGGCGGGCCGGTTCCAGTCGGCGGCGGTCGCGATCGCCGAGTAGCCGGTGATCGGGCGGACCTTCTCCTGGCCGACGTAGTGCGCCCAGCCGCCGCCGTTGACGCCCTGGCAGCCGGTGAGGGTGGTGAGGGTGAGGAAGGCGCGGTAGATGGTGTCGGAGTGGAACCAGTGGTTGGTGCCCGCGCCCATGATGATCATCGAACGGCCGCGGGACTCCTCGGCGTTGGCCGCGAACTCCCGCGCGATGCGGGCCGCGCGACCGGCGTCGACGCCGGTGACGGCCTGCTGCCAGGCGGGGGTGTACGGCTCGTCCGGGTCGTCGTACCCCGAGGGCCAGGTGCCGGGCAGGCCCGGGCGGGCCACGCCGTACTGGGCGAGGAGCAGGTCGTAGACCGTGGTGACCAGGCGTCCGCCGACCCGGCGGGCGGGGACGCCGCGCAGCATCGGGGCGGCGCCGCCGGGGACGTCGAAGCGGGGCAGGCGCACGGCGACCGGGACCGCGTCGCCGCCCTCGGCGGACAGCAGCGGGTCGGTGTCGCCGAGGTCCAGGTTCCACCGGCCGGTACCGGACTCGCCGAAGCGGTCGCCGAGGGTGCCGTTGGGGACCACGGGCCGGCCGTCGGCCGCGTCCAGCAGCACCGTGCGGAACGCGGCGTGCTCGGCCGCCGCCTGCTCGCCGCCCAGGTCGGCCGCGGTGAGGAACTTGCCGGGCTGGAGGGCACCCGGGTCGTCCTCGCTCTCGTCGAGGGTGACGAGGAACGGCAGGTCCGTGTAGCGCTTGACGTAGTCGGTGAAGTACGGGGTGGACCGGTCGACGAAGAACTCCTTGAGGACGACATGGCCCATCGCCATGGCCAGGGCGCCGTCGGTGCCGGGCTGGGCGGAGAGCCACTCGTCGGCGAACTTCACGTTGTCCGCGTAGTCCGGGGAGACCGCGACGACCTTCTGGCCCCGGTAGCGGGCCTCGGCCATCCAGTGGGCGTCCGGGGTCCGGGTCACCGGCACGTTGGAACCCCACATGATCAGGTAGCCGGCGTCCCACCAGTCGCCGGACTCCGGCACGTCGGTCTGGTCGCCGAAGACCTGCGGGGAGGCGACGGGCAGGTCGGCGTACCAGTCGTAGAAGGAGAGCATGACCCCGCCGAGCAGCGAGTAGAAGCGCGCCCCGGCCGCGTGGGAGACCATCGACATCGCCGGGATCGGGGAGAACCCGGCGAGCCGGTCGGGGCCCCAGCGGCGGATGGTGTGCACGTGGGCGGCGGCCACCAGCTCCGTCGCCTCCTGCCAACTCGCCCGCACCAGACCGCCCTTGCCGCGCACTCGCTTGTAACGGCGGGCGCGTTCCGGGTCGGAGACGATGTCCGCCCAGGCCGCCACCGGGTCACCGAGCCGTGCCTTGGCCTCCCGGTACATCGCGAGCAGGACCCCACGGACGTAGGGGTAGCGCACCCGGGTCGGCGAGTACGTGTACCAGGAGAAGGCGGCACCGCGGGGGCAGCCGCGCGGCTCGTACTCGGGCCGGTCGGGGCCGACGGACGGGTAGTCGGTCTGCTGGGCCTCCCAGGTGATGATGCCGTCCTTGACGTACACCTTCCAGGAGCAGGAGCCGGTGCAGTTCACGCCATGGGTGGAGCGCACCACCTTGTCGTGCGACCAGCGGTCCCGGTAGAACTCGTCGGCTCCACGGCCGCCCTTGCGGTGCAGCGTGCGCAGGTCCGGTGAGACCTCCGCCCGGCTGAAGAACCGGCGGGAGCGGACCAGCGCCTCCGCCAGCTCGCCGTCCATCCCCGCACGGGCCCGTTCGGGGTGGCGGATCCGCTCGGGATTCGTCTCCGTACTCACCGCGGTTACTCCACTCCCGGGCGCGCCGCCCGTGGTCTGGTGTTCGGTCCGGCGGCCCGACTCTATGACCGCCACCCGCCTGAAGGTCAATCACCACGCCCGGCCCATCCGGTGATTCCCGGCCCCGGATCCCCGCGGACCGTGGTGTCCGGGAGCGGGCGGGCGCGCTCCCGGTGGCGGACGCCGGACGGTCAGCCGGCGGACCGGGCCGGGGCACCGCCCACCCTGGCCCGCTCGGCCTCGACGGCCTCCCACTCCTCGGTGCCCAGGAGCGCCAGGGCGGCCGGGAAGACGCCGTCCTGCTCCTTGAGGATGTGGTCGCGCAGCAGGTCCATGGCCGCCATCAGCCGGTCCGGCCAGGCGGGGTCGGCCGGGACGACACCGTCGGCGGCCTCCGCCAGGACGGCGTCGACCCGCCGGTGTTCGGCCTCCAGGTCCGCGATCCGGTCGGGGAAGTCGGCGGCGAGGGCGGGGAACAGGCCGTGTTCCTCGACCTGCGTGTGCGGGCCGAGCACCGCCGCTATACCGCGGGCGGTCCGCGCCATCCGGGCCGTGTCGCCCGCCCGGTGCGCGGAGCGCAGGTGGCTGATGAGACGGACCACCTCGTCGTGCTCACGGGTCAGCTCGTCGATCGCCGTCAGGGACTGGCAGCCGCAGTACTCGCACATCGCGCAACTCCCGAGGTGGTCGGTGTCGGGTCCGGCACGGCGGGGTGCCCGGCCGCCGGGTGGTGCCCTCGTGATCAGTCTCCCGGCGGTGCCCTGCGCACGGAGGGGGCCGAAGGTCCCGGATGTGACGCGGAACGGCCCCCGGGGCGGGTGCGCACGGGGGTGGGACGCCGGGGTGGGTGGGCACGGGCACGGGGGGCGGGGCGGTGGGCGGGTGCGCCGGAGGTGGGGCGGTGGGGCGCGGGACGGCGGTGCAGCGGGACGGTGATGTGGCGTGACGGCGGATCCGGGGCGGGAGCGGGGCGGGAGCGGGGCCGTCGGCGTCGTACGCGAAGGGGCAGCGTGAACGGGGCCGGTCGGCCCTAGTCGTGGCGGGGCCCGGCGGCGACCATGGGCAGATGTTCCAGAACGATGTCTTCCGTGCCCTCGGACGGCAGGAGTGCCTGCGCCTGCTGGCCGGGGCGCCGGTCGGGCGGGTGGTCTACACCCGGCACGCGCTGCCCGCCGTGCTCCCGGTCAACTTCTCCCTGGACGCCGACTCCTCCGTCATCCTGTGCACCTCCGCCTCCTCCGACCTGGTGCGCGCCATCGACGGGGTGGTCGTGGCGTTCGAGGCGGACGAGTTCCACACGGACACGCGGTCGGGCTGGAGCGTCGTCGTCACCGGCCGGGCAGCCGTCGTGACCGACCCCGCCGAGCGGGACCGGCTCGCGCTGCTGGGCCACACCTCGTGGATGCCGATGCTCGACGGGGTCTACGTGCGGATCGAACCGGAGATGGTCACCGGCCGGGAGCTGAACGCGTCGGCCGCCGCGCTGTGAACGGGACGGCGGCCGGCCTCGCGGGACGTTCCCCCGCGCTCCGGTCCCGGACGGCGGGGTGCGCGCACATTGAGGTCCCTCCCCGAGGTCCTTCCTCCCCCGCAGACGGCCCGGGTCCCGTGGGGGACCCTGAGCGCGTCCCTGGGTGGCCGGCCCCCCGAGACCCATGGGTGACGCCTGGGCCCCGTGGGTGACGCCCCCCGTAGGTGACCCCTCGGCCCCTGCTAGGTGACCCCTTGAGTTCCCTAGGGTTCCGTAGGGGTCCCTAGGGTTCTGTTCGGGGGGCGTCCCTGAGTCCCGTAGGTGACGGACGGAAGGGGACCTCGTCCCGGTCCCTGCCGTCACTCCGTGTCGAGCACGTCCCGTACGGGACGGCGGGGGGTGGCCGGGCCCCGGGGGCCGTAGCCCAGGCGCAGCACCATCTGCACGTCCCCGGTGCCGGACGCCGGGTCGCGGGCCAGCAGGCGCAGGGCCGGTGTCTCCAGGGCGTGCGACGTCAGCGAGGTGGCCAGGTCGGCCAGCGTGGCCTCCAGCAGGACCCGTTGCAGGGCCTGTCCGGCGCGCAGCCATGCCTCGGGGCCGTCGCCCCGGGTGCTCAGCGCCGCCAGCTGGGGAACCTCCTCGAAGGCAGTGGAGCCGCGGTCGGCCACCGGGCGCCGTCCCGCGAAGTCCCGCACGGGGGCCCTGCCACCCCGTTTGCCGGGGCCGAAAGCGTACTCCGGAACTCCGTCCACGGCGACGTCGGCGTCCGCACCGAGGCGGGTCCAGCGCAGCAGGTCCTCGCGGGCGGCGGGATCGAGGGCGTCGCGGCTCTCCGCGTCCCGGACCAGGTCGAGCAGCGTGTCGGCGTGCCACGGACCGGCGAACAGGAGGTCGGCCCCCTCGCGGGCAGCGGCGTCCCGCAGCGCGTTCCGCAGGTCCTCGGGGATCTCCTTGTCGGCGAACGGGTGGCGGCTGGTGTGACGCCGACGGATCGCCGGGTGCAGCCGTGCGAGACCGGCCGCTTCCGCTGCCGCCCGGGCGTCGCCGCCCGGCTCGTCCAGCCGCACCTCGGCGAGCAGCGCCGGCTCGGCCGGGTCGGGCAGCAGGGTGGTGACGGGGGCGAATCCCGCGTGGGCGGCGGAGACGCGCAGGTTGAACAGCGCGGCTCCGCATCCGATGTGGAGGGCCCGGTGGTCGGGGTCGGTGCGGGGCATGGCACGTTCCAGGTCGGCGCACAGCCGGAGCACGCGCCGGGCCGCGAGGTGGCGGAAGCGCCAGGGCTGCGCGTTGTGCATGGACGGCGCCTTCACGGCGTCGGTGACCAGTGCGGTCACGGTCTTCTCGTCGAGGGGCGACGAAGCCATGGGACTCTCCTCTCGCGCCGGCGGGGCACCGCCGAGGAGCCCGGACCGCCGCGCGGTCGTCACCGGCGGACGGGGGTGCTCCTACCACCAGGGTCCCCCGCCGGGCGGTGTCCGTCCGGCGGCCCCGAGGTCCCCGGCCGGGGGCCGACCGGCCCTTCCCTTCCGCCGGCCCCCCGCTCACGCTGGTCAGGGAGCACCGCCCGCTCCGGGGACGGCCCGCGCGGAGTCCGGTCCGGTCCGTCCCCGACGGCCGTCCCCGACGGACCGCGTGCGGCCCGCACCCGACCGTCGGGGACGACCCCGGGCATCCGTCGGGGGCGCACCCGGGCGACCGTCCGGGGCGCCCTCGGGGTCACCGTCCGGGGAGAGCCCGCCCCGCGACAACGGGGCCAAGGCCCTCGGCGTCGACGTCCGCACAAGCGTCGGTCGCCTTCGATGCGCATCGACCGGCATCGTCGGCGTCGGCCGGCGTCGGCCGGCGTCGGCGGTAGGGTCCGGTCATCCGCCCGGCAGGCCGGGGCGCCGCAGCCCGAGGAGGCACCATGCACGCCACCCCGTACACCGTGAGCGACGTGATGACGCGGTCCGTCGCCTCCGTCGGCCGTGACGCCGCCTTCAAGGAGATCGTCCGCACGATGCAGGAACGCCGGGTCAGCGCCCTCCCCGTGGTGGCGGACGGGGGACGGGTGGCGGGGATCGTGTCCGAGGCGGACCTGCTGCCGAAGGAGGAGTTCCGGGACAGCGATCCCGACCGGCACACCCAGTTGCGCCGCCTCCCCGACCTCGCCAAGGCGGGCGCGCTGACGGCCGGGGAGCTGATGTCGGCGCCGGCCGTCACCGTCGGCGCGGACGCCACCCTCGCGCGGGCCGCGCGGATCATGGCGCGGACCGGGGTGAAGCGGCTGCCGGTCGTGGACGGGACGGGCGCGCTGTGCGGCATCGTGAGCCGTGCCGACCTGCTGAAGGTGTTCCTGCGGGAGGACGAGGAGATCGCGGCGGAGGTGCGCCGGGAGGTGCTGCCCGCGTTGTTCCGCGAGGACACCGGGGACTCGGTCCGGGTGACGGTGCGGGAGGGGGTCGTGACCCTCGGCGGGCGGGTCCGTGACACCTCGCTGGTCCCGGTGGCCGCCCGGCTGACCCGGGCCGTCGAAGGCGTCGTGGACGTGCGGTTCGACCTGTCGGGCTGAGAACGCGCGGTGCCCCGGACGCCGTGGGCGTCCGGGGCACCGCGGGCGGAACGTCACTCGGTGATGTCGACCTTGCCGCCGCCGGCCGCACCGGAGGCCGGGGCAGCCGCGGCGGGAGCCGCCGCCGGGGCGGCCTTGCCGCGCTGGGCGAGGCCCTGGAGCAGCTGCCCGAGGTCCACGCCGGTGGTGGAGCTGAGCAGCTCCATGCCCTGGGCGACGTTGTCGGCGACCGTGCGCGGCAGCTGGCCGGCGCCGTCCGTGGAGATCACCGTCAGCTTGTCCACCGCGGACAGCGGCTCGGCGGCCTTGGCGACCACCTGCGGCAGCACCTCGACCAGCATCTGCAGCACGGCCGCGTCGCCGTACCGCTCGAAGGCGTCGGCCTTCTTGTGCATGGCCTCGGCCTCCGCGGCGCCCTTCGCGGCGATCGCGGCGGCGTCGGCGTCACCCTCGATGCGCACGGCGTCGGCGAGCGCGGCACGCTGCGCCTTCTCGCCCTCACCGGTGAGCCGGGCCCGCTCGGCGGCCGCCTCGGCCTCCTTGACGAGCGCGATGCGCCGGGCCTCGGCCTCCTGCTCCGCCTGGTAGCGGGCGGCGTCGGCGGGCTTGCGGACCTTGGTGTCCAGTTCGCGGTCGGTCAGGGCGGCCTGCCGGGTGGCGACCTTCTCCTGCTCCCCGAGGACCTCCTGCTGGCGGGCGGCCTCGGCGAGCGGTCCGGCGGCGGCGGCGCGGGCGGCGGCCTCGTCGGTCTCGGCCTTGATCTCGGCCTGCTTCAGCGCGAAGGTGCGCTGCGCGATCGCGATCTCCTCCTCGGCCTTGAGCCGGGCCTGCTCGGAGGCGCGCCGGGCGACGGCCTCGGCGATGTCGGCCTCCTGCTTGGCGCGGGCGGCCTCGGGGCGGCCCAGGTCCTCCAGGTAGGAGCCCTCGGTGGTGATGTCCTGGATCTGGAAGGCGTCCAGGACCAGGCCCTGGCCGGACAGGCTGGCCTCGGCCTCCTCGGCGACCTGGCCGGCGAAGGCGGCCCGGTCCCGGATGATGTCCTCCACGGACATCCGGCCCACGATCGAGCGCAGCGCGCCGGACAGGACCTCCTGGGTGAACCCGACGATGCCGTTCTGCTGCATCAGGAACCGCTGGGCGGCGGCGCGGATCGAGTCCTCGGTGCCGCCGACCTTGACGATGGCGACGCCCTCCAGGTTGGCCTTCACACCGCGCAGCGTGACGGCGCCCCGGACGGCCACGGGAATGTGCCGGCTGGAGAGGTCGAGGGTGAACTTCTGCTGCACGAACGGCACCACGAAGACGCCGCCGCCGACGACGACCTTCTGACCGCTGTTGTCGGTGAAGATGCGGCCGGTGTCGGGGTCGGTGGACTTCTTGCCGCGTCGGCCGGTGACGATGAACGCCTCGCTGGGACCGGCGACCTTGTAGCGGGTGACGACCACGAGGGCCAGCAGGACCAGGAGTACGACGACTCCGATCACTGCGATCAGTACAGGGCTCATGTGAACGTGGATCCCCTCAGCCTTCCCGGGGGGACGGCGAATCGAATCTGCGGCGGACAAGGAACGGCCGGGTGCGGACGGGCGCGCCGGCCGGGACGGACGGTGCGGGCGGTCGGCCCGCGACGGACGGGGACGGAGGGACGGGTGGGAAGTCGCGGGTAGGGAGTGGCGGGTGCGGAAGGACGGGTGGGCAAGGAGGGGTCGGTGCGACCGCTGGGGACGGATACGGACGGTTCGACGACGGTTCGCGCGACGAACCGCAGCGGGGTCAGCGTTCGACGGGGCGGACGGAGACGGAGGTGGCCGACAGGGTCGATTCGACCCAGACCTCGGCCCCGCGCGCCACCGGCACCTGGGATTTGGCCGCCAGCTTCAGCGGTTGCCCGGCGAGATACACCATCACCTCGCCGTAGCCGCCCGCCGGGATGGCGGTCACCACCGAGGCCGAGGACCCGACGAGGTCCCCGCCGCGCGGTGCGGCGGCGTCCTGATCACTCATCAGGGCGCGGCTGAAGCGCCAGGTCAGCCAGCCGGCGGCCACCCCGGTGAGGACGCCGACGGCCGTGGCACCGGTGACGCCGAGACCCGTCGTCCCCAGGGTGATGGCCCCGCCGAAGCCGAGCATGGACACGAATCCGGCGATGACCGGCAGCGACAGGAACCCGTCGAGCATCCCGTCCAACAGGCCCCCGAACAGGCCCTCCAGCAGCCCGTCGAAGATCAGCGAGAACAGCAGCACGACGAGACCCGCGATGCCGAGACCCACGAACCAGTTCATCCGGGCCCCGCTTCCACTCGACGACCTCCCGCATCTCCATGGTGTCATGGACCGCGCGAACCGTTCATTGCCTGATCCCGGCAGTCTTTACGCGTTCTTGATGCCGCCTTTCCCCGGACGAGCCCGTTCCGGCCGCGGACGGCGGCCCGTGTCGCGTCACGTGGAGCGAGGTCGGCCTTCCCCGGAGCGGCGGCCACCGGTCCGTGCCGCACGGCACGGGCCGTCCGGACCGGGCGCGTTGCCCGGGCCCGGCAGCCCTCCGCCGGAACCCGCCGAATCCGGCCGCTCCGGCCGCACGCGTGGGGGATCGGCGCTCCGGCTCCGGCGGATGTCGTGATGCCGGACGTCCGCACCGGCGGGGCACCGGCTGGTCCGCGCAGTGGCGCGCCGTACGTGCCCTCGCGGACGCCGGCGCAGCGGACGCCGGCGCAGCCGTCGCCGGGCAGGCGGCGGTGCGGTTCGCCGCGGCCGTCACCGGCCGGATCAACCCGGCCGTCTCCGCCCTGTGCCGCACCCCGGACGACCTGTACGGGTCGCTCACGGCCGGCGTCGGGACGCCGCCCGGCGTGACCTCGGCGGAGACCGTACTCACCCCGCGCCGGATCAAGTCCCCGACCCCGGAGCCCGCTGAACCACCGGGGGCCGGGGCCCACCGGGGCCCGCTGACGCGTGCGGCGCGGGCTCAGGAGGGCGACGTCCAGTCCGGTGCCGTCCTGGCCCAGGCGGCGTCCCAGGCGGCCAGGTCCCGGCGGCGGAGCGCGTGGCGGGCCGCGGCGTGGGTGGCCGCACCGGTGAGGACGACCCCGAGGGCGGCCATCAACGCCCAGCCCCTGCTGCGGCTGCGGACGTCCCGGGCGGTCAGCGGTGCCTCGGTGGCCTCGCCCTCGGCGGTGACCCAGATCCGCAGCGGACTGCCGGCGGGCAGGCCCGAGGGGACGTCGACGGTGGTGGTACGGGTGCGCCCCTCGCGGGTGACGACGCGGACCTCGGCCGGGTGACGGGTCTCCTCCCCGTCCGGCCCGGGTGTCGGGTGGCGCGGGGCGTCGCGGAGAAGGGTCGCGGTCGTCTCGTGGCGGGTCTGCGCCTGGTGCCGGGCGACGGCCTCGTAGTGCCGGTGCGCGCGGTCGGCCACCACGACGGCGGCCACCGGGGTGAGGACCACTACGACGGCCAAGACCCCCAGCCCGCACCAGGTCCGCAGGGCGTCCGTGCGTCGGCGCAGGGGGTTGCGGCGCCGGGGCGTGCGCCCGCGGGGCGGATCGGGAGGCTCCGCGGGAGGTGGCTCGTCCGCCACGTGGGGCTCCCTTCGGGAGGTGTCGCGCGGGAGGGACAACGGGACAGGAGGAGAAACGAGACAGCGGGAGGAGCAGCGAGACCGGAGGAGGAACGAGAGGGGAGGGGAGATGGACGAGAGGGGAACAGGAGGAACAGGAGGACCAGCAGGGCGCGCCGGGCCGGTCGCGGGAGGCGTGGGCCGGGCCGGGCCGGTCAGACGGTGCGGGCCGGGTCAGACGGCGCCGGAGGCCGACGGGTGGTGGTGCTCGGCGGCGAGCAGGCCGGCCGCGCCCCGTACCGCCGCGGTGTGCGGTGACGTCACGGGCTGGACGGGGCAGCCCAGGCGCCCGGGCAGGCCGTGGGTGACGTCGGGGCGCAGGGCGCCGCCGCCGGACAGCAGGACGCCCCGGCGCAGGGCGGTGCGGGTCGTCGAGGTGCGGTCCTGTCGCAGCATGGCGGTCACCATCTCCACCACGGCGTCGGTGATGCGTTCGGGGGGCGTGCCGTCGCCGAGGTCGTCGGTGCCCAGGGCGGTGCGGCGGGCGTCGGTCACCGCGCCCCCGGAGAGCAGCACCGCCTCGGTGAGGTGGGCGCCGATGTCGACGACGAGCAGCGGTGCGGTGTCGTCGGCGCCCGCTGCCCGGGCCACCGCCCGCGCGCCCGGGACGGTGATGACGGCGCGCGGGCGGAGGATCTCGACCGCCGTCCGGGCCTCGGTCCGGAAGGCGAGGCCGTCCAGGACCGGGGCCGTGACGACGACCAGCGGGCGGCCGAACCGCGGCATGCGGTGGCCCAGCAGCCGGTCGAGCATGCGGGCCGTGCCCGCGGTGTCGACGATGGTGCCGCGCTGGATCGGGTGGATGGCTCCGTTGCCGGGGAAGGTGACGGTGGGGACGTCGAGGACCATGCCCCGGCCGGCGATCCAGGCGCGGGTGCGGGCACTGCCGAGGTCCAGGGCGATGCCGGCGCAACGCCGGCACAGCGGCCAGTGCGCGTGCCGCCCGGAGACCGGGCGGGTACGCCGGATGACGGTCACGGGACGGTCCTCCGTTCGGCGCGGCGGCCCCGGGTGCGGGGCCGGCCCGGGCGGGAGGTGGCCGCCCGGGCCGGGGGCCGCGCCGGTGCGAGGGGGCGCGGCCGGTGCGCAGTGGTCATCGTGCGGCCTCCCGCACCTGCTGGCAGCGGGCGCAGTAGCGGGCCTGCGGCACGATCAGCAGGCGCTCCCGCTCCACCGGGCGGCGGCACAGGTGGCAGCTGCCGTAGGTGTCGGTGTCCATGCGGTCGAGGGCCGCCTCGACGTCGGCGAGCACCATGCGGGCGGACGCGGCCAGCCGGATGCCGACCTCGATCTCGCCGGCGTCCCGCTGCGGAAGCATCTCGGCCCGCGGCTGCGGGTCCGCGGCGAACTGCCGCAGCTGTTCCTGTCGGAACAGCCGTTGCTCCAGCAGGTTCTCGCGCAGCGCTGCGAGGTCCTCGGGTGTGAGGACCGTGTTGTGCTCACCGATGGTCTGGTGGGTCACCACTGCACCCCTTGCGCTCAGTGGAGAGAGGACGACGGGCCCGGGAGGGCCGGTGTCAGGCCGCTCGGCGCTGGCAGCCGACGCAGTGCCGGGTGTGCGGCAGGATCTCCAGGCGCTCCGGCGGCACGGGCTTGGAGCAGCCCAGGCAGGTGCCGTAGGTGCCGTCCTCGACCCGTGCGAAGGCCTCCTCGATCTCGGTGAGCACGCGCTGGATCGATTCCTTCTGGTTCGACATCAGGTGGTCGTCGGCACTCTGCCCCGATTCGTCCAGGGCCTTGAGCTGGGCGAGGCGCGTTGATCGGGCGTGCTCCAGGCGGCGACGGATCTCGTCCGAGGCCGGGTTGTCGGTACGCGCTTCGGTGCGGGGCAGGTCCAGCGACACGAAGAAGTCCTCTCTGAAGAAGGAAAAGGGGGTGGTGTCTTCACCATGGCCGCAAGTCCGTCCGGCGCCCATCGGCCACGGAGCCCATCTGTGCGGGGTCGCGGGACCCACCCCGCCCGGCCGGGGTAGTGTGCCCGGGGGAAAATGGGCCGCGGAGCCCATGGACGAGGGGGACGAAGGCCCCTGACGCTGGCCGCTGTTCGCCGGGGCGACCGGGACAAGGGCCGCTGCCGCCGCCGACCCGGCGCGGTGATGTCGACAGCGAAGCCGGACAAGGAAGAGGAAGGCGAGACCTCGGTGTCCCTGTACTGGCGGATCTTCGGCCTGAACGCGGTGGTGCTCGGACTCGCCACGGGCCTGCTGCTGTGGGCCCCGGTGACGGTGTCCGTGCCCATTCTGCTGACCGAGGCGGTCATCCTGGTCGGCGGTCTCGCCGTGATGCTGGTCGCCAACGCCACGCTGCTGCGCATCGGACTCGCCCCGCTGGACCGGGTGACCCGGCTGATGGCCACCGTCGACCTGCTGCGGCCCGGTCAGCGTCTGCCGGTGCACGGGGGCGGTGAGGTCTCCGACCTGGTCAGCACGTTCAACGCGATGCTGGACCGGCTGGAGAAGGAGCGGGCCGCGAGCAGTGCCCGCGCGATCCTCGCGCAGGAGGCCGAGCGGCGCCGCATCGCCCAGGAGCTGCACGACGAGGTCGGGCAGAGCATGACGGCGATCCTGCTGGCCCTCAAGCGGGCCGCCGACGAGGCGTCCGACCCGCTCCGGGAGGAACTGCAGCAGGCGCAGGAGATCACCCGGCTGAGTCTGGACGAGGTCCGCCGCCTGGTGCGCCGGCTGCGGCCGGGGGTGCTGGAGGACCTCGGCCTGGTCAGCGCCATCGCCTCGCTCGCCACCGAATTCGCCACCCATACCGGACTGCGCGTGCTGCGCGGTTACGATGCGGACCTGCCCGCACTGGACCACGAGACCGAGTTGGTGATCTACCGTGTGGCGCAGGAAGGACTGACCAACGTCGCCCGGCACGCGGATGCCACTACTGTCCGGGTGAGCCTGCGCAAGGGGGACCACTCGGTCGTGCTGGAAGTGAGCGACGACGGCCGCGGCATCGGTGTGGCCCGCGAGGGCGCGGGGATCCGCGGAATGCGGGAACGCGCGCTGCTGCTGGGGGCCACACTGGACATCAGCCCCGTGTCACCGTCCGGTACCCGGATCCGGCTCACCGTGCCCGCCGTCAGGAAGCAGTCATGAACCACCAGGACCACCCGGCCAAGATCCGGATTCTGCTCGCCGACGACCACGCCCTGGTCCGTCGCGGGGTCCGGCTCATCCTGGACCGGGAGCCGGACCTCGAGGTGGTCGCCGAGGCCGGGGACGGCGCCGAGGCCATCGCGATGGCCCGCACCCACGACATCGACCTGGCGGTGCTGGACATCGCCATGCCGCGGCTGACCGGTCTGCAGGCGGCGCGCGAACTGTCCGCGCTCAAGCCCGGTCTGCGCATCCTGATGCTGACCATGCACGACAACGAGCAGTACCTGTTCCAGGCGCTCAAGGCGGGCGCGGGCGGCTACGTGCTGAAGTCCGTGGCGGACCGGGATCTGGTCGCCGCCTGCCGGGCGGCGATGCGGGACGAGCCGTTCCTGTACCCCGGGGCGGTCACCGCCCTGATCCGGAACTACCTCGACCGGGTCCGGCACGGCGAGGAGGCCCCCGAGCAGCTGCTGACGCCGCGCGAGGAGGAGGTCCTGAAGCTGGTCGCGGAGGGGCACTCCTCGAAGGAGATCGCCGAGCTGCTGTTCATCAGCGTCAAGACGGTCCAGCGGCACCGGGAGAACCTGCTGAGCAAGCTGGGGCTCCGGGACCGCCTGGACCTGACCCGGTACGCGATCCGGGCGGGACTCGTCGAGCCGTGATCACCGACCGGCCGGGACATGCCGCCCGTCTTCCGCACCGCGCCGTCGCCGCCCTGCTGGCCCTGACGGCGGCCCTGCTGACGCTCGCCTTCACCGACGGCGCCCGGCTGGTGCCCGCCGGACAGCCCGTGTCCCCGGACGCGCCGGCCGTCCCGGCGGCCTCCTTCCAGCCGTACGACAGCCACGCGCACACCGACGAGGCGTACACCGGCAGCGGCACGCTGCTGCTGCGGTCGCTGCGTGACGCCGGGGAGCGCCCGACGCCGTCCGGCCAGCTCCTGTTCACTGCCCCGTACACCCCGCGGGTGCCGGCCGGGCCGGGCCGCCCGGCTCCGACGGCCGGGCACGGGCCGCTCGTCACCGCGTACGTGCCGTCGGACCTCGGCCGGGCACCGCCCGCGTCCTCCAGTGCATGAGAGTTCCCGTACTTCCCCCCTCTCCCCTGCCGCGCCCGTAGTCGGCCGCGGTGTGCCCGCTGGAGGCACCAGTGAAAAGTTCCACATCGAAGAGCTCCGCGGCGAAGAGCTCCAACCGGATCAGGGCGTTCTTCGCGTTCGCCGTGGTCGCCCTGGCCGTGTTCATCGCGGCCACCGTTCCGGTCCGGCTCGGGCTGGACCTGCGGGGCGGCACCCAGATCGTGCTGGAGACCCGGTCCACCGAGACCACCAAGGCCGACGCCGCGGCGACCGACCGGGCGCTGGAGGTCCTGCGCGGCCGGGTCGACGCGCTCGGCGTGGCCGAGCCGTCCATCGTCCGTTCCGGCGAGAACCGGATCATCGTCGAGCTGCCGGGTCTGCAGGACCCGCGCAAGGCCGCCGAGGTGCTGGGCCAGACGGCCCAGCTGACCGTGCACCCGGTGCTCGGCGCGGAGACCGGTGAGGCGGAGGAGAAGCCGAACGACAAGGGCGAGCGCGTCCTGGCCGACGAGGACGGCCAGCGGCTGCGCCTCGCGCCCGCGAAGATGACCGGTGAGGACGTCAAGGACGCCGAGGCGGGCCTCGACCAGCAGAGGGCCGCGGGCTGGTTCGTCTCCGTGGACTTCAAGAACGACAAGGACTGGGCCAACCTGACCGGGGAGGCCGCCTGCAACCCGGCGGGCGACCCCAAGCGCCGCGTCGCCATCGTCCTCGACAACAAGATCATCTCGTCGCCGCAGGTCGACCCCAGCGTCGGCTGCAACGTGGGCATCACCGGCGGCACCACCCAGATCACCGGTTCCTTCAGCAGCGACGAGGCCAAGGAACTCGCCCTGCTCATCAAGGGCGGCGCCCTGCCGGTGCCGGTCGAGACGGTCGAGCAGCGGACGGTCGGCCCCACGCTGGGTGCCGAGGCCATCGAGGCCAGCGCCTGGGCCGCCCTGGTCGGCACCGCGCTGACCGCGCTCTTCATCATCGTCGTCTACCGGCTCATGGGTCTGCTGGCGACGGTCGCCCTGGCCTGCTACGGCGTCATCTCCTACGCCGGTCTGGCCGCGCTCGGCGCCACCCTGACGCTGCCCGGCCTCGCCGGTTTCGTGCTGGCCATCGGTATGGCCGTGGACGCCAACGTGCTCGTCTTCGAACGGGCCCGTGAGGAGTACCACAACCGGAACCGGGCCAGCAGCCGGTCCGCGCTCACCGCCGGTTTCAAGGGCGCCTTCAGCGCCATCGCCGACTCCAACGTCACCACGCTGATCGCGGCGGCCCTGCTGTTCTTCCTCGCCTCCGGCCCGGTCAAGGGCTTCGGTGTCACGCTGGGCATCGGTGTCCTCGCGTCCATGATCAGCGCCCTGGTGATCACCCGGGTGCTGGCCGACTTCGCGGTCCGCCGCCAGTGGGTGCACCGGCGTCCCCAGATCACCGGTCTGGCCTCCATCGGCCGGGTCCGCGAGTACCTCACCCGCCGCAACCCGCAGATGATGAGCACCCCGCGCCGCTGGCTGGCGGTGTCCGCGGTCGTGCTCGTCGTCGCCGGTTCCGGCATCGTGGTGCGCGGGCTGAACTTCGGTGTGGAGTTCACCGGCGGCCGGCTCATCGAGTACTCCACCACCCAGAGCGTCGACCCCGACGACGCCCGGTCCGCCCTGGCCGACGCCGGGTTCCCGCAGGCCGTGGTGCAGGAGTCCGGCGACAAGCAGCTCACGGTGCGCACCGAGGAGCTGAGCAACCAGGAGGCCGTCAAGGTCCAGGAGGCCGTCGACAAGGTCGGCGGCGGCGCCGAGAAGGTCCGCGACGAGCTGATCGGCCCGAGCCTGGGCGACGAACTGCGCCGCAACGCGCTCATCGCGCTCGGTCTGGCCCTCGCCGCACAGCTGGTCTACCTGGCGTTCCGGTTCCGCTGGATGTTCGGCACCGGCGCGGTGAGCGCGCTGGCGCACGACGTGATCATCCTCACCGGTATCTTCGCCTGGCTGGGCAAGCCGATCGACGGCGTGTTCCTGGCGGCGCTGCTCACCGTGATCGGTTACTCGGTGAACGACTCCGTCGTGGTCTTCGACCGCATCCGCGAGCTGTGGCGCAAGGACAGCAAGGCACCACTGAGCGACGTGACCAACACGGCGATCCTGCAGACCGTGCCGCGCACCGTGAACACCGGTATCGGTGTGCTGTTCATCCTGTTCGCGCTGGCGCTGCTGGGCGGTGACTCGCTCACCGACTTCGCGCTCGCCCTGCTGATCGGCATGCTGGTCGGCACCTACTCGTCGGTGCTGACCGCCTCGCCGCTCGCCGTCGAGCTGGACGCCCACTCCCGTGGCGGCAAGGGCGGCCGCTCCCGCGGGCGGGGCAGGAGCCGTAGCCGCGGCGGCTCGGCGCCGGCGAAGGCCGGTGCCGGCGACTCCCGGGCGGACGGCCGGACGAAGGCCGTCAGCCAGGGGAAGTGACCCCGGGAGGTCCGTGAGGACCTCCGGACGGCAGCACGGCGCCGTCGCCCGCCCCGGTCAGGGGGCGGGCGGCGGCGCCGTCGTCGTGTGCGGGGTTCGCGGGGGCGTGCGGGGTGCCCGCCCCCGGCGGGTGCCGGGCTCCGGGGGCGGTGGCGCCCCTGTCTCACGCCGGGGCCGGGGCGCCCCGGCCGTCGTGGTGATCCCCGGCGGCGCCCGGGCTGCGGACCGGGGCCGGGGAAGGGGTGCCGGTGACGGCCGGGTTGCCCTCGACGGGTACGGCGCCGCCGGCGGCTGTAGCGCTCGCGGCGGACGCCTGGCTGTCGCCGCCGCCGTCGCCGCCGTCGCCGGAGAGGCCGTTGACGGCGCCGGACGGCCCGCCGGCCGCGAACTGTGTGCGGTACAGCTCCGCGTAGCGTCCGTCGGCCGCCAGCAGGGACCGGTGGGTGCCGCGTTCCACGATCCGGCCGTCCTCCAGCACCAGGATCAGGTCCGCCGCCCGGACCGTGGACAGCCGGTGCGCGATCACGAGCGCCGTCCGGTCCGCCAGGGCTTCGGTGAGCGCCTCCTGCACGGCCGCCTCGGAGGTGTTGTCCAGGTGGGCGGTGGCCTCGTCGAGGACGACGACGCGCTGGCGGGCCAGCAGCAGCCGGGCGATCGTCATGCGCTGGCGTTCCCCGCCGGAGAGGCGGTAGCCGCGTTCGCCGACCACGGTGTCCAGGCCGTCGGGCAGGGAGCGCACGAGGTCGTCCAGGCGGGCCCGGCGCAGGGCGTCGAAGAGGTCGGCCTCCGTGGCGTCGGGACGGGCGAGCAGCAGGTTGGCGCGGACCGTGTCGTGGAAGAGGTGGCCGTCCTGGGTGACCATGCCGACGGTGGCGCGCAGCGAGGCGGTGGACAGGTCCCGGACGTCGACGCCGCCCACGCGCACGGCGCCCGCGTCCACGTCGTACAGGCGGGGCAGGAGCTGGGCGATCGTCGACTTGCCCGCGCCGGAGGAGCCGACGAGGGCGACGGTGCGGCCCGGTTCCGCCCGGAAGGAGACGCCGTGCAGGACCTCGGCGCCGCCGCGCGTGTCCAGGGCGGCGACCTCCTCCAGGGAGGCCAGGGACACCCGGTCGGCGGACGGGTAGCCGAACCGTACGTCCTCGAACTCGACGGACACCGGGCCGTCCGGCACCTCGCGCGCCCCCGGCTTCTCCTCGATGAGCGGGCGCAGGTCCAGGACCTCGAAGACCCGCTCGAAGCTGACCAGCGCGCTCATCACCTCGACGCGGGCTCCGGCCAGTGCGGTGAGCGGGGCGTAGAGCCGGGTCAGCAGCAGGGCGAGGGCGACGACCGCCCCGGGTTCCAGGGCGCCGCGCAGCGCGTACCAGCCGCCGAGGCCGTAGACGAGGGCCAGGGCGAG
Source organism: Streptomyces sp. NPDC029526 (assembly GCF_040637405.1). NCBI lineage: Bacteria > Bacillati > Actinomycetota > Actinomycetes > Kitasatosporales > Streptomycetaceae > Streptomyces > Streptomyces sp. NPDC029526. The sequence goes on from NZ_JBEZWE010000006.1 coordinate 145,509, forward strand.
GGCGGAGACGAGGGTGAGGGCGGTGATGAAGACCGTCTGGGCGGTGGCGGTGCGCACGCCGATGTCCCGTACCCGGCGGGCCCGTTCGGCGAACTGGGCCGACTCCTCCTCCGGGCGCCCGAAGAGTTTGACGAGGGTGGCGCCGGGGGCGGAGAAGCGCTCGGTCATCCGGGTGCCCATGGCGGCGTTCAGCGCGGCGGCCTCGCGCTGCATCCGGGCCATCCGGCTCCCCATGCGGCGGGCGGGGACGACGAAGACGGGCAGCAGGACGAGGGCGAGCAGCGTGATCTGCCAGGACAGCGTGAGCATGACGGCGAGGGCGAGCACCAGGGTGACCACGTTGCCCACCACGGTGGACAGCGTGTTGCTGAAGGCTCGTTGGGCGCCGATGACGTCGTTGTTGAGACGGGAGACGAGCGCGCCCGTACGCGTACGGGTGAAGAACGCCACCGGCATCCGCTGCACATGGTCGAAGACGGCGGTGCGCAGGTCGAGGATGAGGCCCTCGCCCAGCGTCGCCGACAGCCGCCGGCCGAGGATGCCGAGGGCCGCCTCGGCCAGGGCGATCAGCGCGATCAGCAGGGCCAGCCGGACGACGGTGCCCTCGTCCCCGCCGGACACGATGGTGTCCACCACCCGGCCGGCCAGGACGGGGGTCGCCACGGCCAGCAGTGCCGTCGCCGTGCCGAGCAGCACGAACAGGGTCATGCGGCGGCGGTGCGGGCGGGCGAACGCGCCGATGCGCCGGAGGGTCACCCGGGCGAGGGGGCGCCGTTCCTCCTGGGCGGTCATGACGCTGTGCAATTGTGTCCAGGCCGTTGTCTCCATGCTCATGGGCGAGACAGTACGACCTCAAGCATCATTGAGGTCAACGCCCGCCCGCCACGGCCCCGTTCCACCGCGTGCCCCCACCCGTCCCCCACTCACAGCGCTCCCCCGCCTTCTCCTCCTCTCCCCGGTCCGACCTCCCGCTCCCGTCCCCGGTCCGGCCTCCCGCTCCCCTCCTCGTCGCGCTCCCGTCCCCGTCGTACTTGCCGCTCCCCTCCCCTGGCCCGGTTCCACCCGCCCGGCCCGGTGCCTCCTCCCCGCGTGAAGCGAAGGTCCGCATGACGCTCTCCCCGCAACTCCCCGCCCACCGGCCGCCGTCCGTCCCGCCGCACTCCGCCGCGGGTGAGCGGCGGGGCGGACGGCAGTCCGGGAACGTGCGGCGGACGGTGCGCCGGATCCTGTGCGTACTGCCGCTGCTGCTGGTGACGGTGGTCGCGGTGCGGCACCGGTCCGTGCTCGCCGAGGGGTTCGCGCACCTGGGTCAGGCGCGCTGGCCGTGGCTGCTGGCCGCGGTGGGGGCGACCTGCCTGACCTGGCCGGCCGCCGCGTGCACCCGGCAGGGCGCGGTGCTCGAACGGCTGCCGGCGCGACGGCTGGTGGCCACCCAGTTCGCGGCCGGCGCGGCGAACCACCTGCTGCCGACCGGGCTGGGCGCGAGCGCGGTCAACCTGCGGTTCATGACGGTGTGCGGGCTGTCCGCGGCGCGTTCCTCGGCGGCCCTCGCGCTGTACCTGCTGGCGGAGTCGGTCGGCCGGGTGGCCCTGCTGGGCGTGCTGCTGCTCGCCTGCCCGGGTGCGCTGCGCCTGGACGCACTGCTCCCCCAGGGGGCCTTCGGCCCGCTGCTGTGTGCGGTGGGCGGGGTGCTGCTGCTCGCGGTGGGCGTGCTGCTGTGCGTACGGCGGCTGCGGACGGGGGCGGCGTCGTTCCTGCGGACGGCGCTGGGCGAGGCGCGGTCGGTGCACACCCGGCCCACCCGGGCGCTGGCCCTGTGGGGCGGGGCGCTGGTCTTCCCCGCGCTGCAGACGGCGGCGCTGGTGCTGGTGGCGCGGGCCCTGGCGCTGGACGTGCCGGTGGCGCACCTGGCCCTGGCGTACCTGGCGGCCACGGTCGCGGTCGCGCTGGTGCCCACCCCGGGCGGCCTGGGCTCGGTGGAGGCGGCGCTGGTGGTGGCGCTGGTCGCGGTGGGCGGGGCCGCCGCGGTGGCCACGGCCGTCGTGCTGGCCTTCCGCGTGATCACCGTGTGGCTGCCGCTGCTGCCGGGCGCGCTGACGTTGGGCGTGCTGGTGCGGACGAAGGTGATCTGAGCGGAGCCCGGGGCGGGGCGGGCGGCACCGTACGGCGGGTCCGGGAGACGTCACGGGGCCCGGGGGGCGTCACGGGGGGCCTGCCGGGAGACGTCACGGAGTCCGGAGGCACCGCACCTGTGGTGCACCGCGCCGGAGTGATCCGCACGACACCGCCGTCCGCCCGGCCGTAGTCTCCCGCGCCGAGCGGCGCGATCGCGCCGGGTTCGGCACGAACTCCCCCTGCGCATACGGCAGGATGAGCGGGTCGTGCCGGTCGCGGGTCCGCCGCCCGGCGCGCCGATCTCTTCCCACCGGACCCTTCCGGGCCTTCCCGGAATCCCGAACAGGTGAACAACGTGACACACCTTCACATACCGTCGTCGAACCACGCGTTCGCCGGAGCGGTGCGGTGACCCGCGCCCTCACCGTCGATGACCTGCTGTACGCGGGCATCGCCCTGGCCGGCGGCCTGCTGGCGGCCTTCCTGCTGCGGCTCCTGCTGCGCCGGCTGGCGCGGCTGGCGGAGCGCACCACCTGGCGTGGGGACGACGTTCTCGTGGACGCGCTGCACATGATCGCGCCGTGGGCGGCGATCGCCGGCGGTGTCGCCTCCGCCGCGGCGGCCCTGCCTCTGACCCGGACCGTGCAGCACAACGTCAACCAGGTACTGACCCTGCTGGTGATCTTCGCCGCCACGGTGTCGGCGGCCCGGGTGGTGGCCGGGCTGGTGCGGTCGGTGACCCAGTCCCGCTCCGGGGTCGCGGGGTCGGCGACGATCTTCATGAACATCACCCGGATCCTGGTCCTCGCGATCGGCTTCCTGGTGGGGCTGCAGACCCTGGGCATCTCGATCGCCCCGCTGCTCACCGCCCTCGGGGTCGGCGGTCTGGCCGTCGCCCTCGCCCTGCAGGACACGCTCGCCAACCTGTTCGCGGGCATCCACATCCTGGCCTCCAAGACCGTCCAGCCCGGCGACTACATCCGGCTGAGCAGCGGTGAGGAGGGTTACGTGGAGGACATCAACTGGCGGCAGACGACCGTGCGGGAGCTGTCCAACAATCTGGTGGTCATCCCCAACGGCCAGCTCGCCAAGACCAACATGACCAACTTCATGCGCCCGGAGCAGAAGCTGACCATCCTGGTGCAGGCCGGGGTGTCCTACGACAGCGATCTGGAACACGTCGAGCGGGTGACCATGGAGGTCGTCGCCGAGGTGATGACGGAGATCACCGGCGCGGTGCCGGAGCACGACCCGGCGGTGCGCTTCCACACCTTCGGCGACTCGCGGATCGGCTTCACGATCATCCTGGGCGTCGGCGAGTTCAGCGACCAGTACCGGATCAAGCACGAGTTCATCAAGCGCCTGCACCGGCGCTACCGCGAGGAGGGCATCCGCATCCCGTCGCCGGCGCGGACCGTCGCGATCCAGCAGGGTACGGTCATGATCCCGCAGCAGCGCGAGCCGGAGCACGCCCCGGATGACATGACGCTGACCAGGCCCGTCTGAGCGGCCGCCCGCCCCGTCCCCGCCACGCCGGCCGTGCCGCGTGGCGGGTGACCGGCCGGAACCCGCCGCGACTCGGCGCGGACCCCTGTCGAGCCCGGAGCGCCCACAAGATATCTTGATGTCGAGCAATGTTGCAGACGTGGAGCGGAGCACCCGGTGACTGACTCGACCATCATCTATACGCACACTGACGAGGCCCCGGCCCTCGCGACGTATTCCTTCCTGCCGGTGGTCCGGGCGTACGCCTCTCAGGCGGGTGTCGACGTGGAGACGCGTGACATCTCGCTGGCCGGCCGCATCATCGCCGTGTTCCCGGAGTACCTGACCGAGGACCAGCGCATCCCGGACGCCCTCGCCGAGCTCGGCGAGCTGGCCAAGACGCCCGCCGCGAACATCATCAAGCTGCCCAACATCTCGGCGTCGATCCCGCAGCTCAAGGCCGCGATCGCCGAGCTGAAGGAGCAGGGCTACGCGCTTCCGGACTACCCGGACGACCCGAAGACGGACGAGGAGCGCGAGATCCGCGCCCGGTACGACAAGATCAAGGGTTCGGCCGTGAACCCGGTGCTGCGCGAGGGCAACTCCGACCGTCGCGCCCCGGCCTCGGTGAAGAACTACGCCAAGTCGCACCCGCACCGCATGGGCGCCTGGAGCTCCGACTCCAAGACCAACGTGGCGACCATGGGCGAGAACGACTTCCGCTCCACCGAGAAGTCGGCCGTCATCGCCGAGGACGGCGCGCTGCGCATCGAGCTGGTCGGTGACGACGGCACCACCACCGTGCTGCGCGAGTCCGTACCCGTCCTCAAGGACGAGGTCGTCGACGCCTCCGTGATGCGCGTCGCCGCGCTGCGCGAGTTCCTGACCGCGCAGGTCGCCCGCGCCAAGCAGGAGGGCGTGCTGTTCTCCGTGCACCTGAAGGCCACGATGATGAAGGTCTCCGACCCGATCGTCTTCGGCCACGTGGTGCGCGCCTTCTTCCCGAAGACGTTCGCGCAGTACGGCGAGAAGCTGGCCGCGGCCGGTCTCAGCCCGAACGACGGCCTCGGCGGCATCTACAAGGGCCTGGACGCCCTGCCCGAAGGTGCCGAGATCAAGGCGTCCTTCGACGCCGAGCTGGCCGAGGGCCCGGAGCTGGCCATGGTCGACTCCGACAAGGGCATCACCAACCTGCACGTCCCCTCCGACGTGATCGTGGACGCCTCCATGCCGGCCATGATCCGCACCTCCGGCCACATGTGGGGCCCGGACGGCCAGGAGGCCGACACCCTGGCGGTCCTGCCGGACTCCAGCTACTCCGGCGTCTACCAGGCCGTGATCGACGACTGCCGCGCCAACGGCGCCTTCGACCCGTCCACCATGGGCTCGGTGCCCAACGTGGGTCTGATGGCGCAGAAGGCCGAGGAGTACGGCAGCCACGACAAGACGTTCGAGATCCCCACCACGGGCACCGTCCGCCTCGTCGACCAGGCCGGCAACGTGGTCCTGGAGCAGGCCGTCTCCACCGGTGACATCTTCCGCGCCTGCCAGACCAAGGACGCGCCGATCCGCGACTGGGTGAAGCTGGCCGTGACCCGCGCCCGCGCCACCGGCGACCCGGCCGTCTTCTGGCTCGACGAGGACCGCGCTCACGACGCCAACCTGATCGCCAAGGTGAAGCAGTACCTGACCGAGCACGACACCGAGGGCCTGGACATCCGTATCCTGCCCCCCGTCGAGGCGACGAAGCTGTCGGTGGAGCGCATCCGCCGCGGCGAGAACACCATCTCGGTCACCGGCAACGTGCTGCGCGACTACCTGACCGACCTGTTCCCGATCCTGGAGCTGGGCACCAGCGCCAAGATGCTGTCGATCGTCCCGCTGATGGCGGGCGGCGGCCTGTTCGAGACGGGCGCGGGCGGCTCCGCCCCCAAGCACGTCCAGCAGCTGGTCAAGGAGAACTACCTGCGCTGGGACTCCCTCGGTGAGTTCTTCGCGCTGGTGCCGTCGCTGGAGCAGTACGCCACGACCACCGGCAACACCCGTGCCAAGGTCCTCGCCGACACCCTGGACCGCGCCACGGCGACCTTCCTCAACGAGGACAAGTCCCCGACCCGTCGCGTCGGCGGCATCGACAACCGCGGCAGCCACTTCTACCTGTCCCTGTACTGGGCGCAGGAGCTGGCCTCGCAGACCGACGACGCCGACCTGGCGAAGGCGTTCGCGCCGCTCGCCGAGACGCTCGCGGCGAACGAGCAGAAGATCGTCGACGAGCTGATCGCCGTCCAGGGCAAGCCGGCCGACATCGGCGGCTATTACCAGCCCGACCCGGTGAAGGCCGCCGCCGTGATGCGGCCGTCCGCCACCTGGAACGAGGCACTGGCGTCCCTGAGCAGCTGACGCCACCGCTCCTCGCGAGCGCCGCGCACTCCGCCCCGGCCGGGCTTCCGGCCGGGGCGGAGCCGTGTCCGGAGGGAGTCCCGCCAGGCGGGGCCGGGGCCGTGTCCGGAGGCGCGTGCGGGTCCGTGTCCGGAGCTGTGCCCCCAGGCGCGTGCGGATCCGTGCGCGGAGTTCTGTCCGGAACCGTGTCCGGAGTCGGGCGCGGAGCCGGGCGCGGAGCGGGGTGGGGAGCCGGGTGCGGAGGCGGTGCCGCGGTGTTCATGAACACCGTGTGAAGAGAGCTTCCAGCTAGTGAGATGCCGTCTCATTTTCGCGGATGCCCGGCCTATCATCGAGCGTGTCACCTGCTGGCACCCCGGCCATGCACGTGTCACCGCAGCACCGGTGGGGCACACCGGAAGCCGACGGTCGCGTCGGCGGGCGGTTCCCGGCACCCGGCCCGGGACCACCCGGTCGCGCCCCGCGCCCCCACCGGAACGTCCGCGAACCCCCACGGCCACGCGTCGCCACTTCGCCCGAGGAGCACCATGAGCCAGTCCACCGAATCCGCCGGCCACACCCCCGAGGCCGATGCCCCCGCCACGGCGGCCTGGTCCTTCGAGACCAAGCAGGTCCACTCGGGTGCCGAACCCGACCCCACGACCGGCGCCCGGGCGACCCCGATCTACCAGACGTCCTCGTTCGCCTTCCGGGACACGCAGCACGCGGCGGACCTGTTCTCCCTGGCGGAGCCGGGGAACATCTACACCCGCATCCACAACCCCACCCAGGACGTCTTCGAGCAGCGCGTCGCCGCCCTGGAGGGCGGGGTGGCCGCGGTGGCCCTGGCCTCGGGCCAGGCGGCCCAGACGCTGGCCCTGCTGACCCTCGCCGGAGCCGGGGACCACGTCGTCTCGTCCGCCTCCCTCTACGGCGGCACCTACAACCTGTTCCGCCACACGCTGCCCAAGTTCGGCATCGAGGTCTCGTTCGTCGAGAACCCCGAGGACCTCGACGCCTGGCGGGCGGCGATCCGGCCGAACACCAAGGCGCTGTTCGCCGAGACGCTGGGCAACCCGCGCGGCAACGTCCTCGACGTACGCGGCGTCGCGGACGTGGCGCACGAGGCCGGTGTCCCGCTGATCGCGGACAACACGGTGCCCACCCCCTACCTGCTGCGCCCGCTGGAGCACGGCGCGGACATCGTGGTCCACTCGGCGACCAAGTTCCTCGGCGGGCACGGCACCACGATCGGCGGCGTCGTCGTGGACGGCGGCACCTTCGACTTCGGCGCGCAGGCCGAGCGCTTCCCGGACTTCTCCGAGCCCGACCCCAGCTACCACGGCCTGCGGTACTGGCCCGCCCTCGGCCCCGGCGCGTTCGCCGTCAAGCTGCGCGTGCAGCTGCTGCGCGACCTCGGGCCCGCGATCGCCCCGCACTCGGCGTTCCTGCTGCTCCAGGGCGTGGAGACGCTGAGCCTGCGCCTGGAGCGGCACTCGTCCAACGCGCTGGCGCTCGCCGAGTGGCTGGAGCAGCGCGACGAGGTCTCCGTCGTCCACTATCCGGGCCTGCCGTCCAGCCCCTGGTACGAGGCGGCGCAGAAGTACCTTCCGAACGGTGCGGGCGCCATCGTCTCCTTCGAGCTGCGGGACGGCGTCGAGGCGGGCAAGCGGTTCGTCGACGGGGTGGAGCTGTTCAGCCACCTCGCCAACATCGGCGACGTGCGCAGCCTGATCATCCACCCGGCGTCCACCACCCACAGCCAGCTCGACGAGGAGCAGCTGGAGGCGACCGGGACCAAGCCCGGCCTGGTGCGGCTGTCGGTCGGCATCGAGAACCTCGCCGACCTGAAGGCCGACCTGGAGGCCGGTTTCCGCGCGGCGAAGGAGGCCTCCTGAGCAGCGTGCTCCGCTCCGGGACCCAGGTCCCCCTCCCGCCGGCCTCCGGGGCCTGGCGGGAGGGGGACCCGCCCGGTCGGCGCCGGTGGCACGCGCTCGACGAGCCGTTGCCCCTGGAGGCCGGCGGTGAACTCCCCGGTGTCCGACTGGCGTTCGAGACGTGGGGCCGGATGGCCCCGGACGGCTCGAACGCCGTGCTGGTGCTGCACGCCCTCACCGGTGACAGCCACGCGGCCGGACCCGCCGGGCCCGGTCATCCCTCGCCGGGCTGGTGGGACGGCCTCATCGGACCGGGGCGGGCGCTCGACACCGACCGCTGGTTCGTGGTCGCCCCGAACGTGCTGGGCGGCTGCCAGGGCAGCACCGGGCCCGCCTCGCCGCGCCCCGGCGGGGAGCGCCCCTGGGGCGGCGCGTTCCCGTACCTGACCGTGCGGGACCAGGTCGCCGCCGAGGCGTCGCTGGCCGACGCCCTCGGCATCGACCGGTGGGCGCTGGTGGTCGGCGGCTCCATGGGCGGCATGCGGGCCGTGGAGTGGGCGGTGTCGTATCCGGAGCGGGTGGCGGGGCTGCTCCTGCTCGCCACGTCGGCGGCGGCGAGCGCGGAGCAGATCGCCTGGGCCTCGCTCCAGCTGCACGCGATCCGCTCCGACCCGCACTGGCGGGACGGCGACTACCACGACGCGCCCCCGGGCGGCGGCCCGCACGCGGGGCTCGGCCTCGCCCGTCGCATCGCGCACGTCACCTACCGCAGCGAGCCCGAACTGGCGGCCCGGTTCGGGCGGGAGCCGCAGGGCGCGGAGGACCCGTGGCGGGGCGGCCGGTACCAGGTCGAGTCGTACCTCGACCACCACGCCGCCAAGCTGGTCCGCCGCTTCGACGCGGGCAGCTACGTGGTGCTGACGGAGGCGATGAACGGCCACGACGTGGGACGCGGCCGGGGCGGCGTCCGGGACGCCCTGCGCCGGGTGACCGCCCGCACGCTGGTGGCGGGCATCGACTCCGACCGCCTCTACCCGCCGGCCCAGCAGGCCGAGCTCGCGGCGCACATCCCCGGTGCCGACCGGCTCCGGCTGCTGGAGTCGCCGTACGGGCACGACGGTTTCCTGCTGGAGGACGAGCAGGTCGGCGCGCTGGTGCGGGAGTTGCTGGCGTAGGCACGGCGGAGGCCCGCGACGGGGGCGTTGTCGGTGGCGTGTGGCAGCGTGGTCGCCGCGTACACCACCGACGACGCCCCTGGAGCAGCCCCATGACCGAGGTCCCGCCGCCGTTCGCGTTCCTCCCCGGCGACGCGGACTCGCCCGTCATCCTCCATGTGCCGCACTCCTCCCGGGAGATACCCGCCGCCGTGCGCTCCGCCATCGTGCTGGACGACGCCGCCCTGGAGCGCGAGCTGGACCACATCACCGACGCCCACACGGCCGCGCTGGCCGGGGCGGCGGCCGGCCTCGCCGGGCGGAGACCGTGGCGGTTCGTGAACGGGCTGTCCCGGCTGGTGGTCGACCCCGAACGCTTCCCCGACGACCGGGAGGAGATGCTCGCCGTCGGCATGGGTGCGGTCTACACCCGGACCACCCACCGGGAGACGCTGCGGCCCGACGGCTTCGACCCGGCCCCGCTGATCGAGCGGTACTTCGCGCCCTACGCGCGGGCCATGTCGGACGCGGTGGCGGACCGCCTCGCCGCCACCGGCCGGGCGGTGATCATCGACGTGCACTCCTACCCCAGCGCCCCGCTCCCCTACGAGCTGCACGGCGACGGCCCACGGCCGGCGGTCTGCCTGGGCACCGACGCCTTCCACACCCCGCCCGCCCTGCTGGACGCGGCCCGCGCGGCATTCGCGCCGTGCGGGGAGACGGGCCTGGACAGCCCGTTCGCCGGGACGTACGTGCCGCTGGAGTTCTTCGAGAAACGGCCGGAGGTGTCGGCCCTGATGGTCGAGATCCGCCGGGACACCTACATGACGGAGCCGGGCGGCCCGGCGGGACCGGGCCTGGACACCCTCGCCACGGCCCTGGCCGCCCTGGTCGACGCGGTGTCCGGCTGACGGCGGGGCCGCGATCCTGGCGCGTCGACGGGCGTCAGACAGGCGTCGGTGCCCGCGGCTCGCTGTCCGGCACGGCGACGCCTGCCCCGGACGGCTCGACACGCTGACCGGCCGAGCCGTCTCCGTCGCGCACTTGTCCTCAACCCCTCCCTCGCAGCTCCGCCCATACCCGCTTCCCCCACGGCAACGGATCGGTTCCCCAGTCCTCCGCCAGGTGCGCCACGAGGACCAGACCACGACCGGATTCGTCCTCGGGGCCGTGCGCCCTGGGCACCGGGTGCTCGCGGGAGAAGTCCACGACGCCGATGCGGACGAGGTCCGCGCCGGGCCTCTCGACCACCACCCGGAGGGTGCCCTTGCGCGCGTGCCGGACCGCGTTGGCCACCAGTTCGGAGACCACCAAGGCCGCGTCCTCGGCCAGGTCGCCCAGTCCCCACGCGGCACAGGCCGTACTGACCAGGCATCGGGCGGGCGCTGCGCTCTCGGGCAGGCGGGGCAGGGTCTCGCTGTACCCGGGGCACCCGGTCCGGCGGGCGCGCGTTGCAGGTTGCGGCATGTCGTTCTGCTTCCTCGGATCGGCCGGCCCCGGTGCCGTTCGCACGGCCGCCAAGGCATTGTCCGCTCATGGAAGCGACCTGCCCGGAACACTGACAGGGACGCAACGTCCCACTTTCACCACGCTAGGGGGTGACACCCAGGAACTCCGCCAACGGCCGCAGTCCCGGCGGGTGGTTGGGCAGCGCCCACAGATCGCGCACGATGGCAACGGCCAAAGTGTGGTGCTGCATCCAGGTCGGCGCCACACGGCGCAGTGACTCCAGTGTCTTCACCGCTCCGGCCGCATCCCCGGTGTCCGTGTGGGCACGGGCCACGTCCAGCAGCAGCCATGTACGCCACGACGGGGGCGTGTCCTTGCTCAGCCGCATCCCCTTCGCGAGCGCCAGAGCGTCCTGCGGGTGCCCGTACTGCACGGCGAGCCGGACCCGTTCGATGCGGACGGAGGAAGGGCTGAAAACACTGACCATGCGATGGTCTCCCCCGTCGGGCAACTTCGAGACGCAGGCGGCTTCCTTCTCGGCCGTCTCCATCATGGCGGCTGCGCGCTGGTAGTCGCCGCTGCGCGCGGCCGACGTCGCGGCGCTCATCGTCAGTGCGCCCCACACCTTCAGGCCATCGGCCGTCTCGGTGCGGCCCTCGTCCCTCATACCGTCGGCCACGCGGAGGGCGATGCTCAACGCGTCCTCGAGTCGGCCCTGTCGCTGGTACGTCCACGCGGTGGAGTTCACGATCATCGGCACGAGCAGCGGATCGGAGGACTGCCCCGCAGCGTCTATGGCACGCTCCAGGCCGATCAGGGCGAGGTCGGTCTTGCCCATCCGCACGGCCACGTGTCCGGCCAGCTGAAGTGCCTTCCCCAGAGCCGCGAACCCACGCCTGCGCTCCGCTTCGCTCCTCGAAACGGTGGCGGAGCGAGCATCCGCGATCAGGTCCGGCAGTACCTTCATCACGGTGTCGAACTCGGCGGAGTGGTACTGCGACCAGCCCTCAGCGATCTGTTCCCGCAGGCGGTCCAGGGAGAAGTCCCGCCCAGGCGGCTCGGGCCGCGGTCCCCAGAGCGCGGGCATGACGGCACGGCGCACGGCCACGAAGCGAGGACCATCGTTCTCTCCGGTGGCGGCCACGGCGGGCGGATCACCGAGCAGCGTCGTCAGTTCCACTCCGAGACCGTTGGCCAGGGCGTGCAGCGTGGGCAGACGCGCCGAACGCTTCCGTCCTTGTTCGAGCTGACGGATCACGTCGACGGAAATGCCGGATCGCTCGGCCAGCTCCTCCTGAGTCAACGAGGCCAGCCGACGCAGGCGCCGCAGAGTCTTCCCCAGGTCTTCGTTCGCCACGCTGTCACGGTACGCCTGCCCGTGGTCCGTCGGCGGAGGAAGCGGCTCAGCGGGCTCCGGAACAACACGGAGCACCGAGCACCGGGCCGCCACGGTGGCGCCTCGGGCCGGATGCCATTCGCGGGCCGGCCTCCGAGGGAGGGAACGGGCTGATGCCCGCCCCGCGCAGCCGCTTCCCGCCGAGCCTGATCGGCGTGACCTTCCGGCCTCGGGGCCCAGGACAACAGCCCGACGGTTCCTCACCGTGGGAAAAGCCGGTTACGGATGATTCCGTAACCGGCCCTGACCTGCGACTTCGTGAAGTCGGGACGACAGGATTTGAACCTGCGACCCCTTGACCCCCAGTCAAGTGCGCTACCAAGCTGCGCCACGTCCCGATGCGTTCCGCGCGGCGAACCGCGTGATCACGCAGGTCAACCCTACCCCATGCGCGAGGTGCGTCCGTCCCGCGACGGAGTGTCGGGGACGGGGGCGGACGTCGCACACTCTGTCGCTGCTGTCGGCGGGCCGGGGCGGTCTAGCGTCGGTGCATGACCGACAGCAGCTTCGTCCTCCGCATCGCCGACGCCGACCTCGCGCCCGAGCCGCTCACCCCCGAGCAGATCGTGTCCGGAACCCCCGAGGTGACCGGCAGGGTGGTGTGGGAGTCGGCGGACGGGCGCCGGATCCGCGGGATCTGGCAGATCACCCCGGGCGTCGTCACCGACACGGAGGCCGACGAGATGTTCGTGGTGATCAGTGGCTCCGCGACGGTTGAGGTGGAGGGCGGGCCGACCCTGCGCGTCGGGCCGGGTGACATGGCCGTGCTGCGGGAGGGCGACCGGACGACGTGGACCGTGCACGAGACGCTGCGCAAGGCGTACTGCATCACGCTCCCGGAGTGACGCCTCCCGACCCGGGCGGTGGGGGGCCGCTGGTGCCCCGGATCTCCAGGGTCGGTGTCACCAGCCGCACCTGACCGGCGCCGCCCGGGTGCTCCAGCCGGTCGAGGAGGCGGCGCGCGGCGCGGCGGCCGACCTCGTGGCCGGCGTTGTCGACGGTGGTCAGCCACAGGTGGCGCAGCCGGGAGATGCTCGTGTTGTCGTAGCCGGTGACGGACACGTCGTGCGGGACGCGCAGCCCCAGTTCCTCGGCCGCCGAGAGGGCGCCGACGCCGGTGATGTCGTTGACGGCGAGGATCGCGGTGGGGCGGCCGGGGCGGCTGAGGAGACGGACGGTGGTGCGGTAGCCGCCCTCCTCGGTCATGTCGCCCGGCTCGACGCGGGCCTCGTCGGCCAGGCCGTGGCGGCGCATCGTCTCCTCGAACGCGCGCTGCCGCAGGGCGCCCACGGCGCCGTAGCCGGCGAGGTGCGCGATGCGGCGGTGGCCGAGGCCGATCAGGTGCTCGGTGACCAGCCGGGTTCCGTGCTCGTCGTCGCCCGCCACCACGTCCGCCTCCGGCGGCACGGCTTCGCGGGCGCCGGCCAGCACGACCGGGATCCGCTCGGCGATCTCCCCGAGCGCGGCCGGGTCGGGCAGCGTGCCCACCACGACCAGGCCGTCCACGTCCAGGTCGCGGAACGGGTCGACGGGGTCCTGCCCCGTGCGGCGGTTGAGGCGGGCGTCGGCGAGGACCATCCGCAGCCCGCTCGCGTCCAGCAGGGAGCCGAGTCCTTCCAGGAGGTCGACGAACCAGGGGTTGCGCAGGTCGTTGAGGAGCACGCCGACCAGTGGGGTGGTCCGGGGGTCCGACGGGTCCGGGCCCGGGCCGGCGGGGTCCTGGTCGGCGGGGTCCTGGTCGGCGGGGTGCGGCCGAGCGCGTCGCTCGCTGAGGCTGCGCGCCGCGGTGTTGGGCCGGTAGCCGAGTTCCCGCGCCGCCCGCAGCACGGCGTCCCGCTTCTCCGGCCGTACCGGGCCGGCGCCGCGCAGGACGAGCGAGACGAGGGACTTGGACACACCGGCCCGTTCGGCCACGTCGCGGATCGTCGGCGCTCTCATGGCTTGGACCGTTCCATACGGAGCGATCCGCCGTCAATGCCTCTCCATGCCTTGACACTGCTGTGACGTGGCCTTCAGTGTGACCGGGACACATTCTGGATCGGTCCAAAGAAGAGGCTCTCATGGTGGATGCGCTGGGTGTCGCCGTCGTCGGGTTCGGCTGGATGGGGCGGGTGCACACCCAGGCGTACGCGCGCGTGGCGCACCACTACCCCCGGCTCGGTCTGCGTCCGGAACTGGTCGCGGTGGCGGAGGAGGTGCCCGGCCGGGCGGAGGAGGCCGCCGAGCAGTTCGGCTTCGCCTCGGCGACCCGGGACTGGCGTGAGGTGGCCGCCGACCCGCGGGTGAAGGCCGTCAGCATCACGGCGCCCAACTTCCTGCACCGCGAGATCGGTGTCGCGATGGCGGAGGCGGGCAAGCACATCTGGATCGAGAAGCCGGTCGGCCTGACCTCCGGGGACGCCCGCGCGGTGGCCGACGCGGTGGCACGGGCGGGGGTGCAGGGCGCGGTCGGCTTCAACTACCGCAACGCGCCGGCCGTGGAGGCCGCCCGCGAGCTGATCGCCTCCGGGGGCATCGGCACGGTCACGCACGCGCGCATCAGGCTGTTCAGCGACTACGCCGCCCATCCCGACGGCGCGCTGACCTGGCGTTACGAGCGGGGACGCGGCGGCAGCGGGGTGCTGGGCGACCTGGCCTCGCACGGCGCGGACCTGGCCCGCTTCCTGCTCGGGGACATCGCCTCCCTCACCGCCGACACCGCCGTCTTCGTGCCGGAGCGGGCCCGTCCGACCGGGGCGACGGCCGGCCACTCCAGGGCGTCGGGCGGTGAGCTGGGGCCGGTGGAGAACGAGGACTACGTGAACTGCCTGCTGCGCTTCGCCTCCGGAGCCCGGGGCGTGCTGGAAGCCTGCCGCGTCTCCGTCGGCGAGCAGAACAACTACGGTTTCGAGGTGCACGGCACCGAGGGCGCGGTCTTCTGGGACTTCCGCCGGATGAACGAGCTGGGCGTCAGCCGCGGCTCCTCCTACCAGGACCAGCCGGTGAGCACGGTCCACGTGGGCCCGGGGGACGGGGAGTTCGCCGCGTTCCAGCCGGGCGCCGCCAACGCCATGGGGTACGACGACCTGAAGGTGATCGAGGCGTACCGCTTCCTCCGCTCGGTCGCCGAGGGCGTCCCGCACGGCGCGACCCTCACGGACGCGGTCCACAGTGCGGGGGTGCTGGACGCGATGGCCCTCTCGGTGGAGCGGGGGGCGTGGGTGCCGGTGGGTGTCGAGGACGCCGCGGGCGGCTGAGCGCACCGGGGACGGCAGCGGTTCGCCGCTCCGTCCGCCGAGCGGCACCGGGCCCTGAGGCCGTGGGCCGGTGTCATCCGGCCGCCGCGTTCGCCTTGTTGCCCAGCCACACCTTGACCGGGACCAGCACCACCCACCACCACATGGCGGCCGGACCGATCAGCAGGGCGAGCGGGATGGTGATCAGGAACACCGCCACGGTGGCGCCCAGGTCGACGGCCGAGAGCAGTTCGTCGCGCACCGGACCGGTGTCGTCGCGCAGCCAGGGGCGCCGGGAGAGGACGCCGGCCAGCGCGAGGTGGACGAGGCCGAGAGCGGCGACCGCCGCCGAGTAGACGACGACGGAGACGGTCTCGTCGCCGTACTCGGAGATGAGCGAGGTGGGGAACGGGAGCAGGGCCGCGAGGCCCAGTCCGACGACGGTCAGCGAGATCACCTGACCGTCCACCTGCCGGACCGTGCGGAACATCGCCCGGTGGTCGCGCCAGAAGCTCGCCAGCACCAGCAGGCTGATCGCGTACGCGCCCAGGTTGGGCAGTTGGTCGCGCAGTTCCTGGTGGTAGTCGTCGGCGCTGAGGCCCTGCGGTACCGAGAGGTCCAGGACGAGCAGAGTGATGGCGATGGCGAACACCCCGTCGGCGAGCGTCAGCAGACGGTCCGGGTCGCCCTCCGGGTTCGGCTTCTTCATGGGCCGACGGTAGGCATCCGGGCCGGTCGGGCCCGGGATACACGCCCGGGCCGCCGGCGGTTCACCCGGTCCGCGTGCGGTCCGCAGCCCGTCCGCCCGCCGGCCCCCACCCGTCCACCGGCGCACGCTTGCCCCGAGCCGGCTCCCCGGGGTCAGACGTCCGCCATCCCCATCCCGACGGCCGTCCCGCCGCCGCCCCGTCACCTCGTCGAGCCGTCAGCCCGTCACCCGGTCACCCGTCACCCGAGGCCGCGCAACGGCATGTTGTACGGCGTGACCACCTGTATCGCCGACGGCAGGCTGGGCCCGGCGGGCGGCAGGGCGCCGTGGGCGCGCATCACGATGTGGCACGCCTCGCGGAGGTCCTGGCGCAGGTCGTGGTGGAGCACGGCGGACAGCCGGTGCTCGCGCAGCAGGCGGGTGTTGTCCTGGTCGAGGTCGTGCGCGACGAAGACGGCGCACTCCCGTCCGGCGTCCTCGAAGGCGCGGAGGGTGGCGATGTTGCCGCCGCCGATCGAGTACACGGCGCGGATCTCCGGGTCGCGGTCCAGGGCGGCCCGGACGAGGTCGTACTGGGTGGCGTCCAGGCCCTGGCCCTCGGCGATCTCGACGAGGGCGCGCTCGGGGTGGCGGGCGCGCATGGCGCTGCGGAACCCCATCTCGCGCTCCTCCTCGTTGCGGAAGAAGCCGCTGCTGAGGCTGGTGAGGACATTGCCCGGGCGGTCGCCGAGCCATTGGCCCATCAGGTAGGCGGCGGTGGCCCCGGCGGCGCGGTTGTCGCTGCCGACGTAGCCGACCCGGGCGCTCGCCGGGAGGTCGGTCACCAGGGTCACCACGGGGATGCCGGCCGCCGCGAGCCGGCCCACGGCGGCGGTGATCTCGGGGACGTCGGGCGCCTTGAGGACCACGCCCTGCGAGCCGCGCCGGCCGATCCGGTCCAGGACGGCGACCAGTTCCGTGACCGGTCCGGTCTCCCGGAAGTGGAAGCGGGAGCGGACCACGGCCGGGTGCAGGGCGGGCAGTTCGGCCTCCAGGGCGGCGCGTACGGCGGTGGAGAAGCGCTCCGGCGACTGCATGACGATGTCCAGCATGAAGGTCCGGCCCACCAGCCGGACCTGGGTGCGCTGGCGGTCCAGGTCGGCGATGGCCCGGTGCACCTCCTGCGCGGTGCTCTCCCGCACGCCGCCCCGCCCGTTGAGCACCCGGTCCACGGTGGCCTCGCTCAGACCCGCCTGACGTGCGATTTCCCGGATCGGGAAGGGGTGGCCCATGCGTTCCGCTCCTCCGGCCGTTGAGGGGTTTTTGATGGCTCGCTGCTGGTTGTTCGAAGGCTTTGTACTGACAAGAATGACAGAACCGAGTCGCCCCGTGACCCGAAGGGACGAAGATGTCCGTCTCCGCCTCCACCCCCTCCCCGGCCGCCCCCGAGTCCGCGTCCGCCGCCTGGCTGTCCGAGCGGGACTGCGACCTGGACGCCTTCCGCGCGCTGGTCGAGCAGACGACCGACCCCGCCGCCTACCCGCACGCCTCGGGCACCGAGCGGAACGTGCTGCTGTACGACGCCGACCGGCTGGCTCTCGCCGACCGCCGCGCGGCCCAGTCCGAACTGGTCCGCGCCCTCGCCGACGGCCCCGGGATCGTGGTGATCCGGGGCGCCTTCGCCGACGGGGACGTCGTCGACCGGGCCACCGCCGTCTTCGACGCGCTGATCGCCGAGCAGCGCGCCTCGGGCGCCGCCGCCGGTGACCACTTCGCCAAGCCGGGCGCCAACGACCGGGTGTGGAACGCCCTGGAGAAGGCGGCCCTGCACGATCCGGAGGTGTTCGCGGACTACTACGCCAACGACGTGATCGCGCTGGTCTCCACCGCCTGGCTGGGCCCCGGCTACCAGGTCACGTCGCAGGTCAACGTCGTCAACCCGGGCGGTGCCGCGCAGACCGTGCACCGCGACTACCACCTCGGCTTCCTCTCCGACGAGGCCGCCGCCCGCTACCCGGCGCACGTGCACCGCCTCTCCCCCGTCCTCACCCTGCAGGGCGCGGTCGCGCACTGCGACATGCCCGTCGAGTCCGGGCCGACGCTGTACCTGCCGCACTCGCAGAAGTTCGAGCCCGGCTACCTCGCCTGGCGTCGACCCGCGTTCCAGGCGTACTTCGACGAGCATCACGTGCAGCTGCCGCTCGCCAAGGGCGACGCGGTGTTCTTCAACCCGGCCCTGTTCCACGCCGCCGGCGCCAACCACTCGGCGGACATCCGTCGCATGGCGAACCTGCTCCAGGTCTCGTCCGCGTTCGGCCGGGCGATGGAGTCGGTCGACCGCGAGGCGGTGGCCGGCGCGGTCTACCCGGTGCTGCTGCGGCGCCGCGAGGAAGGCGCCGGGGAGCAGTGGCTGGAGAACGTGATCGCCGCGAGCGCCGAGGGCTACCCCTTCCCCACCAACCTCGACAACGACCCGCCGGTCGAGGGTCTGGCCCCGCCCTCGCAGGCGGACGTGGTACGGCGGGCGCTGCGCGAGGGATGGACCGCGCGCACCCTGCGGGACGCGCTGCGGACCGCCGCCCGGCGGCGCGCGAGCTGAAAGGAACCGGAACATCCATGGGACTTCTCGACGACAAGGTCGTCCTCGTCAACGGCGGCAGTCAGGGCGTCGGTGCCGCCATCGCGCGGGCCGCCGTCCGCGAGGGGGCGGTCGTGGCCGTCACCGGGCGGCGCCCCGAGCCCGGTGAGGCCCTGGTGGCCGAGCTGGCGGCGGCGGGCGGCAAGGCGTCGTTCGTCCGCGCCGACCTGGCCGACGCCGGGCAGGCGAAGGACGCCGTCGCGCAGGTGGTGCGGGAGTACGGCCGGGTCGACTGCCTGGTGAACTCGGCCGGGCTGACCTCGCGCGGGACGCTGCTGGACACCACGCCCGAGCTGTTCGACCAGCACATCGCGATCAACCTGAAGGCGCCGTTCTTCGCCATGCAGGCCGCGGTCGCGGACATGGTGCGGCGCGAGGCGCCGGGCACGATCGTCAACATCATCACCTCGTCGGCGCACGGCGGGCAGCCGTTCCTCGCGCCGTACGTCGCCGCGAAGGCCGGACTGATGGGCCTGACCCGGAACGCGGCCCACGCCCACCGGTGGGACCGCATCCGGATCAACGGGCTGAACATCGGCTGGACCGCCACCGAGGGGGAGGACGCCACCCAGCGCACCTTCCACGGGGCCGGCGACGACTGGCGCGACCGGGCCGCCGAGCGGCTGCCGATGGGCAAGCTGGGCCAGCCGGACGAGATCGCCGACTTCGTGGTCCTGCTGCTGTCCGACCGCTCCGGGGTCGTCACCGGGTCCGTCATCGACTGGGACCAGAACGTCCTCGGCGGACTCGACTGACCGCCCCCGGTGCCCGCCGGTCCGCCGCACCGGCGGGCACCGGCCACCCCGCCACCCGCATCCGTCCCCGCACCCCGTACTCAAGGAGCACCACCCCCATGCGCATCGGAATCCTCGGCCTCGGCCGGATCGGCGCCTTCCACGCCGAGACCCTGTCCGGACTCGACGCCGTCGAGTCGCTCGTCGTGTCCGACCCGTACGCCCAGGCCGCGAAGGCCGCCGCCGAGCGGTTCGGCGCCCAGGTCGCCGACTCCCCCGAGGCCGTGCTCGCGGCCGGGGTGGACGGCGTGGTGGTGGCCGCCGCGACCGACGCCCACCCGGGGCTGATCCTGGCCTGCGTGGAGGCGGGCGTCCCGGTCTTCTGCGAGAAGCCGGTGGCCCGCACCATGGCCGAGGGCGTCCAGGTCCTCGAACAGGTCGCGGGCAGCGACGTCCCGGTGCAGATCGGCTACAACCGCCGCTTCGACGCCGGGTTCGTCGCCGCGCGGGACGCCGTGCGCAGCGGGGAGCTGGGCACCCTGCACACGGTGCGGTCGACGACCCTGGACCCGGCGCCGCCGCCGGCCGCGTACATCGCCGCGTCGGGCGGCATCTTCCGGGACTGCTCGGTGCACGACTTCGACATCATCCGCTGGGTGACCGGCCGGGAGGTGACCGAGGTCTACGCGGCCGGCGGCAACCGGGGCGCCGACTACATCCGGGAGGCCGGCGACGCCGACACCACCGGCGCGGTCCTCACCCTGGACGACGGCACCCTCGCCGTCGTCTCCAACAGCCGCCACAACGCCCGCGGTTACGACGTGCGCATGGAGATCCACGGCTTCGAGGACTCCATCGCGGTCGGCCTGGAGGACAAGCTGCCGCTGCGGTCGGTGGAGCCGGGCGCCACCTTCCCCGCCGGCACCCCGCACGACTTCTTCATGGACCGCTTCACCGACGCCTACCGGGCCGAACTGGCCGCGTTCACCGAGGTGGTGGCCGGTACCCGGCCCTCGCCGTGCACCATCGAGGACGCGCTGGAGGCCGGCTGGATCGCCGAGGCGTGCACGCTGTCGCTGCACGAGCACCGGCCCGTCACCCTGGAGGAGGTACGCCGGGCATGAGCGGACCGGGCCGGGCTGCGCGGCCCCTGCACACCGGGTCCCGCGAGCGGCTCGGAGCACCGGGCGCGCCCTGACCGGTCCGGCCCGCGTGGGCGGTCACCGTCGCTTCGACGGTGACCGCCCACGACCGTTTCCGCGCCGAGGCGCCGGCCGACGCGCGCGATGCGGGGCAGGTCACCGGCTCGCTCGCGAGTACGGGGCTGTCGACCGCCCCGGAGGCGAAGGCCTTCCACGGGCCGCCTCGTCCGGAAGCCGGGGTCTCCTGAACCCCCACGCCACCGGCCGGCCCTGTCCGTAGGACGGGGCCGCGCTCGCCGCCGGGGACCGCGAGTTGACGGAGCAGCCGTCGGCGGGCGACGCCGTGGAAACCCGCGAGATCGGAAACCCCCGCGCGGTCAGGGAGACCCGGGAGACCGGGGAGAGGTGACGTCGGCCCATCCCGGCTGCCCCGCCGCCAGTCTGCCGGTCTGCCGGTCTGCCGGCCCGACCGCGCAGGGCGTCGGCGTCGGCGTCGGCGTCGGCGTCGGGCGGGAACGAACGGAAGGGAAGCTAACGGCCGGAAGGCGGGACGGCCGGAAGGCGGGACGGCCGGAAGGCGGGACGGCCACCCCAAGGGGCCGTCCCGCCTTCCGTCGGCGTCACCGCATGATCGCGTCACCGTGCGGGGCCGCACCGGAGTCCCACCGGTACAGGCCCGGCTGGTCACCCGCGCAAGGCCGGCGGATCACCCGCACCGGCCCGGCGGGTCACCGGTACAGGTCCGGCTTGTCCACCAGGTCGACCTCGACCCGTCCGCCGCCCTCCAGGGCGCGCACCCCGGCTTCGCACACGGCCGCCGCCGCGTAGCCGTCCCAGGTGCTGGGGCCGGTGACCTCGCCGCGGCGGATGCCGTCGACCCAGGCGCGGACCTCGTCGTCGTAGGCCTGGGCGAAGCGTTCGCTCCAGTCCTGGGCGATGGTGCCGCCCCAGCGGCCGGCGGTGTGGGTGACCAGGGCGTGGCCGTCGCCGATGCGGGCGGTGCCGCGTTCGCAGACCGCCTCGGCCTGGACCTGGTAGCCGAAGCCGCAGTTGACGAAGATCTCCACGTCGGAGAGGGCGCCGCCGTCGGTCTCCAGGACGACGAACTGCGGGTCGCGCAGCCCTTCGGGGGCGCCGGCCGACGCGGCGGGCCGCAGCACGGTCACGGCCCGGATCTCGTGGCCGAGGAGCCAGCGGGTGGCGTCGACCTCGTGGGCCACGGAGTCGGTGATGAGCATGGCGCTGGTGAAGAAGGCCGGGCTGGCCACGTTGCGGTGGCGGTTGTGCAGCATCAGGGGGCGGCCGAGCTGCCCGCTGTCCAGCAGGGCCTTCAGCCGCACGTACTCCGCGTCGTAGCGGCGCATGAAGCCGACCTGGACCCGGCGGTGGCCGAGGGCCTGTTCGGCCTCCATGACGCGCAGCGCGGAGGCCGCGTCGGGGGTGAGGGGCTTCTCGCACAGGACGGGCAGGTCGTGCTCGAACGCGGCGAGGAGGGTGGCCTCGTGGGCCGGGCCGGGTGAGGCGACGAGGACGGCGTCGACGCCGGGGGCGGTCATCGCGGCGGCCGGGTCGGTGTGGGCGGTGCAGCCCTCGATGTCCGCGGCGACGGCCTCGGCCCGGTCCGCGTCCACGTCGGCCACGGCGGCGACCCGGGCACCGCCGATGGTCCGGTCGATGCGGCGCACGTGGTCGGCGCCCATCCGGCCGGCCCCGATGACGGCGATGCCCAGGGGTTCGCGCCGGTTCATGGCGTACCGCCTTCCTGTCGGTTCGTCAGGCGCCGCAGGAGCGGAGGAACTTGCGGGTGCGGACGGCGATCGGCAGCGGCTTGTCGGGTTCGCAGGGGTACATGTCCTGCTCGACGATGGCGAAGAGGTCCACGCCCAGCTTCTGGGCGGCCACCAGGACCGGCTCCAGCTCGGGGACGCCGCCGGGCGGTTCGCACATCACGCCGCGCTGTACGGCGGGTCCGAAGGGGATCTCGTTCTTGACGACGTCGGCGAGGATGTCCGGGTCGACCTGCTTGAGGTGCAGGTAGCCGATGCGTTCGCCGTAGGTCTCGATCAGCTTGACGCTGTCGCCGCCGCAGTAGGCGTAGTGGCCGGTGTCGAGGCAGAGGTTGACCACGTCGGAGTCGGTGGAGTCGAGGAACCGCTCGACGTGCTCCTCGGTGTCGATGTGGGTGTCGGCGTGCGGGTGGACCACGATGTCGAGGCCGTAGGTGTCGCGGACCTCGCGGCCCAGGCGTTCCATGCCGGTGCTCAGGTGGCGCCACTGCTCGGTGGTGAGTTCGGGGGCCTCCAGGATCTCGGCGGTCTTGTCGTCGCGCCAGAAGGAGGGGATGACGACGAGGTGCTCGGCGCCCATGTCGCGGGTGAGGGCGGCCACCCGGCTGACCTGCTCCCAGGTGGCGTCCCACTCGGACGGCCCGCGGTGCAGTCCGCAGAAGATGGTGCCGGCGGAGACCTTCAGGCCGCGGCGCTGCACCTCGTCGTTGAGGCGGGCGGGGTCGGTGGGGAGGTAGCCGTAGGGGCCGAGTTCGATCCAGGAGTAGCCGGCCTCGGCGACCTCGTCGAGGAAGCGCTGCCAGGGCACCTGCTGCGGGTCGTCGGGGAACCAGACGCCCCAGGAGTCGGGGGCGGAGCCCACCCTGATGCGGTCGAGCGCGACTGCCATGTCAGGACTTTCCTTCCGGTGTTGCGGCGGCGGGGGCCGGGGCGTCGCCGTCCCCGGGCAGTTCCTCGGTGTCGACGCCGCGGACCTGCGCCAGCTCGTGCTTGAGGGCGGCCAGTTCGGCGCCGCCCGCCATGTGGTTGGTGAGTTCCTCCAGGCCGACCTCGCCGCGGGACGCGGAGAGTTCCAGGGTGCCCAGGCGCAGCACGTTGAAGTGGTCGCCCACCATGTAGGCGTGGTGCGGGTTGTGGGTGATGAAGATGACGCCGAGGCCGCGGTCGCGGGCCATGGCGATGTACTTCAGGACGACGCCGGACTGCTTGACGCCGAGGGCGGCGGTGGGCTCGTCCAGGATGAGGACGCGGGCGCCGAAGTAGACGGCGCGGGCGATGGCGACGCACTGGCGCTGTCCGCCGGAGAGCGTGCCGATGGGCTGCTCCAGGTCGTCCAGGACGATGCCCATGTTGCGCAGTTCCTCGTCGGCGGTCTTCTTCATCCGCTCGATGTCGAGGCGGCGCACGGGCCAGGGGCCCTTGGTCATCTCGGAGCCGAGGAAGAAGTTCCGCCAGACCGGCATCAGCGGGACGACCGCGAGGTCCTGGTAGACGGTGGCGATGCCGCGGTCGAGTGCCTCGCGCGGGGTGGAGAAGCGGACCGGCTCGCCGTCGACGAGGAACTCGCCCTCGGTGTGCTGGTGCAGTCCGGAGATGATCTTGATGAGGGTGGACTTGCCGGCGCCGTTGTCGCCGAGGACGCAGGTCACCTTGCCGGGGTGGACGCTGAGGTCGACGCCGTGCAGGGCGCGGATGTTGCCGTAGGACTTGCCGGCGCCGCGAAGCTCCACCAGGGGGTGGTCGCCGGCGGGCGGGGTGGCCTCCGGGGCGGCACCGTGGGTGCCGGTGGTCTTGTCGGTCATTGCGGTCACCTCCGGGTCGCCGTGCGCTGGACGTACAGGTTGATGAGGACGGCGCCGAGGAGCATCACGCCGAGGAAGGCCTTGAACCAGTCGGGGTTCCACCCGGCGAAGACGATGCCCTGCTGCACCATGCCGAACATGAAGGCGCCGAACACCGGGCCGATGGCGGAGCCGTAGCCGCCCGTCATCAGACAGCCGCCGATGACCGCCGCGGCGATGTAGATGAGCTCCTGGCCCACGCCCTCGCCGGACTGCACGGTGTTGAAGGAGAACAGGTTGTGCATGCCGACGAACCAGGCGCCGAAGCCGACCAGCATGAACAGCGAGATCTTGGTGAAGGTGACGGGGACGCCCACCGCGCGGGCGCTCTCCTTGTTGCCGCCGACGGCGAAGATCCAGTTGCCGTACTTGGTGCGCAGCAGGACCCAGGTGGCGAGCGCGGCGAAGACCAGCCACCACACCACCGTGATCTTGACCTGGACGCCGCCGACGTCGAAGGAGGACGCGAACAGGGCCTTGGCCTGGTCGAAGCCGTCCATGTCACTGATGTCGTCGGTGGCGACGTTGGTGGTGACGAGTTTGGTCACCGCGAGGTTGAGTCCCTGGAGCATCAGGAAGGTGCCCAGGGTGATCAGGAAGCTGGGCAGACCGGTCTTGACCAGCATCCAGCCGTTGAACATGCCGACCGCCAGGGACACCACGAGGGCGACGATCACACCGACCCACACGTTCATGGTCAGCTGGTAGCTGAGCATGCTCGCGGTGAGCGCCGAGGTGACGACGGCGACGCCGGCGGAGAGGTCGAACTCGCCGCCGATCATCAGCAGCGCCACGGGCAGCGCCATGATCCCGATGGTGGACGACTGGTAGAGGACCGTCGACATCGAACTGCCCTGACGCAGGGTCGGCGCCATGATCAGGAAGAAGACCAGGATGGCCAGGGCCCCGAGGAAGACGCCCACCTCGGGACGGGCGAGGAGGCGCAGCGCCAGCGGGCGCCGCACGGTACGTCCGTCGCTCTCCTTGGGGCCGGGGGCCGGCGGTGGGGTCACCGCCGGCTCAGCCTGCTGCGCCATGGTCATCACCGAGTGCCCTTCGCGGCGAAGCCGTCGATGACGTCGACGTTGGACTCGTCGACGAAGGCCGGGCCGGTGAGGACCGGCTGCTCGCCGCCGCCGCTGTAGTTGCCGTTGTTCTTGTACAGCCACAGGCCGTCCACCGCGAGGTAGCCCTGGAGGTAGGGCTGCTGGTCGACGGCGAACTGGATGTCGCCGGCCTTGATGGCCTTGGTCAGGTCCTTGTTGAGGTCGAAGGTGGCGACCTTCGCCTTGCTGCCGGCGTCGGCGACCGACTGCACCGCGGTCGCGGCGAAGGGGGCGCCGAGGGTGGCGACGTAGTCGATCGAGGAGTCCTGCTTCAGCTTGGCGGTGATCGTCGACTTCACCGACGGCATGTCGGTGCCGTTGACGTTCAGGACCTGGGTCTTGCCCTCGAAGGTCTTCTCCAGGCCGGCGCACCGCTGGGTGAGGCCGACGTTGCCCTGTTCCTGGATGACGCAGACGGTGTTCTTGGCGCCGACCTCGTTGAGCTTCTTGCCGAAGGCCTCACCGGCGACGGACTCGTCCTGGCCGAAGAACTCCAGCAGGCCGAGGTCCTTCCAGTCGCTGAGACCGGAGTTCAGGCCGACGACCGGGATGCCGGCCGCCTCCGCCTTGGCGATGACGCCCTTGAGCGCGTCGGGCTTGGCGAGGGTGACGGCGATGCCGTCGACCTTCTGGTCGATCGCGTTCTGCACCAGGTTGGCCTGGTTGCCCGCGTTCGGGTCGGCGGAGTAGACCAGCTTGATGTTGTCCTTGGCCGCCGCGGCCTCGGCACCCTTGCGGACGATGTCCCAGAAGGTGTCGCCGGGCGCCTGGTGGGTGACCAGGGCGACGGTCATGCGGGGCGTGGAGGCCTTGCCCGCCGATGCCTCGGCCCCGCCCTCCTCCGACTTCTTGCCGCCGGAGCCGCTGGAGCAGCCGGCGAGGGTCAGGGCGGCTGCCGCGGCCACCGCGACGAACGGGGCGATTCTGCGGGAGCGGGTGTGCGAAGAGCGGTCCATCGTTGCCTGCACCTCACTGTGCTACACGGGGAAAGGGCTGGAGTCCGAGGATCCGGCCCGGAGCCTCGGGAGTCCGGGGTCTGTGCCGTGGAAACGGCTGGTGTGCTGGGACCGGATCAAATCCCGAGTCGCGCCCGCTGTCAATACTTTGTTAAGACATCATTTCACGAGCTAGTCCGAATGTAAGTACAAACTCTTGACACCGCCGCCCTCCGCGACCTACACCTGAGAGGCGGCAGGCCCCCGGAACGACGCCCCCCACCGTTTCAGGGCGCCTCGGGACCCGCATCCCCAGCAGCTCGAGGAGCGTCGCTCAATGACCGTCTCACCACAGTATTTCGACCTGATCACGATGGGCCGCATCGGGGTCGACCTCTACCCCCTGCAGACCGGAGTGCCGCTGCCGAAGGTGGAGACGTTCGGGAAGTTCCTGGGCGGCTCGGCCGCCAACGTCGCGGTCGCCGCGGCCCGGCTGGGCCGCTCCACCGCCCTGGTCTCCCGCACCGGGGACGACCCCTTCGGCACCTACCTGCACGAGGCGCTCAAGGACTTCGGCGTCGACGACCGCTGGGTCACCCCGGTCGCCGCGTACCCGACGCCCGTGACGTTCTGCGAGATCTTCCCGCCGGACGACTTCCCGCTGTACTTCTACCGCCGCCCCAAGGCCCCCGACCTGGAGATCCACGCCGAGGACCTGGACCTCGGGGCGGTGCGCGCCGCCGGGATCTTCTGGGTCACCGGCACCGGGCTCAGCGAGGAGCCCAGCCGCTCGGCCACGCTCGCCGCCCTGGAGGCCCGGGCCAAGTCCGGCCCCACCGTCTTCGACCTGGACTGGCGCCCGATGTTCTGGCGCGACCCCGACGAGGCCCGCCCGTACTACCGCGAGGCACTGCGGCACACGACCGTCGCGGTCGGCAACCTCGACGAGTGCGAGGTCGCCACCGGCGTACGCGAACCCGCGGCCTGCGCCGAGGCGTTGCTGGCGGCGGGCGTGGAGCTGGCCGTGGTCAAGCAGGGCCCGAAGGGCGTGCTCGCGGTGCACCGCGACGGTACCCGGGCCGAGGTGCCGCCGGTACCGGTCGAGGTGGTCAACGGTCTCGGCGCGGGCGACGCCTTCGGCGGCTCCCTCTGCCACGGGCTGCTGGCCGGCTGGGACCTGGAGAAGACCATGCGGCACGCCAACGCCGCCGGCGCGCTGGTCGCCTCGCGCCTCGCCTGTTCGTCCGCCATGCCGACCGCACCGGAGGTCGCGGACCTCCTCGCCCGGACCGGGTCGCCGACCGCGGCCGGCCGGCCGAGCCAGCCCTGAAACGGAGCCCCTGTCTTGAATCTCAGCATCCCCGACCTCACCACGGTCCGGGCCCGTCATCCCGAGGCCGTCGCGGAGGCGGCCGCGCGCCGGGCCCGCCGCCCGCTCGTCGGCGACAGCGGACGGCTCATGATCGTGGCCGCCGACCACCCGGCCCGCGGCGCGCTCGGCGTCGGCGGCCGGCCCCTGGCCATGGCCAACCGGGCCGACCTGCTGGAACGCCTGTGCGTCGCGCTGTCCCGGCCGGGCGTCGACGGGGTGCTGGCCACCGCCGACATCCTGGAGGACCTGCTCCTGCTCGGGGCGCTGGAGAACAAGGTGGTCATGGGGTCCATGAACCGCGGCGGCCTGGCCGGCGCCGCGTTCGAGATGGACGACCGCTTCACCGGCCACCGGCCCGAGGACATCGAGCGCCTGGGCTTCGACGCGGGCAAGCTGCTGGTCCGCGTCGACTACGACGACCCGGGCTCGCTGACCACCCTGGAGTCCACCGCCCGCGCGATCGACGCGATGGCCGAGCGCCGGCTGCCGGTGTTCGTGGAGCCGTTCATATCCCGCCGCGTCGACGGCCGGGTGCGCAACGACCTCTCCGCCGAGGCGGTCACCCGGTCCGTCGCCATCGCCTCCGGCCTCGGCGGCACCTCCGCCTACACCTGGCTGAAGCTGCCGGTCACCGACGACGCCGACGACATGGCCGAGGTCCTGCAGACCTCCACCCTGCCCGTGGTCCTGCTCGGCGGCGAGGTCGGCGACCAGGACGCGGCCTACGAGCGGTGGGGCAAGGCCCTGCGGCTGCCCCAGGTGCAGGGCATGGTCGTCGGCCGCTCGCTGCTCTACCCGGCTTCCGGCACCGTGGAGGCGGCGGTGGACACCGCCGTCGGCCTGTTGTGAGACGAAAGGCTGCCATGACGCATCACCTCCCCGCGGGCCGCGCCTCGGCCGGCCCCCACCGGGTCGACATCAGCCCGGAGAGCGCCGGCTGGGGCTACTCCAGCCTGCGCGTGCTCGAACTGCCGCCCGGCGGCAGCCACACCTTCGACACCGGCGAGAGCGAGTGGATCGTCCTGCCGCTGAGCGGCGGCTGCACGGTCACCGCCGACGACGACTTCGGCCACGACACCTTCGAACTCACCGGCCGCACCAGTGTGTTCGACGGCGTCACCGACTTCGCCTACGTCCCGCGCGACGCCCGGGCGGGGATCACCAGCGCCGCCGGGGGACGGTTCGCGCTCACCGGCGCCCGCTGCACCCGCCGGCTGCCCGCCCGCTACGGGCCCGCCTCCGACGTGCCCGTGGAGCTGCGCGGCACCGGCAACTGCTCCCGCCAGGTCAACAACTTCGGCGCGGCCGGGGTCTTCGAGTGCGACAAGCTGATCGCCGTCGAGGTGCTCACCCCGGGCGGCAACTGGTCGTCCTTCCCGCCGCACAAGCACGACGAGCACCGGCCGGGCGAGGAGTCCGTGCTGGAGGAGATCTACTACTTCGAGTTCGCCGCCCACGACGGCACCCCGGGCCTCGGCTACCAGCGGGTCTCCCCCTCCGGGCCGGGCCGGGACACCGACGTGCTGGCCGAGGTGCGCGACGGCGACGTCGTCCTCATCCCGGACGGCTGGCACGGGCCCTCCATGGCGGTGCCCGGCCACCACATGTACTACCTCAACGTGATGGCCGGGCCCGAGGACGAGCGCGCCTGGCTGATCTGCGACCACCCCGACCACGCCTGGATCCGCGACACCTGGCCGGACCAGCCCGTCGACCCCCGTCTGCCCCTCTACACCGCCCCGGAGAGGTCCGCATGAGCGCCGCCACCCGCCGACTGACGACCGCGCAGGCCCTGGTGCGGTTCCTGTCCGCCCAGTACACCGAGCGGGACGGCGTGCGCCGCCGGCTCGTCGCCGGGACGTGGGGCATCTTCGGCCACGGCAACGTGGCGGGCATCGGGCAGGCCCTCGTCGAGTACGCCGACGTCATGCCCTACCACCAGGGCCGCAACGAGCAGTCCATGGTGCACGCGGCCGTCGGCCACGCCCGCCAGCTCAACCGGCTCTCCGCGCAGGCGGTGACGACGTCCATCGGCCCCGGCGCGACCAACCTGGTGACCGGCGCCGCGCTGGCCACCATCAACCGCCTGCCGGTGCTGCTGCTGCCCGGCGACTACTTCGCCGGCCGGGTCGCCGACCCGCTGCTGCAGCAGCTGGAGCACCCGGGCGGACCCGACGTGTCCGTCAACGACACGCTGCGCCCGGTGTCGCGCTTCTTCGACCGGATCACCCGCCCCGAGGCCCTGATCCCGTCCGCGCTCCAGGCGATGCGGGTGCTCGCCGACCCCGCCGAGACCGGCGCGGTCACCCTGGCCCTGCCCCAGGACGTGCAGGCGGAGGCGTACGACTGGCCGGAGGAGTTCTTCGCCGACCGCGTCTGGTACGTCCGGCGCCCCGCGCCGGACCCGGTCGAGCTGGCCGCGGCGGCCGAGGCGGTCCGGTCCGCGCGCCGCCCGCTGATCGTCGCGGGCGGCGGGATCCACCACAGCGAGGCCGAAGGGGCGCTGAAGGCGTTCACGGACGCCACCGGCATCCCCGTCGCCTCCACCCAGGCCGGCAAGGGCTCCCTGCGCCACGACGACCCCGCCGACCTCGGCGGCATCGGCCACACCGGCACCGCCGTCAGCAACGACCTGGCGCGCACCGCCGACCTGGTGATCGGCGTCGGCACCCGCTACACCGACTTCACCACCGCCTCCGGCACCCTCTTCCAGAACCCGGACGTGCGCTTCCTCAACCTCAACGTCACCGCCTTCGACGCCCACAAGATGGCCGCGCGCACCCTGGTCTGCGACGCCCGCACCGGCCTGGAGCAGCTCACCGCCGCGCTGGCCGGGCACCGGGTGGGCGAGGACTACGCCGCCGAGTACCGGGCCGGCAAGGAGCGCTGGGACGGGATCGTCGCGGGCGCCTACCGGGCGGACGACGACAGTGCCGTGCCCACCCAGACACAGGTGCTCGGCGCGCTGGACGCGGTGGTGGGCGACGAGGACGTGGTGATCAACGCGGCCGGTTCGCTCCCCGGCGACCTGCACAAGCTCTGGCGCGCGCGCAGCCCCCGCCAGTACCACCTGGAGTACGGCTACTCCTGCATGGGCTACGAGATCCCGGCCGCCCTGGGCGTGCAGCAGGCGGCGCCCGGCACGCCGGTGTGGGCGCTGGTCGGCGACGGCACCTACCTGATGATGCCCACGGAGATCGTCACCGCCGTGCAGGAACGCCTGCCGGTCAACGTCGTGCTGATCCAGAACCACGGCTACGCCTCCATCGGCGGCCTGTCGGAGTCGGTCGGCGGCGAGCGCTACGGCACCGCCTACCGCCACCGGGCCGAGGACGGCACCTTCACCGGCGCCCCGCTGCCCGTCGACCTGGCGGCCAACGCGGCCAGCCTCGGCATGGACGTGCTGCGCGCCAAGACGGTGGGCGAGCTGCGGTCCGCGCTCGCCGAGGCCCGCGCCTCCGACCGTCCCACGTGCGTGTACGTGGAGACGGACCCGTCGCCCACCGCTCCCCCGGCCGAGGCCTGGTGGGACGTGCCGGTGGCCGAGGTGGCGGACCGCGAGGCGGCAGTCCGGGCCCGCGAGGTCTACGACCGCGAGGTCGCCGTCCGCCGCCGCCACCTGTAGAACTCCCACTGACGAAAGGTCCGTTGCGCACATGAAGACCATCAGCCACTTCATCGGCGGCAAGCCCGTCGACGGCACCTCCGGCCGTTTCGGCCCGGTCTGGAACCCGGCCACCGGTGTCCAGGAGAAGCAGGTCGCGTTCGCGAGCACCGACGAGGTGGACGCCGCCGTCGCCGCCGCGAAGGACGCGTTCACCACCTGGGGCGCCTCCTCGCTGGCCCAGCGGACGGCGATCCTGTTCAAGTACCGGGAACTGCTGGACGCCCACCGCGACGAGATCGCCGCGCTGATCACCGCCGAGCACGGCAAGGTGCACTCCGACGCCCTCGGCGAGGTCGCGCGCGGCATGGAGATCGTGGAGCTGGCCTGCGGCATCAACGTCCAGCTCAAGGGCGAGCTGTCCACCCAGGTCTCCACCCGGGTCGACGTCGCCTCGATCCGCCAGCCGCTGGGCGTCGTGGCCGGCATCACGCCGTTCAACTTCCCGGCCATGGTGCCGATGTGGATGTTCCCGCTGGCCATCGCCTGCGGCAACACCTTCGTCCTCAAGCCGTCCGAGAAGGACCCGTCGGCCTCGCTGCGGCTGGCCGAACTGGCCGCCGAGGCGGGGCTGCCCGACGGCGTGCTGAACGTGGTGCAGGGCGACCGCGAGGCGGTGGACCGGCTCCTGGAGCACCCCGACGTCGAGGCGGTGTCCTTCGTCGGCTCCACGCCCATCGCCCGGCACATCCAGCTCAAGGCCGTCGAGCACGGCAAGCGCGTGCAGGCTCTGGGCGGTGCCAAGAACCACATGCTGGTGCTGCCGGACGCCGACTTGGACCTGGCCGCCGACCAGGCGATCAACGCGGCCTACGGTTCGGCCGGCGAACGCTGCATGGCGGTGTCGGTGGTCGTCGCGGTCGGCGACACCGGCGACGAGCTGGTCGGCCGGATCGCCGAGCGGGCGCGGGCCTTGCGCATCGGCCCCGGTGACGACCCGGCGTCCGAGATGGGCCCGCTGATCACCCGCGAGCACCGCGACAAGGTGGCCTCCTACGTGGCGGGCGCGGCGGCGCAGGGCGCCGAAGTCGTGGTCGACGGCACGGACCTCACGGTCGAGGGCCACGAGGACGGCTTCTTCCTCGGCGTCTCCCTGCTGGACCGGGTACCAGTGACGGCGGACGCCTACCGGGACGAGATCTTCGGCCCGGTGCTGTGCGTGGTCCGGGCGAAGACCTACGACGAGGCGATCGAGCTGATCAACTCCTCCCGCTGGGGCAACGGCACCGCCATCTTCACCCGGGACGGCGGCGCCGCCCGCCGCTTCCAGCTGGAGGTCAAGGCCGGCATGGTCGGCGTCAACGTGCCGATCCCGGTCCCCGTCGGCTACCACTCCTTCGGCGGCTGGAAGGACTCCCTCTTCGGCGACCTGCACATCTACGGCAACGACGGCATCGCCTTCTACACCCGCGGCAAGGTCGTCACCACCCGCTGGCCGGACCCGTCGGACGCCGGCATCAACCTCGGTTTCCCCAGCAACTCCTGACCACCCGTCCGCTCCCCCACCAGGAAGGTCCGCGCCATGGCGAAGACCGGCGACCCCGCACGCGCCGAGACCGGCTCCGCGCTCAGCTCAGTCGACTTCGCCCTGGACCGGGGCAGTCCGGTGCCGTTGTACCACCAGCTCGCCCAGCAGCTGGAGGGCGCCATCGACCAGGGCGTGCTCGCCCCGGGCAACCTGCTGGGCAACGAGGTCGACCTCTCGGTCCGCCTCGGCCTGTCCCGCCCCACCGTCCGCCAGGCCATCCAGTCCCTCGTCGACAAGGGGCTGCTGGTCCGGCGGCGCGGGGTGGGCACCCAGGTGGTGCACAGCCAGGTCCGGCGCCCCCTGGAACTGAGCAGTCTGTACGACGACATGGAGGCAGCCGGGCAGGGACCGGCCACCGCGGTGGTCAGCCACGAGACGGTCGCCGCCTCCGCGGACGTGGCCGCCGCGCTGGGTCTGGCGGAGGGCGCCGAGGTGGTCCACCTGGAGCGGCTGCGCAGCACGCACGGACAGCCGGTCGCCCTGCTCAGCAACTACCTGCCCACCGACCTCCTGGACCTGGACGACGCCCGGCTGGAGTCGACCGGCCTGTACCGGATGATGCGCGCGGCCGGGATCACCCTGCACAGCGCCCGCCAGACGGTGGGCGCCCGCTCGGCCACCGCGGAGGAGGCCGGCCGCCTGGACGAGCGGCCCGGCGCCGCCCTGCTGACCATGCAGCGCACGGCGTACGACGACACCGGGCGGGCGGTGGAGTTCGGCACCCACATCTACCGGGCCTCGCGGTACACCTTCGACTTCCAGCTGCTGGTCAGGTCCTGAGCCCGGGGCCGCGGGGGCTCGCCGGGCGTCCCGCACCGCCGCCCGGCCTCCCGGCCCCGCTCCCCTCCCCCCGCCCTCCCGCCCCTGGCCGCTTCGGCCGGGGGCGGTCCGGCCTGCCTTGACTCCCCGGCGGCGATGCAGGACCATCGGACATATACACCGTAAACATATGGTGTCAGCCTCGCTAGGAACCGCTCATGGAGCGCAACCAGCCGCAGTCCTCCCACGCGTCCCGCCCCGCCGGCCGTCGCCGGCCGGGGCCCGGCGCCGAGGCGCGCGGCTGGGCCGCCTCGACCGTCCTCGTCACCGGCGGGGCGGGCTTCGTCGGCAGCCTCACCTGCACCGACCTCCTGGACCACGGTTACGAGGTGATCGTGGTCGACGACTACTCCAACAGCACGCCCCGCGTCTTCTCCCGCGTGGAACGCGTCGCCGGGCGGTTCGTCGGCGCGGTGTACCAGCTGGACATCCGGGACCGGACCGCCCTGTCCGCCGTCTTCGCGCGGCACTCCGTGGACGCGGTCGTGCACTTCGCCGCGCACAAGTCCGAGCACCGCTCGACCCGGATGCCCGTCGGCTTCTACGACACCAACGTCGGCGGCACGACCGCCCTGCTGCGCACCATGCACGAGCACGGGGTGCACCGCCTGGTGTACCACTCCTCCTACGCGGTCTACGGCGAGGCGGGGCGCGGCCCGCTGGACGAGCGGACGCCGCCGCGCCCCGTCACGCCGTACGCGATGTCGAAGTGGGTCTGCGAGCGCATCCTGGAGGACGTCTGCCGGCACTGCCCCCAGTGCACCGTGGTGGCGCTGCGCTGCTCCACCCCCGCCGGCGCCCATCCGAGCGGCCTGCTCGGCGAGGACCAGCGCAACGCCCCCGACTCGCTGCTCCCGCAGCTGGCCCTGGTGGCCGACGGCCGGCGGCCGAGGCTCGACGTGCGCGGCGACGACCACCCCACCCCCGACGGCACCCTGGTCCGCGACTACCTGCACGTGATGGACGCCGTGGAGGCGCACCGGGTGGCGCTCGACCACCTCGCCGACCGGCCCGGCATGACGGTGTACAACCTGGCGCGGAGCAGGGGAAGTTCGGTGCACGACGTGATCGGCGCGTTCACCGCGGCGACCGGGCGGCCGGTGCCGTTCGACGTGCTGCCCGGGGACCCCGGCGCGGTCCCCGAACTCGTGGCCGACTCGACCGCGCTCACCCGTGCCTGGGGCTGGCGTCCCGCCCGGGACCTGGCGGACGTGTGCCGGGACACCTGGCACTTCCAGTGCCTGAACCCGCACGGCTACCGGGACCCGGCGCCCCGCCCGTAGGCGGACGGCGCCCCCGTAGGCGGACGGCGCCCCCGTAGGCGGACGGCGCCCGGGCGGGCGAGCGAGCAGGGCTTCGCGCGGCGACGGCGCCCTGCGCCGCGCGCCCGCGTGCCCGCGTGCCCCTACGCCCCGGAGTCCGCACACCCGCGCCGCCCGCACGCCCCCGGACTTCGCACACCCGCGCTGCCCGCACGCCCGCCGGCCGGGGCGCCGTGTGCCTCAGGACCGGTGTGCCGCCGCCGCCACGGGCCGGCGGGCCGGGCGGGCGTCGTCGCGGCTCAGGGCGAAGGCCGTTTTCACCAGGGCGAGGTGGCTGACCGCCTGCGGGGCGTTGCCGAGTTGGCGTCCGGTGTCGGGGTCCCACTGCTCGGCGAGCAGTCCCACGTCGTTGCGGATGTCGAGGACCCGCTCGAACTCCTCCCGGGCCCGGCCCGGGCGGCCGGTGGCGGCCAGGGCGTCGGCGTACCACAGGGAGCACGACACGAACGTGCCCTCCGGGGCGTCGTCGCCGTCGGGGCCGTAGCGGCGGACGAACCCGCCGTGCCGCAGCCGTTCCATCGCCCGCACGGTGCCCCGCACCCGCGGGTCCCCGGGCGGCAGGAAGCCGAGCCGGGGGATGAGCAGGGCGGAGGCGTCCAGGGCGGACGATCCGTAGGACTGCACGAAGGTCTGCCGGGCGGGGTCCCAGCCCTCCCGGCACACCTCCCGGTGCACCTCCGCGCGCATGGCCCGCCAGCCGGCACAGGAGCCGTTGCGGCCGAGCAGCTCGCCCATCCGCAGGGCGCGGTCGGCCGCCAGCCACGCCATCACCTTGGAGTGCACGAACTGCCGCCGCCCGCCGCGCAGTTGCCACAGGCCCTGGTCGGGTTCGCGCCAGTGGTGCTGGAGGAACGCCATCAGCGTCTCCACCAGGTGCCACAGATGGGCGGGGATCGCGATCCCGGCGCGCAGCGACAGCCAGAGCGCGTCGACGACCTCGCCGTACACGTCGAGCTGGAACTGGCCCACCGCGGAGTTGCCGAACCGTACCGGCCGCGACCCCTCGTAGCCGGGCAGCCAGGGCGCCTCGGTCTCCGGCAGCAGCCGCTGCCCCTGGACGCCGTACACGGTCTGCAGGTCGGCGGGGTCGCCCGCGACGGCTCTGACGAGCCAGTCCAGCCAGGCGGTGGCCTCCTCCCGGTAGCCGCTGCGCAGCAGGCAGGACAGGGTGAGGCTGGAGTCGCGCAGCCAGCAGTAGCGGTGGTCCCAGTTCTCCGCGCCGCCGATGCGGTCCGGCAGGGAGGTGGTGGGCGCCGCGACGATGCCGCCGGTGGGGGCGTAGGTGAGGGCCTTGAGGGTGATCAGGGACCGCACGACGGCCTCCCGCCAGGGTCCCCGGTAGCGGCACTGGGCGGCCCAGTCCCGCCAGAAGCGGGTGGTCTGCTCCAGCGCCGCCCCCGCCGGGACGGACAGCGGTTCGGGCGGCACCTCGCGGTGCGAGGGCGACCAGGCGAGCGTCAGGGCGAGACGATGCCCCGCCCGCACGGTGAAGTCCAGGACGGTGGCCTCGCCTCCGGAGCCCCCGGCCTCCCCCGCGCCCCGGGTGCGCCCTTCGCCCCCGCCCCCGGCGGCCCCGAAACCCCCCGGCACGGCCGGGTCGGCGTCCAGCCAGACGGCGTCCGGGCCGGCCACCGCGACCGTGCGGGAGCCCTCCCGGCGGACCCACGGCACGACCCGCCCCTGGTGGAACCTCAGCCGCAGCTCGCTGCGCATGGCGACGCTGCCGGACAGCCCCTCGACGATCCGGACGACACAGGGCCACCGGGTCCGGGGCGGCATGAAGTCGGTGACCCGGACGGCCCCCCGGTCGCTAGCCCAGACGGACTCCAGCACCAGGGTGTCCGGCCGGTAGGCGCGGCGGTCGCAGGCACCGCGGGCGACGGGCGCCACCCGCCAGAACCCGTGCTCCGGCGTGCCCAGCAGCGCGGCCAGGCAGGCCGGGGAGTCGAAACGGGGCAGGCACAGCCAGTCGATCGAGCCCTGCCGGCTCACCATCGCGGCCGTCTCCAGGTCGCTGATGAGCGCGTAGTCCTCAATGCGCGGGGTCATGGCGGGCGCCCCGCGGTGGTGCGCCGCGCCGCAGGCCCGGGGTGCGGCCGTGCGGCCCGGGAAGCGGATGCGGTTCCATGGCCTTCGCCCCCTTCGTGGGCGGGCGGGGTGCGGGTGAGGGGCTCATCCGGCGCGCGCGTGCCCGGCGGCACGGCTGCGGGCGTACCAGGCGACGGTGTCCCGCACGCCGTCCTCCAAGGACACGGCGGGCTCGTACCCGGTGAGGGACCGCAGCAGCCGCAGGTCCGGGCAGCGGCGCGCCACCGACCCCGGCGGGGCCGGGGCGTAGGTGATCTCGGGGTCGTGTCCGACGACGCGCAGGATCAGCTTGGTGAGGTCGGTGACGGCGGTCTCCTCGCGGTCGTTGCCGATGTGGACGATCCGGCCGTCGGCGACACCGGGCATCATCAGCCGGCGGACCGCGTCGACGGCGTCGTCGACGTGGCAGAAGGCCCGGGACTGCTCGGCGCCGTACACCCGGAACGGGTCCTCGCCGCGCAGCGCCCGCAGGGCCACCTCGGGGATGACGTGGGCCTCGCCCATGCGGGGGCCGTAGACGTTGTGGAAGCGGCCGATGACGCAGGGGATGCCGCGGGCCCGGGCGGTGTGCACGACGGCGGCCTCGCCGAGCATCTTGCTCACCCCGTAGGCGAACCGGGGGGCGGTGACGTCCCGGACGCTCAGCGGGACCGTCTCGGGGGTGGGCACCGGTACCGTGCCGGCGTTGACGCCGCCCGCGTACACCTCGCTGGTGGAGGCGAAGAAGAGGCGTTCGCCGGGGCGGATCCAGTCCAGCGCGTTGAGCACGGCGAGGCTGTTGACACGGATCACGCGCGCGGGGTCGCGTTCGACGTTGCGTACGCCGACGACGGCGGCGAGCAGGTACACCTGGTCCCACCCGTGCGGGATCGCCCGGTAGTCGGCGGGCACGGTGAGGTCGGCGTGCAGCACCTCGGCGTCGACGGACGCGAGGTCCGCGTCGTCCCGGCCGCGGGAGAAGTCGTCCACCAGGGTCACCCGGTGGCCGTCGGCCAGCAGGCTGCGGGCCAGGTGCAGGCCGATGAAGCCCGCGCCGCCCAGGATGAGCGCCTTCATGCCGTCACCACCGGGACCGGGGCGGCCGGGGCCGCCGAGGTGTAGCCGAGGCCCTCGTAGCGCACGCCCCGGTCGGTGACGGCGACCGCGTCGAGGATCCGCCAGGAGTCGAAGACCAGGCGGACGCGGGAGCCGTCCAGGGCGCGGGCGACGTCGAGGCCGCGGTAGTCGGGGTGGTCGGTGATCACCAGGACGGCGTCGGCCTCGCGGAAGCCGGCGAACACGTCGTCCACGGGTTCACCTCCGTGGGCGCGGATGACCTCGGCGCCGACCAGCGGGTCGTGGCCGAGCACCCGCAGCCCGGCCGCGTCGAAGACCGGCATCATGGCGGCGATCGGGGTGCCGCGCATGTCGTCGGTGGGCGGCCAGCCCTTGTACGCCCAGCCGAGCACGTACAGCGTGGTGCCGCCGAGCGCCCGCAGGGCCCCGGTCACGCGGTGCGCCACGTGCACCGGCAGGTCCTCGTTGAGTTTCCGGGCGGCGCCGATCAAGGCGGGCCGGTGGCCGGCGTGTTCACCGGCGAAGGCCATGATGTACGGGTCCTTGGACAGGCAGCCGCCGCCGACGTAGCCGGGCCTGGCGATGTCCGGGCGCGGATAGTCCAGGTTGGTCGCGCGGATCACCTCCAGCGGGTCCAGGCCGAACCGTTCGCTGAGCAGGGCCAGTTCGTTGCCGAAGGCGTAGATGACGTCGGTGTGGCAGTTGTTGGTGAGCTTGACCAGTTCGGCGGCCTCCAGGCTGGACACCGCGAGGACCCGGTCGGCGAGTCCTTCGAAGAGGGCGCGTCCGCGGCGCAGGCTGTCCTCGTCGAGTCCGCCCACGACCTGGGGCAGGCCGGTCAGTTCGCTCAGGGCCCGGCCCTGGATGGTGCGCTCGGGCGCCATCACCAGGCGGGCCCGGCCCCAGGCGTCCATCAGCCGGGGCAGGACCACGTCCCGGCTCGTCCCGACGGGCACGGTGCTGCGGACGACCACCAGGGTGTCGGGCGTGCAGCGCCGGGCGACGTGTTCGGCCGCCGCGGCCAGGTTCTTCAGGTACGGCTCGTGCGTGTCCTCGTCGACGGGGGTGGACACGCACAGGACGGCCGCGTCCACCGGGTCGTCAGGCAGTTCGGACGCGATGTGGATCCGGGTGCCGATGTGTTCGGCGAAGGTCTCGTCGACGCCCGGTTCGTAGACGTGGGGCCGGCCCCGGGCCAGGGACCGCAGGACGGCCGGCTGCACGTCGACCCCGTGGACCTCGAAGCCCTTGCGGGCCAGGGCCGCGGTGAGGGTGAGGCCGACGTAGCCCATGCCGATCACGCCGATCCGGCGGAAGGGGGGTGTGTGCTGCGTCATGGTGTGCTTCTCCTGTCGGTCAGTCGGTCAGGGACATGGCGGGGAGACCACGTCCAGGTCGCGGACGGTCACATAGCCGGCGAAGCCCTCCTCGCGGTATCTGCGGCAGGCGTCGGCGATGTTCTCGGGACGGGTGGCGTAGTCGATGGCGACGACGGTCTTGCCGGCCCGGCGCAGGGCGCGGGTCTCGCGGAGGTTGGGGGCGCAGTAGTCCAGGTCGCAGGGGAGGTCGGTGGCCCGGTAGAAAAGTTCCTCCATGCCGATGCCGTCGACGGCGTCGAGGTAGCCGGGGTGGTGCCGCAGTTCGGGCGCGTTCTGCGGGAAGACCAGGAAGTCCGGTTCGGCGCGCTTGGCGTGGTCGCTGATCCTGCGGATCAGTTCGACCATGCGCGCGCCGCGTTCCTCGATGTCCAGGCCGGGCACCCGGTCGGCGGCGATCTCCTCGTAGGCGACGACGGAGTCCAGGTAGACCCCGTCGAACCCGGCGGCGAGCGCCCGGTCCACGCGCGGCCGGATCGCCTCCTGCCACCACCGTCGCTCCCAGTACCGCACGAAGAACTCGCCGGGCCACTCGGCCCACTCCTGGAGGAACAGATCGGGGTGGCGGTCCCGCAGGTCCGGGTAGTCCGGGCGGAACCATTCCAGGGAGCCGATCTCGAAGTAGGCGAGCACCGTCTTGCCGGACCGCTTGAGCCGGCCGATCTCGTCCGCGGAGAAGTAGGACGCCGAGGCGTCCCGCGCCAGGTCGATCACGGCCAACGAGTGTGAGCTGCCCGCCAGTTCGTCCAGCTTCCCGTCCCGGTACGCCTGCAGCTGGACCACCGCGCCGGTGATCTCCCCGGCGTCGTCGGGGGCCGACGCTCCGACGGGCGCGGGTGCCTGCCTCCCCGTTCCGCCGGGGTCGACACATCCGGCGAGCACGGCGAGGCAGCAGACCAGGAGCGCTGTCCTCCACGGCATGATCACGGCTCCTCAGCCCTCCCAGCAGGCGCGGACCGACGAGGCGAGGTCGTGCTCCGGCTTCCAGTCCAGGGCGGAACGGATCCGCTCCACGTCCGCGGCGATCCACGGGACGGCGCGGGAACGGGACGGTGCCGGGGCGGTCTCGGCGACCCGGCCGGTGAACCCGGCCGTGCGGGCGAGCAGTGCGACCGCGTCGCGTGCCGCGACGGCCCCGCCGCTGCCGACGTTGAGCACCGGTTCCGGCACATGCCGGGCGAGCGCGGCCCGGACGACGGCCGCCGCCACGTCCCGGACGTCGACGAAGTCCCGGTGGGCGTCGAGCGGTCCGAGGGTGATGCGGTCGGCGCCGGTGCGAGCGGCCTCGCGCAGCGCCTGCGCGGCCCGGCCGAGCAGGTTCTCGGGCGGCAGACCGGGGCCGACGGGGTTGAACACCCGTAGCGCCACCGCGTCCAGGGCGCCGTCCCGGGCGGTCAGCTCGACCAGCCGGGTGCTCGCCAGCCGGGTCACGCCGTACGCGCTGAGCGGGGCGGTCGGGGCGTCCTCGCGGACGGGGACGCCGCGGGTGGTGGTGCCGTACTCGGCGGCGGAGCCGAGCACGACCAGCCGGGCGGACGGGGCCGCGATCCGCATGGCCTCCAGGAGCCGCGCGGTGACCAGGACGTTCGCCTCGACCAGCGCGACCGGACCGCCGGACAGGCGGCCGGCGCAGTTGACGACCGCGTCGGGGCCGACCCGGTGCAGCAGCCGCGCCAGGGCGTCGGTGCCGTCCGCGACGAGGTCGTGCCGCAGCCACGGCCCGCCGGCACCGTCCGGGCTCTCCCGCCGGCTGACGCGCACGAGGGTGCCGACGCGTCCGTCCCGGGCAAGGCGTTCCGCGACCGGGGTGCCGAGGAAGCCGGAGGCGCCGAAGAGCAGGACGGTGGCAGTCATCCGGCGACCGCCTTCCGGGTCTCCCGGGCGGCGGGCAGCAGTGTGGACCGCATGCTCGGGAAGGCGAGGTTGGCCCGTTCGTAGTCCTCCGGGCTGCCGATGTCCATCCAGTAGCCGTCGAAGTCGTGGACCAGCGGCCTCTCGCCGCGGGCCAGCAGGTCGAGCACGAGCTGGTCGAATCCCAGGGGGGTGTTCTTCGGGTAGCGGGCGAGCGTCCGGCCGGAGACGGCGTAGACGCCCATGCTGACGCCGTAGGACAGGGTGGGCTTCTCGGTGAAGGCGACCAGCCGACCGCCGACCGTCTCCAGAGTGCCGAACTCGATCTTCACCTGGCGCCGGTAGCCGGCGATGGTCAGCGGCGCGCCCGACGCGCGGTGGTCCCGCAGCAGGGCGGCGTAGTCGAGGTCGGTGAGGACGTCGCCGTTCATCACGAGGAAGTGCTCGGGCAGCCGGTCGAGGAAGTTGAACAGCGGGCCGATGGTGGACAGCGGCCGGTCCTCGTCGGCGTAGTCGACCCGCAGGCCCCAGCGGGACCCGTCACCGACGAACGCCTTGACCAGCGAGCTGAGATGGCCGACCGCGAGGGTCACACGGGTGAACCCCTGCGAGGCGAGCTGCTGGAGGATGATGTCGATGATGGCGTACTCCCCGCCGATCGGCATCAGCGGTTTGGGGAGGGCCGTCGTGTAGGGCCGCAGCCGGACGCCGCGTCCTCCGGCGAGTATGACGACGTGCATGACGTCAGCTCCTCTGCTCAAGTTGGGGGTCACCGGTAGGGGGCGACCCGTCCGATGGTGAGCCGCAGCGCCGTCAGGAACAGCGCGAGCAGCGTGAGGCAGCCGGCCAGGAAGACGGGCACCTCTCCGTACGGGGCGAAGTGGGACGAGAACGCGAGCGTGGCGGCGATGTCGAGGGCGGTCACCGCGCCGACGGCGGTGAGGACGAGGCGGAACTCGCCGTGGTTGACCAGGATGTAGCCGGCGAAGTAGGCCCCGCCGAGGAGCAGGTACGCGCCGAGCAGCAGCACCGACCGGGCGGTGAGGATCCCGGCCGAGGCGAGGACGGCGAGCAGCACGGCGCCGAGGGCGGTCAGGGCCAGCATGCCGAGGCCCAGTTCGCGCAGCAGCAGGCGCCAGGCCAGGCGGCGGAAGTCGGCGGTCGCGGCGGTGCGGCGCAGCAGGGCGACGGCACGGGCGTGGAAGCGGTGCGAGCGCCATTCCAGCACGCCCATGCCCAGCACCAGGGGGGCGACCGTGATGGCCAGTTCCAGGGGGGCGGTGATGAACCGGGCGCTGTTGAACATCAGGAACAGTGCGGACAGCATCGCGTAGCAGACGCACGGCAGGGTGCCGATCAGCGTGGGCCGCAGGGTGTCCGGCCGGGCGGGTCCGGTGGGTTCCCCGCGCGCCCGGGTGGCCCACCAGGCGGCGCCGAGGGCCAGCGTGCTGGTGGCGGCTCCGGCGGCCAGGACGGGAGCGGCCCGGTCCGCGTCGAAGCCGAGCAGGATGTAGGCCGTGCCCAGGCCGGCCGCGGGCAGGGCGACGAGCGCGAGGCGGGCTTCCATCCCGTAGAACAGCAGGATGCCCGAGGCGAGTTGGTAGCCGACCTGGGCCACGACGAAGGCGACCAGGCCGGTTCCGCCGTCGCCGGTGGTGGCGAGGAGGGCGGCGTCCGCGACGGCCACGCCCAGCCCCAGCAGGGTCAGCCGCCGCCACAGGCGGGCCGCCGCCCGCGGCCGGCCCTGCCCGAGCAGCCGGTAGGCGGCCACGCTGGTGCCCATGCCCCAGACCCAGCCCAGGGTGGTGGCGAGGAGCATGCCCCGCACCAGGGCGGGCCCGCCGAGCGCGATGAGCACCGCCGGGTAGACGAGGCTGGGCACGGCGTAGAGCGGGCCGTGGGCGAGCAGTTTCGCCGCGCGGGGGGTGGGGGGTTCGGCGGGGGGCCGGTGCGGGCGGGAGGGCAGGCGCAGGAACAGGGTGCGGGACAGGTCGAACACGTCCTGTCCGTAACGGCGTCGGGCCTCCTCGTCGGTCAGGCCGCGCCGTTCGAGCAGGGTGGCGATCTGCAGTTCGTCCACCGCGGTCGGCAGTTGGGGTTCCAGGGTGGCGAGCAGCGTCCCGACCGCGTCGGGTCCGCGCGGCGTTCCGGTCCGGTCGACGGGGTTCACGGTGCCGTCACCCTCTCCCGCCCCGCGGCGCGGCGGCCGGGCGGCGGCTGATGCGGCACCAGGGTGTCGTAGAGCGCGCGGTAGCCGTCGGTCCACTGGGCCAGGGTGAACCGCTCCAGCACCCGGGCCCGTGCCGCGTCCCCGAGGCGGCGGCGCAGTCCGGCGTCGCGGAGCAGCCGCACGCACGCCCCGGCCACCGCGCGGTGGTCGCCGGGCGGGACGAGGATCCCGGCGTCGCCGACCGCCTCCGGCACCCCGCCGACCTGCGTGCAGACCTGCGGCCGGGCCGTGGACATCGACTCGACGACGGTGTAGGGGAAGCCCTCGGAGACACTGGTCAGCGCGGTGAGGTGACCGGCCCCGTAGGCGTCCACCTGGCGCGGCACCCGGCCCTCGAAGACCGCGGTCCCCGTCAGGCCCAGTTCGTCGATGAGCGCCAGGCAGCTCGCGTGGTAGGCCCGCTGGTCGGCCGCGACGGGGCCGAACATGCGCAGCCGGGCGTCCGGCACCTCGTCGCGGACGAGGGCGAAGGCGCGGATCAGCGTGTGCAGGTCCTTCATCGGGTCGACCCGCCCGACGTAGACGACCGTCGGGACGTCGGGTTCGCCGGTGGCCACGGGGTAGTCGGCCGGGTCGATCCCGTTGTACATGGTCCGGATCCGGTCCGGGTCGGCCCCGCCGTGGAGCTGCCACCGGCGGTTGTGGCGGGAGTGCGGTGCCAGGACGTCGGCGCAGTGGTAGGCGGCCTCGGCCAGCGCCCGGTGGAAGCGGAG
The DNA here is from genome assembly GCF_040637405.1 of Streptomyces sp. NPDC029526. Classification (NCBI taxonomy): domain Bacteria; kingdom Bacillati; phylum Actinomycetota; class Actinomycetes; order Kitasatosporales; family Streptomycetaceae; genus Streptomyces; species Streptomyces sp. NPDC029526. Next base: position 189,469 of record NZ_JBEZWE010000006.1, read on the forward strand.
CATCATCAGGGCGCCCGGGGGCACGTCGTCGCCGAGGGCGTCCTGGTACCGCTCCCTGAGGTACACGCCGTGCTCGGACATCACCAGGGGCGTGCCGTGGGCCCACTTGGCGGCCAGCCCGACCAGGGCGCTGGGGCCGTTCATCGCGAGGTGGCACACGTCGGCGTCGACCGGGGGGTGGGAGAGCGGGCGCAGGGTGTGTTCCATGAGGTCGGCCGCCGTGTAGGCGTCGTGCAGGCCCAGCGGTCCGGCCCCGGCGGCCTCCCGATCGCCGGCCTCCCGCCAGACGCGGGTCATCCGGTCGAGGGCCTCGTCGCCGGTCAGGGCCGCGCGCAGGTCGCCGGTGCGGGCGTGGTCGTGGAGGGCGCGCAGGGCGGGCACGGAGGACTCGGCGGCCCGGCGCGCCGCGGCGGGGCCCGGCTCCGGGGGGCGGGCCAGGGTCCGCAGGATGTGCTCGTGGGCCTCGGTGAAGGCGTCGGGGGGCGGGGTCCGCCGGGCGCGCCGGGACCGCCGGGGCGGGTCGCCCCACAGCGGTACGCCGACGACCTCGGTGAGGTTGGCGGGGGCGGGCCAGACCACCGGTTCGGTGCCGTCGACGGTGAGCGCGACGACGGTGAACGTGTGCTCGGGCATGCCGCGGACGATCTGGTCGCACCAGAGGCTGACCCCGCCCGGGTGGAAGGGGTAGGCGCCCTCGGACACCAGCAGCACCCGCAGCGGCCTGCGCCCGTCGGCGGCCGGCCCCGTACCGGACGGCGGCGTGCCGGGCCGCGGGTCGCCGGACGGCGGAACGTCGGACCGCGTGGTGTCGGCCCACGGAATACCGGACCGCGAAGTGCCGGTGACCTCCGGACCGGGTTCGGTGACGGGCGGCCACCCGTCGGCTCGCAGGTCCACCCGGCCGGTCATCGCGGCCTCGCCGTCAGGGTCACGGTCTCTCCCTCGGTCAGGCCGAGCCGGGAGACGTCGTCGGAGCCGTAGCGCTCCGCCTCGTCCGGCCCGCGCTGGTCGGCGTCGGTCGCCGGCCTGGTCTCCACGCCGGTGACGAACAGGGACCCGTCGCCGCGCGGGGTGTAGGTGACGGCGCCGGTGACCCGGTTCCACACCGCGTCCTCGTGGTGGTCGAGTTCGGCGAAGTGCCGTGTGCGGTGGTCGACGTAGGCCGCGAGGGTGACCCAGTCGACGTTCCGCAGCGGCACGTCGTAGTAGCGGCTGTACCGGGCGAGCAGGGCGTCGAGCCAGTCGAAGGTGAGGCTGCGGCCGGACTCGTAGGCGCGCACGTTGCCCTGGTGCAGGGTGTGGCTGTAGACCGAGCCGCTCATCAGGTGCTCCAGCGCCACGTCCGCCTGTTCGTCGATGGTGCGGCGGTAGTCGGCGCGGACGGCCGGGCCGTCCTCCGGCACCGTGGCGAGGTCGCGGTACAGCGCCACCTGCTCGGCCGGATCCGTCGCCTGGAAGGCCACCATCGTCGGCCAGTCCGGAACCACCATCACGTCGCGCTGCAGCGGGTGGCGGATGCCGCAGTTGAAGCAGGAGGGCCGGTGACTGGGGAAGTCCATGTTGCCGTGCACGTAGTCGACGCCGAGGTCGGAGGCCGCGCGGAGCAGGTCCTTGTTGGACGCCTCCAGACCGTGGTCCACCGGGGCGTCCAAGGTGTCCGGCCGGTCCGCGTAGACACCCAGCCCGGAGTACTCGGGGGTCTTGAGCACCGTCGTCGGCACCGGGAGGCCGACGGCCGCCGCCCGTGCCAGGTTGTCGTTGATCTCGTCGTAGTCGCGCTCGTACGGCGTGGCTTTCATCTGGGGGTGGGTCAGGGTGTGGTTGATCCACCGGAACTCGTCCTTGAGGCACAGGCTGTAGCTGGTCAGGGCGTCCGGCGAGCCGTCCGGGTCGCAGGTCGCGGGTGCGTCGGGGTGGAGCAGGCTGCCGTTGTAGGCGAGGTTGAGCCGGAAGTCGCCGACCAGGGGGTACCGCGCGCGGAAGGCCCGCTGTTCCCGGCTCAGCGCCAGCGCCTCGGGGCCGGTGACCCGGTAGCTCGGGACCGGCCCGCTCTCCGGGGTCGGGCCGCGCTGCGTGGCGAGGAACCAGTCGTCGACGTCGACGTTGAGCCAGTGCCGCTGCTCGCCGAGGAAGACGCCCCGGGTGGCCCAGCGGACCAGGCCGAAGCCGAGCAGGTTGCTCATCGTCTCGTCCGGTCCGACGGAGAAGCCCACGTTCAGTTCCTCCCGGCCCGCGTCCGCGCCGGGGTCGACGTAGCCGACCACCGACGTGCCGAGGGTCAGCAAGGGTTCGGCACGGCATCCGGCCTCCGGCCGGGAGCGGTACACGTAGCTCTCGGAGAGCGGGAGCACGGCGTCGGGGGCCAGGTAGTCGAAGATCTTCCGCCCCTCGGCGGTCAGCCGGACGTCGACGGGCCGTTCGCCCACCGGTTCCTCGGACTCGGCACGCAGACACGGCAGGGTGTCCGGGGAGGCTGCGTCCAGCGACACCTGCCGCACCCGGTGGGTGCGTTCGTACTCCCACAGCCGGTCCCACTCGGCCCGGCTGACGCCGCTCGACGAACCCGAGGCGTCGGTCAGGGTGTTGTTGCTCAGGAGGATCGCGTTGTACCTGCCCGTGCCGTCGTCGCGCACCAGCGCGTCCCGGTCGATTGGGTCCTCGCGGGTCAGCAGGACGTCGTAGGGCGTGCCGATCCGGTCCAGCACGGAACGCCAGGCCGCCAGGCCGACGTCCTTCTCGTCCGTGGCGACGACGAGCTGGCGCAGCGCGACCTGCTCCCCCGGCCGCACGGGCCCGTCGGGGGGAGCGTCGCCGCGCACCGGCACCAGCTGCTTGGCCGGCACGGGCGGCTGGGGCGGGGCCGCGCTCCGCGCCATGGCCGCCTGACGGCCGGTCCCGGGGGCTGCCACGCCGAGGGTGATGAGCAGCGGGACGATCCCCACGACCACCAGGGCGAGAAGGACCAGCGGGCCGCGAGGCTGGAGAGTCAGGGCGGTCGACCTCATCGGACATCCCGTGCGTCGGGGGCGTGAAGCCCGTCGCTGGTGCCGAAAGTACGTAAACTTACGACGTATACGGACACCAGATTGCACCCATATGTCCGAATGGTCAAGACGCGCGGGTCGCCGCGTTTCCGCTGGCCGGACCGCCGGCACCGGATCCGGCGCCCGGCCGCCCGGCGGACGGCGGCGGCCCCGGCCGCAGCACCCGCGAACGGAACGGCGACCGGGGCCTCGGAAAAGGACCGGACACGATATTTACGATGTACACGTACAGTGTGAACCCGGAAAGGCGGGCGTTCAAGCGCGCCCCCGGAGCCAGGAGGCCCCGCCCGTGTTTACCTCGTATACGCGGCGCCTCCGGGACGTCCGGGTGCGCCGCGGCGGTGCGGTGGCGCGGAGGCGCGACAGGGCGGCCGCGCGGCGAGGAGGAGAGACGGTATGGCGAACAGCTCGGGCAACGGCCCCGCACGGCGCGCCAGCGACCGGGGGCGCTACGGCAGGCTCAGCCGGGAGCGGGTGCTGGCCGCGGCCCTCGCCCTGGTCGACGAGGAGGGCCTGTCGGCGCTGAGCATGCGCCGCCTGGGCGCGGAACTGGGCGTGGAGGCCATGGCCCTCTACCGGTACGCGGCGAGCAAGGACGCCCTGCTGGACGGCCTGGTGGAAGCGCTGTACCTGGAACTGGAGGAGCGCCTGGACGCCGCACCGGCCACCGCGGGCCGGGGCGCACACGGACCGGCACCGGAGACCGACGCACCGGAAGCCGGAGGGCGACCGGAGACCCGGGGACCGGAGGGGGCCGGCGGGCCGGTCAGGGGGCCGGAGGACGGCGGGACGGTCCGGGACCGGCTCCACCGGATCGCGCGGGCGACCTACGACGTCTGCCTCGCCCACCCCCGTGCCGTGCCGCTGCTCGCCACCCGGATGCTCGCGGTCCCGCTGGCCCGCAGGCCGCTCGCCGTGCTGCGCAACCACGAGCGGGTCCTCGCCCTGCTGCGGGAGTCCGGCCTCGACGACGCGCGGGCGGCAGCGGTCTTCCGGGCGTTCACCGCCTGGCTCCTGGGCTACGTGTCCGTCGAGGTGCAGCCCGTGGTCGACGCGCCGGACGAGCCCGACCCGGCGTTCCGGCTGGGCCTGCACCGCATGCCGGCACAGGAGTTGCCCCGGCTGCGGGAGACCGCCCCGGCGCTGGCCGCGCCGGGTGGGCCCGAAGGGCTGGCGGCCGGGCTGGACGCCCTGCTGGACCGCTTCGTCTGACTCCCCGTCAGCGTGCGAACGGCCCGTCCAGGGCCGCCCATTGCAACAGCATGATGGTCTTGGCGTCGTTGATCTCCCCGGTCCGGATCATCTCCAGAGCCCGGCGGAAGGGCAGTTCGAGGATCTCGATGTCCTCCCCCTCCTCACCGAGGCCGCCGCCCGAGTGCGTGCGGGTGGCGGGGCCGTACTCGGCGGCGTAGAAGCTGACGCGTTCGGTGACCGAACCAGGGCTCATGTAGACGTCGAAGACATGCCGGACGGCGCCGATGGTGTGCCCGGTCTCCTCCACCACCTCGCGCCGCACGGCGACCTCCGGGTGCTCGTCCTCGTCGTCGAGCAGACCGCCCGGAGTCTCGATCAGCATGCCGTCGGGATGGCCGTTGACGTACACCGGGAAGCGGAACTGACGTGTCAGCAGCACGGTTTCGCGTTCGGGGTCGTACAGCAGCATGGTGGCGCCGTTGCCCCGGTCGTGCGTCTCGCGCTCCTGGGTGCTCCAACTCCCGTCGGCGTGCCGGAAGTCGAACGTCGTCGTCCGCTCGACGTACCAGTGGCTGGACAGCAGCCGCACGTCCCGCACCTTCACACGGGGGTTGCCCGTGAGGTCCCGGCCGGCGCGGTCGAGTCCGGTGCGTCCCCGACGGTCGGGGGCGTCGATCCCGGCGGTCACCGGGGACCGCCGGGCAGGGCGGGGAGAGCGGGGGACGCGGGGGCGGTGAGCGGGGGTGGCGGTGGCACGTTGGTCATGCTCGCTTCTATCAGAAGCATCTGCTTCTCCGTCGCCCGGCGGTCCGGCAACGGCGATCCGACGGGACGAACCGAGGGCGCCACGGAGACTATCGGTGCAGCAGAACGCGAAGACCCGCGTCGAGGACGGCTTCGGGGTCGAGCCTGTGCGCCGAGTGGAGTGACGCGTAGAACGGGGCGACCTCCTGATCGACCGGCGCGTCCGGTTCGTGATGCGCGGCAGGGGCGGTCGCCGCACTTCCGATCACGAAGTTCGACAGGGCGTACGCATCGCCGAGAGGATCGGCCGATCCTCGTCGGGCGAGCAGAGTGCACAGTCGCTCGGAGAGGCGGAGGTAGTGAGGACCTCGCGGTGCGCGCATGGCGATGACCTGGCAAGCCCAGGGGTGGCGGACCAGGTGCCGGTAGTAGGCCAGCATCAGCGGGTGCAGTTCCGCTTCCAGGAGGGCTCGCTGCGCCTCGGAGTCCTGCCCGAGGGCGTCGTCGAGTGCGAGGTCGTAGAGATCATCCACTGATGCGATGCGCGAGTACAGGCTGGCTGCGGCGACGTCCAGACGAAGGGCGACCGCGCGCACCGTCAGGGCGCGCAGTCCGCCCTCGTCGAGCAACTCGACCGCGACGCGGGCCAGGTCGCGCACATCAACGGCGCGTGCTCTTCGGACGGGCTTGCGGTGCTCCCAATAACTCACGGCCTCACCCTATCCGTACTATGTTAGTTTTGCGGCATGCTGGATTCCAGAGTCCTCCCGCTTCGCGGCAGCCGGGCAGTCCTGCGGGTGATGCGTCCGGACGACGCAAGCGCCTACGCCTCCGGCACCACCGACCCAGCCGTTCGTCGGTACGCGCATCTGCCCGAGCCGGAATACACCGAGGCGTCCGTGACCGCCCTGGTCCACGGGACGATCCGCGACGGCCTGAAGCGCGGTGACCTCGCGGTTCTGACCGTCGCCGACCCCGCCACGGACGCCTTCGCCGGGAGCCTCGTGCTCTTCGGCACGCAACAGGACTCTGCCGAGGTCGGCTTCTGGGTGCACCCGGACCACCGTGGTGAGGGCGTGGCCCGGGCCGCGCTCGGTCTCGGCATCGAGTTCGCCGGGCGCAGCGGCCTCGTCCGGCTCACGGCTCGCACTGCGCCTGAGAACCGGGCGTCTCAGCGTGTCCTCGAACAGGCGGGCTTCATCAAGGGCGAAACGACCCGCGACCTTGCTCCCTCCGGGCAGGAGGTCGCCCTCGTCCACTACCTCTGCGACATCGCCCCGTGAACCGGCCCAGGACCTCGAGGCGCTTTCGCCGAGCGTGACACGCACCGGAAAGGACCTTCACCGCTCCACCGACGACGCGACGACCATGGAAACAGCCCCTCGAACACGACGAAGCCCCGGTGAGAAGCTCAGTCTCACCAGGGCTGTTGCGTCGGGACGACAGGATTTGAACCTGCGACCCCTTGACCCCCAGTCAAGTGCGCTACCAAGCTGCGCCACGTCCCGGTGCGCGCCACCCGGTGTCACCACCACGTGATCGCGCGGACAGCACCTTACCGCACACCGGGGCCCCGGCCGAAGCGGGGACCGGCGGGGGACAATCGGTGCATGGGCATGATGGGCAGCATGGACGAAGCGGACGGGGCGAACGGCGGGGGCGGTCCGGCGGCAAGCCGGGCGCAGGCCGCGCGGGACCGCGACAGCGAGGGCAGGGCGCGCAACGCCCGGCCGCGTGATGGGCTCGGACGGCCCCTGCCGTACGGCGCGGAGGGCGTGCCGCGGCAGCCCGAGGGTGTCGTGCGGCCCCCCGCACAGAGCGTCGCCGAGGCCCAGCGACTGCTCGACGAGGGCAAACCCTTCCACGCGCACGAGGTGTTCGAGGACGCCTGGAAGTCGGGCCCGGACGAGGATCGGGAGCTGTGGCGCGGGCTCGCCCAGCTCGCCGTGGGCCTGACCCACGCGGCGCGGGGCAACCTCACGGGCGGTGCCCGTCTGCTGCGGCGCGGGGCCGGCGCTGTGGAGGAGTGGGCGGCGGAGCCCGACGGCGACCCCCGGCCGCACGGGATGGACCTGGCCGGCGTGATCGCCTGGGCCCGAGGGCTGGCGACGGGCGTGGAGAGCGGGTCCGCCCTTCCCGTCGACCCGGTGGCCGCGGCCCCCCGCCTGCGCGGCGGCGCCTGACCCGGCACGCACACTCCCCGGCGGACGGCGCCCACGGCGGGGGCTTCGGTTCCGGCGATGGCGGCTCCCGCGTTGGCGGCGAGGTTGCCGTCCGGATCGAACGGGGCGCAGGTGAGGTCCGGGCGCCCCGGCCGACCGCCGAAACCCGCCGGTCGCGGAAACCGGTCGGCTGCCGGAACCGACCCGGCGCGGATCCGTCGGTCACGGCGCTGCGACAACCGTGATCAGGCTGCCCCGCTGCCGTCACCCGGCGTGCGACGCTGGTCGTGCGGCCGGGCTGCCCGCGCTGGTGGTGCGGTGCGGTCGACGCCGCGTACCCGCCGCCCGCCCAGGTGACCGGGAACCGGGATGCCGCCCCGTCCCCGCCCGCGCAGACCCTACGATGACGCGGTCGACCTGAGGAGTGATGGCCGTGGACCTGAGCAGGCGGGCCTACCGTGCCCAGCGGTGGGCGGCACGCGCCGCGCTGGCCGCGGCCACCTCCGCCGTGCTGGTCCCGCTGCTCGACGGCGGGGTGCGCGGGCTGCTGCTGCTCCTGTGCGGCGCCGCGGCGCTGGCGCTCAGCGCGGCGGCGATCTGGTGGACGCTGACCCTGCGCGGCCCGTTGCGATGGCTGGCCGCGCTGGTGGCGGTCGGGGTGCCGGTGGCGGTGCTCGTCCTGTTCGCGGTCACCCTGTTCTGGTCGCTGCCGGTGTCGCTGGCGCTGTGGTGCCTGGCCGTCTGGAGCGGCCGGTACGCGCTGCGGGGCACCGGCGGCGGTCGGCAGCCCCGGCAGGAGCGGGAGCGCCGGACGCCGCCGCCCCGGCGGCCGGTTCTGATCATGAACCCCCGTTCGGGGGGCGGCAAGGTGGACCGCTTCGGGCTGCGGGAGAAGGCCGAACGGCTGGGTGCGCGGGTGATCCTGCTCGACCCGGAACGGCACGTCGACGTCACCGAGCTGGCCCGGCGTGCCGTGGCCGACGGCGCGGACCTGCTGGGGGCCGCCGGGGGCGACGGAACGCAGGCCCTGGTGGCCGCCGTCGCGGCGGAGCACGATCTGCCGTTCCTGGTGATCAGCGCGGGCACCCGCAACCACTTCGCCCTGGACCTCGGGCTGGACCGCGACGATCCTTCGAGTTGCCTGGACGCGCTGACGGACGGGGTGGAGATCCGGGTGGACCTCGGGTTCGCGGGTGACCGTCCGTTCGTGAACAACGCCTCGTTCGGCGCGTACGCGGCGATCGTGCAGAGCCCCGCCTACCGGGAGGACAAGATCGGCACCAGCCTGGAGCTGCTGCCCGACCTGCTCACCGGCCAGCAGGGCCCCCGGCTGGTGGCCCGGGCCGGCGACACGACGATCACCGCGCCGCAGGCCGTGCTGATCAGCAACAACCCGTACCGCACCGACGACCCGTTCGGGCTCGGCCGGCGCGACCGGATCGACACCGGGGTACTCGGGGTGCTCGGGGTGAAGGTGGAGGGCGCGGTGGACGCCGCGGCCCTGCTGCTGGGACCGGAGCCGAGCGGCCTCACCATCCTGACCGCGCGGGAGGCGGTGGTCGAGGCGGACCGTGACGAGGTCGAGGTCGGGGTCGACGGGGAGGCCCTGGTGCTGCCCACCCCGGTGCACTGCCGGGTCGCGCCCGGCGCGCTGCGGGTCCGGGTGCCCCGCAAGCGGCCCGGGGTGGCCCAGGCGCCGCCGCGCCTGGACTGGCGGCGGCTGCGCAAGCTGGCGGCGACCGTCGGCCGCACCGCGGCACCGAGCCGGTTCTTCCGTCCTAGCGCAGAAGCAACTGCAGGGCTCCCACCACAGTTGCCACGATGACGATCTGCTCGAAGAGGCGCTGGTTGATCCGGTCCACGGCCCACTTGCCGAGCAGCGCCCCGGGCAGCACGAACAGCACGAGCGCCGCATCGAGCAGCAGGGAGTCGGCGTCGATCAGGCCCAGGCCGGCGCTGAAGGGCACCTTGGCGACGTTGACGATGAGGAAGAAGAACGCCGAGGTGCCGAGGAAGCCGAGCTTGCGGAAGCCCGCGGAGAGCAGGTAGAGCGACATCACCGGGCCGCCCGCGTTGGCGACCATGGTGGTGAACCCGCCGAGCATCCCGTACGAGCGGGCCTTGACGCGGCCGGCCCGGGTGGTGACCGCGGGCGGTTCGTCCTCCCGCGCCGCCTTCCGCCGCCGGACGACGGTGATCGCGGTCATCAGCAGCAGGATCGCGCCGATGGCCGTCCGGACGATCGCGTCGTCCGCCCACATCAGGAAGACGGTCCCGACGACGACGCCCACCGCGACGGCCGGGAACAGCCGCCACAGCGTGGGCCAGTGGGCGTGCCGGCGGTAGACCAGGACGGCGATCACGTCCCCGGCGATCAGGATGGGCAGCAGGACCCCGGTGGAGGCGCGGGCGGGCAGCACCGCGGCGAAGACCGCCAGGCTGACCGTGTTGGCCCCGCTCACGGCGGTCTTGGAGAAGCCGACGAGCAGCGCGGCGAAGGCGAGCGCGGCGAACTCCCAGCCGGTGAGGTGCCAGAGCGTCATCGTGTTCATCAGGGAACCGATGCTATGTCCGGACAAGCCTGGTCCGACCACGGGGTGCCTCGGGCGTCGCGCCGCCCGGGGCAGGGCGCCGGGGACCGCGCCGAAGGGTCCCGGGACGGGGGCGCCGGCCCGGGCGGGCGCCTACGGCTGTCCAGTGCCGCGGCAGGCGACGTTCGCCGGTCGAGGGGCGGCGCCCGGCGCGTGCTCTCGGCGGGCCGGCTGGACATCCTCGTACTGGACCCTGCTCAGGCTTTCGGGCGGCCTCGTACGGGACCGCACCCGGGCTCCGACCGCGTACTGGACCGTACTCAGGCTCTCGACCGGCCTCGCACTGGACCGTACTCAGGCTCTCGGCCGGTGCGGCGTGAGGGCGTGCGGGGCGTCGTGACCGGGCTCAGTGCCGCTCCACCAGCACCGCGCTGCCCTGCCCCACGCCCACGCACATGGTCGCCAGCCCGCGTTCCGCGCCGGTGCGGCGCATGCGGTGGAGCAGGGTGGTGAGGATGCGGGCACCGGAGCAGCCGAGGGGGTGACCCAGGGCGATGGCACCGCCGCTGGGGTTGACCAGGTCCTCGTCGATGCCGAGCTGGTCCACGCAGGCCAGCGCCTGTGCCGCGAACGCCTCGTTGAACTCGGCCTCCTGGAGGTCGTCGACGGTCCAGTCCGCGCGGGCCAGCACCTTGCGGGTGGCGGGGACCGGGCCGAGCCCCATGACGTCCGGGTGGACGCCCGCCGACGCCCCGGCGACGTAGCGGCCCAGTGATTCCAGGCCGAGTTCGTTGAGGGCCTCCTCGCTGACGAGGAGCAGCCCGGCGGCGCCGTCGTTCATCGGGGAGGCGTTGCCGGCGGTGACGGAGCCCCCGGCGCGGAAGACCGGCTTCAGCCGGGCCAGCTTCTCGAGGGAGGTGTCCTCACGGATGCACTCGTCGGCGTCGACGACCACGCCGTCCGGGCGGCGCACGGGCAGCAGCTCGTCGTCGAAGTGGCCGTTCTTGCGGGCGTCGGCCGCCCGCCGGTGGCTGCGCAGGGCGAACGCGTCCTGGCGTTCGCGGGTGACGCCGTGCCGCTCGGCGACCTCCTCGGCGGTCTCCCCCATCGACAGCAGCCCGTGCAGCTCCTTCATCGCGGGGTTGACCAGCCGCCAGCCGAGGCGGGTGTCGACGGTCTCGATGCGGTGCGGGAGCGCCTCGTCGGGGCGGGGCAGCACGAAGGGGGCGCGGCTCATCGACTCGGAGCCGCCCGCGACGACGATGTCGGCCTCACCGGCGGCGATGGTGCGGGCGGCGGTGGTGACCGCCTCCAGCCCGGAGGCGCACAGCCGGTTGACGGTGGCGCCGGGGACGGTCTCGGGCAGCCCGGCGAGCAGCGCGGCCATGCGGGCGACGTTGCGGTTGTCCTCGCCGGCCTGGTTCGCGGCACCCCAGTAGACGTCGTCCACGCGCGCCGGGTCCAGCGCCGGCACGTCGGTGACCAGGCCGCGGACGACGGCGGCGGCGAGGTCGTCGGGCCGCACCGTGGAGAGGGCTCCGCGGAGCCAGCCGATGGGGGTGCGGCGGGCGGCCGCGAAGTGGACGGGACGCACGGGGGAACTCCTGTCCGGACGCCGGCCCCCTGCCGGGTCACCGGCGGCCTGAGTGATTAGCACCGCTAGTTTCGGACTATAGACCGCCGCGCGGGCCACTGGGAAGCACCACCGGCGGCCCGCGCAGGGACTCCGACGAGGGCGTTTGCCGCAGGACGGCCGGGGCACCCGCGCGTCTGGGGAAGCGGCCCGGAGCGCCCCGCGCACCGCCGTTGCCCTCCCTGACACCGACCGACACCGACTGACACCGACGACGATCCCGAGAAGGAGCAGTCAGCCATGACCGTTGTGAAGAGCCCCCTGCCCGACGACGCCCGCAAGACCGCCGGCGAGGCGCTCCAGGACACGCTGGTGGACCTTCTCGGCCTGTCGCTGATCGCCAAGCAGGCGCACTGGAACGTGGTGGGCCCGCGGTTCCGCTCGGTCCACCTCCAGCTGGACGAGGTCGTCGCCGCCTCGCGCGGCCACGCCGACACGGTCGCGGAGCGGGCCGCCGCCCTGGGGATCTCGCCGGACGGCCGCCCCGAGACGGTCGCCAAGGCCTTCTCGCTGCCCGCCCCGCAGGAGGGCTGGCTGCGCGACACGGAGGCCGTGCGGGTGATGACCGAGGCGCTGGGCGCGGCGGTCGAGCGGCTGCGCGGCCACATCGAGGCGACGGAGACGGCGGACCCGGTCACCCAGGACCTGCTGATCGCCATCACGGCCGAACTGGAGAAGCAGCGCTGGATGTTCGAGGCGGAGAACTACCCCGAGTCCTGACCGCGCCCCGCCCACCGCGCCCGTCGCGGCCGGCACGGCACCCGAGCACGGCGGCCGTCCGGCGTCCGCCGGACCCGGCCGCACCCTACGCAGGCAAGGGGCCACACGATGACCGATCCCCTCGAACTCGACGCGCTGTGGGAGGACTTCCACCGTGCGGTGAACATGACCTCCGCGGAACTCTCGGCCTGGCTGCGGGTCCGGGACGCCGAGGAGGAGGCCGAGCCGCTGCCCGAGGAGGCGGGCACCGCCACCGGGCAGCACGTCCTCGCCATCCTGCAGAAGCGCCGCACCGACCTCACCGAGGACGACCTGCGGGTGATGAGCGAGGTCGTGGAGGCCGTCGGCGCACAGGCCGACCCGGAGAACGAGCCCGCCGCCGGTGACACCCGCCGGCGGCACCGGCTGATGACCCTGGGGCACGACCCGCTCAAGGCGTGAGCGGCGGACGGCGGGACCGGCCGCGTGCGTGGCCGCGGCCGGAGGCGTCCGGTGCGGCTCCTCCCCGCGTCCGCACGGTTGAAAGTATGATCAAGCAATGTCAGACATGACCGAGACCACGCCCGGCTGGCTCTCCACGGACGACCTGGAGATGGCCCGCGCCCGCATGCCGATCCTGTACGTCGAGGCCGTCCCCGTGCGGGTCGACGACAGCGGCGAAGTCACCAGCGTCGGCCTGCTGCTGCGCATCGGACCCGACGGAACGGTCAGCCGGACGCTGGTCTCCGGCCGGGTGCTGCACCACGAGCGGGTCAGGGACGCCCTGCTGCGCCATCTGGAGAAGGACCTCGGACCGGTGGCACTCCCCCGCGTCCCGGCGTCGCTCCAGCCGTTCACGGTCGCGGAGTACTTCCCGACGCACGGCGTCACGCCGTACCACGACCCCCGGCAGCACGCTGTGTCGCTGGCCTACGTCGTGCCGGTGGCGGGCGACTGCCGGCCCCGTCAGGACGCCTTGGACCTGGTGTGGTTCAGCCCGCAGGAGGCGTTGTCCCCGGCGGTCCAGAGCGAGATGCCGGGCGGCCACGGGGTGCTGCTCAAGCAGGCACTGGCCCACGTCGGCTGTGTGATCTGACCGGCCGTCCGGTCCCGTGTCCGGGCCGCCCTGGCGGCGCCCGGACACGAGACCGGCGGTCAGTCGTCCGCCTGCGGGTGGGTGAGGTTCTTGCCCGTCGACGGGTCGAAGATGTGCGCCTTGCGCATGTCGACCAGCAGGCGCACGGGCTCGTCCTCGCGGGCGCGGGTCGCCGCGTCCAGCCGGGCCACGACCTGCTGGGCGTCCCCGGCGCCGGTGTCCCCCCGGCCCGAGTCGGTGGCCAGTTCCTCGAGTTCGGCGGTCCGCGCCGGCCCGCCCTCGGCGCTGAAGTAGACGTAGGCGTCGGAACCGAGCGACTCCAGCACGTCCACGGTGACGGTGATCTCGGCGCCGCTGTCCTCCCGGGCCAGCTCGGCGTCCTCGAAGGCCTCCGGGCGCAGCCCGATGATGACGTCGCGGGGGGCGTTGCGCCGCTCCAGCGCCTGCCGGGTGGCGTCGTCCAGGGGGAGATCGCCGAACGGTGAGCGCAGCCGGTCGCCGTCGATGGCGGCGTTGAGGAAGTTCATCGCCGGGGAGCCGATGAATCCGGCGACGAACAGGTTCCGGGGCGAGTTGTACAGCTCGGCGGGCGTACCCACCTGCTGGACCAGTCCCTGCCGCATGACCACCACCCGGTCGCCGAGCGTCATCGCCTCGACCTGGTCGTGGGTGACGTACACCGTGGTGGTGCCCAGGCGGCGCTGGATCCGGGAGATCTGGGTGCGCATCTGCACGCGCAGCTTGGCGTCGAGGTTGGACAGCGGCTCGTCCATCAGGAACGCCTTGGGGTCGCGGACGATGGCCCGGCCCATGGCGACCCGCTGGCGCTGCCCGCCGGAGAGGTTGGCCGGCTTGCGGTCCAGGTACTCGGTGAGGTCCAGCACCCGGGCCGCCTCCTCGACCTTGGAGTCGATGGTCTCCTTGTCGACCTTGGCGAGGCGCAGCGGGAAGCCCATGTTCTCGCGCACGCTCATGTGCGGGTACAGGGCGTAGCTCTGGAAGACCATGGCGACGTCCCGCTCCTTGGGTGCGAGGTCGTTGACGACCTTGCCCCCGATGCGCAGGGTGCCCTCGGTGATGTCCTCCAGCCCGGCGATCATGTTGAGGGTGGTGGACTTGCCGCATCCGGACGGGCCGACGAGGATCACGAACTCGCCGTCGGCGATGGTGAGGTCCACGTCCCGCACGGCGACGGAACCGTCGGGAAAACGTTTGGTGACGCCCTCGAGGACGATCTCGGCCATGGGTGGTTCCTCCTTGCCTCAGGCCTGCCGGGTCCGGCCGCGGCGCGGGCGGCGCGGTGCGTCCGCGCTCATCCCTTGACCGCCCCGGAGGTCAGTCCGGCGACGATCCGCCGCTGGAAGAGCAGGACGAAAACGATGATCGGGACGGTGATCACCACGGCTGCGGCGGCGATCGACCCGGTGGGCTGCTGGAACTGGGAACTGCCGGTGAAGAACGCGATCGCGGCGGGCACCGTCCGCGCGGACTCCGTGGAGGTCAGCGAGATCGCGAACAGGAAGTCGTTCCAGCAGAAGATGAAGACGAGGATGGCGGTGGTGAACACGCCGGGTGCGGCGAGCGGGACGATGACCATCCGGAAGGCCTGCGCGGGGGTGGCCCCGTCGACCTTGGCGGCCTTCTCCAGGTCCCAGGGGATCTCCCGGAAGAACGCCGACAGGGTGTAGATCGCCAGCGGCAGCGAGAAGGTCATGTACGGCACGATCAGGCCGGGCCACGTGTCGAAGATGCCGATGATCCGCTCGATGTTGAACAGCGGCGACACCAGCGAGATCGGCGGGAACATCGCGATCAGCAGCGACATCCCGATGAGCAGGCGCTTGCCGGGGAACCGCAGCCGGGCGACCGCGTAGGCGGCCATGGTGCCGAGGGCCACCGCGATCGCGGTGGAGATCAGGGCGATGCCGATCGAGTTGATCAGCGCCCGGGTGAACTCGGAGGTCTCGAAGATCCCCTTGTAGTTCTCCCAGGTCCAGTCCCGCGGGATGTAGTTGCCGTCGGTGAGGGTGCTGGGGTCCTTGAACGACAGTGCGGCGATCCACCACACCGGGAACAGGGCGTACAGCACCACCACGATGTTGATGACGCCCCATCGGGTCGCGTGCGTGCTGCCTGCGGCGGCCATCAGCGCTTCACCTCCGCGCCGGGTGCGGCGGCACCGAACAGCTTGACGAAGGTGAAGGCGATGATCCCGACACAGATGAAGATCAGGACCGAGATCGCCGACCCGATGCCGAGGTTCAGCGCCGTGAACAGGTTGTGGTAGCCGAGGATCGACACGGAGCCGGTGCCCTGGGCGCCCGAGGTCAGGATGTAGATGTTGTCGAAGATCCGGAACGCGTCGAGGGTGCGGAACAGCAGCGCCACGAGGATGGCCGGCTTCATCAGCGGCAGCATCACCCGGATGAACCGCTGCCAGGCGCTCGCGCCGTCCACCATGGCCGCCTTCAGGGTCTCCTCGGGGACCAGGGCGAGGCCGGCGAGCAGGAGCAGGGCCATGAACGGGGTGGTCTTCCACACCTCGGCGAGGATGATCAGCCACAGCGCCGGCCACTGCTCGGTGAGCGGCGCGTCCCCTTCGGGCAGCAGCTCGGCGAGGTAGCCGAGGTTCGGGGTCCAGGCGTACTGCCAGGAGAACGCGGCGACCACGGTGACGATCCCGTACGGGATGAGCACCGCGGTCCGCACCGTGCCGCGCCAGAAGAGGGTGCGGTGCATGACCAGGGCGAGGCCCATGCCCAGGACGAGTTCGATGGCGACGGACACCGCCGTGATGAACAGGGTGACCCAGAAGGCGTCCCACCAGTACGGGGAGGACAGGACCGCCCCGTAGTTGCTCAGGCCCACGAACTCGGCCTGACCGGGGAAGCGCAGGTCGTAACGTTGCAGGGACAGGTAGATGGCGTAACCGATGGGGTAGGCGGTCACCGCGACCATCACGATGACGGCCGGTGCGCAGAGCATCCAGCCCAGGCGCCGCTCCTGCCGGGCGCCGGCCGAGAGGGCGGCCTTGGCCTTGTCGTCCTGAGCGGTCGTGGTGCCGCCGGCGGGCGGCGGGGCCCCGTCCGGGCCGGCCATGGTGCTCATGCGGAACCACCCGGCCGACGGGCCGGCGCGGCGGGGCGCTGGGCGGTGGAGTGCTGCGGGGGGCGGTGGTTCACGGGATCACACCCTCGGATTCCAGGGCATCGTGGATCTGACCCTCGATGGTGGCGACCGAACTCTCCGGCTCGATGTCGGCCGGCGGGGACAGCGTGTGGGAGACGACGATCGACACGTTCTGGTAGGCCGGGGTGATCGGCCGGACGCTCGCGGATTCCAGCGCGGCCAGCACCTCCTTGGAGAAGGGGTACTCCTTCATGAACGCCGGGTCGTCGTAGATCGCGCGCAGGGTGGGGGGCAGTCCGCCGTCGATGGCGGCGGTGAGCTGGTTCTCCCGGTTGCGCAGGCACAGGGCCGCCTCGAACGCGAGGTCGGGGTGGCGGGAGTGGGTGCTGACGGCGAGGTCGATGCCGCCGATGGTCGGCCGGGAGGGCCGGTCGGCGTCCACGCGCGGATAGGGCGCCCAGCGGAAGTTCTTGAACAGCTCGGGGTTGTTCGCCTTCATCGACGGATAGACGAACGGGTAGTTGATCTCGAAGGCGGCCACCCCGGACTCCATGGCGAGGCGGTTCTGGTCCTCCATCTGGTTGGGCAGGGAGGGGTCCGCCGCCGGGGAGTTGGCGAGGTCGCGCATGATCGTGGCGGCCCGGACCGCGGGCGGGCCGAGGGAGGGTTCGGTGGCGCTCTCGTTGAGGATGGAGCCGCCCGCGCTGTTGATCAGCGAGTTGAACCCGACGGTGAGGCCCTCGTACTGGGCGCCCTGGATCTCCACGTAGTGCGGCTTGCCCTGCCGGGCCAGTTCGCCCGCCATCTCCAGCATCTCGGCCCAGGTCTTGGGCGGGGTGGGCACCAGGTCCTCGCGGTACCACAGCAGCTGGGTGTTGGTGTTGTACGGGACCGCGTACAGCTTGTCCTTCCACGTGGCCGTCTGGAGCGGCACGTCGAGGGTGCCCTCGGTGGCGCGGCGCTTGTTCTCGCCCGTCCACTCGCGGATCCAGCGGGCCTCGGCGAACTCGGCGGCCCAGGTGACGTCGAGACCCATGATGTCGATGGACTCGTCCTCGGCGGCGAGCCGGCGCACGAGCTGCTGGCGCTGGTCGTCGGCGCCCCGGGGGAGCTTGCTGTAGTTGATCCGGTAGCGGCCGCCCGAGGCCTTGCTGCACCGGTCGGCGGCCGACTGCAGGGCGCCGGAGTCGTCGGGGAAGTTGTACCAGTTGAGCGTGGGGCGGCCGGAACCGCCGTCGTCGCCGCAGGCGGCCAGCGTCGACGCCAGCAGCGCCAGCGCGACCAGGGCCCGCGTCCGCCGTGCTCCCCGGGGGCGCCGGCGCTTCCTGGTGCTCGCCGAAACCGGTCGGCACCCGCACGTCACGCGCACGCGCTGCACACCTCGCTTCCGGGACGGTGAACGCGGGTTCTGCGGCCCGCGAAGGTCTGTGTCCCGGGGAACATTAAGCAGCACAGAAGGCAACATCAAGGACATCCGACGCCGGACTTCCCGTATCGGGCATTCACGCTGTTCCGGGCGAACGCTTCGGACACGGACACGGACACGATCGAGGACGGCGCATGACGTCCGGGACACGGCCGAGGCCCCGCATGACGTCCGGGACACGGCCGAGGCCCGGACACGACGAAGGCCGCCTTCCCATCGCTGAGAAGACGGCCTGCGACCCGCGTGAAGCCGGTCGGGACGACAGGATTTGAACCTGCGACCCCTTGACCCCCAGTCAAGTGCGCTACCAAGCTGCGCCACGTCCCGTTGCCCGTCTGACCTGGGCTTCCCCCCGGCCGGACGCGCACGGAAACAATACCGCACTCGGGCCGGTGATCGCGCATCCCTTTCCCGCGCCGGGGCCGGCGCCCCTGTCGTGCTGCCCGTGCCCCGGGGCCGTCACGTCCCGGGCGGCAGCCCCAGGCGGGGGTGCGCCTGGAGGAGCCGCGGCGGTGCGGCCTGGCGCCAGGAGTCGGCGAGGACGACGCGCAGTTCCTCCTCGTCCTCCAGCGCCGCGAGCCGGGCGCGGACCCACGCGAACTTCGCCTCGTGGTCCGCGATCCAGAACTTCTCCGGCTCGGCCAGCACCAGTTCGTCCCGCTCCTGCGCGGGGCACCGCACGGCGATCGACGTCTCGTCCTCGGGCAGGGTGGCGAACATCTTGCCCGCGACCCGGAACGTGGGCATGCTCCAGGCGGTCTTCTCCGTGGTCTCCGGCAGGGACAGGGCGATACGTCGTACGTCGTCGGCATCCGGCATGACAGGCACCGTAGCGGCAGCCACCGACACCGGCCCCGGGCGGCGGGGCGCGGCGGTTCCGGCAGCCGTGCCGGGGCCCCGCGGCACCCGGGTCACGTCCGGGCGGCGGCCTCGCCGAGCGCGTCCAGGACGGGCCGGATCAGCGGGTGCTCCTCCGCTCCCCGGCGGACGGCGGCGAAGACCCGGCGGGTCGGCGCCGCACCGTCCACCGGCCGCACCACGACACCGGTGAGGTCCGTGCCGCGCAGCGCCGAACGGGGCACGAGGGCCACCCCCACGTCGGCCGCCGCGAGGGCCACCACCGCGCGGAAGTCGTCCGAGGAGTGCTCCATCCGGGGCTGGAAACCGGCGTGCTCGCAGGCCAGGACGACGACGTCGTGGCAGGGGTTGCCGGGGTAGGGGCCGATCCAGGGGTCCTTGGCCAGCTCGGCCAGCGGCACCTCGGCCGCGTCGGCGAGGCGGTGGCCGACCGGGACGACCGCGTCGAAGGGCTCCGCGTACAGGGGCAGGTGGGTGAGGCGCGGGTCGTCGGCCGACGGCGCCCCCCGGTACTCGACCGCCACGGCGACGTCGACCTGGCGGTCCAGCACCATCGGCAGGCTGGCGTCGCCCTCGGCGTCCTGGACGCGGATGCGGATGCCGGGCGCGGACCGGGCGATCCCGGCCACCGCGGGGGCGACGACCTCGGCGATGCCGGTGGCGAAGGACGCCACCGTGACCGTGCCGGCCGAGCCGGAGCCGTAGGCGGCCAGCTCGGCCTCGGCACGCTCCAGCTGGGCCATGACCGCGTGGGTGTGGTGCAGCAGGATCTCCCCGGCCGGCGTCAGCCGGACCCCCTTGGCACCGCGCTCCACGAGGCGGTGCCCCGTCTCCTGCTCCAGGGCGGCCAGCTGCTGGGAGACGGCGGAGGGGGTCAGGTACAGCGCGGCGGCCGCCGCCGTGACCGTGCGGTGGTCCGCCACCGCGCGGAGGATGTGGAGCCGCCGTGCCTCGATCATGCGACCGATTGTCTCAAACGCGGTGGTCGCGCCCGCCGCCGCGCGCTCCGCTCAGGCGTCGAGCTCCGCCCGGGCCGCGACGAAGGCGTCCACCGCGCGGTTCACGTCGTCCGTGGAGTGGGCGGCGGACAGCTGGACGCGGATCCGCGCCTGCCCCTGCGGCACGACCGGGTACGAGAAGCCGATCACGTAGACCCCGCGCTCCAGCAGCAGTTCCGCCATGCGACCGGCGCGGGCCGCGTCGCCGATCATCACCGGGGCGATGGCGTGGTCGCCGGGGAGGATGTCGAAGCCCTCCTCGGTCATCCGGCGGCGGAACAGGGCGGTGTTCTCGGCCAGCCGCACCCGCAGGTCGTCGGCGGACTCCAGCAGGTCGAGGACCGTCAGCGAGGCGGCGGCGATGACCGGGGCCAGCGTGTTGGAGAACAGGTAGGGGCGCGAACGCTGGCGCAGCAGGGCGACGATCTCCGCGCGGGCGGCGACGTAGCCGCCGGACGCACCGCCGAGTGCCTTGCCGAGGGTGCCGGTGATGATGTCGACGCGGTCCATGACGCCGTGCAGTTCGGGCGTGCCGCGCCCGCCGGGGCCGACGAAGCCGACGGCGTGGGAGTCGTCGACCATGACCATGGCACCGTGCCGGTCGGCGAGGTCGCAGATCTCGTCCAGCGGGGCCACGTACCCGTCCATGGAGAACACGCCGTCGGTGACGATCAGCGTGCGGCGGGCGCCGCCGTCGGCGGCCTCCTTCAGCTGCCGCTCCAGGTCGGCCATGTCGCGGTTGGCGTAGCGGAAGCGGCGCGCCTTGGACAGGCGGATGCCGTCGATGATCGACGCGTGGTTCAGCGCGTCGGAGATCACCGCGTCCTCCGGGCCGAGCAGCGTCTCGAAGACACCGCCGTTGGCGTCGAAGCAGGAGGAGTAGAGGATGGTGTCCTCCTGGCCGAGGAACGCCGACAGGCGGGCCTCCAGCTCCTTGTGCACCTCCTGCGTGCCGCAGATGAAGCGGACGGAGGCCATGCCGTAGCCCCAGCGGTCGAGGGCGGCGTGCGCCGCGGCGATCACGTCGGGGTGGTCGGCGAGACCGAGGTAGTTGTTGGCGCAGAAGTTCAGGACCTCCCCGGGGCGTCCGCCCGCGGTGACGTTCACAGTGGCGGACTGCGGGGTGCCGATGACGCGCTCCGGCTTGTGCAGGCCGGCGGCGCGGATCTCGTCGAGGGTGGCGCGGAGGTCGTCGCGCACGGAGTCGAACATGAGGGGGCTCCTGGAAGGTGCTGGCGGGTGAGGGTCGGCGGGCCGGCGGGCGGTCACGGGACCGGCCGTGACGCCGGCGGGCGGGCGGTGGCGCGGCCTACGAGGTCCAGTCGAGGATGACCTTGCCGCCACGGCCGCTCGCCGCGTCCTCGAAGGCCGCCTCGAAGTCGCGGTGGCCGTAGCGGCCGGTGATCACGGGGGCGAGGTCCAGGCCGCCCTCCAGCAGGACGGACATGGCGTACCAGGTCTCGAACATCTCCCGGCCGTAGATGCCCTTGACGGTGATCATCGAGGTGACGATCCGGGCCCAGTCGACGGGGAACTCCTCGGCCGGCAGGCCGAGCATCGCGATGCGGCCGCCGTGCGTCATGTTGGCGATCATGTCGCGCATGGCCTCGGGCCGGCCGGACATCTCCAGGCCGATGTCGAAGCCCTCGCGCAGGCCGAGGGCCCGCTGTCCGTCGGCGATGGAGGACTCGGCGACGTTCAGCGCCAGGCTCACGCCGATCTTGCGGGCGAGTTCCAGACGTTCCTCGCTGACGTCGGTGATCATCACGTGCCGGGCGCCGGCGTGCCGGGCCACCGCGGCGGCCATCAGGCCGATCGGCCCGGCGCCGGTGATCAGGACGTCCTCGCCGACGAGCGGGAAGGACAGGGCCGTGTGCACGGCGTTGCCGAACGGGTCGAAGATCGCGGCGACGTCGAGGTCGACGGGGACCCGGTGCACCCACACGTTGCCGGCGGGCAGGGCGACGTACTCGGCGAAGGCGCCGTCGCGGCCCACCCCGAGGCCGACGGTGGCCCGGCACAGGTGGCGGCGTCCGGCCAGGCAGTTGCGGCACTTGCCGCACACCAGGTGGCCCTCGCCGCTGACCCGGTCACCGGGGCGGATGTCGGTGACGTCCCGGCCGGTCTCGACGACCTCGCCGACGAACTCGTGCCCGAGGACCAGGGGGGTGGTGATCGTCTGCCGGGCCCAGCCGTCCCAGGCCCGGATGTGCAGGTCCGTGCCGCAGATCCCGGTGCGCAGCACCTTGATCAGCACATCGCCCGGTCCGACGGCGGGTTCCGGGACGTCCGCGAGCCACAGCCCGGGTTCCGCCTTCTGCTTGACCAGCGCCTTCAAGCTACGGCTCCTGTGGGTGAGGTCCCGCCGCGGGCATGCCGGAGCAGGCCCCGGGCCGGGACGAAGAGGGGATGCGCACTGCAATCTGCCGTACAACACCCTCGGGGGTCCATCGAGGATTTCTTAAGCGCGGCCACAGCTTTCCTTCACGCCGTCACCCGTCCGGCGGGCGCGCGTGGGCTACGGGGGCAGCCCGTCGCCCTGCCGGCGCTCCAGGCGCCCGACGAGTTCCGCGGCCCGCTCCTTGATGGCGGCCAGGCCCTCCCGGCCCCAGGCCCGCGGCTGGACGTCGCAGACGGAGACGGTGCCGAGGACCATGTGGGTGCTGTCGATGAGCGGGGCGCCGAGGTAGGAGCGCACACCGAACTCGTCGACGACCGGGTTGCCCGCGAACCGCGGGTAGTCGCTCACGTCCTCCAGCACCAGCGCCTTGCGCCGGACCACCACGTGCGGGCAGAAGCCGTGGTCGCGGGGCAGGACGCGGCCCAGCATCGCGCCGGTGCCGTCGCCGCGGACCACCGGGGCGGCGGCCGGGGTCTGCAGCCCCGCGAAGAACTGCCCGTGCTCCCCCAGGAAGTTGACCATGGCGTACGGCGTCCCGGTGAGTTCCGCGAGGCCGTACGCGAAGGCGTCCAGTGCGGCTTCCGGGTGCTCCCCCAGGCCCAGTTCGCGCAGCCGCCGGGTGCGGGCGGGGGCGTCCCGGTCCTCGGGGGTGAGCAGGAGACGACCGGCCGGGCGTGGCGGGTCGTAGCTCATGGGCGGTCTCCCGGGGTGTGGGCGAATCTCATATACGGGCTCCGTGGCGGTGTGCGGGCATCACATGTGGGCGCCGTAGCCCGTGGTGGGGGCCGGGGCGTGGGCGATGAGGTGGCGGACGAGGGTCAGGAGGGTCTGGACACCGGAGCTGGAGATCCGGGCGTCGCAGCGGACGACGGGGATCCCGGGGTGCAGGTCCAGGGCGGCCCGCACCTCCTCGGGGTCGTAGCGGAAGGCGCCGTCGAACTCGTTGACGGCGACGATGAATCCGAGGCCGCGCTGCTCGAAGAAGTCGACGGCGGCGAAGCACTCCTCCAGGCGCCGGGTGTCGGCCAGGATGACCGCGCCGAGGGCGCCCTCGCAGAGTTCGTCCCACATGAACCAGAACCGTTCCTGGCCCGGGGTGCCGAACAGGTACAGCACGTGTTCGGCGTCGAGGGTGATGCGGCCGAAGTCCATGGCCACGGTCGTCTCGACCTTGTTCTCGATGCCGTCGAGCTTGTCGGTGGCGGCACTGACCGTGGTGAGCAGTTCCTCCGTACTGAGCGGCGCGATCTCGCTGACGGCGCCCACGAAGGTCGTCTTGCCGACCCCGAAGCCGCCCGCCACCAGGATCTTGAGGGCGGTGGGAAAGGGATCGGCTGCGGTGCCGGTCCCGGGTGCGGCGCCGTACGCGCGGCCGTCGCCGTGGTCAGAGCTGTCGTCGTAGTCCATCGAGCACTGCCTCCAGAAGGGCCCGGTCCGTCGGGGTGTGGTGGAACGCGGGGGGTTTGGTGGTCAGCGCCCCGCAGTCGACGAGGTCGGCCAGCAGCACCTTCGCGACCGCGATCGGCAGCGTGAGGTGTGCCGCGACCTCGGCGACCGGGAGCGGAGCGCGGCACAGGTCGAGTGCCTGTGTGTGCTCGGGGCCCAGGTAGCCGAGGGGGGTGGCACCGGTGGCCATCACCTGCGACATCAGGTCGAGCGCGACGGTGGGGCGGGTGCGGCCGTCGCTGACGGTGAAAGGGCGCACCAGCCGTCCGGCCGCGTCGTCGAGCCAGGGCCCGTCACCGGCCGTCGCCACGCTCAAGGCCTCATCGCCGGGGGTTCGACGGAGTGCTGACGGGGGGCGGTCATCAGGTACGGCCGGACGCTCTTGACCAGCATCGCCATCTCGTAGCCGAGCACCGCCGCGTCGGCCTCGCGGCCGGCCAGCACGGCGAGGCAGGTGCCGGACCCGGCGGTGGTGACGAACAGCAGGGTCGAGTCGAGCTCGACGACGACCTGGCGGACGTCGCCGCCGTCGCCGAAGCGGATGCCGGCACTGCGGCCGAGGGAGTACAGGCCGGAGGCCAGGGCGGCCATGTGGTCGGCGCTGTCCGGGTCAAGGCCGTGGACGGACTTCACCAGTCCGTCGCAGGACAGCAGGACGGCGCTGGAGGTGTGCGGTACGCGTTGCACGAGACCGCTCATCAGCCAGTCGAGGTCGGATGTGTGGGCGGTCGGCGCATCGCTCGCCATGGTGGATCGACTCCTAGGGGTACGAAGGTCTGCGGGAGCGCCGGGGGTGGGCGCTGAGGTCGTCGGGGTGGTGGGGGTGACGGTGGTCGGGGTGACGGTGCTGGGGGTGATGGTGGTGGGGGTGCTGCTCATCCGGTGGGCGGGTTCCCGTCCTGCCGGTGGGCGGGGGCGGGACGGGCCGCGGTCCCGTCGTCCCGCGGGTGCGGGGCGAGGTCGGCCAGCGCGTCCAGGTAGGGCGTGGGCGTGCCGGTGGAGGTCGGCAACGGCGTGGACGGCAGCGAGGCGGCCGTCGGGGCCGGGTCCGTCGGAGGGTGGTCCGTGGCGTGCGTCCCGGTGGGCGACAGAGGCGGTGACGGGGATGAGGACCGGGGCGGGGAGGGGGCCTGCGGGTGCGGCTGCGGCTGGGGCTGGGGCTCCTGCGGCTGTTGCGGCTGGGGCTGGGGCTGCTGCGGCTGTTGCGGCTGGATGTGAGGCTCCGGGGTGGACTGCCGGGGCAGGTGCGGCTGGGCCGAAGTCACCGGCGGGAGGGGCCACCGTGCCGGGGAGTCCGGGTCCGGTGCCGGCTGGAAGTCGAGGTTCCAGTGGCCCGAGTCCCACGGGCCGGGGTCCCGGTGGTGTCCGTCCGCGTCCGGCCGGTTCGGGGAGGGGGCACCTGTGGGGTGGCCATCGACGGCGTGGACGGCAGTGGGGTGGGGGGCAGTGGGGTGGGCGCCCCTGGACGGAGCGTCCGTGGAGGGGGCGTCGAGGGACGGGGAGTCCATGGACGGAGCGCCCATGGACCCGGGGTCCATGGTGTGCGGACCCATGGGGTGGGTGTCCGTCGCCGGCGCGCTCGTGGGCGGGGAGGACGTGTGGGGTTGGCCCGTGTGTTCCGGAGCCATGTGTTCAGCCGTGTGTTCAGGAGCCATGTGTTCCGACGCCATGGGGTGCGAGGTCGTGGGGTGCGACGGCGTGGGGGACGACGGCGTGGGTTCGGGGCCCCGGAGCCAGGTGAGGACGGAGCCGGGGGCGGGACGGTCCGGGGCGGTGAGGCCGTGGGCCGGGTGGCCCGGGGAGGAGTCGACGGCCGGGGCGGAACCCGTGCCGTCGCCGCCGGTGCCCGCGTCCGTCGGACCGGTGCCCGCGTCGGCGGTGCCGGTCACCGCGTCCGGGGTGCGGGGCTCGTCGGCGTCGGATTCGAGCTGGTGCTGGGCCTCCGCGAGGCTGATGCCCCGTTGGAAGGCCGCCATGAGGTGGGGGTCGTGGCCGACGACGTCCTCGGATTCCTGGCGGGGGGCGGGAGCGTCCCGGAGCTGGGGTGCGATGTGCTCCTGGGCGCGCCGACGGGGCAGCCGGGGCTTGTCCATGGTGCCGCGCACCGCGCCGCCGCGCGGGGTGAGCGGCTGGAGACCGTTCTCCTCCAGTACGAGCCGGTCCTCGGCGCTGATGCCTGGCCTGGCCTCGGCTGGGGTGGGCCGGTGCTCGCGTCCACTCCGTGCGGGCAGCGGCGGGGGGACGGCCGGGGCTCCGGTGGCGGCCGGGGCCGAGGAGTCGGCGGGGCCGACGGGGCCGGCGGGGCCGGCGGGTGCGCCGTACGGTCGCTGCGGTGCGGTGGCGGACGGGGGGGCGGGGGCGAGGGAGGGAGCGCCGCCCTGCCTCGCGTGTCCGGCGGTGACCGCGGGGCCGCCGGGGTGCGGGGCGGTCACCGGACCGCCGGGGCCCGTGGTGCCCGCCGGCTCCGCTTCCGGCTCGGTGCCCAGCAGGGCCTGCGGCACCACCAGGACGGCCTGGATCCCGCCGTAGATGTTGGTCTGGAGGCGCACGTGGATGCCGTGCCGCTTGGCGAGTTGGGAGACCACGAACAGCCCGATGCGGCCGTCGGCGAGCAGGCTCGCCACGTTCACCTGGTCGGGGTCGGCGAGCAGGGCGTTCATCCGTTCCTGCTCGCCGGCGGGCATGCCGAGACCGCGGTCCTCGACCTCGACGGCGAGGCCGGAGGTGACGAGGCCGGCCCGCAGCAGGACCTGGGTGTGCGGCGCGGAGAACACCGTGGCGTTCTCGACGAGTTCGGCGAGGAGGTGGATGACGTCCGCGACGGCGTGCCCGCGCAGCGTGCCGTCGATCGGCGGCACGAGCTTGACCCGGGAGTACTGCTCGACCTCGGCGATCGCCGACCGCAACACCTCCGTCATGGAGACGGGGTTGCTCCACTGCCGCCGGGAGACGGCGCCCCCGAGGACGGCGAGGTTCTCGGCGTGGCGGCGGATGCGGGTGGCGAGGTGGTCGACGTGGAAGAGGCCCTTGAGCAGGTCGGGGTCCTCGATCTCGTTCTCCAGCTCGTCGAGGATCGAGATCTCGCGGTGCACCAGGGACTGCAGGCGCCGTGCGAGGTTGACGAAGACCTCCAGCTTCTGTTCGCTGCCCGCCTGGCTGGACAGGCGGGAGGCCTGGACCACGGCGGTGACGGCGCCGTCGTGGGCGCGGGTGAGGTCGGCGGCGAGCAGGTCGAAGTCATCGGCGTCGGCGGGAGGTTCGCCGCGGTGACCGCGGTCCGGCGGGCCGTCGCCGCGGCGCAGGTCCTCGACCAGGGTGCGCAGGTCGGCCTCGCGGCGGGCGGTGCTGCGGCGCAGGGTGGTGAGACGGTCGTGCACCAGCCGGGCGACGCGGTCGGCGGCCACCGCCGCGATGACGATGCCGGCGAGGGCCACGGACACGGCACCGCCGAGCACGCCCCACATCGTCGGGCCGGGCCGCACGCCGGAGGAGCGCACGGCGAAGATCACGGCCGCGCACCCGCTGAGGGCCACCGCGACCGGCGGCAGCACGGCGAGGCGCAGCAGTTGGGGCCGTATGTGGGTCTCGGCCGGTGCGGCGGCGGACCGGGCGGGGGGCCGCCCGTGGCGTCCGCCCTCGCGCCGTTCGCCGCGCGCGGCCGGGCCGCGGGCGTCGGGTGCGCCCCGCGCACCCGAGCGGCGGCCGGCGGGACCGCCCGAGGGGCTCACCGCGCCCCGGCCGGGCTCGCCGGTCCGGCCCCGGACACCCCGGGAACCCTGCCCACGGACGACGGGCACCGGCCCGGTGCCGGTCACCGCCCCGGGCGTCGCCGTGTCACGGGCGCCGCCGGGCGCGGCCGCCGGTCCGGGCGGAGCGCCGGTGCCGGTGCGGCCGTCGGCCGCTCGTCCGCGCGGGGTGCCGGAGGCCCCGTGTGCGCCGTTCACGCCCGGGGCGCCGCCGGCCGGGCCCGGGCGGCGGGGGCCCTCGCCCCGCCCGCTCCCTCGTCCGCCTTGTGCCTGCACGTACCGGTCCCCGCTCCCTGGTCCGACCTGTGGTTGACGCGATGCCCGCGGTCTGCCGCGCGGGCCGACCGAGTCGTCGCTGCGTCGTCGTACCGGCCGGGCCGAGGGGACGAGACATGTCGGCCACGCGTCGCCCGACCGACACTCACCGTAGTTGCCACCGCATCACGTGCGGCGGGCAGTTGACAAACTCCTACGGCAGACGTCCCGCTCTGGTATGAGGCTTCGTACGACAGACCGATAAGCCAGCCGCCATCTCAGCGAGAAGCGGTCAAGAAGTGGTCGGACCTGGTCGTTCACGGTCACGCAGCCAAGGGGAGCAGCCGACCCGCCGACGCCACATGGACGCCGCACACATGTTCCCCGTTGGCCCGTCGACCAGGCCGGCGCAGCCGCGCGTCACCGGTACACCCGAGCGGAAAATGTCACTGTCCGTAGCGTCCTGGCCAGGGTCGCCCGCGCGGACGGGTGCGGGCCCGAGCCGGCGCCCTGGCTGCGCGCCCGCTCGGGCTCCGGCCAGGGCGCCGGCTCGGGCCGTTCGCGGCCCGGGAGGGGCCCCGGCGGCCTCGGCCCCCCGGGACCGGGCCCTGCCGGCCGGGCGGGTGACGGTGCGGCGCCGAGGTCAGTCGTCGCCGTTGAGCAGGGCGGCGGTGAGGACCTGGCCGGCCACTCCCCAGCCGCCGTCGGGGACCTCGTCGACCAGGACGACGGTGGTGGCGCGGGCCCGCTCGCCGTAGATCTCCGCGTACAGGTCGGTGGTGCGCTCGACGATCTTCCTCTTGTCCTCGGTGCCGAGGGTCCCCGCAGGGACCTTGAAGTGGGCGAAGGGCATGGGTGTCTCCTTGGTTCGGTAGGTGCGTGACGGGAGGGCCCGGAGTGGGCCCGGACGACCCGTCACGGGCTGGACTCCGCGGAACGGTCCGGTCCGGCCGTGGCCCGTTCTGCCGGGTCGGGACAGCGCGGTCGGGTCAGGGTCCGGCGCAGGACCGCGGCTCGCGTGATCGGGGCCCTCGTGATCGGGGGCCCTCGTGATCGGGGGCTCGCGCGGTCACAGGCTCGGCTCGCGTGGTCGACGGCTCGGTCACAGGCTCGCGTGCGGAGTGAGCAGTTCGTCGAGGCCGATGCGGCGGAAGAACTCGGCGCGGATCCGGTCGTGGACGACGGACACCACCGCGCTGCCGTCCCGGCTGGGGTCGACGTGGGTGCGGAAGGGGCGTTCGCCGTGGGGCAGGCCGACGACGCGCACGATGTCGTCGGCCACCTCGGCGGCCTCGTGCCCCGGAGGGAAGAGGTCGTTCAGCGCCTGGGCCAGGGTGTCCCTGATCCGGCCGTAGGGAGCGTCGTACCGGGAGGCACGCGCGGCGTCGGCGGGTGTCCCCGCGTGGGCGAAGTGGTTCGTACCGTGCGGGTAGGCCCCGGGGACGACGATGGTCGTCTCGATGCCGAACTTGATCAGCTCGGCGGCATAGCTCTCGGCCAGGGCGTCCATCGCGGCCTTGGCGGCGACGTAGGGGCCGAGGAAGGGCGGGTGTCCGCCGCGGGTCGAGGACGAGCCGACCCAGACGAGCAGGCCGCGCCGTTGCCGGCGCATGACCGGCAGCACGGCGCGGTTCACCCGCTGGGTCGACAGCACGTTGACGTCATAAACATCGTCGAGCTGGTCGACGGTGAAGGCCTCGGCGGGCCCGAGGACCATGTGGCCCGCGTTGTGGACCACCACGTCGACACGGCCCTGCTCCGCCGTGACCCGGTCGACCGCGGCGTCGACCGACCGCTGGTCCTGGACGTCCATCTCCACGGCGGTGATCCGCACACCGCGGTCCTCGCCGAACCCGGCGAGCTCGGCCACGGCGGGGGCGTTGCGTCCCGTGGTGGCGCGCATGCCCGCGTACACGGTGTGACCGGCCTCTGCGAGGGCCCGTGCGGTGAGGTTGCCGAAGCCGCTGGAGGCGCCGGTGACGACGACGACCTCGGCCCCCGCGCTCACACCAGCCCCCCGTTGGCCCGCAGCACCTGCCCGTTCACCCAGTGCCCTTCCGGGCTCGCCAGGAAGGCGACCGCGTGGGCGATGTCCTCCGGACTGCCCAGCCGCTCCAACGGCGGGGCCTTGGCGAGCTGGTCGATCTGCTCGGGCGTCTTGCCGTCGAGGAACAGGTCCGTGGCGGTGGGGCCGGGGGCGACGGTGTTCACGGTGACGTCCCGTCCGCGCAGCTCGCGGGCGAGGATCAGTGTGATCGACTCGACGGCGGCCTTGCTCGCCACATAGGCGCCGTAGGCGGGGAACCGGGTGCCGACCACGGAGGTCGAGAAGCCGACGAACGAGCCGCCCGCGCGCAGTCGGCGGGCCGCCTGCTGGGCGACGACGAAGGCACCCCGGATGTTGGTGCGGTGCATGGCGTCGAGCACCGCGAGGTCGAGGTCGGCGATGGGCGACAGCGCGAGCCGCCCGGCGCAGTTCACCACGACGTCCACGCCGCCGAACTCCCGCTCGGCGCGGTCGAAGAGGGCTGCCGTACCGTGCTCGTCCGCCACGTCGGCACGCAAGGCGATCGCCCGCCCGCCCGCGGCGGTGATCGCGGCCACGGTCTCCTCGGCGGCGCCCGCGTCGCTCGCGTAGTTCACCACCACGGCGAGGCCGTCCCGGGCGAGCCGGAGGGAGACCGCCCGGCCGATGCCCCGCGACCCGCCGGTGACGATCGCGACCCGCCCCGGCGCGGAGGGTGAGGCGGAACCGGAGGGTGCGGCGGACGGAGAAGGCGGAGGGGCCGAGGAAAAGGAAGGGGAAGAGGAAAAGGAAGAGGAAGAGGAAGGGGGATGTGTGGGAGTCATGCCTCCACGATGCGCGGTGACGGAGGGCGCAACCAGGGGATGTCATCCCCTGGGTCGGCGGCCCGGCCGGACGCACAATGACAGACATGGGGTCCGCGCGATACACCGAGCTGGGAGCCTTCCTGCGCTCCCGGCGTGCCCGCATCCGCCCGGCCGACGTGGGTCTGCCCCACGGGCCCCGCCGCCGGGTGCCCGGGCTGCGCCGCGACGAGGTCGCCCAGCTCGCCGGCGCGTCGGTGGACTACTACAACGAGCTCGAACGCGGCGCCGGCTCGCAGCCCTCCGAACAGATGCTCGCCGCGCTGTCCCGGGCCCTGCGCCTGACCGCCGACGAACGCGACTACCTCTACCACCTGGCCGACCGCCCGGTGCCCGCCTCCGGCGGACCCGCTTCGCACGTCCACCCGGGCATGCTCGACCTGCTCACCCGCATGACGTCGACCCCGGCCCAGGTCATCACCGACCTGCACGTCACCCTCGTCCAGAACCCCCTGGCGGTGGCGCTGCTCGGGGACCAGTCCGGTCTGCGGGGCGCCCGGGCCAGCTTCGTGTACCGGTGGTTCACCGAGCCCGAGGCCCGGCAGCTGTACCCGGAGTCCGATCACGCCCACCAGTCCCGGGCCTTCGTCGCGGACCTGAGGGCAGCCGCGGCACGGCGGGACGCCCGCGACACCGAAGCCGCCTCGATGATCGCGTCCCTGTGCGACTCCTCCGCCGAGTTCGCCGCGCTGTGGGACGACCACGACGTGGCGTTCCGGCGCAACGACCGCAAGCGACTGCTCCACGCGGCACTGGGGTTGGTCGAGGTCGACTGCCTCAACCTGTTCAGCGAGGACGGCCGTCAGCGGCTGCTCTGGTTCACCCCCGCCGTCGGCACCGACAGCGCCGGCCTCCTGGACCTGCTGTCCGTCGTCGGCACGCAGACCGTCCACCCATGAGCAGTGCCCGGCCCGGTCACCGGCCCGGGACCGGCCGTGGACACCCCCACGTCCCGGTCCGGCGGGACACCGGCGGTCCGGCACGCCCTCGCCCCCGTGCGCCTGCCTACGTCAACGCCCTCCGGCGAGGTCCAGGTCACCCGTGTCCGTACCGGGAGCCTCCTCGACGCGCCCGGGACGCCGCCACGGACGGGCGACCGGACGGGAGACCGCCCGCCACCACGGCTGGTCCGGCAGCGTCCCCCCGGGCTCGAAGGGTTCACCGGGGCGGGGCACCGCCACCGGCTGCCCGGCGTCGCGGGCCGCGTCCCGCGTCCACTCCCCCGGTTCCGCCCACGCGTGCGGGGCCAGGTTGAAGGTGCCCCAGTGGATGGGCAGCAGCACACCGCCGGGACGGCCCCCCTGGAGGTCCAGGTGGGCCCGGACGCCCTGCTCGGGAGTCATGTGGATGTCGGGCCAGAAGTCCGAGTAGGCTCCGATCTGGATCATCGTCACGTCGAAGGGGCCGTGGCCGGCGCCGATGTCCCGGAATCCCTCGAAGTAGCCGGTGTCGCCGCTGTGGTAGGCGCGGTGCCGCTCGCCGGCGACGACCCAGGACGCCCACAGGGTGTGCTGGGTGTTGCGCAGCCCCCGGCCGCAGAAGTGCCGGGCGGGGGTGGCGGTGAGGGTGAGTCCGCCGACCCGCGTCGACTCGTGCCAGTCCAGTTCCCGGAGCCGGGACGGGGCGACGCCCCAGTGCTCGAGGTGGGCCCCGACGCCGAGCGGCACGGCGAACAGCGTGTCGGTGCCCGCCAGGGCCTTGATGGTGGGCATGTCCAGGTGGTCGTAGTGGTCGTGGGAGATCACCACGACGTCCACCGGACCGAGCGCGGCCAGGGGCAGCGGCGCGGGGTGCAGCCGCTTCGGTCCGGCGAAGGGGAACGGGGAGCAGCGCTCGCCCCACACCGGGTCGAAGAGGACGCGGTGCCCGTCGATCTCGGCGAGCACGGCTGAGTGACCCATCCAGGTCACGCGCAGTCCGTCGGCCGGCGGGCGGGCGAGGTCGGCGAGGGTGGTGGCGTGCACCGGGATGGTCCCGGTGGGAGCGCGGCGGGCCCGGCGTTCCCTGTCGAAGTAGACCTTCGCGAGCTCGCGCGCCGAGCCGGAGGGCCGGGTCCGCGAGGGACCGCCGGGATTCTGGAAGACCCCGTCCCGGAAGTGCGGTGAGCTGCGGATGCGCGCCATGCGCTCCCCGGCGGGATCCGCGCCGAAGGCGGCGGACCGCCACGCTCGCAGGGGTGAGGTTCGGGAGGGGGAGCCGGCCACGGAACCTCCTGGGAGAGTCGTTCGGACTCTCCATTATGTGCGGCCGGTCCGACAGGGCAGCCATGTGCGGCCGGTCCGACAAGGCAGCCATGTTCGGCCGGTCCGACCGACCGCCGCACCGAATCGGCTCCGGCGGCGGCGACGGCCGTGCGGCCTCCGCGAGGTGCGTCCGGCCCGTGGGCGCGCCGCGGCCTGTGCGAGGTGCGTCCGGCCCGGCGGGCGTCCGGGCGGGACGGTAGCGCATCCCTCGGTGAGCAGCGGCTGCCGGTGGTCGCGGTGGAGCGACGGTGCGGTGGAACAGCTCCACCGTCCCCGTGCCGCCGGGTGAGCGGGCCCGGTGCTCGCAGGCCGGCGGGACGGGGGCAAGCCCCGGGTGGGGAGCGCCTCTTGGGCGGTGCCGTGGCGCCCGATTAGGGTGACGGGCGTGACCAGGGTGCGGTTGAGCGTGGCGGAGCGGCGGGGCGAGATGCTGCGGGCCACCATCGAGCAGATCGAGGCGCGGGGAGCGGCAGCGGTCCGGATCTCCGACGTGGCCTCGGCGTTGGGCGTGAGCAACGCCCTGGTCCTGTACCACTTCTCCACCAGGGAGAAATTGGTCGCCGCCGCCTTCGCGTACGCGGCCGAGGGTGACCTGGCGCACCTGCGCAAGCTGCTCGGCCGCCGTACGACCGCCCTGCGCAGGCTGCGTGCGGCCGTGCGGTGGTACGCGCCCACGGGTACGGCCAAGGGCTGGCGGCTGTGGATCGAGAGCTGGTCGATGGCGCTGCGCGAGCCGGCGCTGCGCGAGGTCGCCGGGGATCTGGACCGGCAGTGGAAGGCCGCGCTGACCGAGGTGATCCGGGAGGGCGTGAGCGCCGGGGAGTTCCGGTGCCCCGACCCGGCCGGCACGGCCCTGCGGCTGACCGCGCTGCTCGACGGGCTCGCGGTGCAGATGACGTCGTACGGCGCGGCGGTGCCGAGGAGCCGGGCACTCGCCTGGGTGGACGAGGCGCTGGCCCGCGAACTGGGCGTGGAACGTCGGGCCCTCACCGCGACGGCGGCGCGCTGAGCGCGCGACCGCGCGTCGGCAGCCGGGAACTCTCCCGTGGTGCTGCCCGCGTCCGGCTTCTGCTCGCATCCGGTCTCATACCCCCGCCTCGCGGCGCCCCGCCACCGCCCGCGGGCGTGCCCGGCCCGCGTCGCCCGGGCCGGGCGCGCCCCGGAAGCACGGGCGCGCCCCTCCCCCTCACGCCACCGCGGCGATCCGCTCCTTGATGGCGTGCGGGGACAGCGTGCCCTTGGCCGTGACGTGGTCCCCGGAGGACTCCCCGCGCAGACGGCGGCCGATCCAGGGGACCAGGTACTCGCGTGCCCACTGCACGTCGTCGCGCCGGATGTCGAGGGTGCCGCGGACCGGGAGCGGGGGCCAGGGCTGCTCGGGGTCGGCCGGAACCGCCAGGCCGAGGGCCTGACCCGCCCGGAGGGCCACCCGGGTGTGCCCCTCGGGCGAGAGGTGGAGCCGGTCGGCGTCCCACGCCCTGCGGTCCTGGACGCTGCGCAGGGACCACAGGTCGAGCACCGGGCAGCCGTAGCGGTCGGCGATGGCCCGTACGTGTCCGTTGTACGTGGCGATCCTGCCGCGCAGCCGCCGGAGCACGGGGACGCCCCGGGTGTCGAAGCCGGTGGCGACCAGCACCGTGCCGGACACGGCGGTGAGGGCCGCGATGGCCCGCTCGAACCGTTCGGCCACCTCGTCCGGGTCGGTGCCCGGCCGGATGATGTCGTTGCCGCCCGCACAGATGGAGACCAGGTCCGGGGCGAGGTCCACCGCCTTCGGGATCTGGTCGGCCATGATCTGGTCGAGCAGCTTCCCGCGCACCGCGAGGTTGGTGTACCGGAAGGCGCCTTCGGGCCGGCGGTCGGCGAGAAGCACGGCGAGCCGGTCGGCCCAGCCGACGAACGCGCCGTCGGGGCCGGGGTCGCCGACTCCCTCGGTGAAGCTGTCCCCCACCGCCACGTACGACCCGATCTCTACTCTGCTGTCACTCTTCGAATCGTCTGCCACAGTCACCCATGATTCCTTTTCGAATGTGACCTACGCGACCGTAGGAAAGGGTTGACGGACGGTGAGATAAGCCACGTCCCGCCCGCCTGCCTCCTCCCCCGCTTCCTCCCCCCCTCCTCTCCCCTCCTCTCCCCTCTTCTCCACTGCTCCACTCTCCGCTTCTCCGCGCAGCACCGAAGGCCGGACCCGGGGATCGGGTCCGGCCTTCGGCGGCGTGTCAGGCAGGTTCCGCGCGGAGATCGCGCGAGGGGGTCAGCCGATGGCGACGCCCTTCGAGCGCAGGTAGGAGACCGGGTCCACGTCCGCGCCGTAGTTCGGCGAGGTGCGGATCTCGAAGTGCAGGTGCGGGCCGGTCGAGTTGCCGGTGGAACCCGACAGGCCGACCTGCTGACCGGCGGTCACGGTCTGCCCCGCCGAGACGGACAGCGAGGACAGGTGGGCGTACTGGGCGTAGTGGCCGTCGTTGAGCTTGATGACGACCTCGTTGCCGTACGCGCCCGCCCAGCCGGCGGAGACGACGGTGCCGGAGCCGACGGCCTTCAGCGAGGTCCCGGTCGGGACGCTGAAGTCGACACCGGTGTGGTAGCCGCTGGACCACATGCCGCCGGCCACCTTGTAGCCGGTGCCGACGCCGCCGCCGGGCACCGGGGAGGTGTAACCGGAGGCACTGGCGGCCTGGTTGGCGCCCGTGGACTGCGGGGCGGTCTTCTTGACCGGGGCCTCGCTCTTGCCGGCGGAGGGCTTGGCGGGCGCGGTCTTCTTCTTCGGCGCGTCCTGGGCGGACGGGGCCGAGGAGGACTTCTTCGGGGCGCTCGGCGCGGCCTTGCCGTCGATCGACAGCTTCAGGCCGGGGTGGATGAGCGACGGGTCGTCGCCGACGGCCTCGCGGTTGTCGGCGTAGAGCTGCTTCCAGCCGCCGTCGACGTTCTCGCTGTCGGCGATCTTAGCCAGGTAGTCCCCGGACTTCACGACGTAGGTGCGGGTCTCGCCGTTCTTCGCGGTGTCCTTGGCGTCGGCCTTGGCGCCGGTGGACACGCTCTGGACGGCCTTCTCCGGAGCCGCCTGGGGGGTGGCGGCGTGGGCGCCGGTGGCGCCGAGGAGCGGCAGGGCGAGAGCGGCGCCACCGGTTCCGGCGACGGCGATGGAACGGGTGAGACGCAGGGTCCTGGGACGGCGGTGCTTACCCTTGGCGGGCATGACGAATTCCTCTCCGGCGCCTGCGAGGTGAGCTGTCGGGTTCGGGCTGGAGATGCCCGGCCGCGCAGGGCGCGGCTTAACCCCAAGCCTGTTTCTCCGGAAGACCGGTAACAGGCAGTCGTACCTGTGGGTCCCCCGCTCCTGCCGTTCACGGGTCAGTGAGTGTGCGGGCTCCGGGCGGCGGCAGGATTAGGCGTCCGTCCGGATCGGTGGCGAACGTAAGCGACCAAGACGCAAAGGGACAAGCGAGGGGTTCCCCCTGAACGCCCTTTTCCGTGATCCACTCGGACAATTGACGTCACCGTGCGTCGTCTTCCGGCCCGGCTGCCTCCCGAACGGGCCTGTGCCGCACGGGAATTACGTGCACATGGCGACAACGCGCCGTCACCATTATGACGATGCTCACGCGCCCCCTCCCCATCTCCCTTTCTATCGGGGCACGTTATGGCGAAATCCCCTAAAAGGACAGAACGCCCTAAACGCCGAATCAGGACTTCTTCCCGGACGGTGATGTCGTATCGTCGAGGTGCCGTCGGCGAGTCGCGCCGGCGACGCCGAGTGGGAGGAGCCCCCGTGACGCAGCACGTCCCGTCGACCGAGCCCGAGCTGACCGGGGTGCGCAATTTCCGTGACGTGGGCGGGCTGCCGACCGTGGACGGCCGGCGCGTCCGGCCCGGGGTGCTGTTCCGCAGCGGCCACCTCGCCCACGCGACCGCCGAGGACGCCGCCTTCCTGTCGTCGCTGGGACTGCACACCGTCTTCGACTTCCGCAACGCGGCCGACCAGAAGCTGGAGGGACCGGACGTCGCGCTGCCCGGCGTGCGCAACGTCAACCTGCCGCTCAGCGACCCGGCCGACGGGGCGGAGTTCTGGCGGATGGTCCGCGACGGCGACCTGGAGCAGCTGCGCTCGATCCTCGCCGACGGCAAGGGCGCGGACCGGATGATCGCCTCCTACCGGGCCACCATCAAGGGCCGCACCGCCGAGCACTCCCAGGTGCTGCACGCGCTCGCGCAGGAGAGCGTCCCCGCGCTGATGCACTGCGCGGCGGGCAAGGACCGGGCGGGCCTGTCGGTGGCGGTGACGCTGCTGGCGGTGGGCGTGGAGCGCGACGCGATCTTCGAGGACTACCTGAAGTCCAACGAGCGGCACCGCCGTTACAAGGTGCAGCGCAACGGGGACTCCGCCTCGGCCTACTCCCCCGAGGTCATGGACCTGCTCAACCCGTTGTTCGACGCCCGCGCGGAGTACCTGACGGCGGCCCTGGAGACGGTCGAGGAGACGTGGGGCGGCGTCGACGCCTACCTGGAGCGCGGCCTGGCCCTCGCCCCCGCGACCCGGGAGCGGCTGCGCGCCCGCCTGCTGGACTGACCGCCCGCGCACACCGGGCCGGGGCGCGACCGCCCCGGCCCGTCCTACTGCGCGCCCACCGTGAACAGCACGTAGATGAAGCCGGCGACGACGTGGCCCGCCACGACGTAGACGAACAGGCGCACCCACAGGGCGCGGGGGAACTTCTCTTCCATGTTCTTCACGAGGCGTCTCCGTGGGCGGGGCCGAGACAGAGCGCCGACGTGGGGCTCTGCAACAGGGAGTGTACGAACAGCAGCTCGACCCCGTCGGGGTCCTGGGCGGCGATCCGGTGCGGGGTGAGGGAGTCGAAGTGCGCGCTGTCGCCCGGGTCGAGCCGGTGCTGCGTCTCCCCGAGGCGCAGCAGCAGCCGTCCGCGCAGGACGTACAGCCACTCCTCGCCGGGGTGCACGCGCACGATGTCGCCCTGCGAGCCGTGCGGGACGCGCACCCGCAGGGCCTGCATGCCGCGTCCCGGTCCGCCGGCCTGCCAGTAGGTCCAGCCTCCGGCGGTGGTGGGGTCCATCCGGGCGGCACGCACCACCGCGTCCCGTTCGGGGGCCGCCTCACCGAGGAGCTCGGCGACCGTCGTACCGTAGACACGCGCGAGGGACAGCAGCATCGGCAGGGAGGGCTGACGCTGTCCGGTCTCGAGCCGGGAGAGGTGGGCGGGCGACAGGCCCGCGTCGCGGGCCGCGGTTTCCAGGGTGAGGGAGGCCCGGCGCCGCAGTGCCCGCAACTGCGGCGCGACCAGACCCAGCGCCTCGGACCGTTCGGCCGACGGCTCTGTCTCGGGGGAGCTCATGCTCCTATTCAGCACCCGTATTGCCCGGCGGGCAAATTTCTTGCCTGACAGGCAAAAACCTGTGGGCTGCCGACGCACGGGGCGGTCAGCGGTTGGCCACCGCCTGCTTCACCAGCGTCCTGCCGAAGTCCCACATCAGGCCGCCGCCCTGGTGCGCGTCGTCCATGACCGCCGTGAAGGCGTCCACGAACCGATTCACCTCCGCCTCACCGATGATCAGCGGCGGGATCAATTTGATCACCTCCATGTGGTCCCCGGACACCTGGGTGAGGATCCGGTGCCGCTGGAGCAGCGGCACCACCACCATCTGGGCGAACAGGCCCTTGCGGGCCGCCTGGAGCATGGCCCAGTGACCGCGCAGCTTCAGTGAGCGGGGCCGGCCGAACTCGATGCCGATCATCAGCCCCCGGCCGCGCACCTCCGCGAGCATCTCGTACTTCTCGGTGAGGGCCGCCAGCCGGGACCGCAGCAGCTCGCCGGTCGCGCGCACGTTCGCCACGACCTGCTCGCTCTCCATGACCGACAGCACCGCCAGACCCGCCGCCATCGCCTGGGCGTTGGACCCGAAGCTGGCCGAGTGCACCAGCACCCGGTCCATCGACGAGTACACCTTCTTGAAGATCCAGTCCTTGCCGATCGTGGCCCCCACCGGCACGTAGCCGCCGGAGAGCGCCTTCGCCACGCACACCAGGTCCGGCTCCACCCCCTCCTCGTGCTGGTAGGCGTAGAAGTCACCGGTCCGGCCGAGGCCGGTCTGCACCTCGTCGGCGATCAGCAGCGCCTTGTGCCGGTGCAGCAGTTCCTGCGCGGCGCGCAGGTAGCCGGGGGGCGCCTCGTGCACGCCCTTGCCCTGGATCGGCTCGACGATCAGGGCGGCCACGTCGCCCCGGCGCAGCTCCCGCTCCAGGGCGTCCAGGTCGCCGAGCGGCACGGCGGTGTCGGGCAGCAGCGGGGCGAAGCCGTCACGGAAACCGGACTCGCCGTTGACCGACAGGGATCCGGTGGTCAGGCCGTGGAAGGCGTGCTCGCAGTACAGGACGCGCGGCCGGCCGGTCACGAACCGGGCGAACTTCAGCGCGCCCTCCACCGCCTCCGTCCCGCTGTTGCCGAAGAAGACCCGGTCCAGGTGCGGGCTGTGCGCGAGCAGCTTCTCGGCCAGCAGGCCGGGCAGCGGCTGGCAGTCGAAGCGGGTGAGGTCGGCCGGCGAGAGGTCCAGGACGTCGTGCAGCGCCTTGCGGACGACGGGGTGGTGGCGCCCGAGGCCCATCACCCCGAAGCCGGCCAGCATGTCCAGGTGGTCGTTGCCGTCGTCGTCCCAGAAGTAGGCTCCCTCGGCGCGCTCGTAGACCTTGTCGAAGCCGATGGTGTGCAGCATGCGCGGCAGCTGGTGGTTGAGGTACCGGGCGTGCAGCTCGTAGCGCTCCGCCCCGCGCTCGGCCAGCAGTCCGGCGAGGTCGAACCCTCCGGCCTGCGACGACTCCGAGGCGGACTCCGCAGTGGTCATGCCTGGTGCTCCTGTGGCTGTGGTGACGGGGGCGGTGGGGTCCGCCGGGTCGGTCCCAGGCTCGGGGCGTGCTCGGGGCGCTCCGGCTCCCCCGGCCGGCCCGGCGGCCGGTCCCGCGGCTCGTGCCGCAGGGCGAGGCTCGCGCCGATCCGGCCGGCCACCTCGACGGGCGTGAGACCGATGTCGGCGAGCACCTCGCCGCGTTTGGCGTGCGGGAGGAACTGCTCCGGGATGCCGAACCGGCGCACGGGCACGTCGACCTCGGCGTCCCCCAGGGCCAGCGCGACGGCGGAACCGACCCCGGCCGCGCGGCTGTTGTCCTCCACGACGGCCACCAGGCGGTGCCCGGCGGCCAGCCCGGGAAGCTCGGGGTCGACGGGCTTGACCCAGCGGGGGTCGACCACCGTGCAGCCGATACCGCGTGCCTCCAGCAGCTCCGCCGCGCGCAGGCACACCGGTGCCATGACGCCGACGGCCACCAGCAGCACCTGGGGTGCGTCGGCGCGGTGCAGCACGTCCATGCCGCCGATCCGGTCCACGGCCGGGACGCACGGGCCGACGGACTCCTTCGGGAAGCGCAGCAGGGTCGGCGCGTCCTCGACGGCGACCGCCTCGCGCAGCTGGGCGCGCAGCTGGTCCGCGTCCCGGGGGGCCGCGATCCGCAGGCCGGGGACGACCTGGAGGACGGACAGGTCCCACATGCCGTTGTGGGAGGGTCCGTCGGCGCCGGTGACGCCGGCCCGGTCCAGGACGAATGTGACCCCGCAGCGGTGCAGCGCGACGTCCATCAGCAGCTGGTCGAAGGCGCGGTTGAGGAAGGTGGCGTAGACGGCGACGACCGGGTGGAGGCCGCCGGTGGCGAGCCCCGCCGCCGAGACGGCCGCGTGCTGCTCGGCGATGCCGACGTCCCAGACCCGGTCCGGGAAACGCGCGGCGAAGGCGCCGAGGCCGACCGGGTGCAGCATGGCGGCGGTGATCGCGACGACGTCCTCGCGGTCCTCCCCGATGCGGACCATCTCCTCGCCGAACACCGACGTCCAGGACGGCCCGCCGGACGGCGCCAGGGGCGCGCAGGTGAGGGGGTCCATCACGCCGACGGTGTGGAAGTGGTCCTCCTGGTGGGCGAGGGCGGGCTCGTAGCCGCGGCCCTTCTCGGTGAGGCAGTGCACGATCACCGGACCGCCGAAGCGCTTGGCGCGCGTCAGGGCCGACTCCACGGCCTCGATGTCGTGGCCGTCGATGGGGCCGAGGTACTTCAGGCCCAGGTCCTCGAAGAGGCCCTGCGGGGCGAAGGCGTCCTTGAAGCCCTTCTTGGCACCGTGCAGCGCCTCGTACACGGTGGAGCCGACCACGGGGGTGCGCCGGAGGACGTCCTTGCCCCAGGCCAGCATCCGTTCGTAGCCGTCGGTGGTGCGCAGGGCGGCGAGGTGGTCGGCGAGGCCGCCGATGGTCGGCGCGTAGGAGCGCTCGTTGTCGTTGACGACGATGACCAGCGGGCGGTCCTTGGCGGCGGCGATGTTGTTCAGCGCCTCCCAGGCCATGCCGCCGGTGAGCGCGCCGTCGCCGATCACGGCGACCACGTGTCCGGTGCCGCCCCGTACCTGGCGGGCCTTGGCGAGGCCGTCGGCCCAGCCGAGGGCGGTGGAGGCGTGGCTGTTCTCGACGACGTCGTGGACGGACTCCTCGCGCGAGGGGTAGCCGGACAGGCCGCCCTTGCCACGCAGCTTGGAGAAGTCCTGACGGCCGGTCAGCAGCTTGTGGACGTAGGACTGGTGGCCGGTGTCCCAGACGATGCGGTCGGCCGGTGACTCGAAGACCCGGTGGAGCGCGACGGTGAGTTCCACCACGCCGAGGTTGGGTCCCAGGTGGCCGCCGGTTCTGGCGACGGCGTTCACCAGGAACTCCCTGATCTCCGCTGACAGTTGTGTGAGTTGCGGCGCGGACAGCGCCGTGAGGTCGCGCGGTTGTCGGATGCTCTCCAGGATCGACACGGTCGGGCCCCCTTCGCATGCCGTGCTGTCGACGTGCTCAGCTCACGGTGACGGCCGGCTCCCCCGCCGTGACGCCGTCCTTCTCCATCTGTTCGGCGATCCTCATCGCCTCCTCGATCAGGGTCTCGACGATCTTCGACTCCGGCACCGTCTTGATGACCTCGCCCTTGACGAAGATCTGCCCCTTGCCGTTGCCCGACGCCACCCCCAGATCGGCCTCCCGCGCCTCACCCGGACCGTTCACCACACAGCCCATGACCGCGACCCGCAGCGGCACCTCCATGCCGGTCAGACCGGCGGTGACCTCCTCGGCCAGCTTGTACACATCCACCTGCGCCCGCCCGCACGACGGGCAGGAGACGATCTCCAGACCCCGCTGCCGCAGGTTGAGCGACTCCAGGATCCGGATGCCGACCTTGATCTCCTCCACCGGCGGGGCAGAGAGGGAGACACGGATGGTGTCGCCGATGCCCTGCGACAGCAGCGCGCCGAAGGCGACGGCCGACTTGATGGTGCCCTGGAAGGCCGGACCGGCCTCGGTGACACCCAGGTGCAGGGGGTAGTCGCACTGCTCGGCGAGCTGCCGGTAGGCATCCACCATCACGACCGGGTCGTTGTGCTTCACCGAGATCTTGATGTCGCGGAAGTCGTGCTCCTCGAACAGCGACGCCTCCCACAGCGCCGACTCCACCAGCGCCTCCGGGGTGGCCTTCCCGTACTTCTGCAGCAGCCGCCGGTCCAGCGACCCCGCGTTCACCCCGATCCGGATCGGGGTGCCGTGGTCCTTCGCCGCCTTGGCGATCTCCTTGACCTGGTCGTCGAACTTCTTGATGTTGCCCGGATTCACCCGCACCGCCGCGCACCCGGCCTCGATCGCCGCGAACACGTACTTCGGCTGGAAGTGGATGTCGGCGATCACCGGGATCTGCGACTTCCTCGCGATCACCGGCAGCGCGTCCGCGTCGTCCTGCGTCGGGCACGCCACCCGCACGATCTGGCAGCCCGACGCCGTCAGCTCCGCGATCTGCTGGAGCGTCGCGCCGATGTCCGAGGTGCGCGTGGTCGTCATCGACTGCACCGATACCGGGGCGTTGCCGCCCACCGCCACGGAGCCGACCTGGATCTGCCGGCTCGTCCGGCGCACGGCGAGCGTGGCCGGGACCTCGGGGAGGCCCAGGGAGACTGCGGTCATCTGCGTCACTCCCTGTTCGACGAGACGGTCTCGCGCATGGCGCGCAGCGACTCCTTCAGGGAGCCCATGGTGGCCAGCACGGCGGTGGGCTCGTAGCCGCAGTGCGCCATGCAGTTGGCACACCGCGGGTCCTTGCCGCGGCCGTACTTGTCCCAGTCGGTCTCCTCGATCAGCTCCCGGTACGTGGGCACGTAGCCGTCGCTCATCAGGTAGCAGGGGCGCTGCCAGCCGAACAGGGAGTAGTTGGGGATGGCCCAGGCGGTGCACGGGAAGTCGACCCGGCCCTCGAGGAAGTCGAGGAACAGCGGGGAGTGGTTCAGCCGCCAGCGCCTGCGGTTGCCGCCCGCGAACGCCTTCCGGAACAGCTCCCGGGTCTGCTCCACGCCGAGGAAGTGCTCCTGGTCGGGGGCCTTCTCGTAGGCGTAGGCGGGCGAGATCATCATTTCGTCGACCTTGAGGTCGTCGTTGAGGTAGTTGAGCACCTCGACGACCGTCTGCGGGGTGTCGGTGTTGAAGAAGGTCGAGTTGGTGGTGACCCGGAAGCCGCGCCGCTTGGCCTCCTTGATCGCCGCCACGGCCTCGTCGAACACGCCTTCCTTGGCGACGGACTCGTCGTGCCGCTCCCGCAGCCCGTCGATGTGCACCGCGAACGCGAAGTACGGCGACGGGGTGAACTTGTCCATCTTCTTGCGCAGCAGCATGGCGTTGGTGCATAGGAAGACGTACTTCCGCCGGGCCACCAACTGCCGTGTGATCTCGTCGATCTGAGGGTGCATCAGCGGCTCGCCGCCGGCGATGGACACCATGGGGGCGCCGGACTCCAGCACCGCGCCCACCGCCTGCGCGACCGGCATGCGCTGCTTCAGCACCCCGGCCGGGTGCTGGATCTTGCCGCAGCCCTCACAGGCGAGGTTGCAGGCGTAGAGGGGCTCCAGCTCGACGATGAGCGGGAACTTGTCCCGCCTGCGGAGCTTCTGTTCGGCCAGGTATGTAGCGACCTTGATGGACTGGCGCAGCGGCATGGCCATCTGGCTCACCTCCGGGGGAGCAGCAGGGAACGGTGCCATTCGAGGTATGCGGGAAGCACGGAGCGAAGGACGCGGAAAGCCGATATTCCACCGCGTACCGTGCCGATCCGGACCAGTTCATGCTCTGGAGCGTCCACGACCACCCGGACGGCCGCAACCGGGCGCGCGCCCGCGCGGACGGCGCTCAGGAGCGTGGCGGCGGACTCCATGTCCGCCGCGATCGCGCCGGTCGCGAGCAGGCCGGCCCGTTCGGGGCCGCGGACGACGTGGTCGGAGCCGGTGAGCGGGCCGGTGTGCACCGTGCGTCCGGGGACGGTGCGCGTGAGCTGCTCGACCAGCAGGTCCGTGCCCTCGCAGGGGACGGTGCCCCGCGGGTCGCGGGTCTCCTCGGCGACGACCAGGTCGCCGGGGTGCATGCCGGGCGCCAGTCCGGCGCAGAAGCCGGTGGCCAGCACGGCGGCGCCACCGAGGGCCGGGTCGGCGAGCACCCGGGTCACGGAGCGCTGGGCGGCGTCCGGCCCCATGCCCGTGCGCAGCACGGTGACCGGCCCGCCCGCGCCACCGCCGGACCGCCTGCGCAGGGCGAACTGCTCGATGCCGAGCGCGCAGGCGATCAGCAGCGGGGACGGGCCGGGCCGGGCCGTCATCAGCTTCCCTTCGCCTCGGCGAGCGACTGCCGGGGGCCGGCCGCCGGGGTGCCGTCGCCGGGCACCGCACCGCCGGCCGCGGCGGGCACCGGCGTGACGCCGCCGCCGGACACCGCGCCGTCCGGTGCGGCGGTGGCCGACGCGGCGGCCCGGGGCGGCTTCTTGGCGAAGGGGTCCCCGTTCACGTACCGGCCCAGCGCGGTGAGCGGGAACACCTGGCGGTAGAGGTGGTAGTTGATGGAGAAGTCCCAGGGGAAGCCGGTGCCGGTGAAGTACGGCTCGTCCCAGGAACCGTCCTCCCGCTGGGTGGCCGCGAGCCAGGCGATGCCGCGCTGCACCGCCGCGGACTCCCGCTCGCCGGCCGCGAGCAGCGCCATCAGCGCCCAGCCGGTCTGCGAGGCGGTGGAGGCGCCCCGGCCGCTCCAGCCGCGGGCGTCCCGGTAGGAGCGCAGGTCCTCGCCCCAGCCGCCGTCGTCGTTCTGCACCGACTCCAGCCAGGCGACGGCCCGCCGGATCGCCGGGTGGGTCGTGGGGAGGCCCGCGGCGGTCAGGG
Source organism: Streptomyces sp. NPDC029526 (assembly GCF_040637405.1). Taxonomy (NCBI): domain Bacteria; kingdom Bacillati; phylum Actinomycetota; class Actinomycetes; order Kitasatosporales; family Streptomycetaceae; genus Streptomyces; species Streptomyces sp. NPDC029526. The sequence goes on from NZ_JBEZWE010000006.1 coordinate 234,235, forward strand.
CGGGGACGACGGAGCCGGTGCCGTAGAGGTAATTGACGCCCCAGCGGCCGAACCAGGAGCCGTCCGGCTCCTGTTCGTCCAGCAGCCAGCGGATGCCGCGCCGGGTGCGCGGATCGTGGGCCAGGCCCTCCACGGCGAGCATCTCCACGACGTGCGCGGTGACGTCGGCGGACGGCGGGTCGATGACCTCGCCGAAGTCGCAGAACGGCAGCCGGTTGGGGAAGGGGCTGGTGTTGTCGACGTCGAACGCGCCCCAGGCGCCGTTCTTGGACTGCATGCCGAGGTTCCATCGCACCCCGCGGGCGATGGCGTTGTCGAGGCGTTCCGGGTCGTGGTGCTTGACCCGGCGGAGCGCGAGGACCACCTCGGCGGTGTCGTCGATGTCGGGGTAGTTGTCGTTGTGGAACTCGAACGCCCAGCCGCCCGGCGGGAGGTGGGGTCTGCGCACCGACCAGTCGCCGGGGCGGACGATCTGCTCGCCGAGCATCCAGTCGGCCGCCCTGACCAGCCGGGGGTGGTCGGCGGGCAGGCCGGCGTCGGCCAGGGCGATGGTGGCGAGGCAGGTGTCCCACACCGGGGACTGGCACGCCTCGATCATCCGGGCCCCGTCCTCGCGCCACACCGCGAACCGGTCCAGCGACTCCAGGCCGGCCCGCATCACCGGGTGCTTCAGGTCGTAGCCCAGCAGGTGCAGCGCGATCACGGAGTAGACGGCCGGCGGCTGGATGCCGCCCCAGCAGCCGTCGTTCTCCTGGCGTTCGACGATCCAGCGGGCGGCGGTGTTCATGGCGGCCGCGCGCAGGCGTCGCGGAACGATTTTGCGCACCGTGTGCAGGGCCCGGTCGAGTCGCTGGAAGGCGCCGTCCCAGCTGGTCACCGGGGCGAGCGTGCGGGGCGGGTCGGGGCAGCCGGGGTCGGTGTGCAGTTCGTCCAGCGGGAACGGGGCGGGCCGTACCGGCCGTTTCGCGGAGACGATCGTCAGCGGGACGATGGTCTGCCGGGCCCAGCAGCCGAAGTCGTAGATGTTGAGCGGCACCCAGGACGGGAACCAGATGAGTTCGGGCGGGAGTTCCGGCAGGTCCTCCCACTTCCACCAGCCGAAGAGGGCCAGCCAGATCCGGGTGAAGACCCGGGAGGCCGCGATGCCGCCCTGCCGGCGGATCCACTCGGACGCCTTCGCCAGGTGCGGGGCGTCGGGTGCGTCGCCCGCCAGGCGCAGGGCGACGTAGGCCTCGATGGTGGTGGACAGGTCGCCGGGGCCGCCGTGGAAGGTGGCCCAGGTGCCGTCCTCGCGCTGCTCGCCGCGGATGAAGAGGGCGGCGGCGCGGGTGGTGTCCTCGTCGAGGATGCCGAGGAACTGACGGAGCAGGAGGTCTTCGGCGTCCATCGTGACGTTGGTCTCGAGGTCGCCCTTCCACCAGCCCTGGTCGTCCTGGCGGGACAGCAGGAAGTCGGTGGCGCGCCGCATGGCGCGAGCGGCGACGTCGGGTACCCCGGCCGCCACGGGGGTGTGGTTGTCGGTGTCGTGTTCGCTGGCCGCGACGGTCCGGGGCGGCAGGGCCGCCCCGGTGCTTCCGTCCGTCGTCGCTGTCATGGCTTCCCCTTCGTGCAGTGCTGCATGTCGTGCGTCTGCTGTGGGTCCGCCGTCGGCCGGTGGTGCGCTCCCCGCCTTTCCGGCCGGCGACTACGCGAGGGCTATTCGACCGATAGTGATCATCTCTTCCGTTCGACGACGAAGTCCGCGAGCGCCGTGAACCGTTCCCGCACCTGCTCGGGCATGTCCACGTCGTCGAGGGCCTCGATGGCGGTGGTGTGCTGACGGCGTGCCTCTTCCGCCGTCCACTCGCGTCCGCCCGCCTGTTCGATCAGGGCGGCGCGAGCCGCGAACTCCTCCTCGGAGAAGTTCGCGAAGTCGCTGCTGTCGGCGTCGGCGGCGAGGATCTCGCCGAGCCGCTCGGAGGCGGGGCCGCCCGCCGCGAGGGCGGCCACCACCGGGAGGGACTTCTTGCGCTGGCGCAGGTCGCTCCAGGTCTGCTTGCCGGTGGATCCGGGGTCGCCCCAGATGCCGAGGAGGTCGTCCACGGCCTGGAAGGCGAGCCCGAGGTGGTGGCCGTACTTCTCCAGGGTGTCGGCGGCGCGGTCGTCGGCGCCGCCGAGGACGGCCCCGATGGAGCTGGCGCAGGCGAGCAGGGCCCCGGTCTTGTTGCCCTCCATCTCCAGGCACTCCTCGACGCTGACGCGGTCGCGGTGCTCGTAGGAGATGTCCTGGGCCTGGCCGTCGATCAGGGCGCGGGTGGCGGAGGTCAGGCGGCGCGCGGCGCGGCCCGCCTCCACGGTCCCGAGTTCCAGCAGCATCTCGTTGGCCAGCGCGAACAGGGCGTCGCCGACCAGGATGGCCTGGGCGGGCCCGTGCACCTTCCAGACGGTGTCGCGGTGGCGGCGCTGCTCGTCGCCGTCCATCAGGTCGTCGTGCAGCAGCGAGAAGTTGTGGACCAGTTCGACGGCGACGGCGCCGGGCACGCCGGTGTGCGGCGCGGCGCCGGTGACCTCTGCGGACAGCACGGCGAGCGCCGGGCGCACCGCCTTGCCGCCGTCGCCGTCGGCGGGGCGGCCCTGGGCGTCGATCCAGCCGAAGTGGTAGGCGGCCACCGCGTCCATGGGAGGGGCCAGACGGTCGACGGCCGCGCGCAGCACCGGCATGGCCAGGGTCCGGCCGCGCTCCAGGAGCGCGGACACGTCCACCGCGGTCCTGCGAGCGGCCTTCGAGGCCGGGGGCACAGTGGGCACAGTCTCTCCTCTTGTTGCGGTACCGGGGGTGCGGCGTCCTGCCGCGCCGCTCTGCCGGAGCATCAGGCCGCCTCCTCGAGGGCGAAGAGGTGGGCGGGACGGGGCCGGCCCAGGGTGTGAAGCGCGGCGTCGGCGGCGCCGATGCCGCTGCGGACCGCGCCCTCCATCGTCGCGGGCCACCCGGTGGCCGTCCAGGCGCCGGCGAGGTACAGGCCGGGTGCCTCGGTGCGGGCGCCGGGCCTGAGGCGTCCCACGCCGGGGGCGGGGACGAACGTGGCGTGGCGTTCGCGGGTGACGAAGAAGTCCCGGACCTCGGCTCCACGGGTGCGCGGCAGGAGCCGTTCCAGCTCGGGCAGGTACCGCTCACGCAGGACGGACACCGGCGCGTCGATCTCGTCCTGGGCCACCGACTGCGACACCGCCAGGTACTGGCCGCTCGTCAGGCCGGAGGCCGCGGTGCGGTCGAAGACCCACTGCACGGGCGTGCCGAGGGCGGCGAGGAAGGGCCGGGTGAGGACGGTGCGGTCGTAGACGACGTGGACGTTGAGGATCGGCGCGGTGTCGATGCCGAGCAGCCGCTCGGGGGCGTCGAGCGCGCCCTCGGGCAGCAGGGCGTGGGCCTCGCGCTGGGGGACGGCGAGGACGACGGCGTCGACCTCGACCGTCCCCTCGGGGGTGTGCACGGTCCACCGGCCGTCGTCGCGGGGGGCGACGGCGCCGACGCGGGTGCGGACCTCGGTGCGCACCCCGGCGGTGTCCAGCGCCCGGCGGGCGAGCCGGTCGTGCAGGTCGCCGAGCGGGACGGAGGCCCAGCCGATGTCGGCGGCCCCGGGGTCGGAGAGCAGGCCGGTCTTGAAGACCATCGCGGCCAGGGCGAGCGAGGAGTCGCCCGCGACGGCGTTGAGGGTGGCGATCCCGACCAGGTCCCACAGGGCCTCGACGGCGCGCGGCGACTGGCCGTGGGAGGCGAGCCAGCTGCCGAAGTCCTGGGTGTCGAGGGCGGGGTCGGTGAGGTCGAGCCGCTGGAGCGCGAGCGCGGCCCGGCCCACCCGCGCCCGGTCGGCGAGCGAGAGGTGCGGGTAGGCGGCGAGGCTGCGCCCGAGGTGGAGGGGCACGGGCAGCGGGTCGCGGCGGAGCCGGCCGAGGCGGCGTCCCGCGGGGCGGTCCAGGTCGACGACGGGGACGTCGAGGCGGTCCTGGAGCGGGGCCAGGGCGGCGCCGCCGATGCGGTCGAGGAACCAGCGGTAGGCGGTGCAGCAGCGCAGGTAGACGTGCTGGCCGTTGTCGACCGTCAGCTCGCCGCGCCGGAAGGAGAAGGCGAGCCCGCCGAGGCGGGGGCGGCCCTCCAGGAGGGTGACGCGGACGCCCGCGTCGGCGAGCGCGAGGGCCGCGGTGGTGCCGGCGAGTCCGCCGCCGACCACCACGGCGTGCCGTACGGCCGCCGGGTCCGGTGCCTGCGCCGCTTCGGGCCTGGTGACGCGGTTCATCGTCCGCCCTCCCCCGGACGGCCGGTGAACCGGTTCAGCGGTGCGCGGCCGGCCGTCGTGGTCTGGGACGCGGCCGGGCGGCGGAGGGTTGCCCCCCGCTTGTCCCTCGCGGTGCCGTCGGGGAACGGGGTGCCGGTCACGCGCGCCTCCTGACGGCCCGCCGGGTGAGGTGCCGGGCGTCCAGGCCGGACAGTCCGCGCACCGCGACGTACGCCTTCTCCCGGCCGGGGAGGGAGACCCGGCCGCGCAGCACGGCGTCGGGGTCACGCTCGATGCGGTCCAGGAGGCGGCGGTAGATGCCGGCCATGGCGGCCACGCAGGCCCCGCTGCGCCGGTCGAGCATGGGCAGCAGCCGGTAGCCCTCGGCGAACAGGGCGCGGGCGCGGCGCACCTCGAAGTGCACCAGTCCGGTGAAGTCGGAGCCCTCCGGCGGGGTGGGCGCGGCGAACCCGGCCGAGCAGCCGAACTTGGCGAGGTCGTCGGCGGGCAGGTAGGTGCGTCCGCCGACGGCGTCCTCGCGGACGTCGCGCAGGATGTTGGTGAGCTGGAGGGCGAGTCCGAGGGTGTCGGCGTACTCGGGGGCGCGTTCGGCGCCGCGCGCGCCCGGCTCGGTGCCGAAGACGCCGAGGGAGAGCCGGCCGATGGCCCCGGCGACGCAACGGCAGTAGACCTTGAGGTCCTCCCAGGTCTCGTAGGTGGCGCCGCGGACGTCCATCTGGACGCCGTCGATGAGTTCGTCGAGTCCGCCGAGCGGGATCGGGAACCGCTCGGCGGCGTGGGCGAGGGCCACGGCGACCGGGTCGGTGTCGTCCTCGTCGACCGCGCCGCGGCGGATCCGGGCGAGCACCTCCCGGGTGTCCTCCAGCCGGGCGACCTTCACCTCCCTGGCCAGCGTGCCGTCGCCGATGTCGTCGACCCGGCGGGAGAACGCGTACAGCGCCGACATCGCGCGCCGCTTCGACGCCGGCAGCAGCCGGATGCCGTAGGCGAAGTTGCGTGCCTGCTGTCCGGTGACGGCCTCGCAGTAGCGGTAGGCGGCGAGGACCGGCGGGGACGCGTACGCTTGCGGCTCCACGGTCCGGATCACCTCTTTCCTCGCAGAGTGAGGCCCACCTCGCGCAGCAGGTGCGTCCTGCCGGGCTTGGGCGGGCCGGGAAGTACGTCGTATTCGGCGGCGGCGATCGCGCGGACGGCCGCCCGTCCCCCTCCCACGAACCCGGCCAGCAGCAGCTTGAGCCGGCCGTGGACGCTGCCCACCAGGGGGTCCCCCTCGTCCAGGAGGTCGCGGGCGCGCTGCGTCTGGTGGGCGATCAGGGCACGGACCGACGCACCGGCGGTGGCCGCGGCGAGGTCCGCCTCCTGGACGTGGAAACGTTTCATGTCGTCGGCGGGGAGGTAGATCCGGTCCCGGCCGAGGTCCTCGGTGACGTCCTGGAGGTGCTCGACGATCTGCAGGGCCGTGCAGACCGCGTCGGAGCGGCGGACCCGCTCGGGGGTCGCGGTGCCGGTCACGGCGAGCACCAGCCGGCCGACGGGGTTGGCCGACAGCGCGCAGTAGGCGAGCAGGTCGTCGTAGGTCTCGTAGCGCCGGACGAGCTGGTCCTGGCGGTTGGCGGCGATCAGGCCGAGGAAGGGTTCGGGGGTCAGGGCGCGTCGGCGGACCGTGGGCCGCAGGCGGCGCAGCAGCGGGTGGCGCGGGGTGCCGTCGAACACCCGGTGCAGGTCGGCCTCGAAGGCGTCCAGCAGGGCCGTGCGGTCCTCCGCCCGGTCGGCGGGGACGCCGAGCAGGCGGGCGTCGGCGCCGCCGGGGGCGAGGTCGCCGTCGCCGATGTCGTCGACCAGACGGGCGAATCCGTAGACCGCCATCAGGTCGTCGCGCCACTGACGGGGCAGGAAGAACGGCGCCACGGGGAAGTTCTCCGCGGCGGCCTTGTCGAGGGTGGCGCGTTCCGGCGCGGTGCGCGCCCTGCCGGTCCGGTTCATCGTGGGCTGCCCTGGGCGGGGACGGCACATTCGGCGTTCACTCGGGGAGCCTCCGTAGCCATTGCCGTCACATCTCCCGTTCTACACTGTTGACCCAATGCGCACTATTTCGGACACGCCGCCCGGACTTCCTCCGGACGGCCCTGCGGGATGGTGTCGCGCAGTATGGCCCTGATTGCCGCCTTTGGGGACCGGTACAGCTTACGTCGTACAACGCGGTACGCGGCGCCGGGGTGCCCCGGCCCTCGCCCCGGCACACCGTCGGGCGTCAGGATGTCGTCGGGCGGGGGAAGTTGACGCCTCCTCCGCGGACGCCGGACCGCCCCGCACAGTCGCGCGGCCCCCGGCCGGGCCGGGTCACTTCGCCGTGAACTTCTCGTACTCCTTGAGCACCTCGTCGGTCGGGCCGTCCATGCGCAGCTCGCCGCGCTCCAGCCACAGGACGCGGTCGCAGGTGTCACGGATGGACTTGTTGTTGTGGCTGACCAGGAAGACCGTGCCGGCCTGCTCGCGCAGCTCCCGGATGCGGGCCTCGGACCGCTTCTGGAACTTGCGGTCACCGGTGGCCAGCGCCTCGTCGATCATGAGGACGTCGTGGTCCTTGGCGGCGGCGATGGAGAACCGCAGGCGGGCCGCCATGCCGGAGGAGTAGGTGCGCATCGGCAGGGTGATGAAGTCGCCCTTCTCGTTGATGCCGGAGAAGTCGACGATCTCCTGGTAGCGCTCCTTGATCTGTTCGCGGGACATGCCCATCGCGAGGCCGCCCAGGATGACGTTCCGTTCGCCCGTCAGGTCGTTCATCAGGGCCGCGTTGACGCCGAGCAGGGAGGGCTGGCCGTCTGTGTAGACCTTGCCCTCCTCGGCGGGGAGCAGCCCGGCGATGGCCCGCAGCAGGGTCGACTTGCCGGAGCCGTTGGAGCCGATCAGGCCGATCGCCTCGCCCCGGTAGGCGACGAAGGAGACCCCCCGCACGGCGTGCACCGTGCGCACGCCGCGGGCCGAGTCGTCCTTGCCCCGCCGCAGGATCCGGCTCAGCGCGGCCGTGGCGCTGCCCCGGCCGCCCCGCGCGGCGTTCACGCGGTAGACGATGTGCAGTCCGTCCGCGATGACGGTGGGGACGCGGGCCGGCGTCGGGTCGTCAGCCACGGCCGTACCTCTCCTCGGCCTTCCAGAAGTAGACGAAGCCGACCCCGCCGGCCAGCAGGGCCCAGCCGAGGCCGAAGGCCCACACGTGCGGCGGCAGGTAGGAGGAACCGTAGCCGTCGATCAGGGCGAAGCGGACCAGGTCCATGTAGACGGCCGCCGGGTTCCACTGGAGCACGTCGCTCACCCAGCCGGGCACGTTCTTGTCGGCCAGCATCGCCGGGATGCTGAACATCACGCCCGAGGCGTACATCCAGGTGCGCAGCACGAACGGCATCAGCTGGGCGAGGTCGGGGGTGCGGCTGCCCAGCCGGGCGAAGATCAGGGCCAGGCCGGTGTTGAAGACGAACTGCAGCAGCAGCACCGGCGCCACCAGCAGCCACGACCAGGACGGCAGGGAGCCGAACGCCACCACCACCACGACCAGCACGATCATGGAGAACAGCAGCTGCTGGAGCTGCTGGAGCGCGAACGACACCGGCAGCGAGGCCCGCGGGAAGTGCAGCGCCCGCACCAGCCCCAGGTTCCCCGAGATCGCCCGCACCCCGGCCAGCACCGAGCTCTGGGTGAAGGTGAACACGAACACGCCGGTCACCAGGAACGGCACGTACACATCGCTGGGGATGCCCCGCCGGGCGCCGAGCAGCAGGCCGAAGATGAAGAAGTAGACGGCCGCGTTCAGCAGGGGCGTCACCACCTGCCACAGCTGGCCCAGCTTGGCCTGGCTGTACTGGGCCGTCACCTTCGCCTGGGAGAACGCCAGGATGAAGTGCCGCCGCCCCCACAGCTGACGGACGTACTCCGGCAGCGACGGCCGGGCGCCGCTGACCGAGAGCCCGTGCTTGGCGGCCAGCTCCGCCGCCGTGAGGCCCTCGTCGGACGGCACGGACGCGTCGGCCGCGACCGTGCCGTCGTGCGTTGTCTCACTCACCAGTGGCTAGCTTTCGTCGTCGAGATGCGCGGCCCGGGGGCCTGGCATGCGCCGGGGAGCCGGGGGGCGGCTCCGTGGTTCCCGCACACGAGCTTGTCAGATCACCGGGGGCCGGCCCAGCCGGGTCAGCCGCCAGACCGTACGCCACCGCATGGGCCGGCGCGGTCCGCACGGGGTGGCCCAGCCCTCCCGGAACCCGCCGAACCAGGCCCTCAGGGCCGCGCGCGAGGGGCGGCGCGCGAGGGTGAGCAGCACCCAGACGCCCAGGTACACCGGGACCAGCGGCGCGGGCAGGTTGCGGCGGGCCAGCCAGACCCGGTTGCGGGCCACCATGCGGTGGTAGACCGCGTGCCGCGAGGGCGCGGTGGTCGGGTGGTACAGGACCATGTCGGACCGGTAGTCGATCATCCAGCCGGCGTCGAGGGCCCGCCAGGCCAGGTCGGTCTCCTCGTGCGCGTAGAAGAACTCGTCCGGCAGTCCGCCGACCTCGGCGAAGACCTGGGTGCGCACGGCGTTGGCGCCGCCGAGGAAGGTGGTCACGCGGGAGGAGCGCATCGGGTCGGAGGCCCGCAGCCGAGGCACGTGGCGGCGCTGGGTGACACCGGTCTCCGGGTCGGCGATGCGGAAGCTGACGATGCCGAGCGCCGGGTCGGCGGCGAACGCCTCGCGGCAGAGTTCGGCCGTGTCCTCGCGCGCCAGCAGACCGTCGTCGTCGAGGAACAGCAGGATGTCGACGTCCCGGCCGCCCGGCCCGAACGCCTCGATGCCCACGTTGCGGCCACCGGGGATGCCGAGGTTCTCCGGCAGTTCCACGGTGCGCACGGTGTCGGAGAACTCCGTCACGTCGGGCACGGGCGAGCCGTTGCCGACCACGACCACCTGGACCGGGTCGCCCTGCTGGCGGGCGACCGAGTCGAGGAGGGCGCGCAGCTCGTCGGGGCGGTTGCCCATCGTGATGACGACGGCCCCGACCTTCAAGGCGCTCACCGCAGCCTGCTGGAGGCCAGGACGGACACCAGGTGCAGCACGGTCTGCAGCAGGGCGATGCCCGCCAGGACGGCCGTGCCGAGCCGGGTGAAGAACAGGTCGCCGTGGACCGCGTCGGCGATCGCCAGGACCAGGATCAGCAGCGACGCCTCGATGCCGAGGATCAGCCGGTGGAACTTCAGCGCGGCGGCGGCCCGGCGGGCCAGCGCCATGCCGGAGGAGCGGGGCTCGGCCGCGGACTCCTTGACCGGCGGCAGTCCGGCCTGGTGGCGGGCGACGCCGACCAGGTCGGTCTCGGCCTTGATCAGGATCGCGCCGAGGGCGGCCAGGGTGCCGAGGAAGGCCCACAGCCAGTCGATGCGCCCGGGGCCCCACAGGTCGGCGGCCCGCAGGCCGAGACCGACCAGGACGGCCGCGTCGCACAGGTAGGCGCCGACCCGGTCCAGGTAGACGCCCCCGAGGGAGTACTGCTTCTTCCAGCGGGCGACCTCTCCGTCGACGCAGTCCAGCAGCAGGTACATCTGGACCATGAGCACGCCTAGGACGGCCCCCGCGAGCCCCGGCACCAGCAGGGCCGGGGCCGCGAGGACACCGAAGACGGTCATCAGGTACGTGAGCTGGTTGGGCGTGACCCTGGTGTTCACCAGGTAGCGGTCCACCCGCAGGGACACCTCGCGCATGTAGAGGCGTCCCATCCAGTGCTCACCGCTGCGCCGGTCCTTGATCCCCGGAGGGTGCACGACCGGACGGAGTTCAGCTACCGATGGCCTTGACATAGTCGGTGTAGACGTCCTTGATCTGTTCGGTCTTCAGGTCGAGATGCTCGAGGATCGTGTAGCGGCCGGGCCGGGTCTCCGGGGCGAACTCGACGGCCCGGACGAACTCCTCCGCCGTGAAGCCGATGTCCTCCGGCAGGACCGGCAGCCCGTGCCGGCGCAGCACCCCGGCCATGTACGCCGCGTCCTCGTGCGCACCGCGCAGGTACATCGCGAACGCGGCGCCCAGACCGCACTGCTCGCCGTGGGCGGCGGCGCGCTGGGGGAAGAGCAGGTCGAAGGCGTGGTTGATCTCGTGGCAGGCCCCCGAGGACGGCCGCGAGTCGCCCGACACCGACATGGCGATGCCGCTGAGGACCAGCGCCTCGGCGAGCACCTGGAGGAAGTCGTTGTCCGCGATGCCGCCGGGGTGGCGCAGCACGGACTCGCCGGCCTGCCGGGCCATGGCCGCGGCGAGTCCGTCGATCCGCTCGCCCTTGACGCGGCAGGCCAGTTCCCAGTCCGCGACGGCGGAGACGTTGGACACGGCGTCGCCGATCCCCGCGCGCACGAAGCGCACCGGGGCCTCGCGGATGACGTCGAGGTCGATGACGACGGCGATCGGGTTGGGCACGCCGTAGGAGCCGCGGCCCGCGTCGTTGTCGAGGGTGGCGACCGGCGAGCACAGACCGTCGTGCGCGAGGTTCGTCGGTACGGCGACCAGGGGCAGGCCCACGCGTGCCGCCGCGAACTTCGCGCAGTCGATGATCTTGCCGCCGCCGAGACCCACGACGGCGTCGTAGTGGCCGGCCTTCATGGCTCCCGCCAGCCGGACCGCGTCGTCGAGGGTGCCGCCGCCGACCTCGTACCAGGAGGCGCCGGGCAGCGAGGCGGAGATCCGCTCGCGCAGCCGGGCGCCGGAGCCGCCGCTGACGGCGACGGCGAGGCGGCCGGACTGCGCGATGCGCTCGTCGGCGAGGACGCAGCCGAGGTCGTCGAGGGCCCCGGGGCGGATGTCGACGACCAGCGGGGACGGGATGAGCCGGGTCAGTACAGGCACGCGATCTCCCGTCCGCGGGCCAGGTCGTCGTGGTTGTCGATCTCGACCCACTGGACGTCGCCGATGGGCGCCACGTCGATCCGGAAGCCCCGGTTGACGAGCTCCTGGTAGCCGTGCTCGTAGAACTGCTGCGGGTCGGTCTCCCAGACCGTCTTCAGCGCGTCCACGAGGTCCGGGGCGGCGTCGCCCTCGATGAGGGTGACGCCGATGTACTCGCCGGTGGCCTCGGCGGGGTCCATCAGCTTGGTGATCTTCGTCACGCCCTTGGCGGGGTCGGCGACGACCTTCATCTCCTCGTCGGCCAGCGGCTTGACGTCGTCGAGCGCGAGGATGATCCGCTTGTCCCCGCCACGGGCGGCGAGCAGCGTCTTCTCGACGGAGACCGGGTGCACGGTGTCGCCGTTGGCGAGGATCACGCCGTCCTTGAGGGCGTCACGGCCGCACCACAGGGAGTAGGCGTTGTTCCACTCCTCGGCCTTGTCGTTGTCGATGAGCGTGATCTTGAGGCCGTACTTCTTCTCCAGGGCCGCACGGCGCTCGTAGACGGCCTCCTTGCGGTAGCCGACGATGACCGCGGCCTCGGTGAGGCCGACCTCGGCGAAGTTGGCGAGGGTGAGGTCGAGCACCGTGGGCTCGCCCTCGGTGCCCGCGGGCCCCACCGGCACCAGTGCCTTGGGAAGGCTGTCGGTGTAGGGGCGCAGACGCCGTCCGGCGCCGGCGGCCAGCACGAGGCCGATCATGCGGGTTCTCCTTCATCGTGAACGGCGGGTGCCCCGCCCCGGTGGGCGGTCACCCAGAAGCGGATGCTCTCGGCGAGCACCAGCAGGGCCACGGCCACGGCGAGCACCGTGAGCGCGACCGTGAACTGTGAGGCGGTGAGCAGCGCGGCGAGGACGGCGACCGCCAGAACGCGGCCCTCGTGCCCCCCGATCGCCCGCACCAGCCAGTGCGGGGGCGCGCCCGCGTTGCCGCGGATGCGGTAGACCGTGTCGTAGTGATGGTAGGCGACGGCGGCCACCAGCCCGTAGGCCGCGGGAAGGGCGCCGTTCACCTCCGCGCGGGCCGCCAGGGCCAGGACGGTGCCGTACTCGGCGGCCCGGAAGAACGGCGGGACGAGCCAGTCGAGGGCGCCCTTGAGCGGCAGCGCGACCGCCGCGGCCGAGGTGAGGACGTACAGGCCGGCCATGGCCACGGGCAGCACGCCCCCGTACGGGGTCAGGGCGGCGGCGGCCACCACCAGCGCGGCGCCGGGCAGGGCCACGAGGGCGCGGGAGCCCAGGGGGCCCCGGGCGGGCAGCGCGCGGAGCCGGCGCGCGAGGGCCTCGGCGAGGGGTCCGGAGTCGGCGAGGTCGGCGAGCGCCCGGGCGGCCCGGTCGGTGCGGCTCGCCCTGCGGGTCAGGGAGCGCAGGACGCGGCCGGCCGTGGTGTAGAGCGCGGCGAAGGAGCAGCCGACGAGCAGGGCGTAGAAGGTGATGCGGGGGGTGGTGACGGCGGTGAGGACGGCGATCATCGCCCAGCGCTCACCGATCGGAAGCACGATCATCCGGCGGGCCCAGACCGTCCAGCCCAGGCCGTCGAGGCGGTCGGAGAGGGCGGCCGTGGGGCTGGTGTTGGCGGTGGCGTCGTGGTTGGCCTCGTTGAAGGAGAAGTCCACGACGTGCCGGCAGGTCTGCAGGACCATCGCGCCGAGGGCGAGTGCCCAGACGTCGTCGCCGCCGCGGGCGGCGCCCAGGGCGAGACCGGCGTAGTAGGCGTACTCCTTGGCGCGGTCGAAGGTGGCGTCGAGCCAGGCGCCGAGGGTGGAGTACTGCAGGGAGTAGCGGGCGAGCTGGCCGTCGGTGCAGTCCAGCACGAACGAGGCGAGGAGCAGGACGCCGGCGGCGACGAAGCCGGCGCGGGTGCCGGTGGCGGCGCAGCCGGCCGCTATGAGCGCCGTGAGCAGCGAGGCGGTGGTGACCTGGTTGGGCGTGAGTCCGCGCCGGGCGCACCAGCGGGCGAGGTAGCGGGAGTACGGGCTGATGCAGAAGGTGGTGAAGAAGCCGTCGCGCGCCTTGACGGCGGACTTCAGGCGGATCGCCTCGTCGTCGACGGCGGCCACCGCCTGCCGGGCCTCGTTGCGGGCCTGCGGGTCGTCGGGGACGGTCGCGACCAGGCGACCGAGCTCGGGCCGGTGGAGGTCGGCGCCCTCGGCGGCCAGTCCGGCGGCGAGACGGTCGGGGAGGCCGGCGGCGAGGGTGGTGCGCCCGTGGGCCGGGGCCGCGCCGTCGGTGCCGTCGGTGCCGGGGGCGTCCGTCGCGGCCGGGGCGTCGGTGCCGGAGTTCTCCCGGGCCAGGGCCCGGGTGAGGGCCTGGCGGCCGGCGGGCTGGGCGGTGACGGCTCCGGGGATCGCGGCGAGCGGGAAGCGGGGGTCGGTCAGGCCCAGGCGCAGGGCGTGCTCGTGCCCCACGAACCGGGCGTCGACCACGGCGACCCGCCGGTCGGCGGGCACGGCGGCCAGCAGGGCCTCCGCCTCGCCGGGGCCGGAGGCGGCGCGCACGTCGAACCCGAGGGAGCGCAGCTCGGCCTCGAGCGGCGAACCGGGGACCGGTTGACCGGTGAGGATGGCGGTCGACAACCGAACTCACTCCCTGAGGGGCCGACGCGTCCACGCCGGTCGCGTGCATGGCGGACGCCCGTGCCGGGGGCCTGCGGGCGGCATGTCGGCAGAGGTTATCCGATGCCTGGAAGCCCGCGTTCACCGACCGTTCGGCGGCCGGTTCTCCGTGGTTCGGGCGGCATCGCTGCCGCGATCATCATCGGGGATACGGGGCCCGGCCCACAAACCGCGCCCGCAGAAAGGGCATTGAGGGTCATAGGGGACACCCGCCCTCTCCGGCTGGTGCGGCGGGTCGGCATAGGGTGGTCGACCATGACATGGCTGATCACCGGCGGAGCCGGTTACATCGGGGCACATGTGGCGCGGGCCATGGCCGACGCCGGGGAGGACGTCGTCGCCCTGGACGACCTCTCGACCGGGGTGGCGGCCCGCCTGCCCGCCCGGATCCCCCTGGTCGTGGGTTCCTGCCTGGACGGTGCCCTGCTCAGGAGGGTGCTGGCGGAGCACGCGGTGACCGGGGTGGTGCACCTGGCCGCGCGCAAGCAGGCCGCCGAGTCGGTGGCGCAGCCGATCCGCTACTACCGCGAGAACGTGGGCGGTCTCGCCACGCTGCTGGACGCGGTCGCGGAGGCGGGCGTCGGCCGCTTCGTGTTCTCCTCGTCGGCGGCGGTGTACGGCGACCCCGGTGTGGACCTCATCACGGAGGACGCGCCCTGCGCCCCGGTCAACCCGTACGGCGAGACCAAGCTGGCCGGGGAGTGGCTGGTGCGGGCGGCGGGCCGGGCGCACGGGATCTCCACGGTGTGCCTGCGCTACTTCAACGTGGCGGGCGCGGCGGCTCCGGAGCTGGCCGACACGGGGGTGTTCAACATCGTGCCGATGGTCTTCGACCGGCTCACCCGGGGCGAGGCCCCCCGCGTCTTCGGGGACGACTACCCGACGCCGGACGGCACCTGCGTGCGCGACTACATCCACGTGGCCGACCTGGCCGAGGCCCACCTGGCGGCGGCCCGCCGGCCGGCCGGGGGCGGCGCGGACGGCGATCTGACGGTGAACGTGGGGCGGGGCGAGGGCGTCTCGGTCCGCGAGCTGATCGGGGTCATCTCCGAGGTGACCGGTGACCCGCGCGCCCCGGTCGTGGAGGCGCGGCGGCCCGGTGACGCCCCGCGCGCGGTGGCGTCCGCGGCGCTGGCCGCGGAGCGGCTGGGCTGGACGGCCCGGCGCGGGGTGCGCGAGATGGTCGAGTCCGCCTGGCGCGGCTGGCAGCTGCACCACGACGGCTGACGCGGCGGAGCCCGCGAGTGCTCCGCGACGCCGGCCGGTGCGACTCCGGCCCCGCCCGCCGGGAGGTGTTCCGGGCGGTCGGGGCCGAAGTCGCACCGCGTGTGACCTGGTCGACATTTCCGCAGGTCACGGCACATGACAACGGTGTTCAGTGCCGCGTTGCAGATACCCCCTCCCCGTAGTTGACTGTGGTCCGGACGGGTCACGGAAGGACGGTTGGTCATGGGGGCTGGGCACGCTCACGGGCACGGTCACGGCGCGGCGGGCGGCGGCACGGCGAGCGCGGCGTACCGCGGCAGACTGCGCGCGGCGCTGGCGATCACGCTCGGGGTCATGGTGGTCCAGATCGTCGGCGGACTGATGGCCGACTCGCTCGCCCTGGTCGCCGACGCGGCCCACATGGCGACGGACGCGGTGGGCCTGGGCATGGCCCTGCTGGCGATCCACTTCGCGAGCCGTCCCCCCAGCGAGCGCCGCACCTTCGGGCTGGCCCGCGCGGAGATACTCGCCGCCCTGGCCAACTGTGTGCTGCTGCTCGTCGTCGGCGGCTACGTCCTCTACGAGGCGGTCGAGCGGTTCGTCACCCCGGCCGGCACCAAGGGCGGCCTGACCCTGGTGTTCGGTGCGATCGGCCTGGTCGCCAACCTCGTCTCGCTGATGCTGCTGATGCGCGGGCAGAAGGAGAGCCTGAACGTGCGCGGCGCCTTCCTGGAGGTGGCGGCGGACGCCCTCGGCTCGGTCGCGGTGATCGTGTCGGCCGTGGTGATCCTCACCACCGGCTGGACGGCCGCCGACCCGATCGCCTCGCTGGTGATCGCCCTGATGATCGTGCCCCGCACCCTGAAGCTGCTGCGGGAGACGCTGGACGTGCTGCTGGAGGCCGCCCCCAAGGGGGTGGACATGGCCGAGGTGCGCGCCCACATCCTCGCCACGGACGGCGTCGAGGACGTCCACGACCTGCACGCCTGGACGATCACCTCGGGGATGCCGGTCCTCTCGGCGCACGTGGTCGTCAGTCCCGAGGTCCTCAACGCCCTGGGGTACGAGAAGATGCTGCACGAGCTGCAGGGCTGCCTCGGCGACCACTTCGACGTGGAGCACTGCACCTTCCAGCTGGAGCCGCGCGGCCACGCGGAGCACGAGGCGCGGCTCTGCCACTGAGGCGGGGTTCGACAGCTCGGGGGCGGGTCTGCGCGCTGGGGCGCGGATCGGTGACCTGGGGGCGGGCCTGCCCGCTGAAACGCGGATCGACAGCCCGGGGGCGGACCCGCCGCTGAGGCGCGGATCGACAGCCCGGGGCGCGGGCCTGCACGCTGAGGCGGATCGGCGACCCGGGGCGGGTCCGTCACGGGGACGCGGTCCGGCGATCCGGGGACGGCTCCGCCGCTGAGGCGGCAGGGGCGCGTGGGGCGCCGCCCGGCGCGGGGGCTGTCTTCCGCACCACCCCCGAAGGCGCGGTTCCGCGCCCTCGGACACGGGCACGATCGCCACCGGGGCCCCTTCCGGCCCGACCGTGCACCGGCCGGGACATGCGGGGCGTGCGTCGAGTGCCGGAGCGCCGGACCGGTACGGCAGACTTGGGGCGCGAAGACCGAGTGAAGGATGGGTATGCCGATCACACCTGCCACCGCGACGCACGACGCGTCGAACGGCACCTCTGAGGCGATTCTGCTGGAGCTGGTCGACGAGAACGGCGAGACGATCGGCACCGCGGAGAAGCTCTCCGCCCATCAGCCACCGGGCCGGCTGCACCGGGCGTTCTCGGTGTTCCTGTTCGACGAGCGGGGCCGGCTGCTGCTGCAGCAGCGGGCGCTGGGCAAGTACCACTCCCCCGGCGTGTGGTCCAACAGCTGCTGCGGCCACCCCTACCCGGGCGAGGCACCGTTCGCCGCCGCCGCCCGGCGCACCTACGAGGAGCTGGGCGTCTCCCCCACGCTGCTCGCGGAGGCGGGCACGGTCCGCTACAACCACCCCGACCCGGCGTCGGGCCTGGTGGAGCAGGAGTTCAACCACCTGTTCGTCGGCATGGTCCAGTCGGCGCTGCGCCCCGACCCGGAGGAAGTGGCGTCGACGGTGTTCGTCACCCCGGACGAGCTGACCGAGCGGCACGGCCGCGACACGTTCTCGGCGTGGTTCATGACGGTGCTGGACGCGGCGCGCCCGGCGGTGCGCGAGCTGACGGGGTCCTCGGCGGGCTGGTGACCGGCGCCCCGGAGGCGCACGGGTGACGAGCCCCGCCACAGGGCGGTGACGAGCGCCGACGCGTCCGACGGGCCGGGCCCGTAGGGGTCCGGCCCGGCCGGGCCGGCACGCCGGCCGGGAGCGCCGCCGGACGCGCCGACCGTACACGCCTGCCGAACGCGTCGTTCGATCGCGCCACTCAGATGTGCCGGTCGGACGTGCGGGTCAGGTGCTCCGGGCCGGGGCAGCGGGCTTGAGCGGCAGGGCGACCCAGATCACCTTGCCGCCGCTCGCCGTGTGCTCGACGTCGCACGCGCCGCCCGCCTCGCGGGTGATCTCCCGGACCAGCAACAGGCCCCGGCCGCCGGTGCGGGCGTGGTCCGTCTCCAGGGCGGTCGGGCGGTAGGGGTGGTTGTCCTCGACGGCCACCCGCACCCACTCGGCGCCGACGGCGACCTCGACGGCGAGCGTCGGGGACAGCAGGGCGGCATGCCGCACCGCGTTGGTGACCAGTTCCGAGACGATCAGCAGCAGGCCGTGGGCGACGTCGTCGGTGACCGGGACCCCCTGCCGCAGCAGCAGGTCCCGCACGGCGCGGCGTGCCTGCGGGACCGAGGCGTCGACGGCGGGGGCGGTGAACCGCCACACGCCTTCGTACGGCAGCGGCCCGGCGGTCCCGGTGTCGGCGGGACCGTCCGCGCCCTGCGGGCGTGGGTCGGACCCGCGCCCTTGATCGTCCATCGACCGGTCGCCACCCTCGCGCTCGATTGTCGCCACACGTCGAGTGTTGGTAACGCGCCACTCCACACCGAAGTGCTGAACAGAAGTCAGCGCATATCGAGCATGCGTGACCGGATCGGCTCGAACCGCTCACACAAGCGATCGTTCCTGCCCGCCTCGCGGCGTCTTGGGGAACTATTCGGGTTGTACGGGTTTGACGGGAGGCGCCTCGGGCCCAGGGGGCCGTCCCTCGGCCGCGGAGCCGCCGGGGCCGTCCGAGCCCCTGGAACCACCAGGACCCTCGGGAGCAGCGGAGCCGCCGGTGCCACCTGAGCCGTCCGGGCTACCGCCCGAACCGACAGGCCCACCCGAACCGGCAGGCCCACCCGCACCGGCAGCACCGTTGGCTCCCGCGTGACCACCGGAGGCCGCGTCGCCGCCCTGCGCCCCGGCCAGCCGCCCGGAGACCATGCCGACGATGCGGCGACCCCCGTACCCGGTGGCGATCAGGCCCAGCCCGTCGAAGAGCAGGGCCAGTGAGAAGAACGTCCCGATGACGTACTGGCTGCTGCTCGGCCAGGAGGCCAGGACGAGGATGCCGAGCAGCAGGCCGAAGGCGCCCTGGACGAGGGTCCAGCCGAACTGCGGCCCGCGCACCACGAGACTGCCGACCATCCGGAAGACCCCGCCGGTCAGGAAGAGCAGCGCGGCGAACATGGTCAGCGCCTCGGCCGCGGCCTCGGGCGTCCGGAGGATCACCACGCCGGCGGCGATGTTCAGCGCGGCGACGACCACGCCGAGCCAGAAGAAGTTGGTGTGCCGGGCCTGCACCGCGTGCAGCAGACCGACCACGCCGCCGACCAGCAGCAGCCATCCGAACAGCAGCATCGACGTGAGCGTGGCGACCCCGGTGTACACGAGGCCGACCAGGCCCGCGACGACCAGGACCACACCGAGCACCGCGAGCCAGCCGAAGCCCCGGCTCAGTTTGGCGGCCTCGTCGTGCGGGGTGGTGGACTTGACCATGTTCGCCTCCTCGGTCCCCCTCCTCCCTCCTGGTCCCCCTTCGTCCGGGGGTCGTAACACCGCCGTACTCCGGTCGGGCCGGGCCGCTCACCAGGGGCGCCGTCCGCGGCGATGGACCCGGGCGGTTAGCATCCGGCGCATGGAGCAGCAGCTACTGCACGGCGTCACCGACGCGGTCGCCACGGTCGTCATCAGCAACCCGGCCAAGCGCAACGCCATGACGGCGGACATGTGGGCCGCCCTGCCGCCGCTGCTGCGTTCACTGGCCGACGACCCCGCCGTGCGGGTCCTGGTGCTCACCGGCGCGGGCGGTACGTTCTGCGCCGGGGCGGACATCTCCTCGCTCCAGGGGTCGCCGCGTGAGGCGCAGCGGCTCGCGGTGGAGGCCGAGGAGGCCCTCGCCGCCTTCCCCAAGCCGACGCTGGCCGCGGTGCGGGGCCACTGCGTGGGCGGTGGCTGCCAGCTGGCGGCCGCCTGCGACCTGCGGTTCGCCGAGGAGGGGGCCGCGTTCGGGGTGACACCCGCGAAGCTGGGCATCGTGTACCCGGCGTCCTCCACCCGGCGGCTGGTGTCGCTGGTGGGCCCGGCCACCGCCAAGTACCTGCTGTTCTCGGGTGAGTTGATCGACGCCGGACGGGCGCTGCGCACCGGGCTGGCCGACGAGGTGCTGCCGCCGGACGAACTGGACCGGCGGGTGGCGGAGTTCGCCGCGATCCTGGCCTCCCGTTCGCAGCTGACGCAGGCCGCGGCGAAGGAGTTCGCGGACGGCCGCACCGACCGGGACGCGCACTGGGAGGCGCAGGCCCTCGGGAGCGGGGACACGGCGGAGGGTGTGACCGCGTTCCTGGAGCGCCGCCCGCCGCGCTTCACCTGGGCGGCGTCCGCCGGTTGAGCCGAGGGTGCCCGCCCTCCGGCTCACCCCGGAGGGTCCACGCGGCCCGCGCCTCACCGGAGCAGGGGTCCCGTCCCACCGAAGCAGGGGTCCCGTCTCACCGGTCCCGTCTCACTGGAGCAAAAAGCGGCTCCGGGCGCGCAGGCGGTCGACGAGGGGCGCCGGTGCCTTCTCGGGGGACCCGGCGTCGTACGGCGGCTGCGAGTCGTACTCCACCATCAGCCGCCCAACTGACACCGAAGGGTCTCGGCCGCCGTGACGTACGTGCCGCCCGTGATGGCCGCAAGGACGAGCAGCCCACCTTTCCTGCCATCCCGGTACCGGGCGGGACGGGCGTACCGACCAGTCGGTAACGTTCGGGTATGACGACCTCATCCCTGCCCGAGCGCGCCGGACGGCGCTGCCACAACCTGCTCAACGTCCTGCACTCGACGCACTACTTCTCCCCCGACCTGGAGCGGGAGCTGGCCGCCGTGGGGGTCGGGGATCCGCGGGCGGCCTACTTCGCGGTGCGGGCGGCGGCCATGGGGCCGGTGGCGGCGCCGGTGGTGACCGCCACCTTCTTCAACTTCCGGCCGGAACTGGTCGCCCGGCACGTGCCCGCCGTCTGGGAGACCGCCGCCCCCGCCGTCGTCCTCGCGGCGCGCACGCGGGCGGTGGACGCGACGCTGCGGCGGCTGCTGGGCGAGGAGGCGGTGGCCGCGAAGGAGGTGGCCGAGGCGGCGGAGCTGGCGCTGCGTGCCGCGGAGGCGTGCACGCCCGTCGCGCGTCCGCTGTACGCGGCGCACGCCGGGCTGCCGGTGCCCGAGGAGCCGCATCTGGCGCTCTGGCACGCGGCGACCCTGCTGCGCGAGCACCGCGGTGACGGTCACCTCGCCGCCCTGCTCGCCGCGGAGCTGGACCCGTTGGAGGCCCTGGTCAGCCACACGGCGACGGGCAAGGGCATGGCCCCGCAGTGGGCGCTCGGCACCCGTGGCTGGCAGCGCGAGGACTGGGACGCGGCCGCGGAGCGGCTGCGGGCGCGCGGGCTGCTGGACGGCGAGGGGGGCCTGACGGACGCCGGGGTGGCGCTGCGCCGGGAGCTGGAGGCCGAGACGGACCGGCTGGACCGGGCGCCGTACGAGCACCTGGGAGCGGCGGGCGTCGCGCGCCTCACCGAGCTGGCCTCGGAGCCGGCCGGCCGGGCGCTGGCGGCCGGTGCGTTCCCGGCGGGCATGGTCGGCAGGGGCTGAGGGTACCCGCAGGTCTCCCGGCACGCCCGTCGGGAGCACGAAAGGGGAATCCAGTGTTCCGAGCCATCGCAGATGTCCTGCGCCAGATCGGCGGCGCGATCGCCACGGTCGTGACCCTGCCGTTCCGCGCCGTCGCCCGCCTGTTCGGCGGCGCGTCGAGCAGCACCCGGCGCGCCTGAGCCCGGGTCCCCGGACGCGGGGCGGCGCCGCCGCTCCGCGCCGCCCGGGGACTCGGGGCTCCCTGGTCCCGCGACTGTCCGTGCGGCCTGTCAGAATTGCCGCGCAAGCCGGAACGGATAAGGCGGTACGGGATCGTGACGACACCCCCCACAGGGTCCATCGAAGGCAGGATCGCCGAGGAGCTCGGCGTACGGGAACGGCAGGTCAGAGCCGCTGTGGAGCTGCTCGACGGCGGTTCGACGGTGCCCTTCATCGCCCGCTACCGCAAGGAAGCGACCGAGATGCTCGACGACGCGCAGCTGCGTGCCGTCGAGGAGCGGCTGCGCTATCTGAGGGAGCTGGAGGAGCGGCGCACCGCGATCTTGGAGTCGGTGCGCGAGCAGGGCAAGCTCACCGAGGAGCTGGAGGCCCGTATCCGGGGCGCCGAGACGAAGGCGCGCTTGGAGGACGTCTACCTGCCGTACAAGCCCAAGCGGCGCACCAAGGCGCAGATCGCCCGGGAGGCCGGGCTGGAGCCGCTGGCGGCCGGACTGCTCGGCGACCCGGGCGTCGAACCCCTGGCCGCGGCCGCCGCGTTCGTGGACGCGGACAAGGGCGTCGCCGATCCGCAGGCCGCGCTGGACGGCGCGCGGGCGATCCTCACCGAGAAGTTCTCCGAGGACGCCGACCTGATCGGCGAGCTGCGTGAACGCATGTGGGTGCGCGGACGGCTGTCCGCCAAGGTGCGGGAGGGCAAGGAGGAGGCGGGCGCCAAGTTCGCCGACTACTTCGACTTCGCCGAGCCGTTCACCGACCTGCCCTCGCACCGGGTCCTGGCGATGCTGCGCGGCGAGAAGGAGGAGGTCCTGGACCTCGTCCTGGAGCCGGAGGAGCCCACGGACGGCCCATCCTCCTACGAGGGCGTCGTGGCGCACCGGTTCGGCATCGCCGACCGGGGGCGCCCGGGCGACAGGTGGCTGCTGGACACGGTCCGCTGGGCCTGGCGCACCCGGATCCTGGTGCACCTCGGCATCGACATCCGGCTCCGGCTGCGCACGGCCGCCGAGGACGAGGCGGTGCGGGTCTTCGCCGCCAACCTGCGCGACCTGCTGCTGGCCGCCCCGGCGGGCACCCGGGCGACGCTCGGCCTGGACCCCGGTTTCCGTACAGGCGTGAAGGTCGCCGTGGTCGACGCGACCGGCAAGGTCGTGGCCACCGACGTCATCCACCCGCACGTCCCGGCGAACCGGTGGGACGAGGCGATCGCGAGACTGGCGCGGCTGGCGAAGGAGCACGCGGTCGAGCTGATCGCGATCGGCAACGGCACCGCCTCCCGGGAGACCGACAAGCTGGCCGGTGAACTCATCGCCAAGCACCCCGAGTTGAAGCTGACGAAGGTGATGGTGTCGGAGGCCGGGGCGTCGGTGTACTCCGCCTCCGCCTTCGCCTCGCAGGAACTGCCGGACATGGACGTGTCCCTGCGCGGCGCGGTGTCGATCGCGCGGCGGCTGCAGGACCCGCTGGCCGAGCTGGTGAAGATCGACCCGAAGTCGATCGGGGTCGGCCAGTACCAGCACGACCTGTCCGAGGTGAAGCTGTCGCGCTCGCTGGACGCGGTGGTGGAGGACTGCGTGAACGGCGTGGGCGTGGACGTCAACACGGCGTCGGCTCCGCTGCTCGCCCGGGTCTCGGGCATCACGTCCGGGCTCGCCGAGAACATCGTCGCCCACCGGGACGGCAACGGCCCGTTCCGTTCGCGCGCCGAGCTGAAGAAGGTGCCGCGGCTGGGTCCGAAGGCGTACGAGCAGTGCGCGGGCTTCCTGCGGATCCGCGGCGGTGAGGACCCGCTGGACGCCTCCAGCGTGCACCCGGAGGCGTATCCGGTGGTGCGGCGCATGGTGCGGGCGACCGGCCAGGAGGTCGGCTCGCTCGTCGGCAACACGGGGGTGCTGCGCTCGCTGCGCGCCGAGGACTTCGTGGACGAGACGTTCGGTCTGCCGACCGTCGGCGACATCCTGAAGGAGCTGGAGAAGCCGGGGCGCGACCCGCGTCCGGCGTTCCGGACGGCGGCGTTCAAGGAGGGCGTGGAGAAGATCTCCGACCTGTCCTCCGGGATGGTCCTGGAGGGCGTGGTGACCAACGTGGCCGCCTTCGGCGCCTTCGTGGACGTCGGGGTCCACCAGGACGGCCTGGTGCACGTCTCCGCGATGTCGAAGACGTTCGTCAAGGACCCCCGGGACGTGGTGAAGCCGGGTGACATCGTCAAGGTGAAGGTCCTCGACGTGGACATCCCGCGCAAGCGGATCTCGCTGACGCTGCGCCTGGACGACGAGGCGGCGCCTCAGGGACAGCAGGAGCGGCAGGGCGGCGGTGAGCGCCGGCAGCGCGGCGGGCGTCCGCCGCAGCAGCGCCAGGGCCGCCGCGGTGGCGGAGGCGGAGGCGGGGGCGGCGGACGTCATCAGGCGACGCCGCCGGCGAACAGCGCGATGGCCGACGCCCTGCGCCGCGCGGGTCTCGTCGACCCGAAGCGGGGCGGCCGCTGACGCGTCCGCCGGGCGGTCGCGGCGGAAAGGCCCCGGGGGGCGGCGCGGTGCGCCGCCCCCCGGGGCCTCTCGCCTGCTCGGTCAGTGCTTGCCGATGGGGTCGCCCTCCACGTCGGTGCCGCGGCCGGGGCCGATGCGGAGTTCGAACTCGCCGTCGTACTTGCGGTGCCCCTCGATGACGGCCAGGTCGACCGCCTCGGAACCCATCTCGCCGCGCACGATGAGCGGGTCGCGGCGCAGGTCGCGCATGAGGGCCACGCACATGAAGATCATGACGACCACGAACGGTGCCGCCGCGAGGATGGTGAGGTTCTGCAGACCGGTCAGCGCGTCGCCCTGACCGCTGCCCACCAGCAGCATGATCGCGGCGACCGCACCGGTGGCCACGCCCCAGAACACCACGACCAGGCGGCTCGGTTCGAGGGAGCCGCGCTGCGAGAGGGTGCCCATGACCACCGAGGCGGCGTCGGCGCCCGACACGAAGAAGATGCCGACGAGGATCATCACCAGCAGGCTGGCGGCGGTGGCGATCGGGAACTCGTTGAGCACCGCGAACAGCTGGCCCTCGGGCGTCGATTCGTCCGCGAGCCGGCCCTGCTCCTGCAGCTTCATCGCCGAGCCGCCGAAGACCGCGAACCAGATGAGACTGACGGTGCTGGGCACCAGGATGACGCCGCCGACGAACTGACGGATCGTCCGGCCCCGGCTGATGCGGGCGATGAACATGCCGACGAAGGGCGTCCAGGAGATCCACCACGCCCAGTAGAAGACGGTCCAGCTGCCCAGCCAGTCCGCGACGCCGTCTCCGCCGGCGGCCTCGGTGCGGCCGGCCAGCTGGGGCAGCTCGCCCAGGTAGGAGAAGACGGAGGTGGGGATCAGGTCGAGCACGATGATCGTGGGCCCGGCGGCGAACACGAACAGGGCGAGCACCAGGGCCAGCACCATGTTGGTGTTGGACAGCCACTGGATGCCCTTCTCGACGCCGGAGACCGCGGACGCGACGAAGGCGGCGGTCAGCACGGCGATGATGCTGACCAGCAGCCCCGTGCTGACCTTCTCCATCCACCCGAGTTCCTGCACACCGGATCCGATCTGCAGCGCGCCCAGCCCGAGCGAGGCCGCCGAACCGAAGATGGTGGCGATGATGGCGAGCATGTCGATGACCCGGCCGCCGACGCCGTTCGACGCCTTCTCCCCGATCAGCGGCGTGAACACGGCGCTGATGGTCTGCCGGCGGCGCCGGCGGAAGGTGCTGTAGGCGATGGCCAGTCCGACCACGGCGTAGATCGCCCAGGGGTGGAGCGTCCAGTGGAACAGGGTGGTCGCCATGGCGACCTCCATGCGCTGGCCGGAGTCGGCCGGACCGGTGCCCGGCGGGGGGTCCACGTAGTGCGCCAGCGGCTCGCTGACGCCGTAGAACATCAGGCCGATGCCCATGCCCGCGCTGAACATCATGGCGACCCAGGAAACGGTGCGGAACTCGGGTTCCTCGCCCTCCGCACCCAGGCGGATCCTGCCGTAACGGCTCGCCGCGAGCCACAGGGCGAACACGACGAAGCCGGACGCGGCCAGCATGAAGGCCCAGCCGCCGTTGTGCATCAGCCCGCTCAGCGCGCTGCCGGAGACGTCCTGGAGGGAGTCGGTCCACACCGCGCCCCAGACGACGAACGCCAGGGTGAGCACCGCGGTGACCCCGAACACGACCCGGTCGGTCCGCGGTCGCCCCCTGCCGGGCAGTCCCGCCTCCGATCCCGGCAGCAGCGGACCGGCCGGGGTCTCCTTGTCCTTCTGTTGGTCGTGCGTCACAGGCGGCACCTTTCATCCAGCCGATGGGGCAGCGTATGCCCCTCCCGCCATGCCCCTACCACTCCCGACGCGATATTCACCTCATCCACAGCACGCTTCGGTCTCACTGTGGGCACGGGCGGCACTCGGGCCCCCCTCGGGCCGGGTGCCCCGGGTGCCCCGGTGGGCGCGGGACGGCGATACTGCTGCCCATGACGACCGACACCGAGGGGCCCCGCAGGGGTGCCGCAGCGGCCCCGGGCCCGGACAGCGAGGAACCGGCCCTGACGGTCGACGAACTGGCGGCGCGGGCGGGCGTGACCGTGCGCACGGTCCGCTTCTACGGCACCCGGGGCCTGCTGCCGCCGCCCGCGATCGGGCCGCGCCGGGTGGGCCGGTACGGCGGCGAACACCTGGCGCGGCTGGCGCTCATCGAGGAGTTGCAGCGCCAGGGCATGACGCTGGCGGCCATCGAGCGGTACCTGAGCCGGCTGCCGGCGGACCTGAGCGCGCGGGAATTGTCGCTGCAGCGGGCGGTGGTGGCGTCCTGGGCGCCGGACGCGGTGGAGACGGTGTCCCGGGCGGAGCTGGAACGGCGTGCGGGGCGCGCGCTGTCGGACGAGGACGTGCGGCGCCTGGCGGCGGTGGGGGTGGCCGAACCGGACGGCGACGCCTTCCGGGTGGACACCGGTCTGCTGCGGCTCGGCGTGGAGCTGCTGGACGTGCCGCTGGCGGAGGAGACGGTCCGGGAGGCCCGCGCCGTGCTCGTGGAGCACTCCCGCGCCGCCGCCCGCGCACTGTCGGGGCTGCTGCGGGACGCGGTCGCCGAGCGGGAGGCGCGGGACGTGCGGTCCCTGTCCGCCCACATGCACCCGCTCGTGGTGCAGGCCCTGCTGACCTCCTTCCAGCGGTCCCTGCGGGAGGAGCTGCGGGAGTGGATCGACGAGGGCTGACGGCGCGGCCGGGCGGGGACCGCGGGCCCGCTCACCCCGACGGCCACGTCCCCGTACCGGCGTGCGCGTCGGTACGGGGACCGCGGGGACGTGAGGTGCCGGGCCGGCTCAGCGGGCGTCCGTGAACACCTCGCCGCGCTCGGCCTTCTCCACCAGCAGCGCCGGCGGGGTGAAGCGCTCGCCGTAGCGGTCGGCGAGCT
The DNA here is from genome assembly GCF_040637405.1 of Streptomyces sp. NPDC029526. Lineage (NCBI taxonomy): Bacteria > Bacillati > Actinomycetota > Actinomycetes > Kitasatosporales > Streptomycetaceae > Streptomyces > Streptomyces sp. NPDC029526. The sequence goes on from NZ_JBEZWE010000006.1 coordinate 260,939, forward strand.
CCCGGGCGCGGGCCACGAAGCCGGGCAGCCCGCCTTCGTAGCCGTTGACGTACTGGAGCACGCCGCCGGTCCAGCCCGGGAAGCCGATGCCCAGGATCGAACCGATGTTGGCGTCGGCGACGGAGGTCAGCACGCCCTCCTCCAGCAGCCGCACGGTGTCCAGCGCCTCGGCGAACAGCATGCGTTCCTGCATGTCCCGGAAGGGGATCTCGTGCCCCGGGCGGGTGAAGTGCTCGCGCAGGCCCGGCCACAGCGCTCCGCGCCGGCCGTCCTCGCCGTACTCGTAGAAGCCGGCGCCCCCGCTGCGCCCGGTGCGCCCGAACTCGTCCACCATGCGGTCGACGACGGTCTCGGCGGGGTGCGGGGTCCAGGTGCCGCCGGCCTCCTCGACGGCCCGCCGGGTCTCCTGGCGGATCCTGCGCGGGAGGGTGAGGGTCAGCTCGTCCATCAGGGAGAGCACCTTGGCGGGGTAGCCGGCCTGGGCGGCGGCCTGCTCGACGGAGGCGGGTTCGATGCCCTCGCCGACCATGGCGACGCCCTCGTCGATGAAGTGGCCGATGACCCGGGAGGTGAAGAAGCCCCGCGAGTCGTTGACCACGATGGGGGTCTTGCGGATCTGCCGGACCAGGTCGAAGGCGCGGGCCAGCGCCTCGTCGCCGGTGCGTTCGCCCTTGATGATCTCGACCAGCGGCATCTTGTCGACGGGTGAGAAGAAGTGCAGGCCGATGAAGTCGTCCTGGCGCTCGACGCCCTCGGCGAGGGCGGTGATGGGCAGCGTGGAGGTGTTGGAGCAGAGCAGGGCGTCGGGGGCGACGACGTCCTGGATCTCCTGGAACACCTTGTGCTTGAGGGCGGTGTCCTCGAAGACCGCCTCGATCACCGCGTCGCAGCCGGCCAGGTCGGCCGCCTCGGCGGTGGGGGTGATGCGGGCGAGCAGGGCGTCCGCCTTCTCCTGGCTGGTGCGGCCCTTGGCGACGGCCTTGGCGCAGAGCTTCTCGGAGTAGCCCTTGCCCTTGACGGCCGCCTCCAGGGAGACGTCCTTGAGGACGACGTCGATGCCGGCGCGGGCGCAGGAGTAGGCGATGCCGGCGCCCATCATCCCGGCGCCGAGGACGGCGACCCGGCGCACCGGGCGGGACTCGATGCCGCTCGGGCGGTTGGCGCCGGAGTTGACGGCCTGGAGGTCGAAGAAGAACGCCTGGATCATGTTCTTCGCGGTCTGTCCCACGGCCAGGTCGACGAAGTAGCGGGACTCGATGGCCTGGGCGGTCTCGAAGTCGACCTGGGCGCCCTCGACGGCGGCGGCGAGGATGTTGCGCGGCGCCGGGTAGGGGGCGCCGTTGGTCTGCTTGCGCAGGGTGGCGGGGAAGGCGGGCAGGTTGGCGGCGAACTTCGGGTTCGACGGGGTGCCGCCGGGGATGCGGTGGCCGGGCCGGTCCCAGGGCTGGGCGGACTCGGGGTGGGCGTCGATGAAGGCGCGGGCCTTGGCGAGGAGTTCCTCGGGGGTCTCGGCGACGTCGTCGACCAGGCCGTTCTCCAGGGCGCGCCGGGGGCTGTACTGGGTGCCCTGGAGGAGGACCTTGAGCAGGGCGTCGGCGATGCCGAGCATGCGCACGGTGCGGACGATGCCGCCGCCCCCGGGGAGCAGGCCGAGGGTGACCTCGGGGCAGCCGATCCGGGAGCCGGGGGCGTCGAGCGCGATGCGGTGGTGGCAGGCCAGGGCGATCTCGTAACCGCCGCCGAGGGCTGCTCCGTTGAGGGCGGCGACGACGGGCTTGCCGAGGGTCTCGATGCGGCGCAGCTGCCGCTTGATGGCCATGCTGCTGTCGAACAGCTCCTGCGCCCTCTCGGGGGTGACCCGGATCAGGTCGCGCAGGTCGCCGCCGGCGAAGAAGGTCTTCTTGGCGGAGGTGAGGATGACGCCGCGGAGGGAGTCCTTCTCGGCCTCCAGGCGGTCGGTGATCACGGCGAGGGAGTCGCGGAACGCCTGGTTCATGGTGTTCGCGGACTGGTCGGGGTCGTCGAGGACGAGGGTGACGACACCGCTGCGGTCCTGTTCCCAGCGGATGGTGGTGCTCGGGGTCATGAGGGGGTCTCCGGGGTCTGCGTAGGAGGGCGCGGGCGGGCGCTGGGGGTCAGAGGCGTTCGACGACGGTGGCGATGCCCATGCCGCCGCCGACGCACAGGGTGGCCAGTCCGTAGCGCTTGTCCTGGCGCTCCAGTTCGTCGACGAGGGTGCCGAGGATCATCGCGCCGGTCGCGCCCAGCGGGTGACCCAGCGCGATGGCGCCGCCGTTGACGTTGACCTTGTCCAGCGACAGGCCCATGTCCTTCACGAAGCGCAGCACCACCGCCGCGAACGCCTCGTTGATCTCCACCAGGTCGATGTCGTCGATGGTCAGCCCCGCCTTGGCCAGCGCCTTGCGGGTGGCCGGCGCGGGCCCGGTCAGCATGATGGTGGGCTCGGAGCCGGACACGGCGGCGGAGACGATGCGGGCGCGGGGCGTGAGCCCGGCCCGCTCCCCGGCCTCCTTGGAGCCGATGGCGACGAGGGCGGCGCCGTCGACGATGCCGGAGGAGTTGCCCGCGTGGTGGACGTGGTCGATCCTCTCCACCCAGTGGTACTTCTGCAGCGCGACCGCGTCGAAGCCGCCCAGGTCGCCGATGTCCGCGAAGGACGGCTTGAGCTGGGCGAGGGAGTCGGCGGTGGTGCCGGGGCGCAGGTGCTCGTCGTGGTCGAGGACGACCAGGCCGCTGCGGTCCCGGACGGGGACGACGGACCGCGCGAAGCGGTTCTCCTTCCAGGCGGTCGCCGCGCGCTCCTGGGAGAGGGCCGCGTACTCGTCGACGTCGCGCCGGGAGAAGCCCTCGATAGTGGCGATCAGGTCGGCGCCGATGCCCTGCGGGACGAAGTTGACGGCGAAGTTGGTCATCGGGTCGTTGAACCAGGCACCGCCGTCGGAGGCCATCGGCACCCGGGACATGGACTCGACGCCGCCCGCGAGGACCAGGTCCTCCCAGCCGGAACGGACCTTGGCGGCGGCCAGGTTGACCGCCTCCAGACCGGAGGCACAGAAGCGGTTCTCCTGCACGCCGGCGACCGTGTCGGGCAGTCCGGCGGCGATGGCCGCGGTACGGGCGATGTCGGAGCCCTGGTCGCCGACCGGGCTGACCACACCGAGGACGATGTCGTCGACGGCGGCCGGGTCCAGGCCCGGGAAGCGGTCACGGAGCTCGTGGATCAGCCCCACGACCAGGTCGATGGGCTTGGTGCCGTGCAGGGCGCCGCTTGCCTTGCCGCGTCCGCGCGGAGTGCGGATCGCGTCGTAGACGTACGCTTCGGTGCTCACGGGGAGGCCTTTCGCTGAGGGTTCGAGGGCGGGGGCAGCAGTCGGGGGACGTCCCAGTCGTGGGCCACGCCCTCGGTGTCGGCGCCCGGCCGGGCGGGCCCGGTGCGGACGGTGGTGGGGGTGGCGGAGAACCGCGGTGCCGGTGCGGGCTGGGTGAGGCCCCCGCTGTCGGTGAAGGTGCCGCGGGCCGCCAGGTGCGGGTGGCGGGGGGCTTCGGTGAGGGAGAGGACGGGCGCGACGCAGGCGTCGGAGCCCCCGAAGACGGCCGTCCACTCCTCGCGGGTGCGCGTCCGGAAGCGGGCGGCGACCCGCTCGCGCAGGGCGGGCCAGCGGGTGGGGTCGGTCCGTGCCCCGGGCTCGTCGTCGACGCCGAGGAGGCGCAGGAACTCGGCGTAGAACCGCGGTTCCAGCGCGCCGACCGCCATGTGCCGGCCGTCGGCGGTCTCGTAGGTGCCGTAGTACGGGCAGCCGCCGTCGAGGAGGTTGGCGCCGCGCCGGTCCTGCCAGGCTCCGGCGGCCAGCATGCCGTGGATCATCGAGGAGAGGTGGGCGGTGCCGTCGACGATGGCGGCGTCGACGACCTGGCCGCTGCCGGTGGCCCGCGCGTGGTGCAGGGCCGCGAGGACGCCGAGGGCCAGGTAGAGGGAGCCGCCCGCGTAGTCGCCGAGCAGGTTGGCGGGGGCGGACGGGGGCCGGTCGGGGTCGCCGGTCATGCCGAGCGTGCCGGTGAGGGCGATGTAGGCGATGTCGTGGCCCGCGCGGTCGGCGAGGGGGCCGTCCTGACCCCAGCCGGTCATCCGGCCGTAGACCAGGCGCGGGTTGCGGGCGTGGCAGTCGGCGGGGCCGACGCCGAGGCGTTCGGCGACCCCGGGGCGGAAGCCCTCGATGAGGATGTCGGCGCGGGCGGCCAGGTCGAGCACCCGGCCGGGCCCGTCGGGGGCCTTCAGGTCGACGATGACGGAGCGCTTGTTGCGGTTGGTGACGTCGTACGCCGGGTCGATGCCCAGGCCGGGGCCGCCGGGCCGGTCCACGCGGACGACGTCGGCCCCCAGGTCGGCGAGGAGCATGGCGGCGAAGGGCCCGGGACCGATGCCGGCCAGTTCGACCACGCGCACCCCGCTGAGCGGGCCGTGCCCCGGCGTCGTCGCCTCCGTCATCGAGCCCCCAGCAGTCCGTGGCCGTCCATGACACGACCGATGTGACACCCGTGATGTTAAGAACACGTTCCACCCGGCACAAGACCGGACGAGCAAGCGCTTAGAAACTCTACGCCGGGGCAGCGCCCCCGCGCCCGGCCCGGCCGTCGTCCAGGAGCGCGGCCAGGCGCTTCGGCGCGATGGTGCGGTAGCTCTCCTCCACCCAGTCGCAGAGCACCTCCGCCGACGGGGCGCCCACCGGCTCCAGCGGCACCCGGACCCAGCCGGACCGGCCCAGGCCGTAGCCGGCCGGCTCGGCGCCGGGGCAGGCCAGGGCGTGCGCGTGGGCCGTCTCGTCGGTCAGCTTCACGGTCACGCCGAAGGGGTGGCTGCCGTCGTTCACGCCGAGGAAGACGAACACCTTCTTGTTGACCTTGGCGACGCTCTCCCCCCACGGGTGCTCCTCGGCCGCCTCCGGCAGCCCCAGGGCGTACGCGCGCACCTTGTCCCACTTCTTCAGGGCGTTCCTGGACACGGCCATCGGCTTCCTCCGGGCTCGTCCTCGTCTTCCGCCCTCCACACGCTAGCCTCGGCCACCGACAGCGGCGCGGCTGCACGGGCAAGGGGTGTGCTGCACGACCAAGGGGTGTCATGAGCAGGCTGAACAGGACCGACCGTCCGTACGACATCGTCCTCTTCGGGGCCACCGGCTTCGTCGGGAGACTGACCGCGGAGTACCTCGCCGCCCACGCCCCCGACGGGCTGCGCTGGGCCGTCGCCGGCCGCAGCGAGGAGAAGCTGGAACGCCTGCGGGACGGCCTGCCCGGTGCCGCCCGTCCCGGACTGCTGCGGGCCGACGTGTCCGATCCGGCGTCGCTGCGCGCGCTCGCCGAGCAGGCGCACGTGGTCGCCACCACGGTCGGCCCCTACATCCGGTACGGCGAGGAACTGGTCGCCGCCTGCGCGGACCTGGGCACCGACTACGTCGACCTGACCGGTGAGCCCGAGTTCGTGGACCTGATGTACGTGCGGTACGACACGCGGGCGCGGGAGACCGGGGCCCGGCTGGTGCACGCCTGCGGCTTCGACTCCGTGCCGCACGACCTGGGGGCGTACTTCACCGTGCGCCGGCTGCCGCAGGGAGTGCCGCTGACCGTCGACGGCTTCGTGACCGCCGACGCGGCCTTCTCCGGCGGCACCTTCGCCTCCGCCCTCCACCAGATGTCCCGGCACCGGCAGCTGCGGGCGGCGGCCCGGGACCGGCGGCGCCACGAGCCCCGCCTGGTGGACCGCCGGGTGTCCGCCCCCACCGGTGGGCCGCGCTACGCCCCGGAGGTGGACGCGTGGGCGCTGCCGCTGCCCACCATCGACGCCCAGGTCGTCCGCCGTTCGGCCAAGGCCCTCGGCGTCTACGGCCCCGACTTCCGCTACCGGCACTACGCGGCGGTGCGGCACCTGCCCGTCGCGCTGGGCGGGGTGGCGGCGGTGGGCGCGCTGGCCGCGGCGGCCCAGGTGGCGCCGGCGCGGCGGCTGCTGTCCGCCCGGCTCGCACCGGGCGACGGGCCGAGCGAGCGGAAGCGGGCCCGCAGCTGGTTCCGCGTCCGCTTCGTCGGCGAGGGCGGCGGACGGCGGGTCTGCACGGAGGTGTCGGGCGGCGACCCGGGCTACGACGAGACGGCGAAGATGCTCGCCGAGGGCGCGCTCAGCCTGGCCCTGGACGACCTGCCGCCCACGTCGGGGCAGGTCACGACAGCCGTGGCGATGGGCGACGCGCTGATCGAGCGGCTGACCGCGGCGGGCATCCGCTTCCGCGTCGCCGACACACGCTGACGACGGAGGGGCGGCGCGGGACGCCACCGTGGGGCGACCGCCTCGTCCGCCGACACACGCTGAGGCGGAGAGGCCGGCGCGGGACGCCACCGTGCGGCGACCGCCCTCGGCCCCCATGCACCCCGCATCGTCCCCTCCCCGGCGGCAGGGCGGCCTCGGATCACCCGTCCGCGGTCGCGCACCGGGGTCCGCCGCCGGCCGGAACGCTACGCGCCCGCGGTGTCCCGCGCCCGTGCCAGCGCCCGGCGGCACAGGGCGTCCGCCCGCCGGGTGGTCTCCGGGAGACGGTAGGCGGGGGTCAGCGCCAGGGTGTGGGCGCAGGCGTTGTCCAGGTCCACCCGGTGGCCGACCGAGACGTAGACCGGTTTGACACCGTCCCGGGTGCGCAGGGCGCGGCCCACCTCCTCGGCACCGTCGAGCAGCGGGCTGCTGCTGCCGCGCGGGGCGGCCGGGTCGGCGTGGGTGAAGGTGAACGGGTTCTTCGCGACGCCGATGGCCGGCAGCCCGGTGAGTACGCCCAGGTGGGCGGCGAGACCGAAGCGGCGGGGGTGGGCGAGGCCGTAGCCGTCGCACACCACCAGGCCGGGCGGAACGGGCAGGGCGTCCAACGCGGCGAGGACCGCGGGGAGTTCACGGAAGGCCAGGAGGCCGGGAACGTAGGGGAAGGCGACCTGGCCGACGGCCGTGGCCTCGGCGACGACGTCGAGGGTCGCGGCGTCCAGGACCACGGCCGCCGCCGCGACCACGTCCCGGGCGTCGTCGTAGGCCACGTCCACCCCGGTGACCCGGCCGGTGCCGGGCGGCGGGCCCGGCTCGTCGCGCACCACCCGCGTGCGCAGCGCGTCCTGGACCGCGCGCGCCTCGTCCTCGGTGGTGGGCCAGCCGGGCGGGAGGTGAACCGTCGTCATGATGGCGTCAGCCTAGACCGTCGCCCGCACGCGGCGGGGGTGCCCGGAGGGCTCCGGGCACCCCGCCGCGGGGTCACCTGCCGACCGTCGGCCCGGGGCTCACTGGTCGAGGGCCGGCTTGAGGGGTCACTTGTCGAGGGCCCGCTGCAACTGGCTCTTGTTCATGCTCGAACGGCCTTCCACGTTGCGCCGCTTGGCCTCCTCGTACAGCTGGTCGTAGGTGGGGCCCTGGGAGCCCTTCCCGGAACGCTGACCACCCCGCTTGCCGGACGACATGTCCTCGGTGGAGGTGCGGCTGGCGGTCTTCGACTCGCCGGAGCGGGCGCGTTCCTTGTTGACCGTCCGCGCGGCGATCTCCTTGGCGCGGCCGGTGCTCTCGCCCCGGTCCTCCGCGCTCTCCTTGATGTGCTCGTACTGGCGCTCCCGCTTGGGGCTGGAACCGCGTGGCATCTCCGCTCCCTTCCTTCCGGGTCCTTCCGGGCCCCTTCGAGTCCCGTCCGGCTTCTTCGGACCCTTGTGCGACCCTCCGTCGAATCCCCTCGGATCCGTCCAGGTCCCGTCGAATCCCTACGGATCCCGGCGGGGCCCGTCGGGTCCATCGGGCCCATCGGGGCCTTCTGGTTCTCGGGCCACGGGTACCCCGCTCCGCCCGGGTCACGGCTGTCCGGCTCCGTGGCGGTGTCACCGCCGGTGCGTTCAGCACGGAGCGGCGGGCCGGAGGTGGGCTGACGGTTCCAGGAGGACCTCCGGCGGACGTACGGCGTGGGGCGTGCTCGCCCGCCGGGCGAGAGCCGTGTCACTCGAGTGCATGAAGGCGGTGACAGAGGTCACTCGGTTCCGGTGTGCACGGATTGGCTGATTCCGTCGTCTCTTCCAGTAGCCGGCCCGATCCGCCCCGGAAGCCCGCCCAGCCGTCACGAGGGAGCAAGGCGTTGTCCACCGTCATCGAGCAACCCGTCGAGGCCCGACTCGTCGCCGCCGCGCCACGGATGCCGAACATCCCCGCCATGCTGCACTACGACCGCAGCGACCCGTTCGCCGTCCGGATGACCTTCCCGGCGCCCGCCACGCTGGAAGGCGTCGACGTGTGCTGGACCTTCTCCCGCGAGCTCCTCGCCGCGGGGCTCCAGGGCCCGGAGGGTCACGGGGACGTCCGGGTACGGCCCTACGGCTACGACCGCACGGTGCTGGAGTTCCACGCCCCGGAGGGCACCGCCGTGGTGCACGTGCGCTCGGGTGACGTGCGGCGGTTCCTGCAGGCCACGAGCGAACTCGTGCCGGCCGGCCGGGAGCACCTCCAGCTCGACCTGGACCACGGCCTCGCGGAACTGATGCGCGACGCCTGCTGAGGCGCAGCTCGCGGAACCGGGAGCCAGGGCGGCCCGGCGGGAGGCGGCCGGGGCGCGAGCCTCGCGGCGGTCCTGTCCCGCGGCCGGAAGTGCACCACCGCGCACACGGCGGTGCGCACCGTGGTGCGCACGGCTGCGGTTCGCCGTTACGCCGTGCTCGCCGTAGCGACGGACGGACGGCCGGCCGCGCGGAGCCCGGCGGCTCGGGTGGGGCCCGGCGGCTGGGCGTGAGCCCGAGCCCGGGTGGCGGTCCGGGTGCCCGGCGGATGCGTCCGGGTGACAGGTGGCGGGCGGAAGCCGTACGTCCCGGCGGTGACCTCCCCGGCGACCGTCGGCGGAGGGCCGCCCCGATGGATGGCTGATGGCGGCCCCGAGGCGAGGGCGGACGGACGCCCCGGCGAACGACGGCCCCGACGGACAGCTACCCGGCGCACAACGGCCCCGGTAGACGGCGGCCGAGGCAAAGGGTGCCTCACCGCCACCGCACGCCGGGCGGCCCCGTGGCTCCCCGGTGCGCGAGGGCGTCCGCCTCCCGGGACGCGCGGCGTCAGCGTCCTGTGCTGAGGGAGGGGGCGGGGGCCGTGGAGGCCGCCGACCGCAGTGCGCGCACGATCTCCCCGAGGGCCGGGCCCGTCCCGGTGCCCGCCTGAGCGGCCCCCGGTGCGGTCAGCCCGGCCAGCAGCTCCTCCACCCGCCGCTCCCGGCCGGCCCGGTCGCCGGCGGTCCGCAGCGTAGGCAGCCCGGCCGCGGCGCCCAGGAGGGCGGCGACCGCGTCCGCGGGCGAGGTGTCCCCCGCCGGTTCCCGGCCGTCGAGCACGGTCCGGACCCGTTCCTGCAGGGCGGCGGCGCGGGCGACGCCGGCGAGGGCGTACTCGACCGACGGGAAGACCCCCAGCACTCGTCGCCGCCGGGCCCTCAGCAGGCCCTCGGCCACCAGTTGCTCGCGCACCGCGTCGCAGGTGTGGCGGGCCCTGAGCGTCACCCAGGTCTTCCACCGGTGCGGGCAGGACTCGCTGACCACTTCCAGGAGCCCGTCGAGCACGGCGTCACCCGTGCGGGCGTCCAGGCCGACGGGCGTGACGATGCCGTCGTCGTCGACCAGCAGTCCGCGCCGGGCCAGCTCCGCGAGGGCGCCGGCCCGGACCAGGGGCGGCAGGCGGGCCGGTTCGTCGACGGTGAGCCGGTCGGTGTCCCAGGCCAGCAGGAACAGCCGGGCCGGCAACGTGAGCGGACCGTTGGGCACGGGGCCTCCTCGGACGGACGGGTCGGGGCACTCGGACGGAGGGACAGGGGGACGGGGGGACACGGGGACGGTGGCACAGGGGGACGGGCTCAGCGGGACGGCGGCGGAAAACGCGTTGACGGCCGCCACGGCCGTTCCTACGGTGTGACGTGGATCTGTTGCCGTCGAAGGGAGAGGGACGTTGCTCGTCTGAGGTTCTGGGACACCGCGTCACACCCCGTGCGGGTGTGCGCTGCGTGCGACCTCGGCGTTCGAGCCGTCCCCAGGGAACCGGGTTGTCCTTCTCGGCCCGTCCTTCCTCCCGGGTGTCCGGTGCTTCCGGTCGTCGCCCCGCGGTGTCTCGATACGCGTGTGCCCCCGACCGCATCGAGCAACCCCGGAGACCCGTATGTCTTCTTCTCTCACTCTCACCTCCCTGTCCTACTCGTGGCCCGACGGCACCCCGGTCTTCGACGGGCTGGACGCCGCCTTCGGCCCCGGCCGCACCGGGCTCGTCGGCGTCAACGGGTCCGGCAAGTCCACCCTGTTGAAGCTGATGGCCGGCGAACTGGCACCCGTCGGCGGCGCCGTCCGGGCCGTCGGCGAGGTGGGCCATCTGCCGCAGAACGTCACCCTCGACACGACGCTCCGCGTCGACGAGGCCCTCGGTGTCGCCGCGCGCCGGGCCGCGCTGCACGCGATCGAGGCCGGTGACGCCGCCGAGGAGCACTTCGAGACCGTCGGCGACGACTGGGACGTGGAGGAGCGTGCCCTGGCGACCCTCGGCGAGCTGGGCCTGGGGCACCTCGGCCTGGACCGGACCGTCGGCGAGGTGTCCGGCGGCGAGTCGGTGCTGCTGCGGCTGGCCGCGCTGCTGCTGCGCCGGCCGGACGTGCTGCTGCTGGACGAGCCCACGAACAACCTGGACCTGTACGCCCGCAGACGGCTGTACCGGGCGGTGCGGGACTGGTCCGGGGTCATGGTCGTGGTCAGCCACGACCGCGAACTGCTGGAACTGGTCGACCAGATCGCCGATCTGCGCTCCGGCCGGATCGTCTGGTACGGCGGCAACCACGCCGCCTACCAGGAAGCCCTGGCCGTGGAGCAGGAGGCGGCCGAACGGATGATGCGGGTCGCCGAGTCGGACGTGCGCAAGCAGAAGCGCGAACTGGCCGACGCCCAGGTCAAACTGGCCCGCCGCAAACGGTACGGGCAGAAGATGTGGGACACCAAGCGCGAGCCGAAGATCGTGATGGGGGCCCGCAAGCGGGCGGCGCAGGAGTCGGCGGGCAAGCACCGGATCCTGCACGAGGAGCGGCTGGCCCAGGCGAAGGAGCGCCTCGACGAGGCGGCGGAGGCCGTGCGGGACGACGACGAGATCCGGGTGGAGCTGCCGTACACGGCGGTCCCGCCGGGGCGCACCGTGCTGACCCTGCGGGACCTGGAGCTGGCGTACGGCTCCCGGGTGAGGGGCGAGGTCCAGCTGCGCGGTCCGGAGCGGGTCGCGCTGGTCGGGCGCAACGGGGCGGGCAAGACGACCCTGCTGCGCACGGTCGCCGGGGAGCTGGCCCCGGTGGCGGGCGAGACGACGGCCCACGTCCCGCTGCGGTTCCTGCCGCAGCGGCTGGACGTCCTCGACGGGGAGCTGACGGTCGCGCAGAACGTGGCCCGGTTCGCTCCCGAGGCCACCGACAACCGGATCCGGGCGCGGCTCGCCCGCTTCCTGTTCCGGGGCGGCCGGGCCGACCAGCCGGCGGCCACGCTGTCCGGCGGCGAGCGGTTCCGCGCCGCGCTCGCCGCACTGATGCTCGCGGAGCCCGCGCCGCAGCTGCTGATGCTGGACGAACCCACCAACAACCTGGACATGGCGAGCGTCCGGCAGCTCACCACCGCGCTGGAGTCGTACGAGGGGGCGCTCATCGTGGCCAGCCACGACCTGCGCTTCCTCAGGTCGGTCGGCATCACCCGGTGGATGCTGATGGAGGAGGGAGAGCTGAAGGAAATCACGTCAGAGGCTGTCGGGTATCCCGCCTAGCGTCGGCGGCATGAGGCCGAACAGCACACGCGAACGTTCCACCGGGTCCTGTCACTGCGGGGGTTTCCTCACCCTCGTCGGGGCCAGGGAGAACAACCTCCAGGACGTCTCCCTCCGTATCCCGAAGGGCCGGCTGACCGTGTTCACCGGCGTCTCGGGATCGGGGAAGTCGTCCGTCGTCTTCGACACCCTCGCGGTCGAGTCGCAGCGGCAGCTGAACGAGACGTACACCTCGTTCGTCCGCAACCGGCTGCCGAAGTACGAGCGGCCGCACGCGGACGCCCTGGAGGACCTGACGCCCGCGATCGTCGTCGACCAGCGGCCGGTCGGCGGTCACTCCCGGTCGACGGTGGGGACCATGACGGACGTGTACGCCGTGATCCGGGTGCTGTTCTCCCGGCACGGTACGCCGAGCGCCGGTCCGGCGACGGCGTACTCGTTCAACGACCCGGCCGGGATGTGCCCCCGCTGCGACGGGCTGGGCCGGACGGTGGCGCCCGACTGGGACCGCATCCTCGACCGGGACCTCTCACTCGCCGGCGGCGCGGTCCGCTTCCCGCCGTTCGCGCCGGGGACCTGGCAGGGGCAGGCGTACACCAACAGCGACGACCTGGACCCGCACAAACCGGTGCGCGCGTTCACCGCGGCCGAGAGGGACTTCCTGATGCGGGGACGGCCGGGCAGCAAGGTCACCGTGCGGGGCACGGGCGGCACCTGGACCACCGAGTACGAAGGGCTCGCCGACCGGTTCGAGCGTCTGTACCTCAAGCGGGACCTGGCCGCGATGAGCCCCCGGACCCGTGACACGGTGCGGCGGTTCCTGACCGAGGGCACCTGCCCGGACTGCGGCGGCGCCCGGCTGAACGCGGCGGCGCTGGCGACCCGGGTGGGCGGACTGTCCATCGCCGACTGCACCCGGATGCAGGTCGGCGACCTGATCCCGGTGCTGCGCGGGATCGACGACCCGGTCGCCGCACCGGTCGCCCGGGCCGCCGTCACGGCGCTGGAGCGCATCGAGGCGATCGGTCTCGGCTACCTCAGCCTGGACCGGGAGACGGCCACCCTGTCCGGGGGCGAGGGCCAGCGGCTGAAGACGGTGCGGCACCTCGGGTCGAGCCTGTCCGGGATGACGTACATCTTCGACGAGCCCACCGTCGGGCTGCATCCGCGGGACGTGCACCGGCTCGGCGACCTGCTGCTGCGGCTGCGCGACCAGGGCAACACGGTCCTGGTCGTCGAGCACGACCCGGACGTGATCGCGCTGGCCGACCACGTCGTCGACATGGGGCCGGGCGCGGGCGCGGGCGGCGGCCGGGTCGTCTTCGAGGGGACCCCGGACGCCCTGGCCGCGGCGGACACCGTCACCGGGCGGTGCCTGGGGCGGCGGCCGACGGTCAAGGAGGTGGTGCGGGAACCGTCGGGCGCGCTGTGGGTGAAGGACGCCGACCGGCACAATCTGCGCTCGCTGACGGTACGGTTCCCCGCCGGGGTCCTCACCGCGGTGACCGGGGTCGCCGGGTCCGGCAAGAGCACGCTGGTCGCCGAGTTCACCGCGGCGCACGAGGACGCCGTCGTGGTGGACCAGTCCTCGATCGGCATCTCGGCCCGGTCCACCCCGGCCACCTACCTCGGGGTCATGGACACGGTGCGCGGCCTTTTCGCCCGGGAGACCGGCCGGGACCCGGGACTGTTCAGCTTCAACTCCGCGGGGGCGTGCGCGGCCTGCGAGGGCCGGGGGACGATCCGGACGGACCTGGCGTTCATGGACCCGGTGACCACGACCTGCCCGGACTGCGCGGGCCGGCGTTTCGGCGACGAGGTCCTCGCGCTCACCGTCGCCGGGCGGTCCGTGGCCGACGTGCTGGACATGACGGCCGACGAGGCGCTCGGCTTCTTCGACGACCCGGCCATCGGCCGGCGCCTGCGCGCCCTGCGGGACGTCGGGCTGACCTACCTCACGCTCGGACAGCCGCTGTCCACGCTGTCCGGCGGGGAACGCCAGCGGATCAAGCTGGCCACCCGGCTGCACCGCACGGGCGTGGTCTACGTCCTGGACGAGCCGACGACCGGCCTGCACATGGCGGACGTGGACGGTCTCGTCACCCTGCTGGACCGGCTGGTGGACCGGGGGAACACCGTCGTGGTGGTGGAACACAATCTGGACGTCGTCGCCCGCGCCGACTGGGTCGTGGACCTCGGTCCGGGCGGCGGCCGGGAGGGCGGCCGGGTGGTCTTCGAGGGCACGCCCGCGCAACTCCTGCGCGCCGACGGCACGTTCACCGGGGAGCACCTGCGCCGGGTGGTGCGGGGGCGCTGACCGCCCGCCTCCGGCCGGCCGGACGACCGCGCGGACACCGCGTTACCGGTGGTACATCTCATCGCCGTCAGGGGTGGTCCTGCCCCGATTCGCCCTGCATGATGGTCCGCCGACGGCCGGGGGCGTCCGCGTGTGCCGCGCGGCTCCCCCGGCCCGTGGTCCCACAGCCCCGTCCGATTCGGAGTCCCGCCCGTGTCCAGCAAGAAGGCCCTCGTCCGCCGTCCCGGTCCCCGGCTCGCCGAAGGGCTGGTCACGCACATCGAACGCGAGCCGGTCGACGCCGGCCGCGCGCTGGAGCAGTGGGAGGCGTACACGGAGGCGCTGCTCGACCACGGCTGGGAGACGGTGGAGGTGGACCCGGCCGACGACTGCCCGGACGCGGTGTTCGTCGAGGACACCGTGGTGATGTTCCGGAACGTGGCGCTGATCGCCCGTCCCGGCGCCGAGTCGCGGCGCCCCGAGACGGCCGGGATCGAGGAGGCCGTGGCCGCGCTGGGCTGCTCGGTGAACTGGGTGTGGGAGCCGGGCACCCTGGACGGCGGCGACGTGCTGAAGATCGGTGACACGGTCTACGTCGGCCGGGGCGGGCGGACCAACGCGGCCGGGGTGCAGCAGCTGCGGGCCGCTTTCGAGCCGCTCGGCGCGCGGGTGGTGTCCGTGCCGGTGAGCAGCGTGCTGCACCTGAAGTCGGCGGTCACGGCGCTGCCGGACGGCACGGTCGTCGGCCACCTGCCGACGGTGGACGTGCCGTCGCTGTTCCCCCGGTTCCTGCCCGTGCCGGAGCCGTCGGGGGCCCACGTCGTGCTCCTCGGCGGGGACCGGCTGCTGATGGCGGCGAGCGCCCCGAAGACCGCGGAACTGTACGCGGATCTCGGGTACGCGCCGGTCCTGGTGGACATCGGCGAGTTCGAGAAGCTGGAGGGCTGCGTCACCTGCCTGTCCGTCCGGTTGCGGGACCTGTACGCCTGACCGGCTGCGGCCGGCCGGCGGACCGCCCCGCCGGGACACCGGCATGGGCCGCGCGGCCGGGGGGACTCGGGCCGCGCCACCGCGGCCGCCCGCGGCCGTCCTCTTCCCTCTGGCCGGGGGGCTTTACGGCGCACTTAACCTACGGTTTCGTAACCTACGGATTCGTAGCCTACGATGCCGTAGGTTCCGGCACCGCTCGCCGGATCCCGTCCCACCCCCGTCCCCCTGGAGTCCCCGTGACGCTTACTTCTCCCCACCTCGCCAGTTCGACCGGATGGACGGACGCACGGCTGCTGTACGCCCTGGAGGAAGTGGTCGAGAAGGAACTCAACCGGCATCTGAAGGTCGCCAAGGACTGGATGCCGCACGAGTACGTCCCCTTCAGCGACGCCCGCAACTTCCCCGGCTTCTTCGAGGACGGCGAGGCCTGGGACAAGGAGCAGTCCAAGGTCACCGAGGTCGGCCGCATCGCCCTGGTGGTGAACCTGCTGACCGAGGACAACCTCCCCAGCTACCACCACGAGATCGCCACCCTGTTCGGCCGCGACGGCGCCTGGGGCACCTGGGTGCACCGCTGGACCGCGGAGGAGGGCCGCCACGGCATCGTGATGCGGGACTACCTGCTCGCCTCGCGCGCGGTGGACCCGGACAAGCTGGAGCAGTTCCGCATGGCGCACATGAGCGAGGGCTTCGAGTCGGACAACCGGCACTCGATGCTGCACTCGGTCGCCTACGTCTCCTTCCAGGAGCTGGCCACCCGCATCTCCCACCGCAACACCGGCCACCAGTCGGGGGACCCGGTCTGCGACCGCATGCTGGCGCGCATCGCGACCGACGAGAACCTGCACATGGTCTTCTACCGCAACCTGCTCGCGGCCGCCTTCGAGATCGCCCCCGACCTGACCATGATGGCGGTCCGCGACGTGGTCGTGAACTTCCGCATGCCCGGCCACGGCATCCCCGGCTTCGAGCGCGCCGCCGCGCAGATGGCGATCGGCGAGGTCTACAACCTCCGCATCCACCACGACGACGTCCTGCAGCCGGTGCTGCGCTTCCTGAAGGTCATGGAGATCGACGGTCTGGGCCCGGAGGGCCTGAAGGCTCAGGAGGAGTTGGGACTGTTCATGAACGGCCTGGACGCCGAAGCCGCGAAGTTCGACGAGAAGCTGGCCGCCCGCAAGGCCCGCATGGCGGCCCGCGCCGCCGGCTGACCGCCGCACCACGTTCCTCCGGGAGGTCCGGCGCGCGCCTCCCGCCAGGCGCGCGCCGGACCTCCCGGCTTGTGCACGGACCCACCGGCAGAGCACTGCGCGGCCTGCCGGAAGGGGCTGCGGCCCGCAAGGACGGGCTGCGGCCTGCCGGAAGGGGCTGTGGCCTACCGGGAGGTGCCGCGGCGGCCTACCGGGAGGTGCGGCGCAGCGACAGCCGCTCCTTCTCCGACAGCCCGCCCCAGACCCCGAAGCGCATGTCGTGCGTCAGGGCGTACTCCAGGCAGGCGGCACGGATGGGACACATCCCGCAGATCCGCTTGGCGTCGCGGACCGAGCTGCCGGGCTCGGGGAAGAAGAAGTCTCCCCCGGTCTGGGCGCACAGCGCCTCCTCCTGCCAGGTGAGGTCGGGCGCCGGGAACGTTTCGGTGTGCATGGCCAGAAGCGTCTCCCGCGGCGCGAAACGTTCGCTCAACGCCGGATCAACGCCGGGACGGCGAGGGGCGGGTCTGCCCGGCACCCGCCACCGGGTCACCGCTCCCCCGGGTCCCCCCGGAGCACGGCGAACACCGCGCCGTACGGGTCCTCCAGGCGGGCCAGGCGGCCGACGCCGGGGATCGAGGTGGCCGGCATCCGTACCCGGCCGCCCAGGGCGGTGGCCTCGGCGACCACCGCGTCCGGGTCGTCGACGCCGAAGTAGGGGAGCCAGTGGGCCCGGGCACCGGACCGCGCGTCCTCGGGGTCGTCGGCCAGCGGGACCAGGCCGCCGAACGCGCCGTCCTCGCCCGTGCCCGCCGGGTTGACGGACGTGTAGACCCCGCCCGGGAACGTCACCCCGGTCGTCTCCCAGCCGAGGACCCGGTGGAAGAAGGCGGCGGCGCGCGCGACGTCCGGGGTGTGCAGTTCGGCCCAGCACAGCGAGCCCACGTCCCCGGCCCGGTCCAGGCCGATGCGCCGCTCGGGCTGCCAGACGCCGAAGGGCACCCCGGCGGTGTCGGTGAGGATCGCGGACCGCCCCTGGCTCATCACCTGCTCGGGCGGGGAGGTGACACCGCCGCCCGCCGCCCGGACCGCCTCGGCCGTGGCGTCCGCGTCGGAGGTCTGGAAGTAGACGGTCCACGCGGGCGGCCCCTGGCCGGGCGGGACGCGGGTGGCGGCCGCGACGATCCCGCCGTCCCGTTCGAAGAAGCCGTAACCACCGCCCTCGGGTCCCGCGGATCGGTACGTCCAGCCGAACAACCGCCCGTAGAAGGACGTGACGCCGTCGGTGTCGGGGGCGGCGACCTCGATCCAGTCGGGGGCGCCGTCGACGAAGCGGGTGGTGAGCATCGGTCTCCTCCGGGCGGTCTCGTCACCGACTCCGCCGAGTCTTCCACCCCCCACTGACAACGGCCGTGGGGACGCGGCCGGAGGCCGGTCGGAGCGGCCCGAGGGTCAGGCCGATGCCCGCCGGACCAGGGTGGTCGGGAGGACCACGCCGGCGGGGGAACCGCCGGCCTCCGCCTCCGCCTCCGCCTCCGGGGTCCCGCGGTCCAGGTCGCGCAGGAGCAGGCGGGCCATGAGCCGGCCCATCTCCTCGATGTCCTGGCGGACCGTGGTGAGCGGCGGGTCGGTCTGTTCGGCGACGGGGAGCATGTCGTCGAAGCCGACCACGGCGACGTCGTCCGGCACCCGGCGCCCGTGCTCGCGCAGGGCCCGCAGGGCGCCAGCGGCGGTGAGGTCGTTGGCGGCGAACACCGCGTCCAGCGAGGGCCGTCGGTCCAGCAGCTCGCGCATCGCGCGTTCGCCGCCGCCGGCCGTGAAGTCGCCCTCCGCGACGAGGAGCGGGTCGGCGCCCGCCATGACGTCCCGGTAGCCGGCCAGCCGGTCCGCCGCCGAGGTCTGGTCCAGGGGGCCGGTGATGTGCGCGACGTGCTCGCGGCCGAGGCCGAGCAGGTGGCGCACGGCGTCCCGGGCCCCGCCGCGGTTGTCGCTGTCCACGTACCGCACGTCGTCGGCGCCGCGCCCGCCGGTCCAGCCGGGACGGCCGCCGAACACGGTGGGGAGGCCCGCGCGCTGGATCAGTTCCGGCAGCGGGTCGGCCAGGTGCAGGGAGAACACCAGTGCTCCGTCGACGTGCCCGCCCGCCAGGTAGCGGCCGACCCGGGCGTGGTCGTGGCGGCCCTCGGTGAGCAGCAGGACCAACTGGTTGTCGTGGGCGGTCAGCTCCTTGCTGATGCCGCGCAACTGCCGGGCGAAGAACGGGTCGGAGAAGACGCGGGTCTCGGGTTCGGCGACGATCACGGCCACGGCGTCGTGGCGTTTGGTCACCAGGCTCCGGGCCGCCTGGTTGGGCACGTAGCCGAGTTCCTCCACGGCCTGCCGCACCCGTTCGGCCAGCGGTTCCCGGACGCCGTCGCCGCCGTTGACCACCCGGGACACGGTGGCCCGGGAGACCCCGGCCCGGGCGGCCACGGCCTCCAGCGTGGGGCGCGGCACAGTCTCCGTCACGTCTGGGGCTCCTCACCTGCGGCTCCGGGACAGGATAGCCCCGGTGCGCGGGCGGGCGAGAGCGCTTCCTTGGGCCGGGACACCGGCGGTGGGACCGACGGGACCCGGCTGGGACGGTGACGGGCCCGTCACGGGCGGCGAGGGGAGCGACGGCGCCGTCAGTGGTGGTGATGGGCCTCGGCCGCCTTCGCCCCGGAGCCGGCCTTCTCCGCGGCCGGGGGTCCGGCGGTCTTCTCCGCTGCCGGGGACCCGGTGTCCGGAGACCCGGTGTCCGGAGACCCGGTGTCCAGGGGCCCGGTGGGCGGGGGCCCGCCGTCCGCGTCCCGCGCGGACGACTTCTCCGCTCCCGGGCCGCCCCCGGGGCCGTCGGCGCCCTGCTTCGTCGCGCCCGAGCCGTCGTGGTGGGGGTGGTCCGGGTCGTACCCGGGGATGGTGCCGTCCGGCTTCTTCACCAGGAACAGGCCGACCATGCCCATGTCGGAGTGGCTCTGGACGTGGCAGTGGTACATCCAGGCCCCCGCGCCGACGCCCTCGCCGGCGATGATCTGAAAGCCGAAGGAGTCCGCCGGTCCGCAGATCTTGTTGTCGATGACCCGGCTGGGGTCGTCGGGGCCGGTCAGGATGCCGGTGCGGTTGTCGGCCCAGCGGTGCCCGTGCATGTGGAACGTGTGGTAGAACTCGCCGTGCGTGATCATGACGATCTCCACGCGGTCGCCCACGGTGGCCTCGACGTTCGGACCGGTGTGCGCGGGCCGGTTGTTGATGGTCATGTCGTTGAAGACGATGGTGTGCGTCCGGTCGGGCAGGACGTCGCCCTTGCGGCGCACGATCACCGCGCCGTAGAGCCCGTTGCGGATGCCGCCCGTGCCGTGTTCGGTGCCGACGACATGGTCGTGGTAGTGCCAGTAGCCGGCGCTGCCGGACCGCCAGGTGCCGTCGGAGCGCCGGCCGGGGCGGTGGGTGCGCCAGGTGTAGGTGCGGGTGCCGCCCGGCGGGACGTCGCTCTTGTTCTGCCTGGTGCCGTCGCTGGAGATCTCGTAGTCCAGGCCGTGGACGTGCAGGCTGACGGGGACGTCCATGGTGTTCTCGAACTCGACGTGCAGCGTGTCGCCCTCGTTGAGCTCGATCAGCGGGCCGGGGACGGACGCCTTGCCCTTCTCCAGGCCGTAGCCCATCTGCCCGCCGGGCAGGCGCTCGGCGTACATCTTCATGCGCCGGACCTCTCCCCCGGCGGGCGCGGTGCGCACCGGACCGGCCGCGACGGCGGCCTCGGGTGCCAGCGACAACGATGTCGCGACGGCCGCTCCGCCCAGCAGTACCCGTCGGTTGAAGCCGCGTCTGTCCATGCCGAACTCCCCTGGATGCGGGCGTGCGTTGGGCCCGTGGCTGTCATGAACCTGTGAAACCGTACTGACCGCCCCGCCGTTTATCCACACTCAGGACAAAGTTCGTTTCGTTGCGGCCATAGGTATTGGCGGGTGAGGCAAAGAGGTCTAGCTTCCTTGACGCCGTTGCTGCGACCGAGGAGGGGTGGGTGACCACATGCGGTTCCCCTCGCACCAACAACCTGACGTCTTACGCGGGTTGAACACCACAGGCCAGAACACGACGCGGGCCGCACGGAGGAGACGGCGGGCCTGGGCGGCCACCGTCACCGCGGGGGTCGTGGCCGCCGGGCTGATGTCCGGCCCCGCGGCGACTGCGCGCCCGGACACGGATCCGTCCGTGACAACGATGTCCATCACGTCGCCGCCCGGCGGCGCCGACGTGCGGGTGCTGCTGTTCCACGGCTCCGCCGCGGGCGGCGAGGAGTCACCGGTGGTGAACGCCGGGATCGCGGCCATCGAGCGGATCGGGCTGACCGGCCCCGCCGAGCAGCGCTTCTCGGTGACCGCGACCGACAATGCCGCCGTCTTCACCAACGACAAGCGGCTGAGCCGCTTCAACGCCGTCGTGTTCCTGACCGGCGGCGGTGACGTCCTCGACCCGGACCAGGAGGCCGGTCTGGAGGCGTACATGGAGGCCGGCGGCGGGTTCGTCGGCATCCACGACGCGGCGCGCGCCGAGCCGTACTCGGACTGGTTCACCGGGCTGATCGGCGCCCGTCCGGCGGCCTCCCCGGACCGGGTGCAGCGGGCGACCGTCGAGGTCGGCGACCGCCGGCACCCGGCGACGAAGGACCTGCCGCTGGAGTGGAAGCGGCCGGACAAGTGGCTGAACTGGGCGAAGAACCCCTCGGGTGACGTCCACACGGTCGCCCGCGTACGGGAGTCGACGTACCAGCCCGGGGCCGGCGCCCACGGCGCGGACCACCCCGTCAGCTGGTGCCGGGACTACGACGGCGGCCGGTCCTTCTACACCGGCATGGGCGGCACCGTGTCGTCCTACGACGAGACCGACTTCCGCGACCACCTGCGCGGGGCCCTGCTGTGGGCCACCCGACTGGTGCAGGCCGACTGCAAGGCGACGATCGACGGCAACTACGAGGCGGAGCGGCTCACCGAACCCAACCAACCGGGGAAGAACGACCAGATCGGCGAGCCGCACGGCCTGGTCACCGCCCCCGACGGCCGCGTGTTCTACATCGGCCGCGGCGGCGCCGACTCCTCCCGCCCGGTCGTCACCGACTGGAACGACCCGGACATCGGCAAGGGCCGGGGCGAGATCCACGTCTACGATCCGAAGACCGGGAAGGTCACCCTCGCCGGGGCGCTCGACGTGTTCGGCAACAAGGGCGGTGGCGACGAGCTGCGCAAGAACGAGGAGGGTCTGCTCGGCATCGAGCTGGACCCCGGGTTCGCGCGCAACGGGTGGGTGTACCTGCACTACACACCCCACTCGGAGATCGACCGCGACACCCGCATGGCCGAGCGGCGCGTCTCCCGGTTCACGCTGGACCGGGAGACGGACAGGCTGCTGCCCGGCAGCGAGAAGGTGCTGCTGAAGTGGCCGGTGCAGATCCACAGTTGCTGCCACGCGGGCGGCGGCATGGCCTGGGACTCGAAGGGCAACCTCTACATCGCCACCGGGGACAACAACTCCAGCGGATTCAGCGGCGGTTACTCCGGCAACAACCCGGAGCCGCAGTACAAGGGCGTCTCCTTCGCGGACGCGCGCCGCACCGCCGGCAACACCAACAACCTCAACGGCAAGATCCTGCGCATCCACCCGGAGCCGGACGGCACGTACACCCTGCCGGAGGGCAACCTCTTCACCGGTGAGGAGACCGCCGAGGGCGGTGGGAAGACCCGCGGCGAGATCTACGTGATGGGCGTGCGCAACCCGGCGCGGATCTCCGTCGACCCGGCGACCGACGTGCTGTACGCCGGCTGGGTCGGCCCGGACGCCGGGCAGCCGTCGACCACATGGGGGCCGGCCAAGTACGACACCTTCGCCGCCATCACGAAGGCGGGCAACCACGGCTGGCCGTACTGCATGGGCAACAAGCAGCCCTACCGGGACCGCAACCTGCCGGACCCGTCCCAGCCGCTGGGCTGGTACGACTGCGACCGGCCGAAGAACGAGTCGCCGAACAACGACGGCCTGGTCAACCTCCCGCCGGTGACCCCCAACACCATCTGGTACTCGCCCCAGGGCGGCGCCCCCGACTTCCCGCGCGACGCGAACGGCGTGCCCTCCTACAAGGCCGACGAGGCCACCTACGGGCTGCCCTGGCTCAAGGGCGGCGGCCAGGCCGCGATGAACGGTCCGGTGTACCGCTTCGACGCCCGCAGCGACAGCGCCGTCAAGTGGCCCGCGTACTGGGACGGCACGTGGTTCGTCGGCGACTTCTACGACGCCGACCAGCCGCGCCACGCGGTGCTCCTGGACCCGAAGACGGTCGGGAGCGGCGGGCTTCCGGTGCACGCGGAATCGCTGAAGAAGATCGTGCCGGTCGGCAACGACGGCATCAAGAACCTCATGGACTGGAAGTTCGGTCCGGACGGCGCCCTGTACGTCCTCGACTACGGCCGCGGCTTCTTCACCTCGGACGCCAGGTCGGCGCTGTGGCGGGTCACCTACACCGGTGGCGGGCCGACCCCGGCCGCCGGCGATCTCGCGAGGAGGACCGGATGACACCGGTGACACGACAACGGCGCCTGTGGGCGGCCCTGTTGGCCGCCCTGCTGATGGCGCTCGGCCTGCAGACCGCCTCCGTGGCCGACGGCCGCGGCACGGGCGGGGCGCGGGCCGCGGAGCAGGTCCTCACCTGGACCGCGGGCAACGACATCGACAAGTACCTGTCGGCGCCGACGACCGCGGTGGCGGGCAGGGCGACGATCGTCTTCGAGAACAGCGCGGCCACCGGCAACACCACCGGCATGCCGCACACCCTGACGTTCGTCACGTCCGACCCGGAGTTCAACAACGACGTCCAGCTGAACATCCTGGCCAACCCGGGGGACGCCCAGGGAGGCCGGCACACCGCGGAGGTGACCCTCACCCCGGGCCGCTACTTCTACCACTGCACGATCCCCGGCCACGGCGAGATGCAGGGCATCCTGGTGGTGACCGAGGGCGGCGGCGAGGACGACACCACCGCGCCCGAGGCCACCGCCGAGGTGACCGGCACCCGCAACGCCGATGGTCAGTACGTGGGTTCGGCGAGCGTCGTGCTGGCGGCCACCGACGAGGGCTCCGGCGTCGAGCGCATCGAGTACGCGGTCGGCGACGACGAGACCTGGCAGCCGTACACCGCGCCGGTGGTGATCGACCAGGTGGGCGACCACACGGTGCGCTACCGGGCACTGGACAGGGCGGGCAACGTCTCCGAGCCCGGGAGCGTCGCCTTCACCGTCGTCGCCCCGCCGACCGACGACACCACGGCGCCCGAGACGTCGGCGACCGTGGACGGTGAACGGAACCAGGACGGCGCCTACGTCGACATGGCGACGGTGACCGTCTCCGCCTCCGACACCGGTTCCGGCGTCAACACCATCGAGTACGCGATCGGCGACGGCGCCTGGCAGACGTACACCGGCCCGGTCATGGTGCACCGGGTCGGCACGCACACCGTCCGCTACCGCGCCACCGACCGGGCGGGCAACGTTGCCGCCATGAAGAGCGTGGAATTCACGGTCGTCGCCGCTCCCCCGCAGGACACCACGCCCCCGGTGACCGGAGTGGGCGTCGAGGGCACCAGGAACTCCGACGGCGCCTACGTGGGCAGCGCGCGGGTCACGGTCAGCGCCACCGACGAGGGCGGTTCCGGCGTCGCCGGGATCGAGTACTCGCTCGACGGCGGCCCGTACCTCGCCTACTCCCGGCCGGTCCTGGTCGACCGGGCCGGCCGGCACACCGTGGCCTACCGGGCGACGGACAAGGCGGGCAACACCTCCGAGGCACTCTCGGTGGGCTTCACGGTGGTGGCGGGCGGCGGCGTGCCCGCGCCCAACTGCCCGGAGTACGACGAGCGGCGGACGGTGTTCGTCGGCACGGTCGACACCGGCGTGCCCAACCGGGTCACCGACAACCGGTGCCGGATCGGCGAGCTGATCGAGGACGAGAAGGAATGGACCTCGCACGCGCTGTTCCTCAAGCACGTGCGGACCGTCCTGGACCGCCTGAAGAAGGAAGGGGTCGTCGACCAGCGCGAGTACCGGGCCGTGAACCAGGCCGCCCGGCAGTCGGGCATCGGCACGCCCGGCCAGACCGACGGCTACCGGACGATCCTCGACGGCACCGAGGCGTCCTTCGCCAAGTGGCAGCACGTGGGCGGCGGTTCGTTCGCGCTGAACGAGGACGGCTCCATCACCTCGGGCACCACCCGGGGCGGGCTCGGCATGCTGTGGTTCCCCGAGCGGAAGTACGGCGACTTCTCGCTGAAGCTCCAGTGGCGTGACGACGCGCCGGGCGGCCAGAACGCCAACTCCGGTGTGTTCGTACGGTTCCCGCAGATCCACGACCACCCGGAGGAGCCGCGCCCCGAGTGGGCGGCCATCAAGTACGGGCACGAGATCCAGGTGTTCGACTCCCCCACCGGCGACATGTACAAGACGGGCTCGGTCTACGGTTTCGACCGGGTGGGCCTCGCCGGGGCGGGCGTCACACAGAAGGGCACCTGGAACGACTACGAGATCCGCGTGGTGGACCAGCACTACTCGGTCTACCGCAACGGTGTGCTGATCAACGAGTTCCACAACACCGGCGGCCAGGACTTCACCCCGCCGCGCTCGGACGACCCGGGCACCGACGGGCGGCGGTTCGCCTCCGGCTACATCGGGCTCCAGGTGCACGGCACCGGTGACGTGGTCTCGTACCGCGACATCAGGATCAAGGACCTGTCCTGATCCACCGGTCCGGCCGGGTCGGCGTCAGGTGGCCGTGGGTTTCGGCTTCCTGGCCCGGCTCGGCTGGACCCGGCTCGGCTCGCCGGGCATCTTCGGGTACTCCGGCGGGTACGGCAGGTCGGCCAGCCCGTGGTCCTGCTCGTCGCGCCGGGCGAGTTCCAGCAGGGGCTCCAGCGAGAACGCGTGGTCGTCCATGTCCGCGTGCACGTCGCCGAGTTCGGCGAAGCGCGCGGGCATCGTCACGAGGTCGAAGTCCTCCGGGCGCGCGGTGCCGACCTCCTCCCAGCGCAGCGGCGCCGAGACGGGCGCGTGCGGGCGGGGCCGCACGGAGTAGGCGGAGGCGATGGTGCGGTCGCGGGCGGTCTGGTTGTAGTCGACGAAGATGCGTTCGCCGCGCTCCTCCTTCCACCACTTGATGGTGACCTGCTCGGGCATCCGGCGCTCCAGCTCCCGGCCGACGGCGATGGCGGCGCGGCGGACCTGGGTGAAGGTCCAGCGCGGCTCGATCGGCACGAAGACGTGCAGGCCCCGGCCGCCGGAGGTCTTGGTCCAGCCGCGCAGGCCGAACTCCTCCAGCACGGCCCGCAGTTCATGGGCGGCGCGGACGGCGTCGTCGTAGTCGGTGCCGGGCTGCGGGTCGAGGTCGATGCGCAGTTCGTCGGGGTGGTCCACGTCGTCCCGGCGCACCGGCCACGGGTGGAAGGTGAGTGTGCCGTACTGCGCCGCCCAGACCACGGCGCCCTCCTCGGTGGGGCACATCTCGTCGGCGCTGCGGCCGCTGGGGAAGGTGATGTGCGCGGTGGGGATCCAGTCGGGCATGCCCTTGGGGGCGCGCTTCTGGTAGAACCACTCGCCGTCGATGCCGTCCGGGTAGCGCTGGAGCGTGGTCGGGCGGTTGCGCAGGGCGCGCAGCAGGCCGGGGGCGACCGCCTGGTAGTAGCGGGCCACGTCCAGCTTGGTGTAGCCGGGTTCCGGGAAGAAGATCTTGTCCGGGCTGGACACCCGTACGGTCCGGCCGGCCACGTCCAGTTCCACCGCTTCCGCCATGCGAGCCACGCTAAGGGCTGCACGCACACCTCGCACACCGGGCGGCAACGGGACGGAACGCGCAGAATCGGGGCATGGATCTTCCCGTGATGCCGCCCGTGAAGCCGATGCTCGCCAAGTCCGTGGCGAAGATCCCGCCGGGCATGCAGTACGAGGCGAAGTGGGACGGCTTCCGGGCGATCGTGTTCCGCGACGGGGACGAGGTGGAGCTCGGCAGCCGCACCGGCAAGCCGCTGACCAGGTACTTCCCCGAGGTGGTGGCGGCCGTGCGGGAGCGGCTGCCCGAGCGGTGCGTGCTGGACGGGGAGATCGTGGTCGCGCGCGGCGAGCGGCTCGACTTCGACGCGCTGACCGAGCGGATCCACCCGGCGGACTCCCGGGTGCGCACCCTGGCCGAGCGCACCCCCGCCTCGTTCGTCGCCTTCGACGTGCTGGCCCTGGACGACGAGTCGCTGCTGGACGTCCCCCTCTCCGACCGCCGGGCCCTGCTGACCCGGGCGCTGGACGGGGTGACGCCCCCGGTGCACGTGGCCCCGGCCACCACGGACATCGAGGTGGCCCGCGGCTGGTTCGAGCAGTACGAGGGGGCCGGCCTGGACGGGGTGATCGCCAAGCCGCTGGACCTGCGCTACCGCCAGGACGAGCGGGCGATGTACAAGATCAAGCACGAGCGCACGGCCGACGTCGTCGTGGCGGGCTACCGCCTGCACAAGAGCGGTCCCGTGGTGGGGTCGCTGCTCCTCGGTCTGTACGACGACCAGGGTGTGCTGCAGCACGTGGGGGTGTCGGCGGCGTTCACGATGAAGCGCCGGGCGGAGCTGGTGGAGGAGCTGGCCCCGTTGCGGATGGACGACGTGTCGGGCCATCCGTGGGCGGCGTGGGCCGAGGAGTCGGCGCACGAGACGGCGCGGCTGCCGGGCGCGCCGAGCCGCTGGTCGGGCAAGAAGGACCTGTCCTGGGTGCCTGTGCGGCCGGATCGGGTGGCCGAGGTGGCCTACGACCACATGGAGAACGGTCAGCGGTTCCGGCACACGGCCCGCTTCCGCCGCTGGCGCCCCGACCGCGACCCCCTCAGCTGTACCTACGCCCAGCTGGAGGAGCCGGTCCGTTACGACCTCGGGGAGATCCTCGGCGGGGGGTGACGTGAGTCGCGTTGGGCGGCTGCCCCGGGCGATCGGGGCAGCCGCCCGGGGAGGGTGGCAGGCCGGGGCAGCGGCAGGGCGGGCGCACGACCGGCCGGGGCAGCTCAAGGGGAGGCTCGGCGGACCGGCCGGGGCGGCGCGGGGCGAGGCTCGGCAGACCGGCCGGGGCGGCGCGGGGCGAGGCTCGGCAGACCGGCCGGCGCAGCTCAGGGGCAGGCTCGGCAGACCGGCCGGGGCGTCGGCTCAGGGCCGCATGACGACCTTGACGGCGCCGTCCTGCTTGCGCTGGAACATGTCGTAGGCGTGCGGTGCGTCGGTCAACGGCACGTGGTGGGTGGCGAAGTCGTCCACGCCCAGGGGGTCCTCGTCGGTGAGGTGGGGGATGATCTCGTCGGACCAGCGGCGGACGTTGGCCTGCCCCATGCGCAGCTGGATCTGCTTGTCGAAGAGGGTCAGCATCGGGATCGGGTCGGCCATGCCGCCGTACACGCCGGACAGCGAGATGGTGCCGCCGCGGCGGACCATGTCGATGGCGGTGTAGAGGGCGGCGAGCCGGTCGACGCTGAAGCGTTCCGCCATCGGCCCGCTCAGCTTGCGGGGCAGCAGCGCCGAGGCGTTCTGCACCAGGCGGGCGGCTCCGCTGCCGTGCGCCTCGGTGCCGACGGCGTCGATCACCGCGTCGGGGCCGCGGCCGTCGGTGCGGTCGCGGACGGCGGCGACGAGTTCCTTCTCGTCGTCGAAGGAACGCAGGTCGAAGGTCTCGACGCCGCGCTCCCGGGCCCGGCGCAGCCGTTCGGGGACGAGGTCGACGCCGAAGACCGTGCCGGCGCCCTGCAGCATGGCGACGCGGCAGGCCATGTCCCCGATCGGGCCGAGCCCCAGCACCGCCACGCTGCCGCCCTTCGGCACACCGGCGTACGCGACGGCCTGCCACGCGGTGGGCAGGACGTCGGAGAGGTAGAGGAAGCGGTCGTCGGCGGGACCCTCCGGCACCTTGATGGGGCCGTACTGGGCCTGCGGGACGCGCAGGTACTCGGCCTGGGCACCCGGCACGGCGCCGTACAGCCGGGTGTAGCCGAACAGGGCGGCGCCCATGCCCTCGGCGCCGACCTGGGTGGTCTCGCACTGCGTGGGCAGGCCGGTGAGGCACATCCAGCAGTTGCCGCAGGCGATCTGGAACGGGACCACCACCCGGTCCCCGACCTGGAGGTCCGGCACGGCGGCGCCGACCTCCTCGACGATGCCCATCGGTTCGTGGCCGAGGATGTCGCCCGGCGTCATGAACGGGGTCAACACCTCGTACAGGTGCAGGTCGGAGCCACAGAGCCCGGACGAGGTGACGCGGATGACCGCGTCGGTGGGCTCCTCGATCCGGGGGTCGGGCACCGTCTCCACCCGTACGTCCCGCTTTCCCTGCCAGGTGACTGCCTTCATGGCCGCCCGCTCCTTCCGTCGGTACCGGTGTGTCCCGCGTGCGGTGGCGCCCGGGTACCCGAGCGGATCCGCACCGAACCGCGGAGCGCTGCGCCGATCGGCGGAAGCGGCGCGCCGGATCGCTCCTGATCGGGTACGACACCCGACGATCAGAAAAGCGCACAATTGAGACATCGACGGATTCGGGCAGGCAGGGTGGCCACAGTGAGCACGAGCGGGAGCACACGGAGCAGCTCACCGGGGAGCGCGCGGGCCGGTGCACGCCGGGGCGCACGCTCCGGGTCGCGCGGCAGGCGCGGGCGGCGCGGACTGCGGGGGACGACCGCCAGGGCGCTGGTGGCGGCGGTGGCGGCGGCCGGTCTGGCGGCGGGCTGCACGGGCACCGGTGGCAGCCCTTCCGACGACGGCCGGGGCTCGCCCAGCAGTCCGGTCCGGCAGGAGCCGCCGGTGACCGGTGAGGACGGCCCCCCTGTCCTCGCCGTGAAGCTCGACAACGCCCGCACGGCCCGGCCCCACACGGGCCTCGAGGACGCCGACGTGGTGTACGTCGAGCAGGTGGAGGGCGGGCTGAGCAGGCTGATGGCGGTGTACGCCACCCGCGTTCCGGAGTCCGTGGGCCCGGTGCGCAGCGCCCGGGAATCCGACCTGGAACTGCTGCGCCAGTTCGAACAGCCGGTCCTGGCCTTCTCGGGGGCGCAGAGCAGGCTGCTGCCGGAGATCGAGAGCGCGCCGCTCACCCCGCTGACCCCCGAGTCGGCCGCCGGGATGTACGTCCGCCGCGCGGACCGGGCCGCCCCGCACAACCTCTACCTGCGGTCGGCACGCCTGCTGCCCGAGGAGCCGGGCCAGGACGCCCTGACCACCGGCTTCCGGCAGGGCCCGCCCCCCGCCGGCGGGCGACCGGAGCCGACCCGGACGGTGGACTATCCGTCGGCGCGCTTCACCTTCACCTGGTCCGACGCCCGCGACGGCTGGCTGGTCGCCATGGACGGCACCCCGGCGACCACCGCGCGGGGCGGTCCCCTGGCGCCGGCGACCGTCGTCGTGCAGTACGTGACTGTCCGGCCGTCGGACTACCGCGACTTCCTGGGCAATAACACCCCCTACACCGAGACCACCGGCTCGGGCCGGGCCACGGTACTGCGCGACGGACGCGCCTACGACGTCGACTGGAACCGCCCGGACCCCGAGGACGGCACCACGTTCACCACCGACGGGGGCGAGCCGGTGAACTTCGCGCGGGGGCAGGTCTGGGTGGTGTACGCGGCGGCGCCCTGACCGGGCGCGGTCGACGGCACCCGGGCGACGCCTCCCACGGTCCGCCGGCAGCCGCCCCCTTCCTGCTGCCGTGGGCCGTCGGAACCGGCCACGGGTCGCACCCGCGTCATCCGCCGTCGGCACCGCCCGCGCTGCCCGTGCCGCCCGTGCCGCCCGCGTCACCGTCGGTGCCGTCCGCGCCGCCCGCGCCGCCCGCGCCGTGACGGCCGTCGGGGTGGCGCAGGCTCTCGGCGGCATCGGCGACCCGTCGTAGCAGGTCGAGGAAGACCGCCTGCTCGGCGGCGTCGAGCGGTGCCAGGAAGACGTGGTTCATGCGGGCGGTGCGCACGGTCAGCCGGCGGTGGACGCGCTCACCCTCGCCGGTCGGGCGCAGCAGGAAACGGCGGCCGTCCTGGGGATGGCGGTCCTTGCCCAGCAGTCCCCGACGCACGAGGCGGGCGACCACGTCGGCGATGGTCGACCGGTCGAGCCCCACCCTCTCCCCCACGGTGCGCTGGTCCAGGCCCGGTTCGGCGACGAGCGCGTTGAGGACCGCGTACTGCGGCGAGGTGATCTCCTCCGAGACCATCGTGGTCCACAGCAGGTGGTGCGCCTGCTGGAGCCGCCGGGCCAGGTGCCCGGGATGAGTGGCGAGGTCCACGGCCGCCATGCGCGCTCCCACGGTCGGATCCACTGAGGTCGTCTGCGTCGAATCATCTGTGCACGGAACACTAACCCGTGAGGTCCCTGGTGCCCCTACGGCCCACGGTCGTGGTGGTCTCCGCCTCTCGGACCGCGGGTCTTGACGCGCCGCTCGGCCGGATGGCAGCGTGAGCGGCGACCGAGATGCTCAGTGCACTGAGCATCACCGGCGCCACGGGTGCCCCACCCAGACCGCACACCTGCCCGCACGGGCACGGAGCACTCCGAGTACGTGCCCGCCCCGCCCACGCCCCCGGCCGACCGGCCCGACCGGCCCGACCGCCGCAGGGAGACGCCGCCCATGACCGACGCCCTCACCCAGGCCGACATCGACCGGGAGATCGCGGCCGAACGCGCCGCCTACCGGCAGCGGATCGCCGACGGCGCGCCCGTCGAACACCATCCGCGCCGGGACTACGCCCCCTACCGTTCCTCGGCCCTGCGCCATCCGCTGCGGCCCCCGGTCACGATCGACGTGGCCCGGGACCCGGAACTCGTCGAGCTGTCCTCCCCCGCCTTCGGTGAGCGGGACGTCACCGAGCACGACAACGACCTCACCGTGCAGCACACCGGGGAGCCCGTCGGGGAGCGCATCACCGTCTCCGGGCGCCTGCTGGACCGTGCCGGACGCCCGGTCGCCGGCCAGCTGGTGGAGATCTGGCAGGCCAACGCGGCCGGCCGGTACGCCCACCGGCGCGAGCAGCACGACGCGCCGCTGGACCCCCACTTCACCGGCGTGGGCCGCACCCTCACCGACGCGGACGGCGCCTACCGGTTCACGACCGTCCGGCCCGGCCCCTATCCGTGGCGCAACCACCTGAACGCCTGGCGGCCGGCGCACATCCACTTCTCCGTGTTCGGCACCGCGTTCACCCAACGGCTGGTGACGCAGATGTACTTCCCCCACGACCCGCTCTTCCCGTACGACCCGATCCTGCAGTCGGTGACGGACGACGCCGCCCGGCAGCGGCTGGTCGCGGCCTACGACCACAGCCTGTCCGTGCCCGAGTTCTCCCTCGCCTACCGCTGGGACATCGTGCTCGACGGGCCGCGGGCCACCTGGACCGAGGAAGGACACCGACCATGACGCGGAACGCCCCCGACGACGGCGCCGAGACCGTGCCGCCCACTCCGTCGCACACCGTCGGCCCGTTCTACGGCTACGCGCTGCCTTTCCGCGGCGGCGAGGACGTCGCGCCGTTCGGGCACCCCGACACCGTCACCGTGCACGGGTACGTGTACGACGGCGCGGGCCGGCCGGTGCCGGACGCCCTGCTGGAGGTGTGGGGGCCGGACCCGCGGGGCGTGCTGCCCTCGGTCGACGGCTCGATGCGCAGGGACCCGGCGAGCGGCGGCCATCTGGGGCGCAACGGAGTGGAGTTCACCGGTTTCGGCCGCGTCCAGACGGACGCCGACGGCCACTGGTACGTGCGGACCCTGCGCCCCGGCGCCCGCGGCCGGCACGCACCGTACCTGAGCGTCTGCGTGTTCGCGCGCGGCCTGCTGGTCCACCTGTTCACCCGGATCCACCTGCCCGGCGACCCGGCCGCGCTCGCCGCCGACCCGCTGCTGTCCCGGCTCGACGCGGACCGCCGCGACACGCTGATCGCGGCGGACGAGGGCCACGGCACGTACCGTTTCGACATCCGCCTTCAGGGCGAGGGCGAGACGGTCTTCCTGGAGTTCTCGTGACATCAAGCGCATCCGGTGCGGCGTCCGGTACGGGTCTGCTCGGCCCGGGGTGGGCCGGCTCGCCCGCCGCCGCCGCGACCGGTGACGACGCGTTCCTGCGGGCGCTGCTCGACGCGGAGGCGGCACTGACCCGGGCGCAGGCCGCGCTGGGCCTGGCCCCGGCCGAGGCCGCCGCGGCGGTGACCCGGGCGGCGGACGACACCGGCGGCTTCGACATCACCTCGCTCGCCGAACGGGCCCGCGGCGGCGGCAACCCGGTGATCCCCCTGGTCGCGGACCTCACCCGGGCCGTCGGGGAGGAACACGGTCCGTACGTGCACCGGGGCGCCACCAGTCAGGACATCATGGACACGGCGATGATGCTGGTCGCGCACCGCGCCCTGCACCCGGTCCTGGACGACCTGGGCCGTACCCAGCGGGCGCTGGCCCGGCTCGCGGTCGAGCACCGGGACACCGTGCTGCCCGGCCGCACCCTCACCCAGCACGCCGTGCCCACCACGTTCGGTCTCAAGGCCGCCGGCTGGCGCTCGCTGGTCCTCGACGCCCGGGACCGGGTGGCCGCCGTCCGCGATGCCCTGCCCGCTCAACTCGGCGGTGCCGCAGGCACCTTGGGCGCCTTCACGGTGTTCGGGGCACGGAACGCGACCGACCTGCCCGCGGCCTACGCCCGCGAACTGGGGCTGCGGGCCCCCGCCCTGCCGTGGCACACGCTGCGCACCCCGGTCGCCGACCTGGCGGGCTGTCTGGCGTTCACGGCCGGGGCGCTGGGCAAGCCGGCGGCGGACGTGCTCACGCTGTCCCGCACCGAGATCGCGGAGGTCTCCGAGGGCAGCGGCGGCGGCTCGTCCGCGATGCCGCACAAGGCCAACCCGGTGCGTGCCACGCTGGTCGCGGCGGCGGCCCGGCGCGCACCGCAGCTCGCGGCCACCCTGTACGGGTCGCTGGCCGCCGAGGACGAGCGGCCGGCCGGCGCCTGGCACGCCGAATGGGAGCCGCTGCGGGACCTGCTGCGACTCACCGGGGGAGCCGCCCGGGACGCCGCCGAGCTCGCCGAGGGCCTGCGCGTCCACCCGGAGGCGATGCGCCGGAACCTCGGACTCACCCGCGGCCTGATCACCTCCGAGCAGTCGGCCACCCGGCTGACCCCGGTGCTCGGCCGGGCCCGCGCGCGGGACCTGCTGGCGCGGCTGGCCCGGCGCGCCCGCGAGGAGCACCGTGACTTCGGCGAACTCCTCGCAGAGGAACCGGAGTTGACCGGTGTCGACCTGTCCGGCGCCACCGACCCCGAGGAGGCCGTCGGTGCGGCCGGTGTCCTCACCGACCGGGCCCTGGAGCGCGCGTGACCCGCCCCCTCCTCCACCACCGTGCCGAGGGCCCGGCGTCGGCTCCTCCGCTGCTGCTCGGTCCCTCCCTCGGCACCTCGTACGCGCTGTGGGACCGGGTGGCTCCCGAACTCGCCGCCTTCCGCCGGGTGGTGCGCTGGGATCTGCCCGGGCACGGCGGTTCGGCCGCGGAACTGATCGGTCCCGGCGCGACCGTCGGCGACCTGGCCGGGCTGGTCCTGGCGCTCGCCGACGCGCTCGGCGTCGAGCGGTTCGGGTACGCGGGCGTCTCACTCGGCGGCGCGGTGGGACTGCACCTGGCCGCGCACCACCCCGAGCGGCTGAGCACGCTCGCCGTGATCTGCTCCTCGGCGCACTTCGGCGGCGCCCGGCCGTGGCAGGAGCGGGCCGCCCTGGTCCGGCGCGAGGGACTGGGCGGACTCGCCGACGGCGCCGACGCCCGCTGGTTCACCCCCGGTTTCACCGTCCCCGGCCTGATCCGGGACCACCGCGCGGCCGACCCGGCCGCGTATGCCGCCTGCTGCGACGCGCTGGCCGCCTTCGACCTGCGGGACCGCCTCGCCTCGATCACCGCGCCCACCCTCCTGGTCGCGGGCCGGCAGGACCCGGCGACCCCGCCCGCACACCTGCGCGAGATCGCGGACGCGGTGCCCGGCGCGACCCTGGTCGAGCTGCCCGGTGCGTCCCACCTCGCCCCGGCCGAACGTCCGGACGCGGTGCTCACCGCCCTGCGCACTCACCTCACCGGCGACGCCGGCCGGGGCACGGACGTGCGGCGCGAGGTGCTGGGCGACGCGCACGTGGACCGGGCGCAGGCGCGTCAGACGCCCTTCACGGCCCGCTTCCAGGACTTCATCTCCCGCTACGCCTGGGGCGAGATCTGGACCGACCCGACGCTCACCCGCCGCGAACGCAGCATGATCACCCTCACCGCGCTGGTGGCCCACGGCCACCACGACGAACTGGCCCTGCACGTCCGGGCGGCCCTGCGCAACGGGCTCACGCCCGACGAGATCGGCGCGGTGCTGTTGCAGACCGCGGTCTACTGCGGGGTGCCTGCGGCCAACGCGGCGTTCGCGACGGCGCAGCGGGTCCTGGAGGAGGAGCGGGAGGGCGCCTGACCCCCGCGCCGCGCCGCCCGGTGGTGGGCGGGCGGGCGGACACGCGGTGGGAGGGCGGACACGCGGTGGGAGGGCAGCGGGCGGGCCGGCGTGTTCCAATTCCCCCTCCCCGGGCTCCCTCCGTTCGGCCCTCGATCGTCCGCTGTCCACCGTGGGCCGTGCGCGCGGTGGCCGTGCACGCGATGGCCGTTCGCGCATCGGCCTGCGCGCGGTGACTGTGCACGCTTCGGCCGGCACGCGGTGGCCGTGCACGCATCGGCGGTTCGCGCGCGTGGGCGGTTCGCCTCAGCCGGAGGGCACCCGGGCGGCCACGGTGCGCAGTTCGGCCTCCGCGCGGGCGGTCAGGCCGTCCGCGCCGCAGGAGCGCGCCAACGACAGCCCTCGGGTGAGGTCGGCCTCCGAACGGGCCAGGGCGCCGAACTCGATGCGGGCCGCGGCGTGTTCGTACTGGCAGGGGGAGGACTCCAGGTAGGCGACGGCCTGCCCGGCGAGACGCACCGCGCGCTGACCGGTCTCCAGGGCGGCGGCCACCCGCAGGGCCTCCCCTATCGCGGTGTCGGTGCCGAAGCGCTCGGCCCGGCGGCGGAGGTCCACCGCGAGCCGGGCTGCGCGGGCCGGGTCCTCGGTGGCCAGGGCGCGGGCGAGGTCGGCGGCCCAGAACACGTGCACGGGATTGTGGTGGCCGCGGGCGGTGGCCGCCTTTCCGGCGGCGTCCAGTTCGTTGACGCCCTCCTTGGTGCGGCCCATCGCGAGGAGCAGGCGCCCGCGCACGGAGCGCGGGTCGGGGAGCGCGATGGTGGACGGGTAGGGCGGGGCGAAGGCGTGCTGTTCGGCGACCTGCTGCGCCTCCTCGACGTGACCGCGGGCGAGGAGCGTGTCGACGAGGTTGCAGGTCGCCGTCCAGTACAGGGGGAGTCCGCGGCCCACGCGTTCGGCGATGCGCAGGGCCGCCCGCAGAGACGTCTCCGCCGCTTCCAGACGGCCCCGCCTGCGGTGCCCGAGCCCTACGTACGCGTGCGCGAGGGCGAGGTGGCCGCCGCTCCAGCCGGCCGACTCGTAGGAGCGCAGGGCCTCGTTGTACATGCTCTCGGCGCGGTCGAGGCGGTCGGTGTAGGCGTAGACACCGGCCAGCATCAGGAGCAGTTCGACGCCCCACTCGGAGTCGGTCCAGCCCATGCCGGGTGCGAGGCGGCCGTTGACGAGGGCGCGGTCGACGAGTTCCAGGATCTCCTCGGCGTTCTCGCCGCGCATCATGGCGTCGAATCCGCGCAGGATGAGCAGCGCGCGTTCGGAGTTGTCCCGTCCGGTGCAGGTGGCGGCGAGTTCGGCCAGCCGCTCCGAGCGGTCGGGTGAGGTGGTCTCCCCGGCGTGGAGGCCCTCCCACATGTACTGCACGGCCTGCAGCCGCATCCGGGCGGGGCCGGGCTCCATCCGGGCGGCCTCCGCCTCGACGGTGCGGACGGCCTCCTCCATCTGGTCGTTGTGGAGCAGTGCCTGGGAGAGGCGGACCACGGCGTCCACGCGCTGGTCCTCGTCGAGCCCGGTCATGCCGAGCGCGGTGCGCAGGTGGCCGATGGTGCGCGCGGGCGCGGTCAGGAACGTGGCGCGGCCCAGCTCGTAGAGCACACCGGCGTGGACCTCGGGGCGCGGCGGTTCCTCCAGCGCGCGTTCCAGGCAGCGCCGGGCGGCGTCGGGGGCGCCGACGGCGAGGTGTTCGCGGGCGGCCTCCCGCAGTTGCGCGACCAGTTCCTCGTCGTCGTCCGGGTGCACTTCGAGCAGGTGGCGGGCGGCAGCCGCCGCGCCGAGCGCGGAGTCGGTGACGAGGCGGGCGGCGATGCCGTGCATCGCGCGCCGCAGCGCGTCCGGGATCGAGTTGTAGACGGCGGTGGCGATCAGCGGGTGGACGAACTCGAGGTCGGCGGGGCCGGTCCGGCCGGTCGCCCGGTCTGGCGTGGTGAGGATGCGGGCGGCGCGCAACCGCTCGGCGCAGCGGGTCGCGTCGTCGGGGTCGAGGGTGGCGAGGCGGGCCACCAGGTCGACGGTGATGTCGGTGCCGAGGATGGCGGCCGCCCAGGCGAAGCGGGTGACATCGATGCCGAGCTGCTCCAGGCGGGCGACGAGTCCCCCGCCGCGGGCCGACCGGTTGAGGTCGCGCAGCTCGCCGGCGTGGCTCTCGACCGGCTCCAGTTCGCTGTCCTGCACCTTGGCGAGGAGTTCGACGGTCTCGTAGGGGTTGCCGCCGGTGACGGCCCACACCTCGCGGCAGAACGCGGCGTCGGCGGTCTCGCCCAGGGTGGCGCGGGTGAGTCCGGCCGCGGCGGCGGGGGTGAGGGCGCTGAGGACGGTGGTGGGGCGGTCGGCCGCGGCGGCCACGGCGTCCAGGTGGCGGGCCGCCACGCCGGAGATCTCGCCGGGCCTGCGGGCGACGACGACCAGCACGGACAGGTCCTGGAGGCGTTCGGCGAACGCGGCGAGCCAGTGCAGCGTCTCCTGGTCGGCCCAGTGCGCGTCGTCGATCAGGAGCACCAGCGGCCAGTCGCGCCGGGCCAGGCGGGTCACCGCGGCGACCAGTCCGTCGCAGACGCTCTGCGGGTCTGCGTGGCCCTCGCCGGGTTCCGCTATGCCGAGCGCGGGCCCCGCGATCTCGTACCAGTCGCCGAGGTACTCCCGTGCCTCCTCCGGCAGCATCGGCACCAGGGCGGGCTGGAGGAGCTGGCGCACCACGTTGAAGGGGACCGAGCGGAGCGTCTCGCCACCGCGGGCGGACCACACCGTGCAGCCGCGCTGCTCGGCGATGCGCCGGGTCTCCGCCAGCAGGGCCGTCTTGCCCAGGCCGGCCTCGCCCCGGAGCACGAGCAGACTGCCGGACGAGGAGCGGTCCGCGCACAGGCTGTCGACCGCCTCCGCGAGAGCGGCGACTTCCTCGTCGCGCTCCCACAGGGACGCCGAGGCGGCGGCCGTCCGCCGTACCTCCGTCATCCCGCTACCTCCCCAAGTCGCCCGAACGACGTACGCAACTCGAGCGTAGCGGGCCGGTCGCCGTCACGGAGGCGGGACCGGGCACGTGTTGCCGTGACGGGTGACTCGGGGGTACGGGGGTCGAC
Organism: Streptomyces sp. NPDC029526; assembly: GCF_040637405.1. NCBI lineage: Bacteria > Bacillati > Actinomycetota > Actinomycetes > Kitasatosporales > Streptomycetaceae > Streptomyces > Streptomyces sp. NPDC029526. Next base: position 298,885 of record NZ_JBEZWE010000006.1, read on the forward strand.
GCCGTGGCCCGCCACCAGCGGGTCTCAATATCAACTTCTGTCAAGGGGACGGATGGTGACGATCCGACAGATGTGGTCGGGTGGCGGTCGAGCCGGCGCCCCGGTGCGACGGCACCGGCACCCCGGCGGGGGTGCCGGGCACCCGGTCACGGGCTCGCGCGGGGCCTTCCGCGCGCCGGGCGCCGCCCTCCCCGTCGAGGTCGTCCGCCCGGGCGTGTCGGCGCGTGTCGCCTCCGCCCCGGACCAGGACGTGGCGTTGCCCGTCGAGCGTGGGGCGGGTGCGGGTCGCGCGGCTTCGCGGGCGCTTCGAGAAGTCGTCGACGGAGGGTGGCGGGAGCGGCGAGGGCGGCGGCGTTCCGGATCTCCGGCACGGGCTCAGGGGCGCGGGCAGTCGGCCGAAGCACCGAGGGGCGGGCCGGGGCGGCGTCCTGACGAGAGCCGGCGGGGCGTCAGGGGTGGTGGCGGTGGCCGTGGTGCCGCGGTTCGTGATGTGTTCCGGCACCAGGGCGGGAACGGCGGGGCGAGGGATCGGGGCGGCCGGCCGCGCGGGGGAGGGAGCGGCGTGCCGGGTGGAGGCGGAGGGCGGCCGGCCGTGCGCCGAGGGCGACCCGCGCAGGGCGCCGCCCGGCGGTTCCCGGAGGCGTCTCTCATCCCGCTTTCACCGACGCCTCATACGGTGGGGGCATGACGCAGGTGACTCCCCCCGGCTGGTATCCCGACCCCGGGCAGACGCAAGACGGACCATCCACCGAACGCTGGTGGGACGGCAGTGCCTGGACGGACCGGGTCCGCCCGGCGGAGCAGGCCGGCGGCTGGGCCCCGCCGACCCCGTCCACGGCAGCCCCGACGCCGCCGCCGGCCACGGGGCCGGGCCCGGTGGCCGGACCGGTCGCCGGGCCTGGCGCACCGGCCGCCGCGCCCTACCCGATGCATCCGGGCTACCCGGCGTACCCGGTCGCGCCGCCGCCCCGCCGCGGGCGCGGCCTGCGGATCGGCATAGCCGTGGCCGCGGCGGTGGCGTTGCTGGCGAGCATCGGCGTCGGCGTGTGGGCCCTCACCGACGACGGGCGCGGCGGTCCGACGACGTCACAGGGCCCCGGGGACCGGGAGCGGGCGCCGGGCGACCGGGAGGACGGCGGATCGGGCGGCTCCGACGGGGAGCGGCCGGGACCGGACGGGGGCGAGCCGCCCCGCATCGAGAGCGGGTCGGTGACCGACGCGCTGAGCGGCATCAGCCTGCCCATCCCCGACGGCTGGTACGGCCAGGAGATGGGGGCCGGCGCCCAGGTGTCCTCGAAGGATTCCTACGACTGCCCCGGCGACACGTCCAGGACCTGCGTCAAGGGCGGCGCCTACTCGGCTCCCGCCGTGGCCCTCGGCACCCGGGGTTCCACGGCCGAGGAGGTCGCCAAGGCCGACATCGCCGTGAACGCCGAGGAGTCCTACGGCGGGTCGTCGTACGGGAAGATCACCTCGCACGACGTGCTCGAGTCGAAGGCGGTCACCGTGGCCGGGCAGAAGGGCTATCTGGTGCGCTGGAAGGCGGTCACCAGCAAGGGGTCCGACGGGTACGTCCAGTCGCTGGCCTTCCCCTCCCCCACGCGGCCCCGGCAGATCGTCGTGGTGCGGGCCGGGGTCGACGCCGACCAGAAGCCGAGCGTCATCGACGAGATCACCCGGGGCATTGAGGCGGCGAAGGGCGGCGGCGGAACAGGGCAGGAGGTCTGACCTCGTGCCCGCCGCCTCCCGTCCCACGACGGCCGGGTGGGCGCCCCTCCGCTCAAAGGGCACCCACCCGGCCGGGGGGTGCGCGCCGCCCCCGTCCCCACGGTGCGGCGCGGTCGGGCCGCCGTCCGGTCATCCCGATGACGGCGCCCCGGGTCCGGAGCGTGTGTCGAACGTCCCGCCTGCCTGACGGCGCTACGTACGGGACCCGCCCTGAGTGAGGCCCAGGACCGGCAGGACGGACGCCTCCACGAACGCGAGCAGGTACTCCGGGTCGGCATGGCGGCCCTCGAGCAGGGGCCGGCCCCTCAGCACGCCGAAGATCTGCGCCGGCACGTGGGCCAGGGCCGGGTTGCCGGCCTCGACCTCCCCGCGCTCGACGCCGCGGCGCAGGATCTGCTCCAGGGCGGCGACCTCCGGGTCGACCAGCGCCTCCCGCAGCGCCCGGGCCAGTTCCCGGTCCCGGGTGACCGCGTGGGCGAGCGCCTGGAGCAGTGGGGTGTCCCGCGTCGACCACTCACCGGCCAGCCGCGCGGCCTCGCGCAGGTCCCCGGCGAGCGTCCCCGTGTCGATGCCCGACAGCCGCGCCCGTGGGCCGGAGCGCAGGGCGGCCGCGACGAACCGGGGTTTCGTCCCCCACTGCCGGTAGAGCGTGGACTTGCCGGCCCGGGTGCGCGCCGCGACGCCCTCCATGGTCACCGCGTCGTAGCCGGACTCGCGGATCTGCTCCAGCACCGCGTCGAAGAACTCCTGCTCGCGCTCCGGGGTGATCTTGGAACGCCGCTCGGCACCGGCCGACTCCGCCGGCGGCAGGGCCTGCGACGTCATGGGTTCGGCTCCTCATGCCCGACCTCGGGTGACCTGCGCCCGGTCGTGCGCCTCTCGTTGCGTGTGTTCGTCCTCGTGTGCACCGGTCCGTGCACCGGTGCGGTTCCCGAGCCCGAAGCCCGGTTCGCACCATCGAAACGCAAGTGTACCGGAACGCTCGCGTATCGGTACGCGACCGTATCGCACGCGGCGGGACACCGCCCGGTCCGACGGCACCCGCCGCGGGGCTCCGGCCATGGGGACGGGGACGGTGTCCCGTGACTGGCGGCCCGGGACACCGGCCGCGCGGAAGCGGTGCGACGCGGTGTGACGACGACGGGTCCCGCCCCCGGCCGGACGACGGGGGGGGCGGGACGCGTGACCGAGCCGCGCGCTTCACCGCGGCAGGCGGACTCAGGCGCCGAGCAGGAGGACGCCGAGGACCAGGAGGCTTACCACCTTGGCGACTTCGAGCGCCACGTAGTACCAGTGCGCGGAGGACCGGGGCACCTGCTCGCCGGCGAGCACCCGGTCCGAGCGCCGGTTGAGCCGCGGCCGCACGATGCCGAGCTGCACGGCCAGCACCGCCACCACCGCGGCCGTCGCCACGACCACCCCGACCCCCGGCCCTCCCGCCGCCACCGCCACCAGCACGACGGCCGCGAGGAGGACCTCGGCCGCGTTGAGGGCCCGGAACACGATCCGGCCGATGCCGAGCCCGAGCGGGACGGTCACCCCGGGGGCGCGGAACTTCAGCGGGGCCTCCAGGAAGGAGATCGCCAGCACCATGCCGAGCCAGACGAAGACGGCGGCCCCGGCCACCGCCGCTGATGTGGCGTTCACGTCCGTAGCGCTCCTTCTGCTCTCCACCGGTCCATGACGGTTTATAGCGGCTCGTTCCGGTGTGCGACAGGCCTCGGTCCGAGAGTCCGAAGGTGCGAGAGTCCGAAGGTGCGAGGCCGAAGGTGCGAGAGTCCGAAGGTGCGAGGCCGAAGGTGCGAGAGTGCGTGCACGACGCCGCACGGCACACGGGCAGGCCGGCGACAGAGCCTGGCTAGGGTGCAGGCGCGCGATGGGCCGCGCAGACGTCCGGTTCGGCGAACGGCTCCAGCCGTACGGCCGCCACCGGGGCCCGCCGCTGCTCCGACGCGCCCCGCACGGGGCCGAGGTGGAGCGGGCAGACGACGTCCCCGTATTCCTCGGCGAGTCCAGGGAAGGGGCAGTGCCGCAGCAGCACCCGGCCCTGTCCGACCGACCTGGTGGCGACCCGCCCTCCGAGAGGCAGCGGGCCCGGGAGCGCGATCAGTCCGCGGCGGGCACGACCCTCAGGCGGGCCGTCCCGCGCCGGGGGCGGCGCGCCGTCGTGACGGCGGACGGGCGGCGGGCGTCCCGCAGGACCAGGGTGAGCCGGGTGCAGCCCAACTCCTCCAGGGCCGGGGTCGTCTCGACGACGATCCGGCAGTCGGTGGCGCCCCAGCGCGGATCGGGGTGGATCAGCGGACGCACCGCGCCGTCCTGCTCGGCGGCCCTCTCGCCCACCACCCGCAGCCAGTGCGGCACCCCGTGTCGGTAGGCGACCTCCATGATCGGGTCCTCCGCGATGTCGCGGCGGATGGCCTGGAGGCCGGGGTCGGGGGCGCCGTGTTCGACGGCCCGCGCGAAGTGGGCCAGCATCGGCAGGCACCAGCTCGCCTCGTGCTCGCCCAGCACCGTGGCGGCGTCCGGGTGGAAGAGGACGAAGCGGAGGAAGTTGTCGTCGGGCATGGCGGTCGGGTGCGGCTCGACCTGCCGGAACAGCGACCGGAAGGGACCGTTGGCCAGGAGCACGTCCCACCGCCGGTCCACCACGAGGGACGGGAAGGGAACTGCTTCCAGGTACCCGGCGTAGTCCGCCAGGTACGCGCGTGCCTCGGACGTGCCGGGGACGAGCCGCGGTGCCTGCCGCTGCCCTCCTGCTGCCTGATGTGCCATCGGGAGGTCACCCCTCTTGCCTGTGCGGCCCTGACGCGGCGCCCCGATCCTGCTGCCCGCCGCCCGAGCATGTCAACTATCGTGGCATTCCATGCCGGTTGACGGCTGAAATTGGCCACAGTTGTGGCGAGACCTGGATGTGAGTTCGAAGCACCGGCTAGTCTCCGTGAAGTTCACGGCGACGGGTTGTGAGAAGCCTGTGAGAGACGTAGGAGATCTGCCGGTGACGGGTGGCTTCGAGGGTCCGGACACCGCGCCGACGACCGCGCTGCCGGCCGTCGTCGCCCGCGTCGCCGCACTCGCCGACCGGCTCGGCGTTCCCCACGCCGAAGTCTTCGACACCGGCCGGCTGTCCACCGCCTCCGGCGTACCGGAGTCCGTGGTCAAAGCCCTGCTGAGCGGCCGTCCGGCCGGGGAGCGCGACGTGCAGGCGCGCTTCCTCCAGCGGCTGGACCTGTTGCGCCGCACCCGGCTCAAGCCGAACGGCCGGAAGTACACCCAGCAGGAGATCGCCGACGGCGCCGGCATGTCCCGTCAACAGGCCGGCGCCCTCATCAACGGGGACCGGCGCCCCACGATGGAGCACTGCGACGCCATCCAGCGGTTCTTCCGGGTGCACGCCGGGTTCCTCACGGCGGAGGACCCGGAGGCGCTGGCGGGCACCCTTCAGCACACCGAGCAGGAACTGCTCCAGAAGCTGGCCGACCGGGAGCGCGAGTCGGCCGCCGCCGCGGACGACGACCCGTTGGAGCGGCTGTTGCAGGACCACGGGGTGCGCGGGATCGCGTGGCGGGCCGCGCAGCTGCCCACCGACCAGCACCGGGACAAGGTCGCGGAGTGGCTGGACATGCTCCTGGAAAGCGTCAAGCGACCCGAGTCGTGATCTGGGGAGAACTGTGGGCATCGGTAGGGAAATGCGCCGCCTGTGCGGCGAGTTGGTCGCTGAGCTGACGCTCCCCGTCCCGGCTCGGCCCGCCGACCTCTACGGCGCGCTGTGCACGGCGATGAGCAGGCGTCGCGGGCGTCCGGTGCAGTTCCGCATGGCCGCGTTCCCGCCCGGCACCGCGAGCGGGCTGTGGCTCGACATGCCCGACCGGGACCTCGTCGTGATCGAGGAACGCACCGCCCCCGCCCACCAGTTGGTCATCCTCGGCCACGAGCTGTGGCACATGAAGGCCGGACACTGCGGGCACCACGTGGCGGGTGCCGAGGTCGCGACCCGGCTGCTCGGTGACGACCCCGACGAGGACGCCCTCCGGGCGACGGTGGTGAAGGTCGCGGCCCGCACCCGTTTCGACCTGGCGGACGAGAAGGAGGCGGAGGCCTTCGGCCTGCTGCTGGCCAGCAAGTGCCGTACGTGGCTGGCGGGTTCGTCGCTGCGCGGCCCGGTGCAGCGGGACCACCTGGCGGGACGGATCGAGGCGTCCCTGGGGTATCTGGGGCCGCAGGGCTGAGCGGGGTGCCCGCCGGTCCCGGCCCTCCGCCCGGACTCCGGGCCAGGGTGCCGCGTCAGGGACCCCGTGGGCTCCCGGCCCGTTCCCGGCGCCCGCTCCTGGCTGCCGGCTCCCGGCTCCCGGCTCCCGGCTCCCGGCTCCCGGCCGACCTTGGCGGGATGTACACCCGCCCCCACGCCCCCTGGTGCACCGATCCCACCGGTCGGCCCTCGGGCTCGCGCGCCCGTACCGCTGCTGCCGGCCAGCCTGTGGCCGCCCCCGGGCTCGTCCGGGTGCTGCCGCCGTGGCCGCCGGACCGGCTGCCCGTCCGGCCCGACGGCGGCTCCGGGCACCCGCCCTGCCGGGCCCGCACCGGCGAGGGGCGGCCCGGCGGGGCGTGAGCGGCCGTGCACTCCGGCGTGTGAGCCCCCGGCGCCCGCTGTCCTGGGCGTGACGGTCTCCGCCGGGTGGGCGAATTGGCGTGCGGCGCCGCCCCATTGTCAGTGGCGGGCGGCAAGCTGGAGGGGTGCTCCCGCTGTGTGGAGCACCGGACCGACGATCACGACACGGGGAGAGCCGAGCGATGCCGACCGCCGTACTGACCGACCGCGAGCGCACCGCCGTCCAGGCCTATCTGCGCCTGCTGCACACGGTGCGCGCCACCCTCGACACGCCGAGCGGGCCGACCGGTCCGGTGCTGCCTCCCGTCGTCCCGCCGTCCGTCCTGGCGGAGGCGGAGACGGCGCTCGCGCGGGCCGGACTGAGCGGCAACGAGGAGGAGTTCTTCCGGATGCTGCGCGAGTGGTGCCCCCAAGGGTGACCCCCGTCCCGGTGCGGCGCCGGAGGTGACGGGCCCCGGCTCGGTACTCGGCCACCGGTCCCCGGCCGCGGTGCCGGACCCACCGCGGCTACCGGCCGCCGCCCGGTGCTGGAGCGACAGCGCGGCCCCGGACCGCCGCCGGGGCCGCGCACGGCCGCCCGACTCCGACGAGGCGACGCCCCGCGGCTCCACAGCACGTGGTGCTCGGCGGCACGGACCGGCTGCTCAGCGGCACGCGACTCAGTGGCCTGTGGGGCAGCCCAGCCCACCCCGCGACGGCATCAGCCGTGCGGTACCACGGCATCACGCGTGCGGTACGGCCACCGCCGTGGCGACCAGGCCGCGGCCGACCGTCCAACGCCCTTCGAAGCAGCCCACGGTGCGTCCCCCCACCCGGGGCCCCGGGACGAGCAGTTCGGCCCGGAACCCGCCGCGGGTGACCTCACCGGGATCCGGGAACAGCTCGATGTCGGCCTCCATGAAGTCGAGCCACTTGCCGGTGAGCGGGAACCACGCCTTGTAGACGGACTCCTTCGCGCTGAACAGCAGCCGGTCCCAGTGCACTTCGGGCCGGTCCCGGCCGAGCCGCCCGATCCGTTCCGCCTCCTGCGGCAGGGACACCGAGGGCAGCACCCCCTCGGGCAGCGGCCCGTGCACCTCGGCGTCGATGCCGACGGAGGCCAGGTCGTCGTCCCGGACCAGGGCCGCCGCACAGTACCCCGCGCAGTGGGTCATGCTGCCGGTCAGCCCGGAGGGCCAGTGCGGGGCGCCCCGCTCCCCCGGCACCACGGGCTGCGCGGGCACCCCCAGCCGCTCCATGGCACGGCGGGCACAGTGCCGTACGGCGGTGAACTCCCGGCGACGCTTGTCGACCGCGCGCGCCACGCAGGCGGCCTCCTGCGGGTACAGCGGGGCGTCGGCGCCCTCCTCCCCGTGGGCTTCCTCGACGGCCACGGCCGACGGCAGCAGGTGTGCGATCACCCCGGTCACCGCTCGTCCTCCGCGGCGGGGACGATCGCGCGCAGCCGGCCCGGTGGGCGGTTGCGGGTGCGCCACTCCCGGGGGTAGCCCACCGACACCTCCTCGAAGGGGACGCCGTCGCGCCGTGTGCTCCGGGGGATGTGGAGGTGGCCGTAGACCATGGTGTGCACCGGGAAACGGCGGTGCCAGTCGTCCGTCAGCGTGGTGCCGCACCACATCGCGAACTCGGGGTGCCGCAGCACGTCCGTGGGGTGCCGGTGCAACGGGTAGTGGTTGACGAGGACGACGGGCAGATCGGCGGGAAGCTGCGCGAGCCGCCGTTCGGTCGTGGCGACGCGCGCGCGGCACCACTCGTCCCGCCCGTCGTACGGGTCGGGGTGCAGCAGGTACTCGTCGGTGCACACCACACCGGTAGCGTGCGCGTAGGCCAGGCCCTCAGCCGCGGTGGCGCAGCCGGCCGGCAGGAACGAGTAGTCGTAGAGCAGGAACAGCGGGGCGACGGCGACCGGTCCGCCGGGGCCCCGCCACACCGGGTAGGGATCCTCGGGCGTCACCACGCCGATGGCGCGGCAACGGTCGACGAGATGCTCGTACCGGGCGACACCGCGCAGGGTCACCGTGTCCTTCGGGTGGGTCCACAACTCGTGGTTGCCGGGTGCCCACACGACCTTCGCGAACCGGCCGGCGAGCGTCCTGAGCGCCCACTCGACGTCGTCGACGGTCTCCGCCACGTCACCGGCCACCAGCAGCCAGTCCTCGTCCGAGGCCGGACGCATCCCCTCCACCAGCGCGCGGTTCTCCGCGTACCCGATGTGCAGGTCGCTGATGGCCCACACCCGTCCCCCGCCGCCGTCGGCCGACCTCACCCGTGCTTCCCCCCTCGGCCGGTTCCACCGGCCCTCCCCGCGAACCCCCGGTCGCCCTCCACGAGATCACATCCGTTTGCGCGGGACAAGAGCGGCGTGTCCCGCGCGAGGGCGCTGACCGGCGCTTTCCGCCTCGGGGCGCGCCGGGCGGGGGCACCCGCCGGGTCCGTGACCCACACGTTGCACGTTTGCGGCCGCCGAAGACGTATGATCGGCCGCGACACCACCGCCGCGAACGGTCCTTCGCGCTGAGCGGTCCGGTGACCCTCCATACCTCCTGCCCGGGCACGGGCCGCTCGGCCCTGCCCGCGAACCGTGAAAGGCGGCATGCATGGTCTCCTGCGTACGCGTCTGGCTCAACCGCACGTACGCGGAGAACGTGTTCTTCATCGATCAGTTGAGGCGGAATCCGGGCAACCGGGCCGTCGAGATCCACGCCACCCACGGCGATCCCGACTCGCCCGTGCTGGCCGCAGCCGACACCGCCGAACTGGAGCCCGAGGCTCTGTCCCCGGCCGCGTACGTGGAGTACGCCCTCGCGCAGTGCGAGCGGCGCGGCATCGACGTGTTCGTGCCCCGGCTGCACCAGGCCGCTGTCGTGGCGCACCGCGCGGAGTTCGAGGCCGTCGGCACGGCCCTGCTGGCACCGCCGCCCGAGGCGGTGGCCGTCTTCCAGGACAAGGTCATCGCCTACGAGGCCGTCCAGGCGATCGGCGTGCCGGTGCCGCCGTGGTGGCGGGTCCGTTCCGCCGACGAACTCGCATGCGCCGTCGCGGAGTTGGAGGACCAGGGGCACCGGGCGTGCTTCAAGCCGGCGTCCGGTGCGGGCGGGGTCGGCTTCCGCGTGATCACCCGCGCCCCGTACTCGCTCGCCCAGTTGAACGGCTTCCCCAGCCCGCACGTGCCCTACGACCTCGTGATGGACGCGGTGCGTCAGGCGGAGGAACCGGTGGACTGGCTGGTGATGCCGCACCTGGGCCAGCCCGAGGTCTCGGTGGACTGCCTCACCGGCACCGACGACACGGTGCGCCTCGCGGTCGGCCGGACGAAGAACGGGCGCCGCCGCGGCTTCACCCTGCAGGAGCAGTGGCTGGCGCCGGCCCGGCGGATCGCGGAGGGCTTCGGCCTGCACCACCTGTCCAACATCCAGTTCCGGATGTTCGGCGAGCGGCCCGTGCTGATGGACGTCAACACCCGCCCGGCGGGCGGCCTGCACCAGCTGTCGCTGTGCGGGATCAACGCCCCGTGGGCCGCGGTCCGGCTGGCGCTGGGCGACGACCCGGGCGTGCTGACCCCGCCGTTCCTGGGCCAGGACTACAGCGTGGTGACCGGGCCCCGCCCCCTGCGCCCGGCCGGCCTGCCCGTCCGCACCGACCTGCTTCCGCAGGCGTCCACCCCAGCCGTCTCTCCGGAACCCGTGCCGTCCGCCCCGGAGCCGGTACCCGCGCCCGGCGTGGGCGCGGGCGCCCCCGCGGGAGGGCCGCACCGCCGGTACTGACCTGCGTACCTGCCCCGCGCTCACGTCCTGTGCTCCCGTCGGCGTGCCCACTCGCCCGGCGGCCTTCCCCGGTGGCCTCCCCCCGGTAACCGACCGTCATGCGACGACGGCCGGCCCGGGGTGCCGTCCGGCGCCCCCGCCTGCGCGAGGGACCGACGGAACCGGCCCGGGAGGTGTCAGCGGGGCGACGACGTGGGCGCGGCGGGAGACACACCATGCCGTGGGCGACACCTCACACGAGGCGCGGCTCGGCTCCGTCCCGCCGGCGGTAGAGGTCGCGCAGCAGGGCTATTTCCGCGCCGTGATGGATCAGCTCGCGGTTCACGTGCAGGACGATGATCTCCATGGCACGCCGCTCGGAGCCCACGGCGGGCTCACGGTCCAACTCGGCGTCCGAGAGTCCACGGACCCCCGCGTCCCACATCCCGTACATCTCGTCGAGCTGCCGCAGCGCCTCGTCGGCGGTCCCCGCGTAGGCGAACGTCCGCGCGTCGACGTCCTTGCCGCCGAAGTGCCAGCCCACCCGGTACCCCAGGCACGAGACGATGACGTGAGCGAGCCGCCAGGCGATCGTGGTCACCGGAGCCGGCACGGGCTCGGTCGATGCGGAGTCCATGGTCCAGGTGCCCGAGCCCAGCGACAGAGGTGCGCTCGCCGTGCCGCGTGGGCGGATGCTCCAGCAGTCGCGCACGGGTTCCCAGAGGTACTCGTCGTCGGTGAGGCCGTCCAGCCTCGGCCGGAGGTTCTGGCGCCAGTGCCAGGCCAACTGTTCCGCGATGCGCTCGCTTCTGGTCATCTCGGCACCCTACCGATCACGGACCCGCGGCCACGAGCCCCGCGGGCGCCGTTCCACGCTGCGCCGCAACGACCCGTCAGCCCGTGCCGGTTGGTCGACTTCACTGCGTCAGCGGCGACTTGCGCCCAGGCTCGCGCCATCCCCTGCGCAACCTCCTACGGCCCACGGAGACGCACACGTCGAACGATTCGGGAGGAGCGGCTACCGCTACGCCCGGCCCACGTCGTCCGTCGGACAGTGCGAAGCCCACCAGACCAGCACGCGGCCGGCCATGGCTTCCGGACGCAGGCCCAGCGGGTCGAGCCCGAAGTGGTCCTCCAGTTCGTACCGCAGGAACCGGCCGATCGCGGCCTCGTCGGCGCCGGACCGGAGCCGGTGCAGGAGAGGAGCGAGCAGGCAGTCGTACTCGTCGGGCGCGTCCTCGGCGACGCCGACCGGGTCCCACTCGTTGAGCAGGTGCCGCAGGCCGTCCTCGGTGGAGGTGCTCCACGGTCTCATCACCCCACACTGTCACCCGGGGGCGACCGCCGTCGACCGCCCCCGGCTCCGCCCGGACGGCACGACGGCCCCGCCCGGCGCCCGGGACGAGGCGCCCCGACTACCCCAGGTACGCCAGCCCCGGATGCACGCCCCGGTAGGCGTCGACGAGCCGCCGGGCCACGTTCACCGAGTCGACGAGCGGGTGCAGCGCGAACGCCTTGACCGCCAGGTCACGGGATCCCGAGCCGGCGGCGGCGAGCACCGCGCGGTCGACCGCCTTGACGGCCTGGACCAGGCCGGCCGCGTGGTCCGGGAGCGGGCTCACGGGCTCGGGGTGCGCCCCGCGGGCGTCCACGAGGCAGGGCACCTCCACCACGGCCTCGGTGTCCAGGCCGGCGAGGGCGCCGCGGTTGCGCACGTTGAGGATGAGCCGGCTGCGTGCGTCGCCGGCGATGGCCCGCATCAGGGCGAGCGCGACCTTCTCGTAGCCGCCCGACAGGTCCTCCTCGGCTCGCTCGCCCGCGCCGGCGGTCTCCCGGTTCTCGGCCATGTAGGTGGCCTCGCGTTCGGCGCGGGTGCGGTTCCACAGGTCCAGCGCGGGGGTCCCCGGGTCGGAGACGCGGGTGTAGAAGCCGGCCTGCTGGTCGTGCAGGAAGGCGCCGCGGGTGGGACCGCTGCCGTGGGCGCGGACCGCCTCGCGGTGGAAGTAGTAGTAGTGCAGGTACTCGTTGGGGACGGCGCCCAGGGAGCGGAGCCACTCGGCGCCGAAGAGACGGCCCTCCTCGAAGGACTCCAGCAGCGCCGGGTCGGCGAGCAGGCGCGGCAGCCGGTCGTGGCCGTCGACCCACAGGCCCTGCACCCAGCCGAGGTGGTTCAGGCCCGCGTAGTCGATCCGGGCCTCCTCGGGGGCGGCCCCGAGGACCCGGGCGACACGGCGGCCCAGGCCCACGGGCGAGTCGCAGATGCCGATGACGCGGTCGCCGAGGTGGTGGGACATGGCCTCGGTGACCAGGCCGGCCGGGTTGGTGAAGTTGATGACCCACGCGTCGGGCGCGAGACGGGCCGTGCGCCGGGCGATGTCGACGGCGACCGGGACCGTGCGCAGGCCGTAGGCGATGCCGCCGGCGCCGACCGTCTCCTGACCGAGGACCCCCTCGGCGAAGGCGATCCGCTCGTCCTGCGCCCTGCCCTCGAGCCCGCCGACGCGGATCGCCGAGAAGACGAAGTCGGCACCGCGCAGGGCCTCGTCGAGGTCGGTGGTACCGGTCACCTCCGGCGCGTCGCGGACACCGGACGCCTGCGCGGACAGCACCCGGCCGATCGCGTGCAGCCTGCGGTCGTCCACGTCGTGCAGCACCACCCGCGTCACCCGGCCCTCCCCCCGGTCCCCGAGGAGCGCCCCGTACACCAGCGGCACCCGGAATCCGCCGCCGCCCAGAATCGTCAGCTTCACGTCTGCACCCTTCCCACCGGGCCAACCTAACCGGCACGGGCCCCGGGTTTCCGGCTCACGCGCACGGGGGCGGACCGGCTGCGGACGTGTGGACGCGGTACGGCGCGCTTCCTTCACGGGTCGAACTCGGCAACTCGGCCCGGATGCACGGACTTTCTCGGTGCCACCTCTTGACGGCGGAGGGGCCGAAGAGCACATTGTCGTCAGCCTGAGAGCGCTCTCAGTCCGGGCCGGTCGCCCGTGCCCCGGCCCCACCCGCACACACCCGCGCCCCTGGCCGACCCCCGGACCGCTGCCGGCCCCCACGCCCCCGCCTTCACACCCCCCACCCCCACATCTCCACCCCTTTCCTTTCCACCCCCCTCCTCCCCACCTCCGCACCCGCACCCGAGAGGGCTCCCCACATGAGTGCCACCTCCGGCATCCTCCCCACCCCCCGCAGACCCCGGACCCGGCGCGTGCGGCGGGCACTGGTCGCCGTCGTCAGCACGCTCGGTCTCGCGGCGGCGGCCTCGACGGCCGCCACCCCGTCCGCGAGCGCGTCCGCCCCACCGCCTCCGTCCGGCTGGAACCAGGTGTTCCTCGACGACTTCGACGGCCCCGCCGGCAGCGGCGTCAACACCGCCGACTGGCGCTACGCCACCGGCACGGGCTACCCGGGCGGCCCCGCCAACTGGGGCACCGGTGAGATCGAGACGATGACCTCCAGCACGCAGAACGTCTCGCTCGACGGCAGCGGCAACCTCCGCATCACCCCCCGCCGCGACGCCGCCGGGAACTGGACCTCCGGCCGCATCGAGACCAACCGCTCCGACTTCCAGCCCCCGGCGGGCGGCAAGCTCCGGGTCGAGGCCCGCATCCAGGTGCCGAACGTCACCGGCGCCGCCGCCAAGGGCTACTGGCCGGCGTTCTGGATGCTGGGCGCCCCCTACCGCGGCAACTGGTGGAACTGGCCCTCGGTCGGTGAGCTGGACATCATGGAGAACACGCAGGGCCAGAACACGGTGTTCGCCACCATGCACTGTGGCACCGCCCCGGGCGGCCCCTGCAACGAGCACAGCGGCATCGGCAGCTCCACGACCTGTCAGGGCACCACCTGCCAGGCCGGATTCCACCGCTACCGGCTGGAGTGGGACCGCTCGACCAGCGTGGAGGAGATCCGCTTCTACCTGGACGACCGGCACTTCCACACCGTGCGGGCCAATCAGGTGGACGCCACGACCTGGGCGAACGCCACGAACCACGGCTACTTCATCATCCTGAACGTGGCCATGGGCGGCGGTTTCCCCGACGCCTTCGGCGGCGGTCCGGACGCCGGTACGCAGCCCGGCCACTCGATGCTCGTCGACTACGTCCAGGTGCTGACCTCCGGTGGCGGCGGCACCACTCCCCCGCCGCCCGGCGACCGCGACGCCTACGGCACCATCCAGGCCGAGTCCTACGACGGCCAGTCCGGCGTGATCACCGAGTCCACCTCCGACTCCGGGGGCGGCCAGAACGTCGGGGCGCTGGCCGACGGCGACTGGCTGCACTACAAGGGCGTGGACTTCGGTTCGTCCCCGGCCCGGCAGTTCTCCGCCCGGGTGGCCGGCGGCGCGGCCAACGGCGTCAGCGGCCTGGTCGAAGTCCGGCTGGACAGCCGGAGCAATGCGCCCATCGGGAGTTTCGCGGTCGGCAACACCGGCGGCTGGCAGTCGTGGCGGACCGTCCCGGCGAACATCAGCCCCGTGATGGGCACGCACGACGTGTACCTGACGTTCACCAGCGGCCAGCCGGCCGACTTCGTGAACGTCAACTGGTTCACGTTCGGCCGCTGACGTCACCGCGACGACGAGCGGCACGTCACGAAGCACGGCGGGGGCCCACCAGCCTGAAGGCCGCCGCCCCTCGGGTCCGTGCCCCGGGCCGTCGCGGGAGGCGCGAACCGCACCTGAGACGCCTCGGGACAGCACCCGGGGAGGGACCGCGGGCGGCGACCCCCGACCGGGCACCCCCGTCCGCCCACGGTGGGTGCCCGACCCCCTCCCGGGCACCCCGTCCGCCCACACCCCCACCGTCCCACCGGTCACCGCACCGGCTCCCCGCCGAAAGGGGCTCCACCCGTCCGTGGGGCCCCTTTCCGCATGTCCGGCGCGATCGCGCGGTACTCGCCCGCCCCACCGGACATTCACCCGCACCGTGCCGCCGTCCGTGCCGGTCCGCGTTGCGGTCGGCTGAGGAACACGGCGGACGTGGTACCGGTTCACACAGACGAGGCGACTCGCAGGTGTTTTCGTCCACGCAGGTGACGGACCCGGCGTGCCGGGACACCCGGTACCCGGCGGAACCGGCCGGGCCCGGCACCGTCGGGGCGGCGCGGTGTGCGCGGCACCCGGCGGGGCCTGCCCGACGCGGTGCGGAAGCGGCTTCACGACCAGGGAGTTGACGCGGAATGGCCCAAGAGACGACCGAGGCGGACACCACCGGCGGCGCCACCGACCCGGGCGACGCCGGGGCGGGGTCCACGGCGGCCGGCTGGTCGAACCCGCTGCGCGATCCGCGGGACCGGCGCCTGCCCCGGATCGCCGGCCCGTCCGGGCTGGTCATCTTCGGGGTGACGGGCGACCTGTCCCGCAGGAAACTGATGCCGGCCGTGTACGACCTGGCCAACCGGGGTCTGCTGCCACCCGGCTTCTCACTCGTGGGCTTCGCCCGCCGGGACTGGGAGAACCAGGACTTCGCGCAGGAGGTCCACGACGCCGTCAGGGAACACGCCCGCACCCCCTTCCGGGAGGAGGTCTGGCAGCAGCTCGCCGAAGGCATGCGCTTCGTGCCCGGTGACTTCGACGACGACTCGGCGTTCAAGCAGCTGCGCGCCGCCGTGGAGGAGGTGGACGCCTCCCGGGGCACCGGCGGCAACCACGCCTTCTACCTGTCGGTGCCGCCGAAGTTCTTCCCCAAGGTGGTCCAGCAGCTGAAGAAGCACGGCCTGGCGGACGCGCCCGACGGTTCCTGGCGGCGGGCGGTCATCGAGAAGCCGTTCGGGCACGACCTGAGGTCGGCCGAGGAGCTGAACGCGATCGTGCACGACGTGTTCGAGCCCGAGCAGGTCTTCCGGATCGACCACTACCTGGGCAAGGAGACGGTCCAGAACATCCTGGCGCTGCGCTTCGCCAACACCATGTTCGAGCCGGTGTGGAACCGGTCGTTCGTCGACCACGTGCAGATCACCATGGCCGAGGACATCGGCATCGGCGGCCGGGCCGGCTACTACGACGGCATCGGCGCCGCCCGCGACGTCATCCAGAACCACCTGCTGCAACTGCTGGCGCTGACCGCGATGGAGGAGCCGGCCGCGTTCGACGCGCGCTCGCTGCTGACCGAGAAGCTGAAGGTGTTCCGGGCGGTGCGGCTGCCGGACGACCTCGGCCTGCACACCGTGCGGGGCCAGTACACCGCCGCCTGGCAGGGCGGGACGCAGGTGCGCGGCTACCTGGAGGAGGACGGCATCGACGCCTCCTCGAAGACCGACACCTACGCCGCCGTCAAGCTGCGCATCGACAACCGCCGCTGGGCGGGTGTCCCCTTCTACCTGCGTACCGGCAAGCGGCTGGGCCGCCGGGTCACCGAGATCGCGGTGGTCTTCAAACGCGCCCCGCACTCCCCCTTCGACGCGACCGCGACCGAGGAGCTGTGCGAGAACGCGATCGTCATCCGGGTGCAGCCGGAGGAGGGCATGACCGTCCGGTTCGGCTCCAAGGTGCCGGGCACCTCGATGGAGATCCGGGACGTGTCGATGGACTTCGCCTACGGCGAGTCGTTCACCGAGTCCAGCCCCGAGGCGTACGAACGGCTGCTCCTCGACGTGCTGCTGGGGGACGCGAACCTGTTCCCCCGTCACCAGGAGGTGGAAGAGTCCTGGAGGATCCTCGACCCGGTCGAGGCGTACTGGGCGTCCCACGGCAGGCCCGCCCGGTACGAATCGGGCAGCTGGGGCCCCGTGGAAGCCGACGAGATGCTCGCACGAGACGGACGGAGCTGGCGCAGGCCATGAAGATCGACCTGACCGACACCACGGCAAGCAACATCAACAAGGCGCTGGTGAAGGGCCGCCGCGCCATCGGCACCCCGGCCGTCGGCATGGTCCTGACGATGGTGATCGTCACGGACGAGGAGAACGCCTACGACTCGATCAAGGCGGCCGAGGAGGCCTCGCACGAGCACCCCTCGCGCACCCTGGTCGTCATCAAGCGCCACGCCCGCACTCCCCGTGACCGCACGCATCCCCGGCTGGACGCCGAGGTGCGGGTGGGCTCGGAGGCCGGAGCCGGCGAGACCGTCGTGCTGCGGACCTACGGGGAGGTGTCCGACCACGCCGACTCGGTGGTGCTGCCGCTGCTGCTGCCGGACGCGCCGGTGGTGGTGTGGTGGCCGGTGGAGGCTCCCGACGTGCCGTCGAAGGACCCGCTGGGCGCGCTGGCCCAGCGCAGGATCACCGACCTGTACGCGGCCGAGCACGCCCTGGAGATGCTGGAGACCCGGGTGCGTTCGTACGCGCCCGGGGACACCGATCTGGCGTGGACGCGGCTGACACCGTGGCGTTCGATGCTGGCGGCCGCCCTGGACCAGGCCCGGCTCACCGTCACCTCGGCGGCCGTGGAGAGCGAGGCGGACAACCCCAGCGCCGAGCTCCTGGCCCGCTGGCTGCACGCCCGGCTCGGGGTGCAGGTGGAGCGGGTGGAGACGGCCGGCCCGGTGGTGACGGGGGTGCGGCTGGGCACCGCGGACGGCGAGATCGTCATCGACCGCCCGGAGGGCCCGCTGGCCACACTGTCCCTGCCGGGGCAGCCGTCGCGGCGCCTCGCGCTGAAGATCCGGCCGACCTCCGAACTCATCGCCGAGGAGCTCCGCAGGCTCGACGCGGACGAGATGTACGCGGTCGCCCTGCGGGGCGACGACGCGGAGGGGGCCGCCGTCCCCGCCTGACAGCCACCACGGGACCCGGGCCGGGGCGGCCCGGCCGGGGTCCCGTTCCCCGTCCACGGGCGTGCCGCCGGCCGCCCGCCGTGAACTCCAGGAAGTGGAACAGACATGCAGATCGGTCTTGTCGGCCTCGGGAAAATGGGCGGCAACATGCGCGAACGGCTGCGCAACGCCGGGCACACCGTCGTCGGTTTCGACACCGACCCCGAACGGTCGGACGTCGCCAACCTGGCGGACCTCGTGGACGAGCTGGACGCCCCGCGCACGGTGTGGGTGATGGTGCCCGCCGGTGAGGTGACCCAGCACGTCATCGACCAGCTGGCCAGTCTCCTCAAGCCCGGCGACACCGTCGTCGACGGGGGCAACTCCCGCTGGACGGACGACGAGCGGCACGCCCGGGAGCTGGGCACGCGCGGCATCGGCTTCGTCGACGCCGGCGTCTCGGGCGGCGTGTGGGGGCTGAAGAACGGCTACGCGCTGATGGTCGGCGGCGACGAGGAGCACGTGGACCGGCTGCGGCCGGTGTTCGAGGCCCTGAAGCCGGAGGGCCCCTACGGGTTCGTGCACGCCGGCAAGGTGGGCGCCGGGCACTTCGCCAAGATGGTCCACAACGGCATCGAGTACGCCATGATGCAGGCGTACGCGGAGGGCTGGGAGCTGCTGGAGGCCGTGGACTCGGTGGACAACGTCCGCGAGGTGTTCCGCTCCTGGCAGGACGGCACCGTCATCCGCTCCTGGCTGCTGGACCTCGCCGTGGACGCGCTGGACGACGACGAGCACCTGCGGAACCTGCGCGGTTACGCCGACGACTCGGGCGAGGGCCGCTGGACCGTGGAGGCGGCCATCGACAACGCGGTGCCGCTGCCCGCGATCACCGCGTCGCTGTTCGCGCGGTTCTCCTCCCGGCAGGAGGACTCCCCCCAGATGAAGATGATCGCGGCGCTGCGCAACCAGTTCGGCGGGCACGCCGTCGAGGCGTCGCGGAAGGAACCGTAGGGGCGTGGGCGATCTGTGGCTGGCGCGGCACGGTGAGACGGAGTGGAGCAGGTCGGGGCGGCACACCGGCCGTACCGACCTGCCCCTCACGCCGCACGGCGAGGAACAGGCCCGGTCGCTGGCACCGCTGCTGGCGGGCCGGGACTTCGCCCTGGTGCTGACCAGTCCGCTGGAGAGGGCGCGCCGCACCGCCGAGCTGGCCGGCCTGACCGGGGCGGAGCCGGAGCCGGACCTGCGCGAGTGGGACTACGGCGCCTACGAGGGCGTCACCACCGCGACGATCCGCCGGACCCGCCCCGACTGGGACCTGTGGACCGACGGGGTGCCGCCCGGCCCGGAGCTGCCCGGTGAGTCGCCGGACGCGGTCGGCACGCGCGCCGACCGGGTGCTGGCCCGGGCGGCGCGGTCCCTCGACGACGGAGACGTGATGCTGGTGGCGCACGGTCACCTGCTGCGGGTCCTCACGGCCCGCCGGCTGGGCCTGTCCGCCGCGTACGGCCGGCTGTTCCGGCTGGAGACGGGCACGCTGAGCCGGCTGTCACTGGAGCACGGGCGTCCGGTGATCGCCGAGTGGAACACCCGTGGGCGGCCCGGTCAGGACGCGGGGCGTCTGGGGATGCCGTAGGCCCGCTGCACGTGCAGACGCAGGACGAGACGCCGGTCGCGGACCATGGCGGCGCGGTAGTCGTCCCAGTCGGGGTGCTCGCCCTGCACGTCGCGGTAGAGCCGGACCAGTTCCTCCACGGTGGCGTCGTAGGGGTCGCGGGCGACGGGTGAGAGGTCGGCGGTGCCCTCCGCGACCGTGTAGGCCCAGCGGTCGTCGGTGGTGACGTGGTAGGAGGCCCGGGGGTCGCGCCGGAGGTTCCGGGTCTTGGCCCGGTCGTCGGTGACGGAGACGCGGACGATCCGTTCGTCGGGGTCGTAGGCGTGGTTGACGTTCGACAGTTGCGGCCGTCCGTCGCCCTTGAGGGTGGCGAGCACCCCGCTGTTGCCCTCGGCGAGCAGGGCGAGCAGTGCGTGCTGAGCGGTGTCCTGGGTCATACCTCGATCAACGGTTCGCCGGGGGCGCGCGTTCCCCCGGTCGCCCGGCGGGGTAGTCCGCAGGCACCGCACGCATGATCACGGCGCGTGCGGCGGACGACCGAGGAGAACGATGACCGTGCGGGAGCAAGAAGCCGTGCTGGAGCAAGAGACCGGGCCGGAGCGGGCCGGGCTGGACGCGGGGGCGCTGGAGCGTCTGGACCGGCATTTCGCCCGGCAGGTGGACGAGGGGCGGCTGCCGGGATTCCTGGTGTCGGTGGCGCGGAACGGACGGGTCGCCCACCTGACGGCGTACGGGCAGCGCGACGTGGCGGCCGGGCGGCCGGTGCGCGCGGACACGCTGTGGCGGATCTACTCCATGACCAAGCCGGTGACGGCGGTGGGCGCGCTGCTGCTGGTGCAGGAGGGCCTGCTGTCGCTGGACGACCCGGTGGGGCGCCACCTGCCGGCGTTCGCCGAGCCCCGCGTCTACGACGGCGGGTCCGGCCCGCAGGTGCGGACCCGGCCGGCGGCCGGACCGATGCTGGTGCGGCACCTGATGACGCACACCGCGGGCCTCACCTTCGCCTTCTACGGCACCCATCCGGTGGACTCCCTCTACCGGGAGGCCGGGCTGGAGTCCTCGGTACTGCCGGGGTCGGACCTCGCGGGGACCGTCGACGCCTACGCGCGGCTGCCGTTGCAGTTCGATCCGGGCACCCAGTGGAACTACTCGGTCGCCTCGAACGTGCTGGGCCGGGTGATCGAGGTGGTGTCCGGGCAGCCGCTGGACGTGTTCCTGACCGAGCGGGTGTTCCGCCCGCTGGGCATGCCGGACGCCGGGTTCGAAGTGAGCGAGCAGCAGGCGGAACGGCTCGCCGAGCTGTACGGGGAGACGGAGGACGGCGGTATCGAGCCCGTCGCCGGGCTGCCGTTGCGGGGGCGTCCGCGGTTCCTGTCGGGCAGCGGCGGGATGGTGGCGTCCGCGTACGACGTGCACCGCTTCACGGAGATGCTGCGGCGGCGCGGGGAACTCGACGGTGTGCGGCTGCTCCGTCCGGACACGGTGGACCTGATGACCCGCAACCATCTGCCCGGCGGCGCCGACCTGCGGGCGTTCGGCAGCCGCCCGGCCCACGACGATCCCGGCAACGACGGCGTCGGCTTCGGTCTCGGCGTGTCCGTGGTGATCGATCCGTCCCGGACGCGGGAGCCGTCGTCCGCGGGCACCTTCGGCTGGACCGGGGTCGCCACCACCGCGTTCTGGGTGGACCCGGGCCGCGATCTCACCGTGCAGTTCTACACGCAGGTACGGCCCAGGTCCTCGCACACGGTCTTCCGTGACCTCCGACGGCTGGTGCACGAGGCGGTCACCTGACCGGAGCCTCGCCGCCCGCCCGCGGCCGCGGCCGGGACCCCGGGGTCCCGGCCGGCGCCGCCGGTCAGGACGGGTGGGCGGCCACCGCGTCCAGGTGCGGCAGGTGGTGGTCCAGGCGCTCCCGCTTGGTCCGCAGGTAGGTGATGTTGCTCTCGCACGGCGGGATGAGCAGCGGAACCTGCTCGGCGACCTGCACACCGTGGCGCACCAGCGCCTCGCGCTTGCGGGGGTTGTTGGACATCAGCCGCACCGAGCGCACGCCCAGGTCCTGCAGCATGCCGGCGGCGACGGCGTAGTCACGGGCGTCCACCGGCAGGCCGAGAGCGAGGTTCGCCTCGACGGTGTCCAGCCCCTCGGCCTGCAGAGCCATCGCCCGCAGCTTCGCCAGCAGACCGATGCCCCGGCCCTCGTGACCTCTCAAGTAGACGACCACACCCGCCCCTTCGGCGACCACGGCACGCATCGCGGCGTCGAGCTGGTCACCGCACTCGCAGTGCTGCGAGCCGAACGCGTCCCCGGTCAGGCACTCCGAGTGCAGCCGGACCAGGACGCCCTCCGCTCCGATGTCACCGTGCACGAGGGCGACTTGCTCGTCCCCGCGGTCGTGGTCCAGATAGCCGATCGCCTGGAAGGGCCCGTACACGGTGGGCAGGGGGGCGTTGACGACGCGTTCCACGCCGGTCCGCCGCGGGGGCTTCTTGCCGAGTACGCCTACGTTTTCTGTCATGATTCTCGGGTTCCTAAGCAGAGACGAAAGGCCGTGACGATATGAGTGGTTCACCAAAGCGGTCGGCGGCATCCGGCCCGGTGCACGGTCTGTTGCCGGCGGATACTACAGAGGATGTACGCAAGCGGGGCTCCGTCGTCTCACGGCAGATCGCGATTCTTCCGGTGGGGAGTTACGAACAGCACGGCGCCCACCTGCCGTTGGCGACGGACACGCTGGTGGCCTGTGCCGTCGCGCGGGAGATCGCCGGCGCGTATCCGGTGCACCTCCTTCCTCCGGTGACGATCTCCTGCTCGCACGAGCACGCGGCCTGGCCGGGGACCGTATCGATCTCCTCCGTGACCCTGCACGCCGTCGTACGGGACATCGCCGACTCGCTGCGCCGGTCCGGCGTGGACACGTTGGTCCTGGTCAACGGGCACGGAGGCAACTACGTCCTCGGCAACGTCGTCCAGGAGGCGTCCGCGCGGGGCGAACGCATGGCGCTCTTCCCGGCCGTGGAGGACTGGGAGGCCGCCCTCGAACGGGCCGGGGTGGCCACCTCGCTGCTCACGGACATGCACGCGGGGGAAATCGAGACGTCCATCCTTCTGCACGCTCATCCCGAATTGCTCCGTCCCGGATACGAGAACGCCGATTTCGTCGCGGACGACCGGCGCCATCTGCTCACCCTCGGTATGTCCGCCTATACCGATTCCGGTGTCATCGGACGCCCTTCTCTGGGCTCCGCGGAAAAGGGGAAGGAACTTCTCGCCGCCTTCGCGGATTCCTTCGGCGCGTACTTCACCCTCCTGACGGGCGAGGCCCCGCACGGCCTCTCGGGCGAGGCCCCGGACGACCTCTCGGGCGGCGCCCCTGGTGGCGGCCCGGGGAGCGGACCGGAGGCTCCGGGAGGCGACGTGAGCGTCACGGAGTGAGCTGTCACCGGGACACCTGCCGGGACCGGTGGGACTCCTGACGGTGGTACGGCAGGTGCGGGTACGGACGTGACCGCGGCGGGCGCCCCGGTCGTCCGTACGTCCTGCGCACAGACCGGCGCGGTGTCCGGCGCGGAGGCTGGTGTGGAGGCTGGCGCGGTGTCCTGCGCACAGACTGGCGCGGAGTCCGGCGCCGGGGCGGCTGCTGCTACGGAGGTCGACAGGGTGGCCGGGGCAGGTGCTCTCGCCGGAGCTTCTGCCGGCGCCGAAGTAGGCGCTGGGGTCGAAGTCGACCCTGCGCCCGGGACGGGTGCTGTGGCTGAGGCAGACACTGCGGCCGGGGCCGGCAGTCCGACCTGGGCGGGCACTACAGACGGGGCGGGCACGGCGACCTGGGCGGGCACTACGGACGGGGCGGGCGCGGCGACCTGGGTGCCGGACGGCCCTGACACGTCCGGCACCACGGTGTGGAGCGAGGCGCACGGGTGGCCGGCGCCGCCCGCCCCCGGCGCCTCGGGAGCGGCGACGGCCCGCCGGGCGCCACGCAGTCCCGCGTGCCAGCGGACGGCGAGGACGACGAGCCCCGGCAGGCTGGCCACCAGGCACAGCACCCCGTACACCACCGCCACGGCCAGCCCCTGGCCCGCACCGAGTCCGGCGGCGCCGAACGCCCACGCGGTGACGCCCTCCCGGGGCCCCCACCCGCCGACGTTCAGCGGCAAGCTCATGGCGAGCAGGGCCAGCACGGCGAGCGGCAGCAGGCGGCTCACCGCCGCGTCCGTCCCGGTGACGCGGGCCGCGAGCACGAACATCGCGACGTGCCCCGTCAGGACGACGAGCGAGGACATCAGCACCCCGGGGCCGTTGCTGCGGGAGAGCAGGCCCTCCCGGGCTTCGGCGAGCATCCGGCGCAGGGCCCGGCCGCGCCGGGACGGTGCCGCCCGGTTCATGCGCAGTGCGAGGGCGACCGCACAGGCACCCAGCGCGCCGAGGCCCACGAGCGGAGCGGCGTGCCGGACCTCGTCGAGCACCGGGGAGGGCATGATGAGCAGCACGGCGGCACCGGCGGCGAACAGCGCGAGCTGCCCGGCCGCCCGTTCCAGGACCACGGCCCGCACGCCGCGTCCCAGGTCACCGCTGCTGCGCCCGTGGTGCACGGCCCGGTGGACGTCGCCCACCACGCCGCCGGGCAGGGCCGCGTTGAGGAAGAGGGCCCGGTAGTAGTCGGCGACGGCGCGGCCGAGCGGCAGCCGGATGCCCAGGCCCCGGGACACCAGGGACCAGCGCCAGGCGCTGAACACGGTCGTGACCAGCCCGACCACGAGCGCGGCGAGCAGGGCCGGGCCGTCGATCCGGCGCAGTCCGTCCAGGAGGACCCCGGTGCCCAGGCGCCACATCAGCACGGCCAGGATGGCCACCCCGGCGAGGGTGCCGAGACGGGTGCGCACGACCGGGGTGTTGAGCCGCGCGAGCAGGACCCGCGCGCGGCCTCGGGCGCCGGGCAGTCCCGCCGACTCCTCCCCCGTCTCCTGCCGGCCCGCTGCTGTCCGCGGCGCGTCGGCCGGGGTGGCGGACGGCCCGGCAGCGGGGGCGGGCGCTAGCCGCGCACTCATGCGGTGCTGCCCGACGGCCGACAGAGGGCCAGCAGGTCGGTGTGGTGGACGACCACCCGCAACTCCCCTGCCGCGCAGGCTTCCAGGCGCTCCTTCAGGTACTGCCCGGCGCGCTCCGCCAGAGCCGGACGTTCCTCGACCGCTGCGCCGACCCAGCCGCGCAGCCACTGCTCGGTCAGGGCGGCCTGCTCCGGGCCCAGCCGCCAGGGGCTCGGCGTCAGCCGCACGGTCGCGCCGTGCTCGGCGAACGCGTCGGCGGCTGCCGTCGCCGCGTCGGGACCGAGCAGACCGCCCCGGCGTTGGTGGTCGTTGAACGCCTCGGTGATCTCCTGGTCCATCGGATGCGGGGCGGTCAGTTCGACGCGTCCGGCGACCGACAGCGTGAGCAGGGCCGGGCAGCCCGCACCCGCACAGGCCGCGGCGAGGGCGCCGACCTCTTCTCGCGTCAGGACGTCCAGCAGCGCGGAGGCCGTGACGAGGGACGCGCCGGACAGGGCGTCCGGGGTGAGCCGGGCGACGTCGCCGCGCCGGGTTTCGACGGACACCCGGCTGCCGTCGGCGGAGGACCGGGGAGAGCCCACCGCCGCGAAGTGCAGCAGGTAGGGGTCACGGTCGTACAGGATCCAGTGCTGGGCACCGTCCAGGTGCGGGGCGAGCCAGCGGCCCATGGAACCAGTGCCGCAGCCAATGTCGTGGATGACCAGGCCGTCGGCCCGTTGCGGCAGGTTGGCGAGCCGGATGCGCAGCGGGTCGAGGAGGTCGTGGGAGCGGGCGACCGCGTCGGCGGGCTCCCGCAGCTGCAGCCACTCGGGCGCGTACCGGGCCGGTTCCTCGGTGCCGGTGTCGCGCAGCTTCACGGTCGCCCGCTCGCCGGGCCGGAGCGCGCCGGGGGCGGTGGGCCCGGGCGCCGCGTCGTCTGCGGCGGCGGGTGATCGGGGCGGGGCAGCGGGGGCGGCTGCCGCCGGTGGGGCGACGGGGCCGGCACCGGGGATGACGGAGGATCCGGCAGATCCGGCCGACCCGGCCGACCCGGCCGGGGTTCCTGCGGTGTGGTTCCCCGCGTGCATGGTTCCCCCTCGCGGACCGGTGGCCGTGTCCGCGGCCTGCCGAGGTCCGGGCTGGGCCGGGATCACCCCGGCGTGCGGTGTCGTCACCTGCTCGGTCATGCGGCCCTCCGGGACTCGGCCGGCAGCCGGCGCAGGACGCCGGCCAGACTCTGAGCGGTGCTCGCCCAGCCGCCGAGCGCGGCACGCCGTCCGCGGGCGGCGGCCTTCAGCCGGCGCCGGACGTCCGGCTCGCCGAACCAGCCGCGCAGTTCGGCGGCGATGGCGGCCGGGTCCTCCGGCGGAACCAGGATGCCCGGCACTCCGCCGTCCGGTGCGCGCCCGACCGCCTCGGGCAGCCCGCCCACGTCGGTCGCCAGGACCGGGATGCCCCTGGCCAGGGCCTCGGTGACCGCCATCCCGTACGTCTCGGCGTAGGAGGTGAGGACCATCAGGTCGGCGGCGGCGTAGCTGGCGTCGAGGTCGGCGCCGGACCGCGGCCCGGCCAGTTCCAGCCGGTCCTCCAGCCCGTGTGTGCGGATCAGGGACTGCAGGTGGGCCACGTACTCGGGGTCGTGGGCGGTCCCGCCCACGAGGCTGCACGTCCACGGCAGGTCGGCCACCGTCGCCAGGGCCTCCACCAGCCGGTGCTGGCCCTTGCGCGGGGTCACGGCCGCGACGCACAGCAGCCGGGAGACTCCGTCGGTGCCGGGGGCGAGGGGCGCGATGTCGGCTCCGGGCGCGGCCACGTGGACCCGCTCGGGGTCGAGGCCGTGGTGGGAGACGAGGCGGCGTACCGCCCAGTCGCTGGTGGCGACGACCGCGTGCACCGCGCGGAGCACCGCCCGCTCGCGGGTGTCCAGCTCCGCGGCCATGGCGGGCTCCAGCCCGGTCTCGTCACCGAGCGGGAGGTGGACCAGCACGGCCAGCCGCAGGCGTTCCGCCTCGGGCACGATGATGTCCGGGACACCGCAGGCGACCAGCCCGTCGAGGAGGACGGCGGTGCCGTCAGGGAGCCGGCGCAGCGTGCGGGCGAGGTGTGCACGGGCGGCTGAGTCGGGGCGGGGCCAGGAACCGGCCACGGCGTGCTTGTGGACGCCCCACCCGAATCCGGGCAGGTCGAGGCAGACCCGGCGGTCGTAGGCATTGCCGCCGCTGGGCGCGGACGGGTCGTCGACACCGCCCGGCATCACGAAGTGGACCATGCGCAGGGACATGGGGATGATCCCGTCGTTCCTGGGAGAGGACGCCTGTCGGGGAACATAGCCCAGACGGGTGGTCCTCGCCCGTTCAGCGGTGGTGCCGGAGGCGGCGCCACCGGCTTCGGTGGCCGTGGGGCCGGCTTCGGCGGCCGTGGCAGCGGTTTCGGCGGCTGTGGCGGTGGTGGTCGCTGTGGCTGTGGTCGCGGCTGTGTCGGCGGTGCGCAGGGTCGTGTCGGTCACAGCGCACGCTCGTAACTCGCCCACGCGATGTGCGACTCGTGCAGCGTGACGGTGAGCCCCGAGAGGCCCTTGGCGCCTTCCCCGAGGGCGCCCTTGTGGATGCGCTCCGCCAGCCGGTCGGCGATGACCTTGGCCAGGTACTCGGTCGACGTGTTGATCCCCGCGAAGTCCGGCTCGTTGTCGAGGTTTCGATAGTTCAGCTCGCTGACGAGGGCCCCGAGTTCCTGCGTGGCGAGACCGATGTCGACGACGATGTTGTCCTGGTCCAGCTGTTCACGCCGGAACGTGGCGTCCACGAGGAACGTGGCCCCGTGCAGGCGCTGGGCCGGTCCGAAGACCTCGCCGCGGAAACTGTGGGCGATCATGATGTGATCGCGGACGGTGATGCTGAACAACGGACGACCCTCCAGGTGCGGCGCGTCTGCTCCCCGGCCGAAGTCCGCCGGGGATGTCGTGTAGTACGGCTGACTCCCTTCCCGTGTTCAGCCTTCGGTACCTCTTTTCTCAGGTCAGCGGGGCGGCCGGTTCCTTGCGGTCGCCGGCGTGGTGGGGAGCGGGCCGGGAGACCGGGGAGTGGGCGCGGGGCCGGCGGTGGGGCCCGGTGGGGCGGGCGGTGGTGTCGTGGCGGGCGGAACGAGTCGGCTCGTCCGGTGACCGGAACGGTGGGCGAACGGCCAACGACTCCTCCGGTGGCCGACACCGGGGGCGGCATGGTCGCGGGGCGGTGCCCCCGGGTGGTCGAGGAGAGGCGCACCGACGCAGGTGACGCGTGCGGCGGCCATGGGTGGCGAGGACGACAGGGCGGCGGAACGGAAGGGGGCAGTGCGGCAGGGCGGCAGGGCGGCAAATCAGCCGGGTTTCGAGTGGGGCACGTCGCGCACCCACCCGGCGGAGATTCCGGTCCAGCGGGCTGCGCATCCGCCGGGGGCCCCGGTGCGAGTGTGGCTGGTACGTGCGCTGCGGATGTCCCGACCCCGTCCGGCGCGGCAGCCTTCGGGAGCGGACGCCGTGGGAGCAGTGCGTGGTCGGTCGGGGGTGGGCGGGTCGGTCGGGGGTGGGCGGGTCGGTCGAGGATGGGCGGCTCGGCCGGGGTGGGTGGATCGGTCGGTCGGTCGGAGCGGCTCGTGGGCTCGTGCGCCGGGTCAGGCGTTGTCGTCGTTGTCGTAGCGCACGCGGTGGCACAGGGCGGGGATGTCGCCGGAGGCCAACCGGGGCATGACGTCCGGCAGTTCCTCGAATGCGGACTCCCCCGTGATCAGGGCGTCGAGCGCCGGATCGGCCAGCAGGTCCAGGGCGAGGGCCAGCCGGTCGGCGTAGGTGCGGCCAGCGCGAGCCGGGGAGACGGTACCGACCTGACTGCTGCGGATGACCAGCCGGCGTGAGTGGAAGGCTTCGCCGAGCGGCAGCGCGACCCGGCGGTCTCCGTACCAGCTCAGCTCGATGACCGTGCCCTCGGCGGTCAGCAGTTCCAGGGCCCGGCCGAGCCCTTGCTCGGTGGCGCTGGCGTGCACGACGAGATCGCACGCGCCGCGGGCGTCCTCCGGGAGGGCGTAGTCCACGCCGAGGGCGCGAGCGGTGGCCTCCCGGGCCGGATCGCTGTCGACGAGCTGCACACGGACACCGGGGAAGCGGGCCAGCAGGGCGGCCACCGAACAGCCGACCATTCCCCCGCCGATCACCGCGATCCGGTCACCGATGAGAGGAGCCGCGTCCCACAGGGCGTTCACCGCGGTCTCCACGGTCCCGGCCAGCACCGCCCGGCCAGCGGGCACCCCGTCGGGCACAGGGGTCACCGCGTCGGCCGGCACGACGTACCGCGTCTGGTGCGGGTAGAGGCTGAAGACGGTCCGGCCGGTGAGGTGCGACGGCCCCTCCTCGACGACCCCGACGTTGAGGTATCCGTACTTCACCGGTCCCGGGAAGTCGCCCTCCTGGAACGGCGCCCGCATCGCCGCGTGCTGGCTCTCGGGCACCCCGCCGCGGAACACGAGAGTCTCCGTTCCCCGGCTCACTCCGGTGTACAACGACCGCACCAGCACGTCGTCGTCGCCCGGCCGAGGCAGCCGCACCTCGCGGATCTCGCCCCGTCCGGGCGAGGCGAGCCAGAACGCGCGAGCAGTGCGGTCCATCGAAATCCTCCTGAACGATCGGGAACCTGCACGCGTACCGAGGGGTGCACAGGCCGCGCACAAGGTAGCGGCGTTGATCAAATCTGTCACTCGGCCGGAGGGTGTTCGGTGGCCCTGAACAACAGTTACGACGCGAGGCCTGTACAGCAGGAGGCCGCCGTGGGGGCGGGCATCCAGATCCTGCTGCTGGTGCTGGTCGGCTCGGCGATCGGCATGGGGCCGGCGGGCTGGCTCACCGGTCTCGCGTTCGCCCTCGCGACCTGGGCGGTCCTCTCCCGGGCGCTGCACCGGTCCGGGTCACGCTCCTTCGGCGCCGCCAACCGTGTCACGCTCGGCCGGACCGTTCTCGTCGGCGGCGTCACCGCCCTGGTGGCCGACTCCTTCCACGACTCACCGCCCGTCTCCCTCTTCGTGGGCCTGACGGCCGTGGCCCTGTTCCTCGACGGCGTCGACGGCAAGGTGGCGCGCAGGACGGGTACGTCGACTGCGCTGGGTGCCCGGTTCGACATGGAGGTGGATGCCTTTCTGATCCTCGTGTTGAGCGTGTACCTGTCGATCACGATGGGGCCATGGGTGCTGCTGATCGGCGGCATGCGGTACGGCTTCGTCGCCGCGGCACGCGTCTGGCCCTGGCTGACCGCCCCTCTGCCGCCGAGTACGGCCCGCAAGACCGTGGCCGCGCTGCAGGGCGTGCTGTTGCTGCTGGCGGGTGCGGCCCTGCTGCCGCACGCGGCCAACGTCGCGGTGGTCGCGCTGGCGCTGGGACTGCTGCTGTGGTCGTTCGGCCGGGACGTGTTCTGGCTGTGGCGGACCTCACGGGTCCCGGCGACGCCGGTCGGGCAGGCCGGTCAGCAGCCGTCGCCCGAGCAGTCCGGCCGGCGGGAACTGGTCGCCGGCTGACACGGGGCCAGGGGCCGCACGCCTCCCTGCCCCGCTCTACGCGATCCCCGTCGCGTCGAGCAGCCGGACGAGATCCTTGCGCCCGTATCCGAGCATCCGCGCCCGGTGGGCGGCCATCAGCAGCAGGTGGGCCACGGTCCGCGCCGCCGGGCCGTCCCGGTCGGAGCCGAGCCACTCGTCCGGCTTCTCCACGCCCAGGCTGGTCATCACCAGCCCGTGCTCGCGCCGGATCTCCGCGACCGTGCCGGCGACCGCGTCCATGAGGGTCCGCCCCGGCCGCTCGCACTCCAGCGCGAAGCACCCCCAGTCGACGGGAACGCACCCCTTCGGGGGATGCCTCCGCACCTGCGCGTACCGTTCGTCCCCGAACCCGGCCGTCTCGAACTCCTCGTGCACCAGCGGGAATCGGTGGAACCCGCGCGGGACCGGTGGCGGCGGGGGCGTGTACGTCCACCCGGCGTCCTCGTACAACTGCCGCTTGACCTCCTCCTCGTCGCGGTGCGTCACCGTGAAGCCGTTGGCCTCGTTGCGCCCGGTCGTCGTACCGTCAGGATTGCGGTGGAAGTGCAGACCCATCTGTGTGCCCCCGTTGTGTGTGGTGAGTGAGTGTCCGTCCGGACGGAGGAGCTTTCCCCTCCTCGGAAGAAGTCCCCGTCACTCCGTCGAACGGCCCGCCCGGTCGTCGCGTGCCCGTTCCCCGAGACATCACCCGATCGCGTGACACGGCCCGCAGCCCGCTGACGCAGGCCCCCGTTGTTACCCTCCCCGGATGCGCATTCCGGGACCAGACGAGATCCGCGCCCTGCACGAGCGGTACGCACCGACGGCCGAGGCGTTCGACCTCGTCCACCAGCGCTGCGAGATCGTCTGGAGTGTCGCCGAGCAGCTGCTCTCCGACCCCCGTCTCTCCCATGTGGACGCCGAACTGGTCCGCGCCGGCTGCCTCCTCCACGACATCGGGGTCTACCGGCTCTACGGGGCCGACGGACGGCTCGACCACCGCAACTACGTCCGCCACGGCCTGCTGGGACACGAGATCCTCGAGCGGGAGGAACTTCCCGAGACCCTGCGCCGGTTCTGCTCCCACCACACCGGAGTGGGACTCACCCGGGACGACATCCTGAAGCAGGGCCTGCCGCTGCCTCCCGCCGACTACCTGGCGGAGACGGTGGAGGAGAGGCTGGTGATGTACGCGGACAAGTTCCACACCAAGTCCAGGCCGTCGTCGTTCCTCTCCCCCGAGGAGTACCGCGACCACGTCCGACGCTTCGGTGAGGACAAGGTGACCGCTTTCGAGGCGCTGCGCGCGGAGTTCGGGGACCCGGATCTCGCGCGCCCCGTGCCGCCCCACGGGGCGCCGGCCCTCCCTCTCCCCAACCGCCCGGCCGAGGAGTTCTGAGGACGGGGCCGCACACTGCGCCACTGCGCCACTGCGCCTCCGGACGCCCGGGCCGCCTTGCCCGCCGGGGCGCCGGGCCGCAGGCCCCGCCAGCCGTCTGGGCGCCTGGGCGCCTGCGACAGCGCGGCAGGCCAGCAGTCCGGCTGACCGGCAGCCGGTCCAGCGGTCCAGCGGTCGGGCGGTCCGGCGGTCGTGCGGCCCAGCAGCCAAGCGGTGGCCCCGGCAGGCCCGGCGATCCGGCGGCCGGGGCCGCCGAGGGCCTGACCCCGGCCGGGTCGCGGCCCGGTCCTACGCCTCCGGCAGGTGGGCGTCCGGGGCGTCCGGACGGTGGTCCGGGAAGCCGGAGCGGCTGGCCTCGTGACGCACCCGCAGGAATTCGAGGTGCCGTTCGTACTGGTCGAGGGCGTCGGCGATGAGCTGTTCCTTCGTGTACCCCATGACGTCGTAGTCCTGGTTGCCCTCGGCGAGCCGGACCTCGAAGCGGACGTAGGTGTCGTGCGTGGTGACCGACCGGGTGGCGAAGGCGGGCGTCGGCCGCTCGACGGGCCAGACCTCGTAAACAAACTCGTCGCTGGTGCCGATCGGTACGCGCAGACCGACGTGCGGGAGGCCGGTGTTCTCGACGACCCCCTCCACGACCTCGGCCTCCGTTCCCTGCTGCCGCAGTTCCTGGGCGACCTCCTGGAATGCGGGTCGGCACACCTGGTCGACGAACCGGGCGGCCGTCCGACGGCCGGGGAAGGACATGGTCCGGGCCAGCCGGTGCCGCCAGTTCGGCGCCCCCGGCAGACCGTGCTGCGCCATGCGCCCGGACAGCGATCCGGGAAGGGTGGTGTCCTTGGCCTCGACGAGCATGCGTTCGGTGCGCAACGCCAGGAAGAGCCCGGCCATGATCAGGAACATCACGAAGGAGAAGGGCAGACCCATGATGATGGTGGCGTTGGTGAGGGCCTGGACGCCGCCCACGATCAGCATGGCGAGCGTGAGCAGACCCGTCGCGACCGCCCAGAAGATGCGCAGCCAGGTGGGCGCGTCGGTCACCGGAGTGGGCAGCTCCGCGCTGAGGTTGCCCATGACCAGGGCCCCGGAGTCGGCGGAGGTGACGTAGAGCAGCAGTCCGACGAACGTCGCCAGTCCGGCGCTGAAGAGGAAGCCCGGGTACTGGTCCAGCAAGGTGTAGAAGCCCTGTTCGGGGACGTTCATGGCGGTTTCGCCGAATCCCTTGTTCCCGTCGCGCACCAGGAACAGGGCGCTGTTGCCGAAGATGGCCAGGAAGGCGCCGGTGAACAGGAACGGGATGATCAGCGTGGCGGCGATGAACTCGCGCAGGGTCCGGCCGCGCGAGATGCGGGCCAGGAAGAGTCCGACGAACGGCGCCCAGGCGATCCACCACGCCCAGAAGAACAGCGTCCACGCGTCCAGCCACTCGGTGGGCTGGTCGTAGGCGAAGGTGTTGAGCGTCATCGAGGGGAAGCCGCTGACGTAGTCCCCGACGTTCTGGACGACGGCGTTCAGCAGCCGGAACGGTTCGTCGACGACGAGGATGTAGAACATCAGCAGGGCGGCGAGGAGGACGTTGAGCTGCGACAGCCGGCGGATGCCCTTGTCCACACCGGATGCGGCCGACGCGGTGGCCATACCCACGGCGACGACGATCAGGGCGATCTGCGCGGCCAGCCCCTCCGGCACGTCGAAGAGGACCTTCAGACCGTAGTTGAGCTGGACGACACCGATGCCGAGGGTCACGCCGATGCCGAAGACCGTGCCGATGATGGCCGCCAGGTCGACGGTGTCGCCGATCCGGCCGTGGATGCGGCGGCCGATGATCGGGTAGAGCGCCGAGCGGATCGCGAGCGGCAGCTTGTAGCGGAAGGAGAAGTAACCGAGGGCCATGCCCATCAGCGCGTACATCGCCCAGCCGGTGATGCCGTAGTGGAACAGGGTCCACACGACGGCCTGACGCGCTGCTTCGAGCGTCTCCGGATCGCCCTGCGGCGGGGCGAGGTAGTGGCTGACCGGCCCGGAGACGGAGAAGAACATCAGGTCGATGCCGATGCCGGCCGCGAACAGCATCGAGCCCCAGGTGAAGAGGCCGTAGTCCGGCTTGGAATGCTTCGGGCCCAGCTTGACGGTGCCGTACTTGGACAGCGCGATGAACACCACGAAGACCAGGTAGAGGGTCGCCGCGACGAAGTAGTACCAGCCGAACCAGCTGGAGATCTTGCCGACCGCCACACCGATCGCCGTCTCCGCACCGCTCGGCGTGATGATCGCCCAGATCGAGATGGCGAGGACCAGGCCGGCGGCGCCGAAGAAGACGACCGGCTTGAGCCGGGCCGGTCCCGCCTCCTCGTCCGCCTGCACGTCGTCCGGTACCGCTGCGGGATTCTTGTCTCCAGCGCTCGACATGGTCGCATTCCTCCTTCGCTGAGGCCCGGGACATGCCGTCCCGCGCGGGCGGCAACTGCCGTTGTCCGCGGCCCTCGCAGGGCCTCAGGTCATTGCTCGAACGCCCCGGGGAACGGGGCACGTGGGGCGAGGCAGAGTCCTGATGCCCCGGTGGCAGCGGATCGAACCGGCCGGACCGGCTGGAAACCCACTCGGCCCCGTGGTCGATGGGGCGGGTGTGCTCCGTGGGACGCGGTCGGGACCGCCGGGGCGCGAGCCTGTGCGACACGTACGGCCGGGGCCGGCCGCCCGGCGGGGCGGGTTCCGGAGAAGGGAAACCCGAAGGCGCCGCCGGCCCGTCGCGGCCCAGGCCCCCTCACCGCGTCCCGCTCCCGCCGTTCGGCCCCTGCCTGCCGGTGAGGAGATCGGCGGCGCGTTCGGCGGCGAGCAGCACCGTGACCATGGGGTTGATCGTCGGCATCGTCGGGAACACCGACGCGTCGACGATCCGCACGCCCTCGACGCCGCGCAGCCTCATCTCCGGGTCGCAGACGGCCATCGGGTCGTCCGCCGCCCCCATGCGGCAGGTGCCCGCCGGGTGGTAGACGGTGTGGGCGGCGCGGCGCCCGTACTCCGACAGGTCGGCGTCGGAGGTGACGGTCGGGCCGGGGGCGACCTCGCGGACGAGCCAGTCCTTGAGCGGGTCGGTCGCGGCGACCTCACGGGCCAGCTTCAGCCCTTCGACGATGGTGCGTTCGTCGTGGCCGTCTGGGTCGGTGAAGTACCGGAAGTCCAGCGCGGGGTGCTCGGACGGGTTCGAACTGCGCAGCCACATGCGTCCGGTGGAGCGCGCCCGGGGCACGTTGGGCGTCATGCAGACGCCGTGCTCCGGGACGGGGTAGCCCAGGCGTTCGGTGTTGACGGTGAACGGCACCTGGTAGAAGTGGAACATCAGGTCCGGTCGCGGCTGCCCCTTGTCGAGCCGGAGGAACAGGCCGGCGTCCGAGTCCATGGCGGAGTTGGGCGGCAGCGGGCCGTCCGTCTCCCAGAGGATGATGGACTCGGGGTGGTCCAGCAGGTTCTCCCCCACGCCGGGCAGGTCGACATGGACGTCGATGCCCAGGCTGCGCAGGTCGTCGGCCGGGCCGATGCCGGACAGCATGAGCAGACGCGGGGTGTCGATGGCCCCGGCGCACAGCACCAGTTCGCGCTCGGCGCGCACGGTGGCGGGCTCCCCGTCGGCACCCCTGACGGCGACGCGGGTGAGCCGGCCCGCCTCGTCGGTGAGCAGCCGGTGGGCCCACGTCTCCAGGAGGAGGGTGAGGTTGGGCCGGTCCAGGACGGGGTGGAGGTAGGCGACGGACGCGGAGGACCGCAGGTTGCCCTCGGGCTCGTAGGCGAGCGAGAAGAAGCCGGTGCCGTCGGCGAAGGGGTCGGCGTTGAAGTCGTCGATGACGGGGACGCCGGTGGCGCGGGAGGCGGCGGTGACGAAGTCCTTCGCGATGGGGTTCCGGTCGGCCTCGGCCACCGGGACGATCTTGGTGAGCAGGCGGTCCCGGTACGGCAGGATCGTCGCCGGGTCCCAGCCGGTGCAGCCGGCGGCCACCCAGTCGTCGAGGTCCTGCGGCAGCGGCATGAAACTGATCAGGGTGTTGTGCGAGGAGCACCCGCCGAGGACACGGGCCCGGGAGTGGAGGATGTGCGAGTTGCCGCGGGGCTGTTCGACGGTGGTGTACCCGTAGTCGTACTCGGTCCCCAGCAGGTTGATCCAGTTGCGCAGGCGCAGGACGCGCTCGTCCCCGACGTCGCTGGGGCCGCCCTCGATCACGCAGACGCGGCAGTCGGGGTCCTCGCTCAGTCGGGCGGCGAGGACACAGCCGGCGGTGCCGCCGCCGACGATGACGTAGTCGTACGAGGACTCGGCGCCGTGCGGGGTGGTGGGGGCGGCCATGGGGTGCCTTTCTTCGGGGCTGTTCGCGTGCTGTTGCCTGCTCCGGCGTGCTCCGGCGTGCTTCTGACGCGCTCCGGCGTGCTCTGACGGCTCTGACGTGCTGACGTGCTCTGACATGCCTTGACGTGGTCTTCGGGGTGCTGGGGGCTGCGTCGGCTCCGTCCGTGGGCTGGGCGACGCTGGTTCAGCCCTTGAACCAGCCGGACGGTCCCGGGGCGAGGTTCTGGTAGATGTGCTTGGCCTCCTGGTACTCGCGCAGACCCGTGGGTCCCAGCTCGCGTCCGACGCCGGAGCGGCCGAAACCGCCCCACTCGGCCTGGGGGACGTAGGGGTGGAAGTCGTTGATCCACACGGTGCCGTGCCGGAGTCGCTGGGCGACGCGCTGGGCGCGGCTCGCCTCGGAGGTCCAGACACCGCCGGCCAGTCCGTAGCGGGTGTCGTTGGCCAGTTCCACGGCCTCGTCCTCGGTGCGGAAGCGCTCGACGGTGACGACCGGGCCGAAGACCTCGTCCTGGACGATGCTCATGGTGCGGTCGCAGTCGGCGAAAATGGTGGGCAGCAGGAAGAAGCCGTTGCTGAGGGCGGGGTCGTCGGGGCGGGTGCCGCCGGTGACGAGGCGGGCGCCCTCCTCCAGGGCGGCGGCGATGTGCCGCTCGACCTTGTCCCGGTGCTCGGCGGAACTGAGCGGCCCGCTCTCGGTGCCCTCCTCCATGCCGTTGCCGAGACGGATCGCCCGGGCCCGCTCGGCGAGGGCGTCGACGAACCGGTCGTGCAGGGAGTCCTGCACCAGCAGGCGCGAACCGGCGGAGCACACCTGCCCGGCGTGCAGGAAGGCCGCGTCCAGCGCGTAGTCCACGGCCGCGTCGAAGTCGGCGTCCTCGAACACGATGTTGGGGTTCTTGCCGCCCAGTTCGAGGGCGATGTTCTTCGGCCCCTCGGCGGCGGCCGCCATGATGGCGCGTCCGGTGGCCAGGCCCCCGGTGAACGACACCAGGTCGACCTCGGGATGGGAGGTGAGCGCCGCCCCTACGGTCGCCCCGGCACCCAGCACCAGGTTGGCGACACCGGGCGGGGCGCCGGCCTCCTCGATCAGCCGGATCATGGCGATCGTGGTGAGCGGGGTGGTCTCGCTCGGCTTGAGGACGAAGGTGTTCCCGGCGGCCAGGGCCGGCGCCACCTTCCAGGACGCCTGGAGCAGCGGATAGTTCCAGGGCGCGATCAGCGCGCACACCCCGACGGGCTGGTACACGACCCGGCTGAGCACGTCCGGCCCGACGTCCACGACCCGGCCGCCGTCCTTGCCTGCCAGTTCCGCGAAGTACCGGAAGGCGTTCGCCACGTCCTCCACGTCGATGCGGGCCTCGGTCAGCGTCTTGCCGGTGTCGAGGGTCTCGGTGCGGGCGATCTCGTCCCGGTCGCGCAGCAGCAGGTCGTGGACGCGCATCAGCACGTCGGCGCGCCGACGGGTGGGTGCGTTCGCCCAGTCCTCCTCAGCGAAGGCCCGCCGCGCGGCACGCACGGCACGGTCCACGTCGGCGGCGTCGGCCTCGTCGACCGTCGTGACGACGGAGGCGTCGTACGGGTTCACCACCTCCCGCCGCCCGCCCGCAGCCGCGTTCGTCCACTCACCGTCGATGTACAGCTCGCCCATCGCGGGGCCTCCTTCGCTTCCGACCGGAACCGATCGGGTTGCCGGTCGGCAACAAAGCCATGCTGCGGCGGGGCGGCGCGGGGCGCACGGCCGATGTCGCGAGCGGGTGGTGTGCTTGACCCGCGCGGGCTAACGTCGGGGGCCGGTCCGGCCACCCGAAGGGCCTCGGCGGCCGGGTCACGCGGCGCCATTCTCTCCCGGCCGATCAGCGGAGCCCAGCGACGGTGAGTTCTCAACCCGTGGCGCAGCTCGGCCTTCCCCGTACACGGTGAGAGACGGCTCCGGGCTTCCCCGTGCGGACCGCGATGGCGGGTGCCGAGGGGCTGCCTCGGGCCCGCACTCCCAGAACCTTCGATCAGCCGGCGAAAGACACTTCCGCAGTCGGCCCAGAACACCCGGCAGGCCGCTGCTGACCTCGAGTGGAACAGGCACGCGCCGCAGCCTCCCGTGGCGACCGGGACGCTGCGGCCCGATTGCCGACCCGGAGCAGGGACCTGGGTGACTGGGGACGCAGCTCCGTTCAAGCCGACGTAGGGAGACCACGAACCGCACATCCCGGGAGTTGGCTGCAAGCGTGAGAACGGGAGTCGGCCCCGACGACCCCGACGCCGCATTGATCCGCGCACGGGCAACGGTGCGTCTGGCCTGGCACCTGCGGGTCGCCGTCTGGGCCCGGGAGACGAGCGGGAAGCCGTTCCAGCACTTCCACGACGTCCTCGTCCGAACACCGGCGTTGAACGCACGCGCCGCCGGCTCGCACGAGGTGATGGCCGCGCTGCTGGAACGCGACCACCACCTCGTCCGCCAAGGGCAGGTGGTCCTCGCCGACAAGGGCTTCGACGGGGAGGAGTTCGAGAGCTTCGTCAGCGAGCGCTTCGGCGCCCACCTCATGCGACCGGACCGTAAGGACGACTCGTTCCGACACGGAAAGATCGCCTGAGCCCGGAGTGGATCGAGCCGTCATCGACACCCTCAAAGGCCAGCTCAGCCTCGAACAGCACGGCGGGAGAACCCCCGCCGGAGTCTCCGCCCGCACCGGCCAACGGCTCCTCGCCCTCGCCGCCGGCATCTGGCACAACTGGGCCTCTGGCGCCGCAGTCGAATGACCACTGATCGCCTACGACCACTGAAGACATCGGACTCAATCATCAAGTCGGCGCATCGGTACGCGACGGAGGCCCGTCCGCCGTCAGTTGAGACCGCGGCCGGGCCTGGGCATGTGCAATCCGTGGACTCAACACTCCGGCCGCAAGCCCTTGAGGATCACTTTCACCTGTTCTACTTCTGATTCCCACACCCTCACCATAGAATTTGTCCGTCCGTGGGGGGCGAGTGTGGCAGGGGCGACCGTGTCGCACTCTGAGGAGTCGGTCCGCATGCGGCGGGCCTGCCCAACTGGCACGTCTCGCCAGAGAACTGCGCCGTCCTCCCGGGCCCGAGTGGCGCGACGTGAGAGCGGGAACAAGTGACGAGCATTCCGGGTGCCGCTGGAGGCGGAAGCGAGCTGGACCGCCTGAAGACGATTTTGGCGGGCTGGCGCACCTCTCTCGTGGATCTCAGCGGACGCAACCGGCTGCTGAACTTCAGACACACCCGCGCCTCCACGCTGGAGCTGTCGGCCCCCGCGCCCGCAGAGCTGGTGAGACTGCTGGAGAGCCGTGCGCTGCACTTCGCGCCGCTCCCGGACGAGGTCACGGAGGACGACGAGCAGCAGTGCGCGCCGCCCGGCGAGGACGAGGTTGTTACGCAGAAGAGCACAGCGCCTGCCCTGCAGAAGGCTCTCCGCTCCCTCCGCGCCAAGGCGACTCAGGTGTTCAACGACTACGGCCTGTGGACGTTGCACCTGGGCGTCGGCATTCTGCACTGGCGTGAAGACGGAGCGGCCACCAGCAGTCAGGCCCCACTGATCCTCTTCCCCGTGCAATTGGTCCGAACGCCCACCGGACAGGTGCTCCTCCAGGCGAACGATGACGAGGACGCCCAACTCAACCCCGCGCTGCCCATCAAACTGGAGCAGTTCGGCATCGACTGGACGCCCGTCACCGAACCTGAATGCCGTGACGTGACAGGGGTGCTCACGGCCGTGCGCTCGGCCGTGGCCGGCAAGCCCCAGTGGGAGGTGGAGGAGCGAGTCGTCATGGCGCTCTTCGCGTCGCACAAGGAGTCGATGTATCGGGACTTGCTGGAGAACGAGCACCGGCTTCTCTCGAGCGACCTCGTGCGGGCGGTGGCGACGGGTCCCGGCGATGCCCTGGCCGCCGACCGCTTCGACTTCGAGGAAGTGCCCGCGGACCGGGTGGACGAACTGGCCCCTCCGGAGGAAGCACCGCTGGTCCTCGACGCAGACACGTCGCAACGGCAGGCCGTCGCAGCAGCGGTTCAGGGCAGGTCGTTCGTACTGGACGGTCCTCCGGGGACGGGGAAGAGCCAGACCATCACGAATATCATCGCAGGTCTGATGCACGCCGGTCGCAAGGTGCTGTTCGTCAGCGAGAAGGCGGCTGCGCTGGACGTCGTGTTGCAGCGGCTGAAGTCCGTGGGCCTCGACTCCTACGCATTCGCCCTCCACAGCCACAACACCAGCCGCAGGGCTGTGGCACAGGAACTCGGCCGCACGCTCTCCGAACAGCCCCAGGCGACCGGACTTCCCGACCAGGAGAAGGAGCAGGCACGCCTCGACCGCGAGGCGCTGTCCGCATACGCCACCGCGATGAACGAAGTGCGTCAGCCCTTCGGTCGTACCCTGCACGACGTCATGGGCCGGGTGGGCTGCCTTGACGATGCACCAGTCGCCTACCTTCCCGCTGCGGGAGATGGTTCAACCCGTCGGTTCGATCCCTCGTCACTCTCCGCAGCCGACCTGAACGACGTACTCAGGGCCGCGGAGGGCGTCGCGGAGGCCTGGCAGGCGGTAGCCGACCCGCACTTCCCGTGGCGAGGGCTACGCACGGACCGAGCCCACCCCGGCCTGGTGCTGGAAGAGGCGCGCACTGCTCTGAACGGACTGCTCTGCGCCCTGGACGGCTACGGAGCCCTCGCGTGGGAGGGTGGCCGGTTCACGACACCGGACCAGGTGGGTCGTCTCGTCCAGTTGCTCCGTCTGCTGAACGAGAGACTTCCGGCGCCCGAATGGTGGCTCACCGAGGCCGATATGGCACACGCCGTGACCGATCCCGTCGAGTCCCTTCTCGGCACGCTGCGGCGCGTGCGGCGTGCCGAGCAGACCGCGCAGAATCTGTTGGGCGACCGCTGGGAGGAGATTTCCCCTCGGCTTCGCCCCGAGCCGCCGGCGGCAGAGGAGGCTCTCCTCCTGCTCCAGCCCAGAGGACTGGAGCTCACCGGTCTGACCGAGCAGCAAATGAGGGATCTGAGCCAGGACTTCGAGAAGGCTGCCGGCTCGCTCCAGCGGGCCACTGCCGCGGCTCGTGAACTCGCAGGGGCTATGGGCCTCGACGAACCGCGCTCGCTGTCGGAGGCGACGGCCTTGTGCGATCTGGCGGACCTGTCCGCTCTTCCTCACCGCCCGCTCGAGGCGTGGTTCTCCCCTGAGGGCTTGGCCGCCGCCCAGGAGGCAGCGTTGGGTCTCGTGATGACCGCGGTGACAGAATTCCAGGCTCGCCGCGACCGCACGGCCGCTGCACTGGCGACGGCACGCGAGCAGGCGGGGCCCGGCTGGGCCGAGATGCCGTCCCACCTGCCGAAAGAACCGGAGACCGCAGAGGCCGCGCTCGACGTCCTGGACCCGTCCGCTGCCGATGTCACGGTCCTCGGCCGGGATGAGGCCGTCTCACTCGCCGCTCGCTGGTCGGCCCTCGCCGACATGCTGGAAGGCACCGCCGATTGTGCGATGCGCGCGGCGGACCTGTTGGGCTGCGATTCACCGGACACCGCCTTCGCGACGCGGTCCGTCAGTGAACTGGCCGCATTGGCCGAATCCGTCCACCGGGCTCCGGCCGCTTGGTTCGATCCGGACGTGCTGCCGCACGTACGTCGTGCGGTGGACGAGCTGCACCAGCTGATGGAGGTACTCGACCGAGCCCGCAGGGAAGCGCAAGGCGTGTTCGGACCGGGCACCCCCTACGCCGAAGGCCTGACCGAAGCGGTGCGTCGCCTCTCGGAGAACGGCCGGAGGTTCGCAGCAGCTTTGTCCGCTCAGGTCAGAGCAGACCGGAAGGTTGTTGGCGCTGTCAGCACCGGTGGGTCCTGGACCAGCGGCCTGCAGGCCGAGCTGGACAAGGCGGAGGCATGGCAGCAAGCACACCGGGCCGTGCGTGCCGCGGTCACCGCAAACGCGGAACTGCTCGCCACTTATGCCAGTGACGAACTGCCCGACCTCGAGGCACTGGATGGCGCGCTGCGTCAGGTCGAGAACGCCCACCGGCTCGCAGCGAACACGCTGAGGGACCCCGTCCGTCGCAACCGCATGGCGGCGCAACTGGCCCACGGCGCTGTGCCCGACGTCGCACTGTCCGAATGGGCGACGCGGTTGGAGCACGACCTGGACACGTGGAATTCGGCGCTGTTGGAGCCTCGGCTGCGCGGACACGCCACCGACATGGATCGCCTCGGCCCTTCGGCGGCCGCCGCGTGGTTGCGCGCTCATGTACCGGCGTTGGAGGACGCCGTACGGTTCATCGACACGGTTCAGGCCTGTGGCCGTCGCGAGTTCTCTGCATCATCGGGTCACACCCTCGCCTCAGCGCGGGCGGCCGTCGCGGCCGCGCACGCGGCGCAGCGGGAGGAGGCGGATTTCGCCGCCCATGAGGACGACGACCGAGAACTGCTCTGCACCTGGTATTCGGGCCTGGACACCCGCCTGGACGACCGGCCGGATGCACCTGGCATCACGACGGCGGTCGAGGACGGCCTGCTGCGCCGGGCCATGCTGCTCTCGGCCTCAGGTGAGGGGTCCGAGGCAGACAACACTGCCGAGTCCGCCGAACTGCTCGGCGAGTACGCACCAGAAGGTCGTCCTCGCACCGCCGCGCTGGCAGCCGCGCTCGCCGCCGCGTCCGACGTCCACCGTTTGGCCGGACCGGCCCTCGCGGACCCTGACAGGCGCAGTGGTCCGACACGCGTCCTGTGCGCCCAGCACCCCCCCAGTGCGGGATTGCTGGAGACGGCTGCCCGTCTGCGGTCGGAGTGCGCCGAGTGGGAGAACTTCACGCAATCCCCCGCGCTGACGGCCACTGCCACTGCCTTGCGTGCCCATTCGTTCCCCGACGGTGCGGCCTGGCTGCGCAGTCACCTCGATCCACTCGACGAGGCCGCTTCCGTCATCCACTCGGTGTCGCGTGTCACGGACTCCCCGGGTGGGACGGCCGACTGGCTGTCCCTGGGTGAGGCCCGGTCCTGTGTCGCGGCCGTTGTGGCAGCTCGCGCGGCCGTGGAGGACTGGCTGAGCGCCGAGGCTGACCACCGCCGTCTGCTCGGAGAGCTGTACGAGGGGTTGCGGACCTCCCAGGACACGGTCCACAGTGCCCTGGACTGGGCGCTCGGCGTCAGGCGTGCTGCTTCCGCCACCGGCTCGGCCGCGCCTCTGGATCCCGAGGCCGCTCGTCTGCTGTCGACCGCAGAGCCCGACTCGTCGGTTGACCGCCGCAACCGCGACTGGCTGGAGCGGGCGGAGGCCCTCGTCGCCCACTTCACCCCGGGCAGAGCAGCGGAGATCCGCGCCGAGCTGGAGGCCGGATTTCCGTCCGCCCGGACGCTCTTGGACCGCATGTCCGACGATCCCTACGGTCCTGACGCCTGGCTCCGCTGGGCCGAGGCCCGCACAGTGCTGGCCCGGTACGGGCTGGAGGGTCTGCCTGCGCAGCTCGCGGATCGAGATGTGCCGGCGTCGTTGTTCCCGGCGGCGGTGGAGCGCGCAGTGCTGCGGGCCTGGGTGGAACATCAACTGGCGTCCGACGACCGTCTCACACTGGTACGGGCAACCGACCGCGAGCAGTTGGTGGAGCGCTATCGACGACTGGACCGAGGGCTGGTGCAAGCGGCGCACGCGATGGTGATCGAGGCCTGCAACGCACGACGCCCCCGGCGGGTGACGACCGGCCAGGCCGCGGTCCTGAGCCGACAAGCGAAACTGCAGCGGCGGCACATGCCGGTACGGCGGCTCCTGGACGAGACCCGCGACATCGTGCAGCGGATCA
Organism: Streptomyces sp. NPDC029526; assembly: GCF_040637405.1. Taxonomy (NCBI): domain Bacteria; kingdom Bacillati; phylum Actinomycetota; class Actinomycetes; order Kitasatosporales; family Streptomycetaceae; genus Streptomyces; species Streptomyces sp. NPDC029526. The sequence goes on from NZ_JBEZWE010000006.1 coordinate 342,383, forward strand.
AACCGTGTTTCATGATGAGCCCGTTGACGGTCAGCCAGTACCTGCCCCCGGACTTCCGCTTCGACGTGGTGATCTTCGACGAGGCGTCACAGGTGCTTCCGCAGGATGCTGTGAACGCCGTCTACCGCGGTGACGCGCTGATCGTGGCGGGCGACCCGCGGCAGCTTCCACCCACATCGTTCTTCAGCGCCGGCAGCGACTCGGACGATGACGACGAGTGGGACGACGAGACTCCCGACTCGTTCGAATCCATTCTGGACGCCTGCAAGGCCAGCAGGGTGCTGCGCGAGCTGTCCTTGCGCTGGCACTACCGCAGTCGCCACGAAAACCTGATCGCGTTCAGCAACCACGAGTTCTACGACGATTCCATGGTCGTGTTCCCGGGCGCCGTCACCGACGGCCACGACGTGGGCGTCGCGTTCTACAAGGCTGACGGGGTGTATGACCGGAGCAACAAGCGCAATAACCTCCGTGAGGCCGAGCTGGTGGCCGAGCGGGTCATTCACCACTTCTCGACGCGCCCCCACCTGACGCTGGGTGTCGTCACCCTCTCCAAGGCACAGGCGGACGCCGTCGAGGACGCTGTGGCCGAAGCTCTCAGATCAAGGCCCGACCTCGACGGTTACTTCACGGAGGACCGCCTGGGCGGCTTCTTCGTGAAGAACCTGGAGACGGTGCAGGGCGACGAACGCGACGTGATCATCCTGTCGGTCGGGTACGGCCCCGACGCGAAGGGCAAGCTGCACTCCTCTTTCGGGCCGATCAACCGCGAGGGAGGCTGGCGGCGGTTGAACGTGGCCGTGACCCGTTCGCGGCACCGCGTGGAGGTCGTGGCCTCGTTCCACGGCGCCGACCTGCCGGACAGCACGAACAAGAGCGTCCAGCACCTCAAGCGCTACCTGCAGTACGCCGAGCAGGGACCCGAAATCCTGGCCACGGCCTCACCCGACGCCGATGCCGCGCCGGAGAGCCCGTTCGAAGAGGATGTACTCGACACGCTGCGCGGCTGGGGATACGCAGTGCAGCCTCAGGTTGGCGTGGCAGGATTCCGCATCGACATGGCAGTCCGCCATCCCGGAGCTCCCGGCTCCTACGCGATCGGCATCGAGTGTGACGGCGCGATGTATCACTCTTCGCGTGCGGCCCGTGACCGTGACCGGCTGCGGGAGGAGATTCTGCGCGGCCTGGGCTGGAAGCTGCACCGCATCTGGGGGACGGACTGGTACCGCAATCGGCGGGACGCGCAGCGGCGGTTGCGTGAGGCCGTCGAGGCCGCCTGCGCAGCCGACCCCTACGCGCCCCCCGCGGAAGCCGCTCCGGTTCCCGGGCCTGGGCTGGAGCCGGTGGATGTGTCGATCGTCCCGGCCGTGGAGTCCGACCGGTCGGAGTGGAGCCGGCCGTACCGGGCCATGGGGTGGAAGGAGCTGTACGACCTGAAGGACGCCTTGTCCGCTGCCGCCGGCCTGCCGGGCGTCGATCTTCGGGACCCCGCTGCCCAGCGGGTGGTTGCGGAGGTGGCTCTCCATGTCGTCACCATGGAGGGTCCCATCGAGGAAGACGTTCTGATCGGCCGGGTACGCACCGCGTGGCTGCTCGATCGGTCCGGCCAGATCGTACAGAGCAGCGTCCGGGACGCACTGGCACGCCTGCGCCGCAAGAAGAAGGCTGTCCGGTCCGGAACGGTGTGGGACCTGCCCAACCGCAGCGTGACGACGGCGCGGACGCCGAGTCCGGACTTCGACCGCAAGAAGGTGTCTCACGTTCCCGCCGTGGAACGGCAGATCGCGATGCTCGGCATTCTGTCGGAGTCGCCGGGCATGCGCCGCGAGGAACTGGCCAGGGAAACGGCCCGGTTCTTCGGATGGCTGCGTCTGGGGCCGGACATCCGGGCCGCATTCGACCACGACATCGACGTGCTCCTCGCCCGGAATGCGGTCGAGGAAGGGCCGTCGGGGCTCGTGCCTCTGGAAGGGCCCGCAACGTGATCCAGTGGTGACGCCGGAGCCGGTCGGAGGGGAGCGGCCGACTCCTTCTGTCCGCCCGGTCTCATGATCTGTGCTGGAAACGCACCGGCTCCGCGAGCACGGCTCGGGCGCTCTCGAAGTCGGCGAGGCGGGCCGCAACCGTGGCGACGGCGAGGCGTTCCGGTAGAGCGGCGGAGAACTTCAGACCGCGTACGGCCCGCGGGTCCACATCCGGCAGGACGAGACCCTCGCCCGCGCTCTCGCGGGCCGTGCGCCAGTCGGCCGGCGTGAGGTCTTCGCGCAGGCGCACCCAGCAATCCGTGGGACGCTGCAAGGGGTCGGCCACCGAGGGGAGAGTGGCGGCGAGAGTGGCGTTGGCCCGGTAGCCGGCCCAGGTCCACCAGCGGACGTCAGCGCCGACGCGTGTGATCAGTGTGCCGCTGGGACGGACGGTGTCCGGGGCGTCGGATTCGCGCTGCTCCGCCAGGCACGCCTCGGCACGTCGGGTGAGGGAGACGGGCGGGTCCGTGCCGAGCAGCACTTCGCGCATGGCACGGGTGAGGGTGTACGAGAGGCCCGCGATGCCGCCGTTCATCCACTTGGCGATGCCGCCACCGTCAGCGGGTTCGACGAAGACGCGTTTACGCAGCCAGTCGATGTAGGTCACCTGCCAGCTGCGTCCGCCGAGCAGCAGGCGCCGCGGGCCCGGCCGTTCCTCGGTGAGAACACTCGGGTCGGTGCGGCCGATCTCGGTGCGCCCGGAGAGCACGGTGAACTGCGGCGGTGCGGTGAAAGAGGCCGTGAGTTCGATGAAGTGGCGCTTTCCGAAACGGCGTTCCGCCTCGGGGCCGACGAACAGCATGCCGCCGTCACTGTCGAGGAAGCCCTCCTCGGTGAGGTGGCGCAGGATCGGTGCGGCCGACCTGTCGAAGGGGGCAAGACCGTTCCACTGCCGATCCCACAGGCGGTCGCCCAGCTTGTGCTGTTGCAGGGTCACGGCCAGGAGCTGTTGAGCCACGAGGTGACGGGGCTCGGGCGGCGGGAGCACCGGTTCGACCCAGCCTCGTGACCAGAGCAGCAGCAGGCCGGCCGCCTGGAGCAGCGTGTCCTTGGTGGTGGTGAGGAACAGACAGTTGCGCAGGGTGCCCGCGCGCCTGCCCGTGCGCCCGATGCGTTGGAGGAAGGAGGCCACGGACGCCGGGGAGTCGATCTGGATGACGCGGTCCAGGTCGCCGACGTCGATGCCGAGTTCCAGGGTGGAGGTGGAGACGATGACGCAGTCGCGCGCCTCGGCGAAGGCCTGCTCGGAGCGGGTTCGTTCGTCGACGGAGAGGGAGGCGTGGGACAGGAAGACGGTCACCTCTCGGGCGCGGAGCGCGGCGCCCAGTTCCTCGACCTGGCGGCGCGAGTCGCAGAAGACGAGGCGCTTCTCGCCGTGGTGCAGGGCGGCGATGAGCTTGGCGGCGTTGTCGAGGGAGCCCACGTAGTCGAGTTCCACCTCGCCCGCGGGCCTGCGGGACAGGTCCTCGGCGGCCTGCTCCCCCTGTCCGGCCGCGCCGGTGGCGGGCAGGTGGACGCCCGGCGCGACGACCCGTCCGGTCCGGCTTCCGGCACCGGCTCCCTGCAGCCAGCGCAGCAGGTGTTCGGGGTTGCCGACGGTCGCCGAGAGTCCTACGCGCTGGATGGGCCGGCCGGTGACCCGCTCCAGCCGTTCGAGCACGGCGAGCAGGTGCCAGCCCCGGTCGTCGCCCGCGAAGGCGTGCACCTCGTCGACGACGACGGTCCGTACGCCGCCCAGCAGCCGCGCGTGGTCGGTCTTGACGCCGATCAGCATCGCCTCGAGCGACTCGGGTGTGGTCAGCAGGACGTCCGGTGCTTCGGTGCGGATGCGCTGCCGCTGTGATTCCTTGGTGTCGCCGTGCCAGAGTGCGGCGCGCCGTCCCAGCCACTGGGCGTAGGTGTCGACGCGGCTGACCAGGTTGTTGAGGAGTGCCTTGAGGGGACACAGGTACAGCACCGAGGTGCCGGTCCACCGCTGTTCTGCCATCGCCGACAACAGCGGGAAGCAGGCGGCCTCGGTCTTGCCGCCGGCCGTCGGGGCCAGCAGGACGGCGTCCTCGCCGTCCATGAGCGGATTGATCGCCGCTCGCTGCAGGGCACGCAGGTCGGGCCAGCCGAGGGTGTTGACGATGTGGTGGAGGACAACGGGGTCGAGCCGGTCGAGTACGTCGGCCTCTCCCCCGGTCGGCTCCGCCCCGGCCGGGCTGTCGGCGCCCGCCATCACAGTTCCAGGTCGATGTCGTCGGCGGACGCGGAACCGCCGATGACCGTGGCGGCCAGGTTCCGCTCGACATCGGTGAGCTCACTGCTCGCGACCGTCAGCTTGTAGTGCTGCCGGGGGTCGAAGTCGTCGAACTGGTCCACGCGGTCGAGCACGTCCCCCACGAGCTTCTTCAGGAACAGCCGGGGCGCCACTCCGACCTTCCCGCCCAGTGCTCCGCCGACGGCCCGCGCGAGGTCGGCGACGTAGGCGTCGTCGACGACCGTGCGCACGCGCTCGGGCGACGTTGCGGCGTCCGCGTACAGATCCCGGATGGTGACGCCGAGGCCGACCAGGGACTCCCGGGTGAAGCCGGGCAGCCGGATCTGCACCGCGCGGGGGTTGTCGAAGCGCGGGTCGGTGGTGAAGTCGGTGGCGAGCCGCTGGGCGAGCGGGGCCAGGCGCTGGACGCCCTGCTGGCCGTCGTAGAAGGCCGGTGTGCCGGTGATGACGAGGTACAGGCCGGGGAAGCGGCCGGAGTGCACCTCGTCGATGAGCTGCCGCAGCGCGTTGAGCGCCTTGTCGCGGGCGTCGGAGCGGACCCGCTGGAGCGTCTCGACCTCGTCGAGGACGACGAAGAGCCCGGTGTGCCCGGAGTCGCGCAGCACGGTGAGCAGGCCCTGCAGGAAACCGAGTGCTCCGAAGTGGTCGAGGTCGCCGCGTACACCCGCGGACCGACGAGCCGCCGCCGCGACGTGCGGCTGGCCGCCGAGCCACGCCAGGACGGCCGCGGCGGTCGCCTCGTCGCCGTCGGCGAGGGCGGCCCGGTAGCCGCGCAGGGCGGTGGCGAAGGACGGGGCATGCCGGGACACCTCGGCGAGCCGCGCCACGAGCAGTTTCTCCACCTCACCGGGCAGCTCGTCCTCGGTCGCTCCGGCGGCGAGTGCGTCCTCCTCCAGGGCGTAGAACCAGGCGTCGACGACCGGGCGCAGGGCACTGGGCGGGAAGCTGGCGGTGGTGAGGCGTTCGGTGAGCCGCCGGTAGACCGTCTCCAGCTTGTGCAGGGGTGTCTCGTTCTCCGAGATCTGGATCTCGGCCACGGCGAAGTTGCGGCGCTTGGCCCGCTCCCCCAGCCAGCGGGTGAAGAAGGTCTTGCCGGACCCGTACTCACCGCGCACGGCCTTGAACACGGACCCGCCGGACGCGACCGCGTCCAGTTCCGCGTCGAGGGCCGTCTCGAACCGATCGAGCCCGGTGGCGAGCAGGTCGAGCCCGCTCTCCGGTACGGCCCCGCGGCGCAGGGCGTCGACGACGGTACGGCGGCGGGCGGCGCTCACCTGGGCGGGGCGCGGGGATCCGGTGGTGCTCACGGGAGCATTCTGCCCTTTCTCGGACTACGGCGGTGCGGGGCGGGAAGTTGTCCCGCGGTCACCCGGAGTTGTAGCCCCACCGGGCATTTCCGTCCCTGCCCATGAAGCATTTCGCGGGCCGCCCGTCGGTGGTGGTCGCGATGGCACCGACAGGAGAACAGAACTGGCCGAACTGGACTCCCGGACGGCTCCCGGTCCCCCCGGTGCCGCCCCCCGTGGTGCCGGAGGATCCCCCGCTGGTGGAACTGCCGCCGGATGAACCGCCGCCGCCCGTGGTACCCCCGGACGAGTTGCCGCTGCTGCCACCCGTCGAGCCGCCACCCGACCCGGAGCCGTTCGAGGGATGGGGGCGCGGCTTGGGCTTGGGCTTGGGATCGGGCTTGGGTTCCGGCTCCGGATCCGGGCTGGGTTCGGCGCAGCTCTTGCTCGGACCGATCAGCCACAGGTCGGCCTGTGTCCCGGTCGAGATCTCGGTATCGGGTTCCGGGTACTGTCGGCACACCCGCCAGTCCGCCACGTCCTGCAGCCCGTCGGTCAGACGCTTGCCGGTGTGGGCGTGAAAGAGGACGACGCGCCGGAGACCGAGGTCGTCGAGAGCGCGGGAGGCGTCGTCGGCCTGCTCGCCGACCAGGGCGGGCATGAGGATCCGGCGGGAGCCGTGCAGCCGGACCGGGCACTCCTCCTGCTTCGGTACCGCGTACAGGGTCAGTGTCCTGCTCGACGTACGGACCTTCTCTTCATGGGACGGGCTCTGGAAGCAGACCTGCCAGCCGCTCGTCGTCGTGGTCACGGACCGTCGGTCGGAAGAGGCGTCCGCTGCCGAAACTGTCTGCCACTGATGCCGGCCGGCCGAGAGCGCGGCTTCAGCGAGAGGAGAGCCCGAGAAGTCGGGAACGACCACGGAGGCGGGCTCGGGCGTCTGGGCTACGGCCTCCTTGTCGTCCCCCGGGGAGGTGGACCCCGGGCCCAGGACGGCGAAGAACAGCCCGAACACGGCAGCAATCATGAGCACCGGGTGACGGCCCACCCACGTGGCCAGCCGTGTTCTGCGGCCGGGACGCAGGGAGGAGCCCGGGGGCACCATGTCGCCGTTGGCCATGAGGAGCTCGCCCTTCGGGTCCAGCTTAGAGCCCCACAGCTTGTAGGGATGGCCGAGGACGAGGACGTCGACGGAGTCGAACATGCCGTAGGTGGCGCGGAGGACCTGCAGGGGCGCGGGGACGCGGATCGCCACGGGCTTGACGATGCCACGCAGCAGGATGAGGCCGTTCTCCGCGAGCACCACCCGGCCCCAGCCGTTGTGGTAGACGGCCAGGACGTCTCCCCGGGGTCCGAGTTCCTGCAGCAGCGCCTTCGCCTGGTCTTCGGACAGGGAGAGGTTCTCACCTGCGCCGGCTTCGGCGGTGCGCGGGTCCTTGGCCAGCAAGTCGGACAACGCTTCTCCAGCTCTTTCCAGGAGTCCGTCGGACGTGTCGAGCCGTGAGGCCCGGGAGCCGGCACGCCACCCCTTCGCAGAGACACGTCCCGCCCTGCCGGACACAGGGCACGAGGCCCTGCGCGACAGGTACCGACACGTGGAGATGCTATCGGCCGCCAATGCAGGCCCGAACGCCGGCAGCAATCATGAAATGCACCCGTGACCTGCACCGACTCTCCGAGCTTCTCTCCCTCGTCGCCGGTCTGTCACGCCGGTCCGTACCACCTGAGGGATGCCTCGCCGACCACGTCCGCGGAGCATCCCTCGGCGTGGGTTATCGCAACCCGAACTGGTCGCGAAGCAGCGGCAGATGAAGGCGGAGTGTGCGGCCGTCCGGGAGGGTTTCCAGTACCTGGACGCCGTCGTAGTTGAGGAGCTGTCTCAGGACTGCGGCGAAGCCGTCCCCCCGGGTCGGCGACAGTCCCACACGCTGGGCGAGTGCGGTGACCGGGAGAGTGCCCGCGTCGACCAGGGTCGCGAGTGCCTTCCTGATCTGTTCCTGCGGCGGTTTGCGGGCCAGGAGGCCGAGCTGGGCCTGGTAGGTCTCCGAGGCGAGGAGCCCGTTGATGAGGGTCTCGTCCGGTGAGACCAGGGCCGGGGTGACGAGGGTGTCGGCTCCGCCCGCAGTGACGGTCACCGCGAAGAGCGCCTCGTGGTTGTCCGGCAGTTCGGGCTGCCTCTTCTTCGGCCGCGCCGGCGCCCTTCTGGCCGATGCGGCAAGGGCGGGTGCCGACCCGGTGACGGTGGAGGCGTCGGCCCGCGTCCGGTCCGACCACCAGGGCGGCCGCTGGTCACCCAGTTCTCGCCATCCCTTGGGCGGTTCCGCGCCGAAGGGCAGGAAGGCCAGGACCGGGATGGTGAACTCGGCGAGCGAGGCGCCCCCGTGGTAGCCGGCCTTGAGGGAGGTGTAGCGGGAGTCGGCGTCCCACAGGGCGACGATGGCCGCTCCGGGTTCGGGCCAGACGACCCGTGGACCGGACAGTGCGATCTCGGGCTCGGCGAGCGGCACGTCACCGGGGAGCCGGTGCCGGGCCGACGACGGCTCCGCGGCGTCCACCTTCACCCCGTGCCGGTCGACGATGTGCCCGTGGTCGCTCGTGAGGATCACCGCCATGCCTTGGGCGGCCGCTGCCCGCAGCAGGTCGCGCAGCCCGGCGACGTGGTCGACGTGCCACGCGCCGTCGCCGAGCTTCTGTTCCTTGGCGAGGCGGTCGTCGATGGTGTTGAGCACGACGGCCACATGCGTCTCGCTGTCGGCGAGTGCTTCCGCAAGCGCCGGACCGAAGGTGTCCCCGGACTGTTCGGTGCGCAGGTCGTCCTTGTGGAAGACGGCGGCCGGGGCCCCACCCCACAGTCTGTGCGCGGGGAACAGCCGCTTCTCGTCGGCCTGAGTACCCTTCATCAGCCGTCCCGCGAAGAGCGAGGTGCGGGAGACGGCGGTCAGGGTCGGCAGTGCGGCGGCCATGGCGCGGCGCCGAGGTTCCTTGTCCGGCAGCGGGTCGAACTCGGCCCAGGTCCGGCGCAGTTCCTCACCGAGTTCGCTCGCGATGGCAGCACTCATGCCGTCCAGTACGAGCAACAGCACGCGTTGCTTCTCCCCACTTCGGACCAGGGGGCCGACCACGCAGTCGAGGAAGGTCTCGACGGTGAGCATGGAGCCGGGCTGGGTGCCGGCCTCCGTCCAGGCCGCCAGGGAGCGTGCGAAGGACGCGTCGATCTGCCGGCGCCGGTCCCTGACGCGGGTGCCGAGGGTGTCGTAGGCGGCCTTGAGGACGGGATCCGGGTCGCCGCCGGCCTCGATGTGCTCCAGGGCGAGGTCCACCCAGCCGGTCTCGGCGACGTGCCGCTGTATGGCGTCGGCGACGGTGGGGGCGTCGGCGGACGGGTCGGTGGCCAGCCAGCGGGCGAGGCGCTGCCCCATGCGGGCGCGTTCGATGCGGGCGGACTCCTCCGGCTCGGCAGCGAGCCGGTGGTTCTCCAGGCGGCGGACGGCGTCCGACACCGCGGCCGTGGCGCCCGGGGTCAGAGCCCGGCCGACGGCGGTGAACCGGGCTTCGAGTCCACCGCGCAGGACGGGGCTCGCCGCCACGGCGTCCTCCGCGCCGAACTGTCGGGCCAGGGCGGACGCCCGGTCGAGCACGATGCCGGTGGTGCGGCGTGCCTCGCGGGCCTGGTCGGCGTCGGTGCCACCGGTGCGGTGCCCGGCCGCCAGCAGCGTGGTCACGTACTCCTCGGCGGCCCGTCCGAGGACGGTCACCAGGACGTCGAGTTGGTCGCCGGTCGCCGGGGGCTGGTCGCCGAAGTAGCGTTCGGCGCGGCCTCTGGCCCGGTAGGTCTCGGGGGCGGGCTCGGCGTGCTGCCACAGCGCCGCGCAGACGAGACCGAAGGCGGCGGCGTCCGCGCCGCGCTCGGCGTCGACGAGGGCGAGCAGGGCGTGGCCGGCGAGGCCGGCCTGGTCCTCCTCTCCGAGGAAGGCGGCCAGTCCGGCGTGTTCGGGACCGCGCAGGGCGAGGAGCCGTTCGGGGGCTCCGGGGCGGGTCGACCAGTGCAGCAGGGCCTGGGCGTCGAGCCGGTCGTCGCCGGGGCGGCGGGTGCCGTCCTCGGCGTCGTAGCGGCCCAGCCTCAGGCGGCGCTGGGCGAGCGCGGTGAGGGCGTACTGGCGGGACAGCCAGCCGCCGGGCACGGCCGGCCAGCCGCCGGGCGGGGTGGCGTCGAGCAGGGCCTCGGCGGCCCAGTTGACGTCCTTGAGCCGGGGGTCTATCTGCCGGGCGCCGAACGCTTCGCGGACGACGTCCCAGCTGTCGACCGTGTCGATGCGCAGCTTGTGGACGCGGGCGAGGATCGCCGGGTCGAGTTCGTTCTGTTCCCGGTCGGTGAGGACGACCAACACGGCGGGCCCGGGACGGCGGCCCGCCAGGTGGTCGAGGACGAGTTCGTGGACGGCGAGCGGCGACGGCGCGACCGCCACGCCGGCCGTGCGGCCCTCGCCCCAGACGGGTTCGGCGGGCCCGTCCCACTGCGGTGCGGACCGCAGCAGCACGACCCGGCGCCTGCCTCCCTCGCCCTCCCCCGTGAGGGAGGCGGCGAGAGAGGACTGCGAGGACAGGTACTGGGTGACGGTCGCGGTGTTCAGCCGGACCGCGCCTGGTGCGACGGTGGCGGTGTCCGTCATTCGATGACCTGCCAGGTGATCTCGATGGTCGCGTTCGGGTGGCGGGCGGCCAGGTCGGCCAGGTCCGCCTGGAGGTCAGCGGCGGCCTGGCGCACGGTCGTGCTGCGGCGCCCCGACTTCCGCGCCGTGCCGCCGCTCTCCGGGGAGGGCGTCTCCTGCGGGGTGTAGGGGATGCGCGGGTCGCTGGTCGGCGTGTCCAGGGACTGGCCGTCGGCCGTGGGGGGCTGGGGTGCGACGGGCGTGGGCGGCGGGGTGGCGGCGGCCTGGGTGCGCTTGATCAGGGCGACGACCTCGCGCTGGGTGCGGGCGAGGGCGTCGCGCAGGTCGGCGGTGCGCTGGTCGTCACGGGCCACGTTGCGCAGCGAGTCGAGCAGCGCCTCGCCCTCGGGGCCGAGTCCGGCCGCGAGCTCCAGGGTGCTCCAGGGGGCGGAGGCGACGGCCTCGGCGACGGCGCGGGCCTTCTTGATGGAGGTGCCGTATCGGTCGGCGCTGGTCTCGCCCAGGTCGAAGGAGGCGAGGGCCTCCACCGTCTTCTTCGCACCGGCCGCGCCCTTGCCGGCCTCCGCGGTGAGCGCGTCCAGCAGTTCCAGGGAGCGGCGGGCGAGGGCGAGCCGTCCGGTGTCTGCGGTCTGGTCGAGGCCGAGGAAGGTGGCGTGGGCCTCCAACTGGTGCACCAGGTCGCCCGCGTGGTCCCGGTGGTCGCGGGCGGCCTCGATGATCTGGCGGGCGAACTGGTTGACCATCCGGCCGCGCCGCAGCGCGGGCGGCTTCGCCCCGAAGATCGTCTCGAAGCGCTGCCGTGCGGTGTCCCAGTCTGACTCGGCGGGCAGCGGCTGGCTGCGCAGCGCGTCGTGGTCCTTGATCGCGGACAGTTCGGGCGCGGGGTCGAGGACGGTGCCGCCGCGCACCCATACCCGGTCGTCCATCTCGGCGAAGGAGGCGACGACGAGCCGGGCGAGGAAGTCGGGCAGGCCGCGCGGGTCGGGCCGGTCGGTCCAGTCGGTGAGCGTGATCAGGGACAGGTCCCCGGTGACGCCCTGCGAGCGGGCGAGTTGCCGGAAGTGGTCGGCCCAGTAGCGGGACAGCTCGAAGTACGCCTCCTTCTGCTGTCCGAGGCGCAGCGGCCCGGCGATCCGCTGCATGAGCTTGCGGTCGGCGGCCGGGACCTCGATCCGTCCGTCGCGGGCCTCGGCGGCAGCCCGGACGTGGGTGAACACCTTCCTGGTGTCGGCGGGCCTGATGGCGGTGCCGGTGGCGTCGGGGTCGAGGTCGGGGTGGGCCGGGTACTGGTGGGCGAGCAGCTTGCCCGCGACGTGCCGGATGCCGTCGTGCAGGCTCTGCCCGAAGGACAGGGTGAGTCCGTCGACGTCGGGCAGGGCGACGAGGTGGTCGTCGAAGTCGGGGACGACGTCGGCGGCCTGCTTCTGGGCGAGGCCGTACGCCTGCTTGAAGGCGCCCTTGACCTGCTTGAGCAGCGCCTCGCGCTGGGTTTCGAGAAGGCCCTTGGCGCGGCTGCGGTTGTCGGCGTTGAGGTGACCGGCGTACTGGGTGTCGAAGCGGTGTTCGTCGGCGAGGGCCTTGTCGATGACGACGAGGCGCCGGAAGTCGGCGAAGCGCTGCGCGGACAGGTGCGCGGGCAGCCAGGCGATGGTGCGGGACCGCTCGCCCTGCTGGCGTTCGCGCAGCCGCTGGATGCGGTTGACGTCCTCGACCGGCCCCCATTCGCCCTCGTCGAAGGGGAGGTCTATGGCGATGCGCCAGCGGCCGTCCTCCTGCGGCATCAGGTCGTGGTCGGGCAGCTCGTCCTCGTCGGCGACGTTGCCGAAGACGATCTCGGCGGTGCGGGCGGTGCCGCGCCAGGTGAAGTGGAGCTGGTCGCTCAACTGGCCGTGCTCGACGCCCAGTTCCTCGGAGAGCAGGCGGCGGGCGAGGGCGACCCGGTTGCCGGGATTGTCGTTGACCTGGGCGTTGGCGATGACGGAGTCCACGTCGACGCCGGAGAGTTCGAGGCGGACGCCGGGGTTGGCGTCGGTGCCGGTCTCCTTGATCTCGGGGAACCTGGCGGCCCAATCGGCGACCTTGTTCTTGATGATGCCGACCTCGGCACCGGGGATGGGCGCGAGGACCGACCCATGGTTGAGCGCGCCGAGCCGCCGGATGGTCAGCTCGGACAGCGCGGGCACACTGGGGGCGAGCGCGGACAACAGCAGCGTGCACACGAGCCGGTTGTCGCCGAGGAACATCCGGCAGCCGTTGAGCTTCTTCGGGTCGGCGAGGGACTCGGGCCGGTTCCGGTACTGCTCGACGTCGTCCTCGGTGATGTCGTACGAGCTGAGCAGGTAGGGCCGCAGCTTGGTCTTGTAGAGCTTGTCGGCGGCCTCGAAGACGACCTTCAGGCTGTCGGTGAACGGCTTGTCGCCGCCTCCCGCGATCACCGGGTACAGGTCGCCGACGGGGACGAGCTGGCCGAGGCGGAGTTCGTCGCGGTGGTCGGCGAGGAGCTGGCCCATCAGCTTCAGACCGGTGCGGGAGCGCTGCAGCGCGGACGAGATGTGGACGAGGGTGTCCATGAACGCCGGCGAGAACGGGTACGTCAGCCGGAACGACTCCGCGTCCGCCCCGGTGGTGCCCTTCTCCGAGCCGAGCAGGGTGTCCCAGACCTGCGGGCCGACGCGCTTGGTCTGCTCGAAGGCGGCGTCGACCAGCCTGGCCGCTTCGCCGTCCTTGGGCTTGAGGAGGCGGGCGTGGGCGATCTGCGGGAGGTTGCGGTCCTCCAGGGTGATCTTGTCGAAGCGGCCGGAGGCCAGGTTCAGGGTGTCCTGGATGGACGACTCGGCCGCGCCGGACACCTCCTCACCGACCAGTTCGCGCAGGTCGCGCTGGCGGGCGATGAAGGACACGACGGGGATGGCGCGACGGGCGTCGCCGCCCTCCACGAAGTTCGTGATCTTGCTGGCCTCGCGGGCCACGAACTTCTGGTCGTGGATGAGGGTGGCCAGCCACAGGATCAGCTCGTCCATGAACAGGATCAGGCCGTCGTAGCCGAGCGACTTGGCGTGCTCGGCGATGACGGAGAGGCCCGCGTCCAGGGAGATGAAGCCGTGCTCGTCCTCGGCGGCGTTCTGGGTGAAGCCGGGGAGGAGGTTGGTGCCGGCGTCGTTGACGAGCTTGGCGCGCAGCTCGGACGGGGTGGAGGGGTTGGTGAGGTTGAGGTGGACACCCGCCTCGTGGTTCTCCTCGGCCGCGAGCGCGGTGTCCAGGAGCTGCGGGGTCCAGGCGAAGCCCTCGCCCCACTCGTCCTCCTCGCCGTCGCCCGCGTCGCTGGTGCCGAGACCCCGGATGACGGCCTCGTCGCCCATGTGGGCGCGCATGGCGCGGATGTCGGCGAAGAGGGAGTCGGTCCGGTACACCTGCGGGGTCGGGGCCTCCGGGTGCAGCTTCTTGACGTGGTGCACGTACCCGCCGAGCACCCGCTGCTCCAGAGCCTTCGCACCGAGCATGTGGTACGGCACGAGCAGGAACTTCTTGCCGTCCGTGCTCAGCCACTCGTGCCTGGTCAGCACCGGGTCGAACTCGGTGCGGGCACGGGCGACCGGGTTGCCGCTGAGCAGCGCGTACAGCACGGCCATGAAGTGCGACTTACCGGAACCGAACGAGCCGTGGAGATAGGCCGCCTTGGAGCGGTGCCCGTCCAGCGCGGACTTGATGAGGGCCAGCGCCTCGTCGAAGTTCTCCAGCAGCCGCTCGGTGACGACGTAGTCCTTGAGCGCGTGCTGGGCGCCCTCGGGTGTCGTCGCCTCGGCGAGGGACAGCACGAAGTCCGAGGTGGAGATGGACTCCTTGATGTCGATGACATCGCGGAGGAGGGGCGGCTGGGCCATTGCGGGTTCTCGCTCTCCCTGACGGTGGTCGCTGCTGCTGCTCGTACTCGGTGCCGCGCGGGGTCCGCCGCCGAGGCTCGGGGCCGTTCCGGGGGGGGTGGGGCCGGGGCGCTCAGGGGTACGGACGGCCGGTGCGGCGGACCGGCCGTCCTGGCCGACGGCACGGACGGGTCCGGTCGTGCGGTGAGCGGACGGACACCACGCTCACGGCGTCGGACGGGTCAGGTCGGGTGGGTTCGCGGCGTCTGCACTCTTCGCCCCCCTCGCACTGAACATCACCCGTACGGCCTGCCCACAGCACCCTACATCGGTACTCCCCTCCGCCCTGTGCCGAATGCGCAACCGCACCGCGCGCGGACCGCTCCGGTCCCGGCCGTGGCGCGCTACGGCCGCCATCGCCCCGAACGGTAGGCGTCCAGCAGGTTCCGGCTCGCGACCGTGAAGGGGTGCTCGGGGCCCAGGCCGCGGTCCCGCCGCTCGACGACGTCGGTCATCAGCGCGATCCCCTCCTCCCTGTGTCCGAGCGCGGCTCGGGTCCGGGAGAGGAGTTGCCGGGCGGCGAGCACGATCGGGTACTCGGGTCCGAACCGCCGTTCATACGCCTCGGCGACCTGCCGGATCTCCCGGTCGGCCTCGTCGAAGCGGCCCAGGAGGTACAGCGCCCACGCGTGGTTGTGCCGGGCGCCGAGCGTCACAGTGTGGTCGGGGCCCAGGACGCGTTCGCACTCCGACGGCAGCGAGAGCAGCGCTCCGTCCTCCTCGGTGACCACCTCGGCGGCGGGCAGCATCTCCAGCAGGCCGGCGCGGGCCCGCAGGGTCAGCGGATGCGCGGCGCCCAGCGCGGAGCGCCGCCCGGCGACGGTGTCACGGAGCAGCGCGACGGCCTCCCCCCGTCTGCCGAGGTTCGCCAGCACGAGCTGGAGGCCGTAGCCGCTGTCCGCGGTGTCGGGGTCGTCGGCGCCGAACAGGCGCTCCTGGGTGTCCCGGACCGTGCGGAGCACCGCTTCGGCCTCGGCGTACCTGCCCAGCCGGAACAGTGCCCGCCCTGCCCTGGAGCGGGCGGCGAGGACCGTACGGTGGTCCGCGCCGAGGTGCCGCTGCGCGAGATCGGCGGCGTTGCGGGCGGTCTCCCGGGCGGAGACGTAGTCACCGGTCCGGTGCAGGGCTACGGCCAGCCGCGTCGTGACGGCCAGGGCGTCGGCGGCGGACGACTCGCCGACGTGCCCGAGCAGGGCCAGCGCGTGCGGAACGAGCAGCCGCAGCCGGGGATCGTGCGGACCGGCGTCGGGTACGGCGGGCACGGCCGCGTCGAGCAGCCGGACGGCTGTCGTGTCGAGGGCGGGCACGAGATCCGCGGGGGTCGCCGCCGAGACGCTGTCGAGCAGGATGCCGTGACTCTGTACGCAGCGTGTGCCCGCGGCGTCGACGAGTTCGGACAGTGACTGGTCGAGGAGCGCTCTGAGAGCCGTCTCGGTCCGGGCCCGAGGCAGTACGGCGCCGATGCCGGCGTGGTTGAGCAGGGCCAGCGGCAGCGGCTCCGCGGCGAACCGGGCGAGCAGTCTGAGCAGGGCCGCCGCTTCGGGCAGTCCGCGCGCTTCGAACGCGTCAAGGGTGAGCTGCCAGGTCAGTCCGACCAGATGGCGGGGGTCCGCTTCGGACAGGGCGTCGGCTCCCCGGTCTATGAGCTGCACCCGTTCGTCCGAGTCGAGCTGGTCCCCGTACGCGTCCATCGTCCAGGGGTCGATGACCTGCCGGGAGAGGAAGCCGCCCGCCAGGGTGAGGGCGAGGGGCAGCCGCCCGAGCCGGTCCGCGACCCGCGCCGCCTGCTCGGCCGTGCCGCTGTGCGGTGCGAGATCGCGCAGCACGAGCGCCGCGTCCTCCCTGGGCAGGACACCGATGTACTGCAGCTCGGCGCCCGGCCACCACCGGGCCGCCGCGCGCCGTGTGGTCACCAGGACGGTGCCGCGGGGGCTGGTGCGCAGCCAGTCGCCGTCCCGCAGGATCTCCGGCTCGTCGGTGTTGTCCAGGACCAGCAGCCAGGGTTCGGCGGAGCGGTCGAGGTACTTCCAGACGAGGTCGGCGGCGGGTCTGAGACCGTTGCGTGCGGCGAGCAGTTCACCGTCGTCCGCCCCTCGGTCGGCGGCGACGGCGAGCATGCCGGCGCGCAGGCTCGCGCGGTCGGAGGCGTTGACCCACAGGCCCACCCGGCCCGCTTCCGCGGTGACCTCCTGGAACAGGGCGCAGGCGACCGCCGTCTTGCCCGAGCCGCCCATTCCGTACAGCACGTAGACCTGGCCGCCGCGCTCCGTCCTCACGCTCGTCCGCAGGCGTTCCATCACCTCGCTGCGGTCGCGGAGCGCGACGGGGAGCCGGCCGACCGCCGGGCGTCGCACCGAGTCCGGCCCGCCGTTGTCCGGCCCGTCGTCGTTGTAGTGGTGGTGCTCGCTGATGTGCTGGTCGCCGTGCGACTGGTAGACGCGTCCGTGGTCCTCGGCGTGACCGTCCGTCCCGCCCGTCATCGCTCTGTGATGTGCTGATCACGTCCCGCCTGGTAGACCCGCGCCTGACCGGATGCGGTGGCGTGCTGGGTGATCCGCCGGGCGGCCGAGCCGTCGGGATCGAGCTGGTCCAGCAAGGCGCGCAGTTCCTGTACGGCGGCGGGCCGGGCGACGAGCAGCCGCCGTACCGTCCCCTGCCATTGAAGCCGTAGTTCGTCCAGGGTCTCCTGGTCGCCTGTGGCCGCGGCGGCGAGCATGTCCTCGCGGCCGGCCTCCCACTCGGCGGCGACGGTGTCGGCGCGCTCCGGTTGCGTCCGGCGCCAGAGCTGCGTGATCCCGTCACGCACGTGGTGCCAGGCATCGGTCGCCATCAACGCGACCAAGGTGGTTCCCGCGCTCTGCGCGAGCAAGGCCACTTCAGCGTCCACAGCCACCCCTCCGCTCACCCTATTTTCCGACAGCATCAGATGGAAAATGTCACCTGTCAGATGTTTGCGCGATCTTCAGCGCGATCAATATCATTCCACCTCTGCGCGGCAGGGAACAAGGAGGAGCCAATCCTCGCCAATACCCCTGGAGACCGGCTCTGACACGTGGTCAGTCAGGCTTCTCGCGCGGTACGGTGAGCCCTCCCGACCGATCGAGGGGGCGAGGGAAATGGCCAGGCCGTGGGAAGCGGATCCCGACACGAGTTTCAAGCGACGCCTGGGAAAAACGCCCCAGGAACTGGGAAACACCACCGGAACTCCTGACTGCCCGGACATCTGGGAACTCGCCAACGGCGACGTCGCCGTCATCGGCCGGGACCTCACCCAGTCGCTCGGCAGGAACCTCCCCGACGGGGTCTCGATCGGGTCGGACGAGCGCCTCGTGGTCATCCCCAGGAACATGCTCATCGCGGCGAAGCCGGACATCCCCAGTGTTTGACTCCTTCCCCGACGGCGTCTCCGAACGCCTGGACCGCCCCACGTACCACGCGGAACTCGGCCGGATCTACTCCAGCGGGATCGGCTTCCTCAACAAGCTCGAGCGCGGCCAGCACTTCCAGGAGCGCGGCTTCCCGAGCTGGGAGGCCTTCGCCGGTGGCGACTGGGAGCGGGCCCTGTCCCTGGCCGACGAGAGGCGCGAGGACTACGCCCGGGAAATCCGGCGCGCGTCGGACCTGGGCGTCACGCACCGCCGTCTCCGGGTGGTGGAGTTCCCGGTGACGCCGTATGTGCAGTGGGAGTTGCACGTGCTGCGCGCGCGGGTGGACGTGGGCGACGCGATCAAGGTCATCGACGCTCGGGACATTGCCGGCATCGAGCAGCGTCACCGTGTTCCGGAAGTGGTGATTCTCGGCGATGTGGTCATGTACGAGGTCGTGTACGACGAGGACGGAAACGCGGCGGGCGCCCATCGCTATACGGACAGCTCACTGATCCGGGAAACGAACGCCGGATTCGATGCGCTGTATGAACGTGGTGAGGGGTTCTACGATTTCTTCAACCGGGAAATCGTCCCCTTGGCCCCGCCGCGAGGGGCCGGAGCTGCAACGGGATGTGGCGGGAAGCGGTGATCAGCGGGACGGGGTGATGGGCAAGCCCGCAGGCCGACGGATCCCCGCCCCGGCGACGGGCACGCGCGGCGTCAGTCCCTGGGTTGCTCCAGCTTGACGGCAGTGGTGTCCGCGTCGTGCAGTTCAGCGTCCGCCGGGGTGAACGTCTCGTGTTCTTCCACGACTTCGCCGTCCACGACGTCTCCCTCCGATGCTCTGTGCGAAGGGTCCGCCAGAGGCAGACCGGCGAGGTGCTTCTTGAGCCTCTTGGCCATCGGAAGGTAGGTCGCGAGAGTGAGCCCTCCGGACACGACGGCCCCGACCACGGGGATGGCTTTCGAGACACCCTTGGCGAAGGTCTGCGTCGTCATCTTGACACCGAGGTACTTCGCGACCTTCTTCACCATGGGGTAAACGACCCCATGGGTGAGCGCCTTCTTGGGCAGCTCCTTGGCGACCTGCTCCGCGAGCATCCCCGCGACTTTCCCCACGGCGGCGTTCGCCGACTGGGTTCCGAACATCACGCCGAAGAACAACGTGAGCATCCCCTTGGTCGCGTCATCGACGTCACCGCCCTCGTCGGAGAACAGCTCGGGCCAGCTGTAGAGATAGGCGAGCTTCTGGGCGATGCGCAGCATGTGGCCGACATACTGGGCCGTGTCGGCGGGCACTGTGGCGGGAAGGGCGAGGATGCCGGGTATTCCTGCGGCGGCCGAGAGGGCGCTGACCTTGGCGGTTTCGTAGCGGATGGAGTCGTTGGCGACCTTGTCGAGGAGCTCGACGGTGATGCCCGCGGCAGCGGGAGTCTCCTCTATCGCTCGTCGGATCTCTTCCTCGGAGCAGTGGCGAGCGAGCGCACTGCGGAGGTACGCCTCCCTATGGATCCGCACACCGGGGAGCTTCGCCGCTGCCAGCAGCACCGCGAAGAAGCGCGACTCGGGGTTCTCGACCTCTTTACCCTGCTTCATGGCAGGAACCTACAGTGCCTCCGCGTTGCGAGGATCACCATGGATCAGCTTCGTTGATACCTCGTTACGAGAGTGGCAGTGGTGTGAGAGCCGGCTTCCTTCACGATGCCGATCACTGTCCGGGAAGGCGACCGCGGGCGAGCAAGGCGCTGGGTCTGCTGAAGGCGTGCCGTAGGGGTGTGGGGTACGCAGGGCCTTCGGCAAGCACACGCCCGCCGAGGGCCCTGCGATCGGTGCCGCCTCTGTCAGCGTGCCGCGAACTCCACGAAGGCAGCCCATGTGGTGGGTCCTACGGCGAGTGCGGCGCGGGTGGTGTCCTTCGAGTCGCGGACGTGGATGGTGGCGGGGCGTGCGGCGACCTCGACGCATTCGCCGCCTGCTCCGCTGCTGTAACTGCTTTTAATCCAAGCCGACTCAGGAACAGTCTGTTCGACGTTCATCTCTCTCCAAGCAACTTCTCGACGAAGGCCAGCGACTCGCGGGGAGTGAGCGCTTGGGCCCGAAGGAGTCCATACTGCTCCTCGATCTCCCGGACGGGCTTCCGCGCTGTGTAGAGGCGGCTGTCCTGCTGAGCCTCCACATACGCGATCCTCCGCCCTTCCTTCGTCTCGATCAAGGTGAACGGACCAGCCAGTCCGGCATGCTCGTTCCGCTCGGTCGGCAGCACCTGGACCTCCACGTTACGCCGCTGGCCATGAAGCAGGATCTGCTCCAACTGCCCGCGCATGACGCCCCACCCACCCAGTGGCCTACGCAGAACCGACTCCTCGATGACGAAGCTGATGGTGGGCAGCTGCATCCGAGAGAAGATCTCCTGCCGAGCCAGGCGCGCCGTGACCCTCTGCTCGACCACGTCCTCATGCAGCAGGGGCCGCCAGTTGGTGAACACTGCCCGCGCGTACTCTTCGGTCTGCAGGAGTCCGGGCACTGCCTGGTTGGCGTACACATGAAGTTCAACGGCCTCGGCCTCCAACTTGGCCGCGTCGCGAAAGAACGCAGGATACTGAGCCCGAGCCACCTCTTCCTTACTCGCTCTCAACACCCCACCTGCCGCCAGCACTTCATCTGCCTGGTCGATGAACTTTGGCGGCGGAATACGTCTTGCCTGCTCGAACGACGCGATCGTCGAGGCCGAGTACCCGGTCAGGGAGCCGAACCTCGCCCGGTCCAGGCCTGCCCGCTCCCGGAACAGCTTCAACTGCCGTCCGAACACGCACAGCATGCCCGTCCCGACCTCGTACTCCGGCTGCTGAATCTCGTCGTCCACGCCGCAGCTCCTCTCTTACAACCGCCCATGTCAGCCAACTTCGGGGCCCGGAACCGGTCACGCCCAACACCACGTACAAGCACATCAACGGCGTGTACAGCCCGCCCCCGTCAGCGCATCGCTCCTGGTCAACGCTACGCAGAGTCCGACACCGTTGACCCCATGAAGTCAGCAACTCCCCCGAATGGGCATCTGCAGCAGCACCCCGCGCCCGAACGCGAGTTCACCATGCGCTTTACGTCAACGCCGCGCGGTGCGCGCCTCGCTCGCAGACTCGTCTCGCGCCGCCTGAACGACTGGGGCCACCCGTACGCGACCACGGTCAACGAAACGCTCACCCTCATCGCGGCGGAACTTACCGCCAACGCCGTCCGCCACGGCCACGTCCCCGGCCGGGACTTCTACGTCCAGCTGACCCTGGTCGAGGGCACCTTCCGTATCGAGGTGACCGACACCCGTGCTGAGAAACAGCCCCCGGCCGCCAGCGCTTCGGCAACCGCCTCGCTGTCCGAGTCCGGCCGGGGCCTGCTTCTGGTCGCCGCCCTCGCGGATGACTGGGGCGTCAGCCCTCGCGAGGCCGCCCCAGGCAAGACCGTGTGGGCGGAGCTGCACACGCGGACAAAGGGCCACCCGCTGACGCACCGGGTGGCCCCTGAACCGACGGATGTCGATCTGCTCCTGGCTACTTCTTCGCTGCTGCGCGACGCCCTCGGGTCGCGGCCGGAGGACGCCAGCCACGAAGGTCGTCGTCCGTGAGTCCGTGCTCGCCCTGCTTCTGTTGGCGGTAACCGGCGAAGAAGTCTGCCGGGGAGCCGCTGTAGAGCATGTCGAACTCGTTGTGCCACTGGGACAGCCAGGGCTGGAGTTCCAGCAGGCCGGCGAGGAACGGGGTGATCTCCTCGGTGGACAGCGCGGTGTTGGTGAAGTACGTCGCTAGCGCCTGCGCCTGCTCCTTGTGGTCCCAGCCGGCCCAGCCGTACAGCTCGGGGGTGGGGGCGTTGGTCTGCCCGTATGAGATGAACCGCTCCTTGGGCACGTCGAGCTTGCCGCGCGCCTTCCAGTAGGAAGGGCGGAGGAAGTCGGCCGAGGTGTACTTCGGCGGCACGGGGATGGAGTCCCGGATCTTCCGCTTGGTCTGCTCGTCCGGGGCGGAGTCCTCCTTACGCTGGAGGTCCCACACCTCCTCCCAGTCGGCGCGCTTCTTCAGCCCGGAAGGCTTGTAGCGCAGGGCGGCGAGGAACGGCACGTGCTCGTCGGTGATCAGCTCGGCGACGACCTTGGGAAGGTCCTTGCGCGGCGCGTAGAGCTTGGCGACGGAGACGAAATCCTCGTCGCGGGAGAGGGCGTCGGTGAGGCGGGCCAGGGTGAGGATGGCGGGCTGACCGTTATCGTCGAACCATAGGTCGCGGTTCTCCATGCGATCGAGGAGCCAGGAACGCAGGGCCTTGTCTTGAAGGGCGTCCCAGCCCTCGGTCGCCCAACGACGCTTGTACTCGGGCCGCTCGACCATGCCGATGGCCCGGTTCGACTCGATGGCGTCGATGCGCTTCTGGACGATCTCGCGGTAGGGAGCGGGCCAGTGGGCGGGGATCTCCGTGATGGGGGTGGCGTTGTGCCGCTTGAACCACTCGCCACTTGCCTCGCCTGAAGCAACCCGACGCGCCAGGACGATCTCAAAAGCGCGTTCCCCAAGTGCCAGTTTGGGAATGTTGGGGTCGTCAGGGTCGCCGGAGACACGGAGATCTTCGGAGTGGAGATTATAGAGGGCGTAGACCTGCCAGTCCAGTTCCTCCTGCAAGGCAATAAGGCGAGCGCGCAGGGAAGCCCAAGAGTTGCGCGCATCGCGCAAAACTTCAGCTACCGGGACGGCATCTGCTGCAACAGCCATAGGGCTGACCAACGAAAGTCTATGAGCGAGAGCATCAAGCGCATCGGGCAGCACTGTCGGGAAGTCATCCGGTAGAGGAAATGATCCAATATTGGCCCCACTGAACTGATAGTTCCACGACCAGGGTTGGTCCGCCATTCCACTAGAAGCCGTCGCGTTGCCCTTACAGAAACACACCTGTTTGAGCCAAAAAGCAGCTGTGGAGCTGTTCAGTACACCAATCAACCCCAGGTGCTGACGTTCGTCGACATTTTCTTCAAGTTTGATCACTGGAGAGGTTTGCTTAAAGAGCAAATCACCTCGACTCAAGACAAAGTGATTATGTGTTGCCACTTCGGCGAAGGCAATCGAAAGCCTAGTCCTCAGCTTATGTGAATAATTCTCCAGATGCACGTACCACGGGCATCGATCAGTTACACGCTTGCCGAAGATAATGCGATTCGCCAGAACAGTGCGTGCGGGCCACAGGAAGCGCGAAACCAGCGGCTCTTTCTCATCGACATGCTCAGAATTAGAACTGTCCGTGTAAGGATTCGCGATTTTGACCGTGTTGGTGACACTATAGTCCCGCACAAACTCTCCGACAACTAGGTCCCTAAACCTACTGTCGAGCCCAAGGCGTCGAACAGTCGCCGAATCCGACACAAAATATGCATCATCGGCTCCACTGTTAGTGGTCCGCCCGATGCTTACTGTGAGAGAGTTGAGCTTTTGCGCGCCCGCCCTGTTGAGTAGATCCACCATTTCGAGACCGCCATCGGTGAGGATCCAGGGCTGCTCATCGAAATACTGACGCCTTTCCAGGTCCCCCACAGAAACCCAAGGACCGACAGAACCCGGCTTATCAATTTGGCTTACGATCGCACTCCACACCAAGCCTCTTTCTGGACACTCAGGCGCCGACGGTTCACCCTGGATGCTTCGCACCGTTCGGATCATATCGGAGCGCGAAATCCCGCTGCGATACCTACCGACAAGAATTACGGTGGGCGTGCTGTGACCGGGGATATAAGCACCAGAGGTATCAATAACCTCCATCAGCTCGACCTTATGAGCGAAGAATTTCTCGATCAGCTTTGCCCCGAACTCACGCTTCATGAATGAGTTAGCGGTGATTTGACCGACCATGCCATACCCACGCCCATCGGCGTCGCCACGCTTGGCAAGCTCGAAAAAGCGCTGGGCAAAGGGGACCGAAAGTGCATACGTGCCAGCGCAAGCGTCATACAGATCCCGATACAGCGCGTTTAGCTTCTGATCCTTCACGGTGATGTATGGAGGATTTCCCACCACCACGTGATAGCGTCCCTGTTGAAGTATCCCTGGATGTTCGTGTACGTCCTCCGTGGTATAAGCGAATGAGGCAAGCGGGTCGTCATTTCCATCCTTATCTCCGCCCAGCGTCAGTTCCAACTGCCGTGCTTTGATCAGAGAGTCTCCGACTGCCAAATGGATCGGCCACTCGTATTTTGAGGCCTCAGATAGTGTGTGCACGCTGCTCGCCGCCATAGCCGCGACCAGCAGCCTGAACCGCGCAATAGCCACGGCGAACGGGTTGACGTCTACCCCATGCACCGAGTTGAGCGCAGCTCGCACCCGCGCATGCACATCCATGCCCGGGTGGGTCTCACCCCAAAGCCGCACCACCCGCCGGAATGCCCCCAACACAAAGTGCCCCGACCCACACGTAGGATCGATCATCTTCAGGCCCTCGTACCCGAACTCCCGCACCGCCGGATTCATCGTCCGGTCGAGAATGAACTCCTCCACGAACTCCGGCGTCTGGAGCAGCGCGTACGTCTTCCGCGCGGCCTCGCTCAGGTCCTGGTACAGGTCGCCCAGAAACCGCGTGTCCCAACCCTCCGTGCCGTCCTCGTTCAGCGGGTCGGTGAAGTCGTGGACGAGGACGCCCGCCTCGTCACGCTGGCGCCAGAACTCGACCAGCTCACGCGCACCGTCATGCGACAGCGGAACCTGGTACAGCGGGTTGTGCCGCTTGTCGAAGAGAAGCCGCCCCGCCTGGCCCTGGCCCAGCTCGTCGAACGCCTTCTCCAGCCAACCGCGGTACGTCGGGTTGTCGTCCGACTCCACGTACGCGTCGTACCGCGACTCCGCCAGCTCACGCCGGTCACCGTCCGGCCCCGTCAGGTACGGCTCGGGGATCAACCGGTTGTCCTCGCAGAACCGCACGAAGACCGTGCCCAGCACCCACGCCACCGCGACCTGCGTGACCCGCTCGTCCAGCCACGAGTTCCACGTCGCCGCCGTGCGCCCCAGCTTGCGCGCCTGGTCGTACTCGGCCCGCAGCCGCGCGCCGACCTCACCGAGCGCCTTCACCTGCTTGCCGAGGTCGGCCTCGACCGCCTTGACCTGCTGCTTCAGGTCGTCCAACAGAGCCTTGCGGTCGATCACTTCGCGTCTCCCTCGACACCACTAGCCACAACCTCGCCGGACCCGCGGTGAGCGTTGCCCACCCACGTGTCCGGAAGCTGGATCCACTCCCCCAGGCCGACCTGGTACGGCACGGCCGCCTGCCCGAGCCGGGGCTCGCGCGAGGGGTCGTTCTGCGGGACCAGGAGCCACAGCCCCCGCCCGCCCCGCCGGGCCGCCGACGCCAGCCGGTCCAGGACGCCCATCGCGTCGTACCGGGCGAACACCCCGGCCTCCGTCAGCAGGACCGGACCCGCACCGCCGCCACCGTTGCCCAGCAGCTCGGCGATCCGGGGCTCGACCGAGCCCCATGCCGTCCGCGCGTACTCCGCGAACCGCACCGCGCCCTTCGAGCCCGGCTCGGCGGCGTCCGCCTTGAGCAGGGTCTCCCAGGTCGGCTTGGTGCCCGGCGTGACCTGCCCGTGCAGGGCCTCCAGGAACAGCTCGGTCACCGACACCGCCCGCGCGCCCAGCCGTTCGGAACCCAGTTCCCGTACCGCGTCCCGCACGAGCTGCTGCCGTACGGTCAGCACCCGGTACCCGTCCCGGCGGGCCGAGGCGAGCAGCCGTTCCTCCGCACGCACCGCGCCCGCGAGCTGCGGGTCGTCCGCGTACCGCGTCACCGTGCCCGTGCGCGTCGACTGCCGCCACGCGCCCGTCGTGAGGTAGCTGGAGGTGTCCTCCACCCGCGTCGGCAGGTAGCGCAGCGTGCCCGTGTCCTCGCGCATGCTCAGCGACAGCTCGAAGCCCGCGTCGCGCAGCGCCTTGGTGAGCGGGCCGCCGGTCGGCAGTTCGTGGGTCGTGCCGCCGCGCCCGTCCGGGACGACCAGCTCGGGGAAGCGGACCCGGACCCGCTCGTGCACGTCCTCGCCTGTCAGGCCGGGCTGCCGCCCGTCCGGAACGCCCGGGATCCAGCGGACGAGTCCGGCCTGGGTGAGCCGCAGCGCTCGGACGAGCGACAGGTCGCGCGGGTAGATCTCCAGGCGCGGAGTGGCTGCGGCGTTAACCGACGCGGCGGCGGCCAGTTCCACCATGCGCCGCTCGTCCCAGTCGACGGCACCGGGCGGGACCGTCAGCGCGCCCAGTTCGGCCAGGACGGTCGCGGCCGTCGGCAGGGTGTCCAGCCGGGCGAGCCGGTCGGCCGTCCTGCCGAGGCGGGTCGCGTAGTCGAGCAGGCCGGGCGCGGTCGGGGTGTCCGGGGCGTCGTTCTCACGCACGTCGAGGGCGAGCAGGCCGGCGCCCAGCGACTCGTCGGTCGCCTTGCGGTTCGGCTGGTGCTGGAACTCGGCCTCCTGCGGCACCAGTTGCTCGACCTCGACGACGGCCCGTACCGCCGCCAGGGCCATCGCGCGCCGCTGCTCGCGCCCGGCGAGGTGCGTGCCGCGGCGGACGGCAAGGGCGTCGGCGATCTCCACGGCGGAGGCGACACGGCCCATGCTCTCCAGCAGGTCGATGATCTCGTCCCGCAGTGCCTGGACGGCGGGCTCCGCCTTCCAGCGCTTGCGCTCCTCCTTGAGCATCTGCGGGATGCGGCCGTGGCTGAGACCGAGCGCGTCGGCGACATCCTTCTGCTTCGGCCAGACGCCGATGTCGGGCAGGACGCCGTGCTCGTCGGGCAGGCGCAGCAGCAGCCGCACCATCTCCGCCTTGTTGCGGTTGGAGCCGTTGTTGTTGACGGCCGGCACGAGGACGGTGGCGAGGGTGTCGAGGCTGACGGAGCGCAGGGTGCGGGCGGACAGCGCGCCCGCCGACTCGCCCGTCGCGAGCTGCCCGACGAGGGCGGACTCGGCGGCGGTGAGCTGCTCCAGCTCCTCCTTCGCCTCCGCCCGCCCCTTTGCCGTGAGCGGGGAGACGGGGATCTCGCGCAGCCGCTCGCCCCACTCGCGCTGCCGCTGCTGGACCTCGTTGCGGGTCTTGGCGCCGAGGCCGGGGGCGTTGACGAGCTTGCGGCGGCTGTAGTCGAGGAGTTCACCGACCGTCGTCAGGCCCAGGCCGTAGAGGAAGGACTGGGCGGCGGGCGTGAGACCGGAGACGGTCAGCGGGGTGTCGCGGGTGACCTCGGCGGCGAGGCGGTCGCGCTGCTGTTCGGCGGTCTCCGGCTCGGCGTCCGCGATCGCTGCCGCGGCGGTGCCCTCGGCGGGGGCGGTTCCGTCGGCGGGCGTCGTGTGGCGGCTGCGGTGGCTGGAGGGGACGGTCTGCGAGGCGTCGAGGAAGACCTTGCGCCAGGCGTCCCGCATCGGCTTCAGCTCGGGGAACCGCTTGCCCGCGTCGCGGTGCAGGGCCTTCTGGAAGAAGGCGACGAGCCCGTCCCGCACGGCCGGGTCGAAGGCCTCGGCCGCGATGGTCGGGTACGGCCACTCCTTCGGGTCGGTCATGCGCGGCAGGACGCTGCCGTCGCCCCACTTGGGCAGCTCGCCGGAGGCCATCTGGTGCAGGGTGACGGCGACGGCGTACCGCTCGGCGTGGGAGTCGTACGAACCGCGCGTGATGACGTCGACGAAGGGATCGAGGTAGCCGTCGGTGCCCGCGTCGGTGTTCTTCGCCGGGTAGCCGGCCAGCGAGAAGTCGATGAGGACCAGTTCGCGGGTGCGGTTGGGGCGGATGCGGACGGCGATGTTGTCCGGCTTGATGTCCCGGTGCCAGACGCCCTCGCCCTCGAGGAAGTCGACGGCGCCGAAGAGGTAGTCGCCGTACGCCTCGAGCTGGTCGACCGGGAGGCGGCCGTGTTCGCGGAGCTGGCGGGCGACGGTCTCCTCGCGGCGTCGCGGGCGGGATGCGCCCTCTGGGCCCTCACCGGCGTCGTCGCGTTCGTCGCCGACGTACTCCAGGGCCAGGACGGTACGGCCGGCGATGTGCAGGGGCTCGGGTTCGACGAGGCGGATGATGCCGGAGTGGGGGCGCAGGTGGCGCATGGCCTCGGCCTCGCGGACGAGGATCTCGCCGCGGCTGTCGGACAGGGCGACCTTCAGCACCGCCAGCGGGCGCGTCCTGCGGGTCTCCGCTTCCAGGTCGCGGACGAGGAAGGCACGGCTGGTGGAGCCGGTGCCGAGGCGGCGGCGGACCTCCCACCGGCCGGCGAGCACGTCACTGGCGACGGCCTCCAACGGGTCCTTGTCGGCGCTCTCCCCGGTCTCCTCCTCGGCGTGCCCGTCGAGGGCCGCGGCGGGGGCGGTGAGGGAGTCCTCGACGACCTCCAGCAGTTCCAGGAACTCATCGACGCTGGAGAGGCGCTGGCCGGGGCGGTAGGCGGTGGCGGCCTGGACCAGATCGTCCACGTCCTCGGAGAGGCCGTCGACCAGGGAGCTGGGGCGCAGGCCCTCGCCCGCCTCCAGGCGGGCCAGCAGTTCGGCCTGGCCGGCGGCCGGGGCCTTTCCGGTGACCAGCAGGTAGGTGAGGACGCCGAGCCCGTACACGTCGAGGTGGACCGGGTCGGGGTTGAGGGCGGTGAGTTCCGGCGCGAGGTAGGCGTCGGCGTCGTGGGACAGGTGCAGGGCGGACAGGGCGGTCGGCGCGAACCGGGTCATGCCCTGGCCCTGGGAGGAGTCGCCGCTGCGCTGGGTGGCGATCTGCCAGTCGGAGATCTGCAGGTGCGGGGTGAGCCAGGCGGCCTCCTCCCCGACGGCCTGCCCCTTGCGGCCGCGCGGGCGGGGGACGACGTGGACGGAGCGGGCGGCGAGCGCGCGGTGGTGGATGCGGCTGGCGTGCGCGGAGCGCATCGTCTCGGCGAGCTGGCGCACCAGTGCCATCCGGCCGAGGATGTCCAGCTTCTCGCCGTACCGGACAAGGTACTCGTCCAGCTTCAGGGTGTCCGGGTGGTAGTCGAAGATCAGCGCGGGGCCGGCGGCGTGCCCGGAGGGGAAGTACTGCTTGAGCTGGACGACACCCGGGTGCTTGAACCGGCCCAGCACCGCGGCCTCGCGCCGGGCGGCGTTCTCGACGGACTGGCGCAGGGAGGCGTCGGAGCCGCGCTCGCTGAGGTAGATCCGCACGCGTGCGGCTTCGGGCAGGTCGCTGTGGCGGGCCAGGTAGTCCGCCCAGGTCTCTCCGGAGTCGAAGGACTTCCGCTCCAGCTCGTAGGGGCCGACCTTGTACTGGGCGTCGCTCTTGCGGATGCCGATGCTCTTCAGGGCCGCCGCGATCTCGCGGGAGCCGATCGCGGTGACGCGGCGGCGCTCGTCGCGCGGGGGCTGCCTGAGCATGTCGACCAGCTCGTCGACGGTGTGGACGCCGTTCTGGTCGTGGGCGGGCAGCCGGACGCGGAGGCTGTTGTCGGTGAAGCAGACCGCCTCGGCGACCCAGACCCGCTTGGCGCCGGTCTGGGCGAGCAGGCCGGCCAGCTCCTTGGCCTTGCGGTTGACCAGGTGCAGCGGGTTGCCGTGGGTGCGGCGGTAGCCGCCGGGGGTGGTCTGGACCCAGGTGCCGTTCTCGGAGGTGACCGAACCGTGCCAGTCCTTCAGCTCGATCATGCACAGGCCGCCGGGGGCGACGACCAGCAGGTCGACCTCGCGGACGTGGCCGGTGTTCGCGGTGAAGGTGAAGTTCGACCAGGCCCGCCAGGGATCGGAGTCCGGCAGCTTCTGGCGGATCGCCTCCAGGCCGCGGCGTTCATGCTCGAACTCGGACTCGGTGACCGTGACCCACCGGCCTTCCCGCATGCCTGTTCCCCGCTCCTCGTGTCCTCCAAGGACCGCCGTTCCCCATGGTCGGGCCCTCGGGCAGATCCTAGTGGTTGCCTGTGACATGAAAAGAGGCGGTGAAGGACGGGACTATAGGACATACAGCCCGCATGGTCACAATGGAGTGCCACTCTCCACACAGCCGTGCGGACACCGCACCCGCATGCGGTCGTGCACGTGCCCGTGGCCGAAAACCGCGAGGGTTCAACGGTGGTGCACTACGGTCACTTCCGCTGCGCACCTTCCCGGAGGGTACCTGCGGGTTCGGATACCGGTCCCCGGCTGTGGCTGACGAGTGGTTTCCGCTGCGTGCCGAGCACGCGGCGTGAGTGCGGATGCCCGGTGGGGCGATCCCTGCCATTCCCAACTCACGCCAAGGAGTGGTCATCCATGAATCCCGTCGAGTACAAGCCTGCACGTCGTCACCGGCTTCGCGAGATCCTGGTCGACGTCGCCGCGGGAACCGTCACCCAGCTCGTGGTGGCGGCCCTGATGGCGGCAGCACGCCTGTTCTTCTGAGCAGGCGCGTGGCGGGCCCGGAGAGCCCGCCACACCCCGTGCAGACGGTGCGCGTCAGAACAGATACGAGTCGGGCGCCTGCGAGTCCGCGTTGCGGCGCTTCTTGCGCATGCGCCGCCCCCTGCGCGGCCGGGGCAGGTGCGGGACGCGTGCCTCCACCGGCAGGTTCTCCCAGGTGGGCCGCAGTCCGTCCACCTGGACCTCGCCGACCATCTCCTTCAGGTAGGCCCGGGTCTCCTCGTCCGTCGAGTAGAGCACCGTCGCCCGACTGGCCCGGGTCATCAGCACGTAGTAGGCGCGGCAGACCAGCCGAGCGAACTCCTCGTCGCCTATGCTGTCGGCTCTCACCTTGGGGTCGAACGACCCCGACACGGCGACCCGCTTGACACCGGTGTCCGGATCCTTCCGTTCCTTACCCCGACGGAACACCCATCGGCCGTCCCGCCGCACCATGTCTCCCCCCAGGATCACCCCGCACCAGTCCCACTCGAGACCCCGAACCGCGTACACGCAACCGACCTGGTTTAGCCCCTTCTCGTGCACGCCCCAGATCCTGGACGGCGGCGCCCCGTTCTCGCAGAACGCGCTGCTGTCCGCGTTCCACGGTCGGTGCCAGTCCCCGATCCGCACGTCGGCCTCCAGTCGCCGCTCCTTGCCGATCGGTTTCGTCCACGGCCAGCAGTACCCCGCGACCATACGGGCGGACGCCCCGGCCAGCGCTTCGGTGCGAATGACCCGTTCGAGTTCCTCAGGGCTGTCGGCGACCTCCACGTGCATCAGCCCATCTGGCGTCCACTGCTCCGGTTCCTCGTTCGAAACCCCCAACACGGCCCGTACCCACCGGACGTAGGAGTCGCTGCCGCCGCAGCGGAACTGTTCCCTGAGTGCGTATCGGACGAGAGTGGCGTCGCGCCGTCGCGCCACGTCCTCGATCAGATCAACAGTGCCGACCTCGTTCGGCCGCACGCTCTGGTCCTCGTCGAGGAAAAAGACGGTGACGCGAGACGAGTCGAGCAACTCGTCGACTTGGGGCTTGTTCCCCTGCTGTTCAGGCTTCCAGAAACGGCTCGCGGAGCGCTCCCTCAGTGATTGCGCCTCGTCGCAGATGAGCACGTCCAGGGGCGGGTCCGGCGGGGTGACGAAGTTGCTGAAGTAGGTGAAGCTCTCCTTGAACTCCCGGTCCCCGTAGCCGACGTGTTCTTGGATCGCGCCGTTTAACACTGGGCTGCCGCTGGCATACTTGACCGTGTGACCGCTAGCCTCCAGCTCCGCCTTGATTTGGAGGCCGATGGCACTCTTTCCCGTACCGGGACCGCCGATGACCAGGAAGACCACTCGTCGGTCATCCGGCACGAGGGCTGGGCACTCCAGATCCGGTAAGATTCTGCCCGCCCTGTCCACGATTTGGTCGGCAACCTTCCTTTGCCTGCCGCGCAAGGTGAAGACCGTATCCTCTCCCCGGGAGCAAATCATGGCGTCAAGCAGGGGCGTGTTGCGTACACCTATCCTCTGCAGAAGCAACTCAGTCGCGGGCACACCACCTCCGTCGGCGAAGTGCTCACGGAAATCGGATATCAACCGCTCGCGCTGGTCACTCGTGTACACGCGGGCGTAGGCACCGGTCGGTGCATTCACGGCGATCAGGGGGCGGACGGAGTCTTCGGTAGCGTTGTGCAGATAGGCGAACCCGCCGCACTCGAAGTCCAGTCCGTGCAGCGGTCCCCTGCTACCGGTGAATCCTTCGTAGTACTCGCGCAGCTGCAGAGCGGGGTGCTTCTTCCGCCCTGCCCCTGGTACATGCACCTCTTCCACGGTAGCCCGATCCACTGTGGTGACCGTTGACCAACGCTTCAACTCCACCAGTTGGACGGACAGCCGCCTCTCGACGGGATGCTGGCCCAGAAGAACCACGTCGATGAGTCGGGGGTCGCCGGGACGGTTGGCCTCGTCGACAGTGACGGCACACTCGACGATCATTTCAACGTTGCCGCGTCCGGCTGCTACCAGGTCCTCGGCAAGACACACGAGGCTTTCGGCCCAGGCGGAACGTTCCGACTGCGAGGCATCGGCGCCTCGGAAGTGCCGCCAGCGAGCGGCCAAGTGGGGCACCATTCGGCGCCGTGCGTTCAAAGTCAGCAGATCCTGCGCTGGCAGTCTCAGCAGGAGCATGGACACGAGATGGGTCCCCCAGAACACGAGTGACTCATGCGGCTAGGAGTTGTCGTCAAATGTCACGCCCACATCAGCAGCGATGCGAGGGTGACGGCTGCTTGGTAGGACTCGGCGGTCTTGTCGTAGCGGGTGGC
>NZ_JBEZWE010000007.1:0-274929 GCF_040637405.1 Streptomyces sp. NPDC029526
CGCCCGGTTACATTCCGAACCCGGAAGCTAAGCCTTACAGCGCCGATGGTACTGCAGGGGGGACCCTGTGGGAGAGTAGGACGCCGCCGAACAATACGTGACAGGGTTGGACCCGAAACTTCGGTTTCGGGTCCAACCCTTTTTTGTTGCCTGTCACTTGGAGTTCACGTCGCCCGACGAGCATCCGCCTCATGGGTATTGCCGCACTGCTCAGAGCCGCCGGCGTCGGTATCGGTGACGAGGTCGTCGTACCGGCCTTCGGGAACGTGGAGATCGCCGAGGCCGTGACCGCGATCGGCGCGATGCCGGTGTTCGCCGACATAGATCCGGTGACGTACGGACTGTCCCCGGCTGCCGTGGCGGACGCCCTGACTGCCAGGAGCGCCGCCGTGGTTGCCGTGCACCGCTTCGGCAGGCCCGCCGACCTGGCGCGACTGCGGACCGTCGGGGAGCGGCACGGGCTGTTCGTCCTCGAGCACCACGAGGGCTGTGCGCCACAGCACGACATAGCCAAGCGCCGTGAACGAGCCGCCTGGCTCGACGCCAGACTCAGGGGCGTGGCGACACCGGACGGAGCTGCAGGGCACACCTATGAGCAGTACGTCGTCCGAGTGCCCGGCAACGGCCGGCCCGACCGGGACGCCTTTGCACGTGCCGTACGGGCCAGGGGTGTCGAGTGTTCGGTGCCCGTCAGGACACCCGTGCACCGGCTGCCCGGGTTCCGCCGGTGCGTGTCCCTGCCCGAGACCGAGCGGGCCGCCGACGAGACGCTGGCGCTTCCGGTGCACGCGGCGCTCACCAAGCGGGACATGCAACGCATGGCCTCCGCGTGCAACGCTCTCGGCGGACTCCTCCAGCCAGCTTCCTGAAGCCTCAAAAGGCCGGTCCGAAGGCTGGCCCGAATGCTGGTTGGGAGCACGGTCCCGTTCGGGGTATGATCTATTCCGTTGCCGCGGGGAACAGCCCGGCCGGTAACAGGCCCCTATAGCTCAGTCGGTAGAGCGTCTCCATGGTAAGGAGAAGGTCAACGGTTCGATTCCGTTTGGGGGCTCGGACGAAAGGCCCCGCCCAGATTCGGGCGGGGCCTTTCTCATGTCCGTGACCGTGAGCGCGAGCCGGCTCGCCACGGTCCGCTCCGGGCCCGGTGGAACGACACGGGGTGCGGGACCGGCGCTGCGACGCGGGGGAGCGCCGGAGGTCCTGCGCCTTCCGGCTCTCAGTCCGTGTGCAGCCCCGGAACGCGCATCGCGAGGATCGCCATGTCGTCAGAGGGGGCGTCCGAGGCGAAGCGCTCCACGGCACGCATGATGCGGGCCGCGACGGCACCGGCGGTGAGGCCCGTACACGTCGTCAGGACGTCGGCGAGTCCGTCGTCGCCCAGCATCCGGGAGCCCTCCCGGCGTTCGGTGACCCCGTCCGTGACGCAGAGCAGGACGTCGCCCGGATCGAGGACGACCGTCTGCTCGTAGAGCTCCAGGTCCTCCAGCACCCCGAGGAGCGGCTGGGGTTCGGCGGCCGGTTCCACGGTGCCGTCCTGCCGCAGGCGCAGCGGGAGCGGGTGGCCGGCGCAGACGACCTTCAGTTCGGCGCTGCCGTCCTCCTGGGGGCGCAACTCGCCGTAGAGGAGCGTGAGGAAGCGGCTGCGGGCGCCCTCGTCGAGGATCGCGGAGTTGAGCCGCTCCAGGACGGCCGGGCCGCTGAGGCCCTCGCGGGCGAGCAGGCGCAGGGCATGCCGGGCGAGACCGGTGACCGCCGCCGCGTTGGGCCCCGTGCCGCAGACATCGCCGATGGCGAACCCGTAGGCACCGTCGCTGATCGGGAACAGGTCGTAGAAGTCGCCGCCGACCTCGTTGCCCTCGCCGGCCGCGCGGTAGATGACCTCGACCTCGACGCCGTCCACCAGCGGGAGTTCCGGCGGGAGCAGGCTGCGCTGGAGCGACTGGCTGATCGCGGTCCGCTCCGAGTAGAGCCGGGCGTTGTCCAGCGCCAGGGCGGCCCTGCGGGAGAGGTCCTCGGCGAGTTCCAGGATCTCCTGGCGGAAGTGTTCGTCGGTGGGCTTGCCGAGGGTCAGTATGCCGATGACCCGGTTGCGGGCGACCAGCGGCAGCACGACGATCTCCCCGCCGACCGCGGAGGCGGTGGCGAGGGTGGGGCCGATGCCCGGGGTGACGCGGTGGTCGGGGCCGCTCAGGCCGAGGCTGCGCATGGAGGTGCGCAGGGCCGCCTGGTGGGCCACCTCACCGGGGGCCGACCACACGCGGGCGCCGGGCGTGGGCACCGGGTCGGGCGGGGGGATCTTCGACAGCAGGGACTTGATGCCGTCGATCTGCTCCTCGTCCTCGTGCAGGACGTAGGACAGGTACGGCTCGGAGGACTGGTCGGCGATCGTGTAGACGGCGCACCAGGTGGCGAGGGTGGGCACCGTCATCTGGGCCATGAGGGCCAGGGTCTGGTCCCGGTCGAGGGTGCCGGCGAGCAGGTCGGACGCCTCGACGAGGAAGCTCAGGGAGCCGCGGCGCAGCCGTTCCAGTTCGCCCAGCCGGGCGGACTCGACGGCGAGGGCGATCCGGTCGGCCGCGAACTGCAGGCGCAGCGCCTCTTCGTTGGAGTAGCGGCCGGGTGCCTCGGCGGCGACCCCGAGGGAACCGGTGAGGCGGCCCTCGACCTTGAGCGGGACGGTGACGACGGAGCGCATGCCGGTGCCGTTGAGGAGGGGGACCGGGCCGTGGACGGCGGTCAGGTCGTCGTGGACGGCGGGCATGCGGGCGGAGCCGTAGCGGCCGGGGCCGGCTTCGACGGGTACGCGGGCGAAGCGCTGGCGGGCGGAGGGCAGGCCGGTGGAGGCGCGGACCTCCAGTTCCGTCTCGTCGTCGGTGGCGAGCAGCAGGAAGGCGGCGTCGCCGTCGAGCATGTCACGGGCGCGTTCGACCGTGCGCTGGAGGAGGCCGTCGAGGTCGTCGGGGGCGGGGGAGCCGATGAAGACCTCGAACGGGTCGGTGTTCTGGCCTTCGCCGGAGGAGCCGGCGCCGTCGGAGGACGGGGAGCGCAGCGGTGTCTGGAGGACCGCGCGTTCGTGGTCCCGGACGAGCAGGCACACGGTGGAGGGCTCGCCGTCGGTGTCGCGGACGCGCAGGTGGGAGGCGTACACGGGCAGGACGCGGCCGTGGGCGCCGCGGATGCCGTAGCTGCCCTCCCAGCGGGAGAGCTGGAGTGCCTCGGCGATGCCGGTGCCGGTGCCGGGGGTGTGCGGCCAGGCCGCGAGGTCGGTGAGGGGCTTGCCGGTGACCTGCTCGGCCGGGTAGCCGAAGAGTTCCTCCGCGTCCTCGTTCCAGGAGGTGATCGTGCCGGCCCGGTCGATCTGCAGCACCGCGACCCGGACCCGTCCGTCGGCGAGGGGCAGCAGGTCGGGCGGCAGGGCGGGTCCGGCCGCGCGGGTGCCGACGGGGCGTTCCGGGAGGTCCAGCTGGAACCAGACGGTCTTGTGGGCGGGGGTGTACTCCACGCCCCAGCGGGAGGCCAGGGCCGCGCACAGCTGGAGGCCGCGCCCGCCCTCCCGGTCGAGACTGCCCATGGTGGCGAGGGAGCCCTGGACGGGGACCTCGCGTTCCGGATACCGGTCGGCGACCTCGATGCGGACGCCGTCGTCCCCGCGCAGGCAGAGCAGGTCGGCGGAGGTGCCGGCGTGCACCACGGCGTTGGTCACCAGTTCGCTGGTGAGAACGACGGCGTCGTCGACGATGTCCCCGAAGCCCCAGCCCTGCAGGGTGTCGCGGACGAAGGCGCGGGCGCCGGCGACCGAGCGCCCGACGGGCTCGAAGGTGGCGGCCGCGCGCGCGGTGATCACAGAACTCCTCGACCGGTTCTCGACGGGCATGACTCCGTGGCCGACCGGCTCCTGCCGCTGTCGCGGCAGCTCACCCTTCGGCTGTGGCTCCGGGGGGTGTTCCCCCGGGATCAGTCCGGTGGTCATTGGTGCGGCCGCCCCTCCGATGCCCGCTCGTCTTCGTCCACCGCCCAGGCCGGACGGACCGGCGCGGCTGGACAGCCGCATGCAAGGTTACTTACCTTCGCGGGTCAAGCGGATGCCGGTCTGCTGTGTTTTCGTCCGGAGGCGTCTGCCGTCCGGGGTTGTGTGCGGACGGTGTGCGAAGCTGCCGAA
Source organism: Streptomyces sp. NPDC029526 (assembly GCF_040637405.1). Lineage (NCBI taxonomy): Bacteria > Bacillati > Actinomycetota > Actinomycetes > Kitasatosporales > Streptomycetaceae > Streptomyces > Streptomyces sp. NPDC029526. The sequence continues at coordinate 4,160 of NZ_JBEZWE010000007.1, forward strand.
CTGTTATGGCCTGGTTCGGTGGGGGTGAAACACTGGGCAGGCTAGTCGTGAAGGTCCGGGCAGGCGGAGGGGGCTCCGTCCCGGATGGGCAGCAGCCCGTCGGGGGCCGCCCCGCGGTGCCGGGCGGACATCGCAGTAGTACAGAAATGCGCAGTAGTAACCGGTGCACCGTGCGGTGATACCGGGGCACAGCGTTAACGGTCTACCCCTGCGGGAGGGACACAGTGGAGTCTGGCGCAGCGACGCGGAGCACGAAGACGCGCGCGAAGGGCGGACCGTCCTCCAGTGGACCGGGCAAGAAGCGGTCCGGGACCACCGTGGTGGACACCGCGGCCCTGAACCGGCTCCTGGTGGCTCTGGTGGCGATGCGCGACGGCAATTTCCGCAAGCGGCTCACGGTGTCCGGCGACGGCGTGATGTCGGAGATCGCGGCGGTCTTCAACGAGGTGGCCGACCGCAATCTGCACCTGACGGGTGAGCTCGCCCGGGTGCGGCGGATGGTCGGGCGTGAGGGCAAGCTCACGGAGCGGCTGGAGACGGGGGCCTGCGAGGGCTCCTGGGCGACGGCGATCGACCACTCGAACGCGCTGGTGGACGACCTGGTGCGCCCGGTGTCCGAGGTGAGCCGGGTGCTGTCGGCGGTGGCCGAGGGCGATCTGTCGCCGCGGATGGAGCTGCGGACGCAGGCGCAGGACGGCAGCGGTCATCCGCTGCGCGGGGAGTTCCTGAAGGTCGCCCGGACCGTGAACAACCTCGTCGACCAGCTGTCGACGTTCACCGACGAGGTCACGCGGGTGGCCAGCGAGGTGGGCACCGAGGGCAAGCTGGGCGGTCAGGCGCGGGTGCGCGGCATGTCCGGCTCGTGGAAGGACCTGACGGACTCGGTCAACACCATGGCGGAGCGGCTGACCGCACAGGTGCGGGACATCGCCCTGGTGACGACGGCGGTCGCGCGCGGTGATCTGTCGCGCAAGGTGACCGTGCACGTCGAGGGCGAGATGCTGGAGCTGAAGAACACCGTCAACACGATGGTGGACCAGCTCTCCGCGTTCTCCTCCGAGGTGACCCGGGTGGCCCGCGAGGTGGGTACCGAGGGCGCGCTGGGCGGTCAGGCGCAGGTGCCCGGGGTGGACGGGGTGTGGAAGGAACTCACCGATTCGGTGAACACCATGGCCGGGAACCTGACGGCCCAGGTGCGGGGGATCGCCGAGGTGACGACGGCGGTCGCCAACGGTGACCTGTCCCGGAAGGTGACCGTTCCGGCCCGGGGCGAGGTGGCCCAGCTCGCCGAGACGATCAACCAGATGACCGAGACGCTGCGGATCTTCGCGGACGAGGTCACGCGGGTCGCCAACGAGGTCGGGGCCGAGGGGCGGCTGGGCGGCCAGGCGAACGTGCCGGGCGCGGCGGGGACGTGGAAGGACCTGACGGACTCCGTCAACACGGTGTTCCGGAACCTCACCACGCAGGTGCGGGACATCGCCGCGGTGACGACGGCGGTCGCCAACGGTGACCTGTCGCAGAAGGTCACGGTGGACGTGGCCGGCGAGATGCTGGAGCTGAAGAACACCGTCAACACGATGGTGGACCAGCTGTCGTCCTTCGGTGCCGAGGTCACGCGGGTGGCGCGGGAGATCGGCGTGGAGGGTGAGCTGGGCGGGCAGGCCCAGGTGCCGGGCGCGGCGGGGACGTGGAAGGACCTGACGGACTCCGTCAACACGGCGTTCCGCAACCTCACCGGACAGGTGAGGAACATCGCGCAGGTGACGACGGCGGTCGCCAACGGTGACCTGTCGCAGAAGGTCACGGTCGACGTCTCCGGCGAGATGCTCCAGCTGAAGAACACCGTGAACACGATGGTGGACCAGCTGTCGTCCTTCGCGGACCAGGTCACCAGGATGGCCAGGGACGTGGGGACCGAGGGCCGGCTGGGCGGTCAGGCCCGGGTCGACGGCGTCTCGGGCACCTGGAAGGAACTGACCGACTCCGTCAACTCGATGGCGGGCAACCTGACCTCCCAGGTGCGCAACATCGCGCAGGTGACGACGGCCGTCGCGCGCGGTGACCTGTCGCAGAAGATCGACGTGGACGCGCGCGGGGAGATCCTGGAGCTGAAGAACACCATCAACACGATGGTGGACCAGCTGTCGTCGTTCGCCGACCAGGTCACGCGGGTGGCCCGGGAGGTGGGCACGGAGGGCCGTCTCGGCGGTCAGGCGCAGGTGCCCGGGGTCGCCGGGGTGTGGCGGGACCTGACGGACTCGGTGAATGGCATGGCGTCGAACCTGACCGGCCAGGTGCGCAACATCGCGCAGGTGGCGACGGCGGTGGCGCGCGGTGACCTGTCGCAGAAGATCACCGTGGACGCGCGCGGGGAGATCCTGGAGCTCAAGAACACCCTGAACACGATGGTGGACCAGCTGTCGTCGTTCGCGGAGGAGGTCACCCGGGTGGCCCGGGAGGTGGGCACCGAGGGCATTCTCGGTGGCCAGGCCGAGGTGCAGGGGGTCTCCGGCACCTGGAAGGACCTCACGCAGTCGGTGAACGGCATGGCGAACAACCTGACCCTGCAGGTGCGCAACATCGCCGAGGTCACCACCGCGGTCGCCAAGGGCGACCTCTCCAAGAAGATCACCGTCGACGCCAAGGGCGAGATCCTCGAGCTGGTCACCACCGTGAACACGATGGTCGACCAGCTGTCGTCGTTCGCCGAGCAGGTGACCCGGGTGGCCCGCGAGGTGGGCACCGAGGGCATCCTGGGCGGTCAGGCGCACGTGCCGGGTGTGACGGGCATCTGGAAGGACCTCAGCGACAACGTCAACCTGATGGCGAAGAACCTCACCACTCAGGTGCGGAACATCTCCCAGGTGTCGGCCGCGGTCGCCAACGGTGACCTGACGCGGCAGGTGAGCATCGAGGCGCGCGGTGAGGTGGCGCAGCTCGCCGACACCATCAACATCATGGTGAAGACGCTGAGCGCGTTCGCCGAGCAGGTCACCAAGGTGGCGCGCGAGGTGGGCACGGACGGCATCCTGGGTGGTCAGGCGCACGTCCCGGGGGTGGCCGGCACCTGGAAGGACCTCACCGAGTCCGTGAACCAGATGGCGTCGAACCTGACCGGTCAGGTCCGCAACATCGCGATGGTGACCACCGCCATCGCCAAGGGCGACCTGACCAAGAAGATCGACATCGACGCGCGCGGTGAGATCCTGGAGCTGAAGACCACCATCAACACCATGGTGGACCAGCTGTCCTCCTTCGCCGAGGAGGTGACCCGGGTGGCCCGTGAGGTGGGCACCGAGGGTCAGCTCGGCGGCCAGGCGCGGGTGCGGGACGTGGACGGCACCTGGCGCGACCTGACGGAGTCGGTGAACGAGATGGCCGGGAACCTGACCCGGCAGGTGCGGGCCATCGCGCGGGTGGCGACCGCGGTGACCCGGGGCGATCTGAACCTGAAGATCGACGTGGACGCGTCCGGGGAGATCCAGGAGCTCCAGGACTACATCAACAAGATGATCGCCAACCTGCGCGACACCACGATCGCCAACAAGGAGCAGGACTGGCTCAAGGGCAACCTCGCCCGGATCTCCGCGCTGATGCAGGGCCGCCGGGACCTGGAGGACGTGGCCTCGCTGATCATGAGCGAGCTGACGCCGGTGGTCTCCGCGCAGCACGGCGCGTTCTTCCTGGCGATGCCGCTGGTGGACGGCGAGGACCTGCACTCCGCCGACGACGACCAGTTCGAGTTGCGGATGCTCGGTTCGTACGGGTACTCCATGGGCTCCATGCCGACGTCGTTCCGTCCGGGTGAGGGGCTGGTCGGCACGGCGGCCACGGAGAAGCGCACGATCCTCGTGGAGAACGCGCCCAGCGGCTACCTGAAGATCTCCTCGGGGCTCGGGGAGGCGCCGCCCGCGCAGGTGATCGTGCTGCCGGTGCTGTTCGAGGGGCAGGTGCTCGGCGTCGTCGAGCTGGCCTCCTTCACGCCGTTCACGCACATCCAGAAGGACTTCCTCAACCAGATCGCCGAGATGATCGCGACCAGCGTCAACACCATTTCGGTCAACACCAAGACGGAGCGGCTGCTGCGCCAGTCGCAGGAGCTGACCGAGCAACTGCGGGAGCGTTCGGCGGAGTTGGAGCAGCGGCAGAAGGCGCTCCAGGCGTCCAACGCCGAACTGGAGGAGAAGGCCGAGCTGCTGGCCCGGCAGAACCGCGACATCGAGGTGAAGAACACCGAGATCGAGGAGGCGCGCCAGGTCCTGGAGGAGCGTGCGGAACAGCTCGCGGTGTCGATGCGCTACAAGAGCGAGTTCCTGGCCAACATGTCGCACGAGCTGCGCACCCCGCTCAACTCGCTGCTGATCCTGGCCAAGCTGCTCGCCGACAACGCCGAGGGCAACCTCTCGCCGAAGCAGGTGGAGTTCGCCGAGACCATCCACGGGGCCGGTTCCGACCTGCTCCAGCTCATCAACGACATCCTCGACCTGTCGAAGGTCGAGGCGGGCAAGATGGACGTCTCGCCGACCCGGATCGCGCTCGTCCAGCTGGTCGACTACGTGGAGGCCACCTTCCGGCCGTTGACCGCGGAGAAGGGCCTGGACCTGTCCGTGCGGGTGTCCCCGGAGCTGCCGGCCACCCTGCACACCGACGAGCAGCGGCTGTTGCAGGTGCTGCGCAACCTGCTGTCGAACGCGGTGAAGTTCACCGATTCCGGGTCGGTGGAGCTGGTCATCCGGCCCGCGCGTGACGACGTCCCGCAGCGGATCCGGGAGCAGTTGCTGGAGACCGGGTCGCTGACCGATCCGCACGCCGACCTGATCGCGTTCTCGGTGACCGACACGGGCATCGGCATCGCGGCGAGCAAGATGCGGGTCATCTTCGAGGCGTTCAAGCAGGCGGACGGCACGACCAGCCGGAAGTACGGCGGGACGGGGCTCGGGCTGTCGATCTCCCGGGAGATCGCGCAGCTGCTCGGCGGTGAGATCCACGCGCAGAGCGAGCCGGGCCGCGGCTCCACCTTCACGCTGTACCTGCCGCTGCACCCCGGTGAGCTGCCGCCCAACGGCTACCAGCACGCGCTGCCCGCCCTGGAGGCCGGTGAGCCGGTGACGTCGCCGGGCCCGGAGGCGGCGGCCGACGCGCCGGGCGGGACCGTGGTGCGCCCGGATCCGGCGGAGGCCCCGGCCGCGCTGTTCCGGCGGCGCCGCCGCAACACGCCGGCGCTGGAGTCGTCGGCTCCCGAGCCGCAGCCGGAGCAGTGGGCGGGCGTGGAGCAGGAGCCGGCGCCCCGGCCGTCGCGGGGCATCCGCTTCGGCGGGCAGAAGGTGCTGATCGTCGACGACGACATCCGCAACGTGTTCGCGCTGACCAGCGTGCTGGAGCAGCACGGCCTGTCGGTGCTGTACGCGGAGAACGGCCGGGAGGGCATCGAGGTGCTGGAGCAGCACGACGACGTGGCGGTCGTGCTGATGGACATCATGATGCCGGAGATGGACGGCTACGCGACCACCACCGCGATCCGGCGGATGCCGCAGTTCGCGGGGCTGCCGATCATCGCGCTGACGGCGAAGGCGATGAAGGGCGACCGGGAGAAGGCGATCGAGTCGGGTGCCTCGGACTACGTGACGAAGCCGGTCGACCCCGACCACCTGCTGTCGGTGATGGAGCAGTGGATGGGGAGCTGAGCGCGGGCGGGCCGGCGGTGCCGGGGCGGTGGGGCCGTCGGCCGTGCGGTGTGCGACCGTGGGGGAGGCGCCGGTGTGCGTTCCGCAGCCGCCCACGCGGTGTGCGGGAAGCCGTGTAGAAGGGCCCGATCCGGGGAACCTTCTGGTCTCCCGCCGCGTTTCCGGTGTGTGCACAGTGACATCACGGTGACAGGGTGTGGCGACGGGCGGGGTGCGGCTACGATGACCGGCACAAGGACGGGCGGCGCAAGGGAGCCGTCCCTCGGGGTGGCACCTGCCGGTGCCGTCCCAGGTCCTGCGAGTAGGGGAGGCCCCACGCCGGGGCGAGGAGGGCGGGCCATGGTGCAGAAGGCCAAGATCCTCCTGGTCGATGACCGGCCGGAGAATCTGCTGGCGCTGGAGGCGATCCTTTCGGCGCTCGATCAGACGCTGGTGCGGGCATCGTCCGGGGAGGAAGCGCTCAAGGCGCTGCTCACGGACGATTTCGCGGTCATTCTGCTGGACGTCCAGATGCCGGGCATGGACGGGTTCGAGACCGCGGCGCACATCAAGCGACGGGAGCGGACCCGGGACATCCCGATCATCTTCCTGACGGCGATCAACCACGGGCCCCATCACACCTTCCGCGGCTACGCGGCGGGGGCGGTCGACTACATCTCCAAGCCGTTCGACCCGTGGGTGCTGCGTGCGAAGGTGTCGGTCTTCGTCGAGCTGTACATGAAGAACTGCCAGCTGCGCGAGCAGGCGGCCCTGCTGCGGCTGCAGTTGGAGGGCGACGAGAAGAACGCCGACCGCCCGAAGGAGCCGGCGGGTCTGCTCGCCGAGCTCTCGGCGCGGCTCGCCGCCGTCGAGGAGCAGGCCGAGGCGCTCACCAAGCAGCTCAACGACGAGGCGACGGACGCCGCCGCGGTGGCCACGGCCGCGCACCTGGAGCGGAAGCTCACAGGGCTGCGGCGCGCCCTCGACGCGCTGGAGCCGGGCGCCGGAAACGCCTCCTCCGTCTCCTCGCAGAACTGAACCGGGGGCGCGGGCCGCACAACCACCGCCGTGCGCGCAGGCGTTGCGCGTCCCGCGGGCCCTGCCGGGCCTGACGCGCCGTCAACCGCCGCGTCACCTTCACGCCCCAACAGGTGCGACACGAACGGGTGAAGCAGTGGGCACACGTGTCCCCGGGCGTCTCCGGCGGTAACCTCACACCCATGGCCTCACGTCCCTCCGCAGCCAAGAAGCCGCCCGCGAAGAAGGCGGCCGCTTCCGCGAAGGCTCCGGCGAAGAAGGCCGCGGCCAAGAAGGCCCCCGCGAAGAAGGCGCCCGCGCGCAAGGCTCCGGCGAAGAAGCCCGCCCCCGCCCCGAACCCGACCAACGGTGTCTACCGCCTCGTCCGCGCGATCTGGCTCGGCCTGGCGCACGCCGTCGGTGCTGTGTTCCGCGGCATAGGGACGGGCGCCAGGAACCTCGACCCGGCCCACCGCAAGGACGGGCTGGCCCTGCTGCTGCTCGCCATCGCCCTGATCGTCGCCGCCGGCACCTGGGCCGACCTGGAGGGGCCGGTCGGCGACCTGCTGGAGATCCTGGTGACCGGCGCCTTCGGCCGGCTCGACCTGCTGGTCCCGATCCTGGTGACGGTCATCGCCGTGCGCCTCATCCGGCACCCGGAGAAGCCGGAGGCCAACGGCCGGATCGTGATCGGCCTGTCGGCTCTCGTCATCGGCGTCCTCGGCCAGATCCACATCGGGTGCGGATCGCCCGCCCGCAGCGAGGGCATGCAGGCCATACGGGACGCAGGCGGCCTCATCGGCTGGGCGGCGGCCACGCCCCTGTCGTCCACCATGACCGATGTCCTCGCCGTCCCCCTGCTGGTGCTGCTCACGGTGTTCGGGCTGCTCGTGGTCACCGCCACCCCCGTCAACGCCATCCCGCAGCGGCTGCGGCTGCTCGGCGTGAAGCTGGGCCTGGTGAACGACCCCGAGCCGGAGGACTTCGGCGAGGACGACCAGCGCTACGAGGAGCAGTGGCGCGAGGCGCTGCCCGCGAGCCGCCGCAGGCGGGGACCCGCCCCCGAGGGTCCCGACGCGTACGACCCCGACGCGGCCCAGCAGCAGGCGCTGACCCGGCGCCGGGGCCGCACCCGCCGGTCCGCGGTGCCGCAGCCCGACATGGACCGTCCCCAGGACGCCGTCGACGTGGCCGCCGCGGCGGCCGCCGCCCTCGACGGCGCCGTGCTGCACGGCATGCCGCCCTCCCCGGTCGTCGCCGACCTCACCCAGGGCGTGCGCGTCGGGGACGCCGAGCCCACCACCCCGACGCCCGTTCCGGCCGCCCGGCCGCAGCAGGACGCCTCCCGTCCCGGGAAGGCCCAGCAGGAGCCGAAGGCCGACCGGCCGCCGGCCGGTGTGCTGGACATGACCAAGGCGCCGCCCGCCGAGCCCCGGGACCTGCCCGCCCGCGCCGAGCAGCTCCAGCTCTCCGGCGACATCACCTACGCGCTGCCCTCCCTCGACCTGCTGACCCGGGGTGGGCCCGGCAAGTCGCGCAGCGCGGCCAACGACGCCATAGTGGACGCGCTGCGCAAGGTGTTCACCGAGTTCAAGGTGGACGCCGCCGTCACCGGATTCACCCGCGGCCCCACGGTCACCCGCTACGTCGTCGAACTGGGCCCGGCCGTCAAGGTCGAGCGGGTCACCGCCCTCACCAAGAACATCGCCTACGCCGTCGCCAGCCCCGACGTGCGGATCATCAGCCCCATCCCCGGCAAGTCCGCGGTCGGCATCGAGATCCCCAACACCGACCGCGAGATGGTGAACCTGGGCGACGTGCTGCGGCTCGCGGAGTCCGCCGAGGACGACGACCCGATGCTGGTGGCCTTCGGCAAGGACGTCGAGGGCGGGTACGTGATGGACTCGCTGGCGAAGATGCCGCACATGCTGGTGGCCGGCGCCACCGGCTCCGGCAAGTCGTCCTGCATCAACTGTCTGATCACCTCGATCATGATGCGGGCGACCCCGGAGGACGTCCGCATGATCCTCGTCGACCCCAAGCGCGTCGAGCTGACCGCCTACGAGGGCATCCCGCACCTGATCACGCCGATCATCACCAACCCCAAGCGGGCGGCCGAGGCGCTGCAGTGGGTCGTGCGCGAGATGGACCTGCGCTACGACGACCTCGCGGCCTACGGCTACCGGCACATCGACGACTTCAACCGCGCGGTCCGCGAGGGCAAGGTCAAGCCGCCCGAGGGCAGCGAGCGAGAACTGCAGCCCTACCCGTACCTGCTGGTGATCGTGGACGAGCTGGCCGACCTGATGATGGTCGCCCCGCGGGACGTCGAGGACGCCATCGTGCGCATCACGCAGCTCGCGCGGGCGGCCGGCATCCACCTGGTGCTCGCCACCCAGCGGCCCTCCGTCGACGTCGTCACCGGCCTGATCAAGGCGAACGTGCCCTCGCGGCTCGCGTTCGCCACCTCCTCCCTCGCCGACTCGCGCGTCATCCTCGACCAGCCCGGCGCCGAGAAGCTGATCGGCAAGGGCGACGGACTGTTCCTGCCGATGGGGGCCAACAAGCCGACCCGGCTGCAGGGCGCCTTCGTCACCGAGGAGGAGGTCTCGGCCGTCGTCCAGCACTGCAAGGACCAGATGGCGCCCGTCTTCCGGGAGGACGTCGTCGTCGGGACCAAGCAGAAGAAGGAGATCGACGAGGACATCGGCGACGACCTCGACCTGCTGTGCCAGGCGGCGGAACTGGTGGTCTCCACCCAGTTCGGGTCGACGTCCATGCTCCAGCGCAAGCTGCGCGTCGGCTTCGCCAAGGCCGGCCGGCTCATGGACCTCATGGAGTCCCGGAACATCGTCGGACCGAGCGAAGGCTCCAAGGCTCGTGACGTTCTTGTGAAGCCTGACGAGCTGGATGGCGTGCTCGCGCTGATCCGGGGGGAGTCTGAAGGGTAGGCAGACGGACCACGGTCGTCACCCCGGCACGGCCGGGTGGAGGATCGTGACTCACCCGTAAGGGATCCGTGAGCAACCGTTTCCCTGTGACGTACGTCAAGTTGAGGGAAGAACCAACAGCAGGAGCGCCGTCGGGATGTCGGGCCATTCCGATGGCGTACAAAGTCCGACCGCCCGGTTGCCCCACCCTCTCGTACCCCTCCTAGACTGAACCTCCAGCACAGGCGGCTACACGCTCGAAAGGCGCCCCCGTGTCCATCGGCAACTCCCCTGAAGACGAGCGTCCGTTCGAAGACGTATCCGAGGAAGCCCGCCCCTCCGTCGGCCGTGCCCTGCAGCAGGCCCGCATCGCCGCCGGGCTCACCGTCGACGACGTCAGCACCGCCACCCGCGTGCGGATCGCCATCGTGCACGCCATCGAGGCGGACGACTTCGCGCCCTGCGGCGGCGACGTCTACGCCCGCGGGCACATCCGGACCCTGGCCCGCGCCGTCGGCCTCGACCCGGCTCCGCTGATCGCACAGTTCGAGAGCGAGCACGGTGCGCCGTCGGCGCCGACCCCCGCCGCCCCGTTGTTCGAGGCGGAACGCATCCGTCCCGAGCGCCGGGGACCCAACTGGACCGCCGCCATGGTCGCCGCGATCGTCGCGGTGATCGGCTTCGTCGGCTTCACCATGGTCGGCGGCGACGACGGCGGCAAGGCCGACGTGGCGGACGACACCACGCCCAGCACCTCGCCCTCGCCCACCCCCAAGTCCAAGAAGCCCGCCGCTCCCGAGCCCGAACCCTCCGACAGCGCGATCGCCGCCGCGCCCCAGGACAAGGTGACGGTCCGGGTCAGCGCCACCGACGGACGCAGCTGGATCTCCGCCAAGGACCACAACGGCCGGCTGCTCTTCGACGGCCTGCTCAAGCAGGGCGATTCCAAGACGTTCCAGGACAGTTCGAAGATCAACCTGGTGCTCGGCGACGCCGGTGCGATCGACCTGTTCGTCAACGGCAAGAAGATCGAGGACGACTTCCAGCCGGGCGCCGTGGAGCGCCTGACCTACACCAAGGGCGACCCCCAGGCCGGATAGCCGGCCCGGGGGAGCGCCCCGCCGACGGACCCGGCCGGCAGCGGCCAACCCCGTCGGCGGGGGGCGACGCCGGGACGAAGTAGTCTTGAGCCCATGCCTGAACGCCGTACCGTCGCACTCGTCACCCTTGGCTGCGCCCGTAACGAGGTGGACTCGGAGGAGCTCGCAGGCCGTTTGGAGGCGGACGGCTGGCAGCTCGTGGAGAACGCCGAGGCCGCCGACGTCGCGGTCGTGAACACCTGTGGCTTCGTCGAGGCGGCCAAGAAGGACTCCGTCGACGCCCTCCTGGAGGCCAACGACCTCAAGGGCCACGGGAGAACGCAGGCCGTCGTCGCGGTGGGCTGCATGGCCGAGCGATACGGCAAGGAACTCGCCGACGCCCTCCCCGAGGCGGACGGCGTGCTCGGCTTCGACGACTACGCCGACATCTCCGACCGCCTCCAGACCATCCTGAACGGCGGCATCCACGCCTCCCACACCCCGCGCGACCGGCGCAAGCTGCTGCCGATCAGCCCGGCCGAGCGGCAGGACTCCGCCGCCGCCGTCGCGCTCCCGGGCCACGCACCGGCCGACCTCCCCGACGGCCTCGCGCCCGCTTCTGGCCCCCGGGCGCCCCTGCGCCGCCGGCTGGACGGGGCACCGGTGGCCTCGGTGAAGCTCGCGTCGGGCTGCGACCGGCGCTGCTCCTTCTGCGCCATCCCCTCCTTCCGCGGCTCCTTCATCTCCCGCCGCCCCAGCGACGTGCTCAACGAGACCCGCTGGCTGGCCGAGCAGGGCGTGAAGGAGATCATGCTGGTCTCCGAGAACAACACCTCCTACGGCAAGGACCTCGGCGACATCCGCCTGCTGGAGTCGCTGCTGCCCGAGCTGGCGGAGGTCGACGGCCTGGAGCGGGTGCGGGTCAGCTACCTCCAGCCCGCCGAGATGCGCCCGGGGCTGATCGACGTGCTGACCTCCACCCCGAAGGTCGCCCCCTACTTCGACCTGTCCTTCCAGCACTCCGCGCCCGGCGTGCTGCGCGCCATGCGCCGCTTCGGTGACACCGACCGCTTCCTGGAGCTGCTCGACACCATCCGGAGCAAGGCGCCCCAGGCGGGCGTGCGCTCCAACTTCATCGTCGGCTTCCCCGGCGAGTCCGCGGCCGACCTGGCCGAGCTGGAGCGTTTCCTCAACCACGCGCGCCTGGACGCCATCGGCGTCTTCGGCTACTCCGACGAGGAAGGCACCGAGGCGGCGACGTACGACCGCAAGCTGGACGAGGACGTCGTCGCCGAGCGGCTCGCGCGGGTCTCCCGGCTGGCCGAGGAACTGGTCTCGCAGCGCGCCGAGGAGCGCGTCGGCGAGACCGTGCACGTGCTGGTGGAGTCCGTCGACGAGGAGGAGGGTGTGTACGGCCGTGCCGCGCACCAGGCTCCGGAGACGGACGGCCAGGTGCTGCTCACGAGCGGCGAGGGTGTGCGGGTCGGCCGTATGGTCGAGGCGAAGGTGGTGGGCACCGAGGGTGTCGACCTGGTGGCCGAGCCGCTGTTCCAGGGCTCGCTCGCACACATCGAGGAGGCGGGCAGATGACGGGCGCCCCGGCATCCGCGGCAGGCGGCCCCTCCGGCGCGAGGAGGCCGGCGGCGGCGAATGCCGCCCCGGGAGCGGTCCCGGGGCCGGTGGCCGGACGTCCGGTGGCCCGCAGGGCCGGGGACGCGGCACCGGGGACCGACCGGCTGCCGGGCGGCGGGGCGAGCGCCTCCGGCGCGGCCGACCGCCCGGCCGACGACGCCGGCACGCGCGCCCGCGGCGGGAAGATCACCGCGGCGGCCGTGAACCAGGCCAGTGTCTGGAACATCGCCAACCTGCTGACCATGCTCCGGCTGCTGCTGGTCCCGGCCTTCGTCATGCTGATGCTGGCCGACGGCGGCTACGACCCGGCCTGGCGGTCGCTCGCCTGGGCGGCCTTCGCGATCGCCATGATCACCGACCTGTTCGACGGTCATCTGGCCCGCACCTACAACCTGGTCACCGACTTCGGGAAGATCGCCGACCCCATCGCCGACAAGGCGATCATGGGGGCGGCGCTGATCTGTCTCTCGGCGCTGGGTGATCTGCCGTGGTGGGTCACCGGCGTCATCCTCGGCCGGGAACTCGGCATCACCCTGCTGCGTTTCCTGGTCATCCGCTACGGGGTCATCCCGGCCAGCCGCGGCGGCAAGCTGAAGACGCTCACCCAGGGCGTGGCCGTCGGCATGTACGTCCTGGCGCTGACGGGGCCGCTGGCGACGCTGCGCTTCTGGGTGATGGCCGCGGCCGTGGTGTTGACCGTCGCCACCGGCCTGGACTACGTGCGCCAAGCGGTGATCCTGCGCAGGCGGGGAATGGCCGAGCGCCGTGCGTCGTTGGAGGAGAAGGAAGCGTGAGTTCGACGGCCGCCCAGGTGGTGCGACTCCTCACAGTGAACGGCGGGACGCTGGCCGTGGCCGAGTCGCTGACGGGCGGCCTGGTGGCGGCGGAGATCACCGCCGTCCCCGGGGCATCCCGGGTCTTCCGGGGGTCGGTGACGGCCTACGCCACCGACCTGAAGCACCGACTGCTCGGCGTCGACGACGCCCTGCTGGCAGCGCGCGGTGCCGTGGATCCGCAGGTCGCGGCGGGCATGGCAGCGGGTGTGCGCAGGGCGCTGGGCGCCGACTGGGGCATCGCCACGACCGGAGTGGCGGGCCCCGATCCTCAGGACGGGCAGGAGGTCGGGACGGTGTTCGTGGCCGTCCACGGACCCTCCGGGACCGGTTCTGATTCCCTCGCCGACGGAAAAGTGGAGCGACTGCGGTTGAACGGCGGCCGCGCGGAAATTCGTATGGAGAGTGTACGCAGCGTACTCGCACTGCTCCTGAGGGAGCTTGCGGACGAACAGACCGGAAATGAGCGGGCACAGGATACGGAACGGAACGGGGGGTTTTGATGTTTGCAGCCCAGAGTGAACACGACATCGCTCCCCGCACGGCCGCGGCGCGAGGCGGTACGGTGGGGCGAGAAGGATGCGGCTACACGGTCCGAGGAGGGAGCCACCGATGATTCTGCTCCGTCGCCTGCTGGGTGACGTGCTGCGTCGGCAGCGCCAGCGCCAGGGCCGTACTCTGCGCGAAGTCTCCTCGTCCGCCCGAGTCTCACTCGGCTATCTCTCCGAGGTGGAGCGGGGGCAGAAGGAGGCTTCCTCCGAGCTGCTCTCCGCCATCTGCGACGCGCTGGACGTACGGATGTCCGAGCTCATGCGGGAAGTGAGCGACGAGCTCGCCCTCGCGGAGCTGGCCCAGTCTGCTGCAGCGACCCCCAGCGAGCCCGTCACCACGCCGGTGCGTCCGATGCTCGGCTCCGTATCGGTGACCGGTGTGCCGCCGGAACGGGTGACCATCAAGGCGCCCGCCGAAGCGGTGGACGTCGTCGCCGCCTGACCGCGGTGGCGCACGCCCGTGGGGCGTGACGCTCAGAGATGCCCCGGTAGGGGCCTTTCCGGGACTTCCGGGAAGGTGCCGCCGGGGTTTTCGCTTGTCCGGACCCGCCCGCGGCGGCCCGAGTGTGCGTTTGCCGGTATGCCGGGTGGCGGTCATCGTTGAGGGAGAAGACGGTGGGGGTGACCCCGGAGGTGCGGATGTACGTCGTGAAGAGTCCGTTGTCCGATGCCAACCTGAAGACCGTGTCCGAGGCGCTGCAGGGTGCGCTCGTCGACCTGGTGGACCTGTCGCTGGTGGCCAAGCAGATCCACTGGAACGTCGTCGGGCCGCGGTTCCGCTCGGTGCACCTCCAGCTCGACGAGGTGGTCACGGTCGCCCGCACCCATTCCGACACGGTCGCGGAACGCGCCGCGGCGCTCGGTGTCTCGCCCGACGGGCGGGCCGCCACGGTCGCGGTCGGCAGCGGAATCGGGGTGACGCCGGAGGGCTGGGTCGACGACTCGGCCGCCGTGGGCGCGCTGGTGGACGCGCTGGGCGCGGTGATCGCCCGGATGCGGGAACGGGTGGCGTCGACCGAGGAGGCGGATCCGGTGAGCCAGGACATCCTCATCGCCGTGACCGCGGACCTCGAGAAGCAGCGCTGGATGTTCCAGGCCGGGAACGGCTGAGCGGGACCCCCTCCGGCCCCGCCGTGGACCCGCGGCGGCGCCACGGACGCGCCGGCGGACCCGCGGGCGGGCGGCGTGCTCCGGGTGGGAGGTGGCGGCCGTGACCGGGCACATAGTGCGCCGGGGGGCCGCCGCGGGGCTGGGCGTCCTGTGGTGCTGGGCGGTGGCCCGGCTGGTGTTCGCGCCCGACGCGGGCGTCCTGGAGGGTGCCGTCGCGGCCGGTGGCTGGGGGCTGAGCGTGTTGCCGGTGCACTGCGTGCCGAAGGCGGACGCGGAGGGTGCCCTCCCGGCCGGACGATGGCGGCGGGCCTGGAACGCCGGGAGGCGCGGGGGCCCCGCGGCGGGCGGTGCGGAGTGGGGAGGTACCCGTTCCGGCGAGGGAGCAGCCGGTGACGGGAGACCGTGGCGGGGCCGGTGACGCGAGAGCGGGGTGGGGCCGGCGACGGGAGACCGTGGTGAGCCCGGTGACGGGAGACCGTGGGGACGGACGTCGCACCTCGGCCCGAGCTTCCGTAGCGGGCGGCCGGCCGGATCGGCGGTTGTGACCGCGGTGGCTGTCGGCGGGGTACCACGAGTCGGGGTCCACGTGAGGTCGTGAGCCGTGTTGCCGGCCGCGGAAGCCCGGCGTCGCGGTGTGAGCGGCGTGCAGGTGCGCCTTCGGCGCCCCCTGACAGGCCGTCGGTTGCGTCAGCCGGTCGGGGCCGGGCCGGGTTGGCAGACGGGGCACCAGTAGGTGGGGCGCTCGCGGGAGCCGTCGCCCTGCTCCGCGACCCGGATCGGGGTGCCGCAGCGTCGGCAGGGACGGCGCCGGCGGCCGTACACGTACAGGTCCTCGCCCCGTCGGCCGGTGGTGGTGCGGACCGGGCGTTCGCGGTTGTACTCCAGCAGCTCCCGCGCGAGGCGGACCAGCCGGGCGGCGCGGTCGGCGGGGAGCTGCCCGGCGGGCAGCCACGGGGTGACACCGAGCAGGAAGCACAGCTCGCTCTTGTACACGTTGCCGATGCCGGCGAGGTTGCGCTGGTCCAGCAGAGCCTCGCCCAGCGGTCGGTCCGGGTCCTTGAGCAGGTTGGCCAGCGCCACGTCGGGGTCCCAGTCGGGGCCGAGGAGGTCCGGCCCGAGGTGGCCCACGACCCGCTCCTCCTCGGCGGTGCGCAGCAGCTCCAGTACGGGCAGGCGGTAGCCGACGGCCGCGCGGTCGGCGTTGGCCAGGATCGCCCGGATCTGGTGGGCCGGGCCCCCGTTCCAGCGCTGCCCGGGCTCGAACACCCGCCAGGAGCCGTCCATCCGCAGGTGCGAGTGCAGGGTCAGACCGCCCTCGATCCGGGTCAGCAGGTGCTTGCCGCGCGCGGTGACGTCCAGGACCGTCCGGCCGGTGAGGTCGGCGGTGGCGAAGCGGGGCACGCGCAGGTCGCTGCGGACCAGCACCCGGCCGGCCAGGGCGGTGTCCAGTCGTTTCGCGGCCTGCAGGACCGTGTCTCCTTCGGGCATGGGTCCAGAGTGGCACGCCGGTCGCCGCCCCTGCCGCCGGTCAGGGGCGCAGGCGCAGCCCGCGGGGCGTGGCGATGAAGCCGGCGCCCTCCAGGAGCGGGCCGAGCGGGGAGGTCAGGGACGGGGCGCCGTTGACGCGCTCGACCGTGACCGTGCCGAGGGAGCCCGCCCGGGCGGCCTCCGCCAGGGCCCGCGCGGCGGCCGGCAGACGGGGATCGTCGGCCGGCTCACCGCCCGGGTCGGCGGGCCAGGCCAGCAGGGTCTTGCCGCCCCGTTCCATGTAGAGGGTCAGCTCCCCGTCGACCAGCACCACCAGCGCACCGGCCTTGCGGCCCGGTTTGTGGCCGGCGCCGTCCGGCGGCTCGGGCCAGCCCAGGGCCGCCCCGTAGGCGTTCGCTGGGTCCGCGGCGGCGAGGACCACGGCCCGGGACGCTGTGTCCGGCCCGGTGCGACGGCCGGCGAACGGGTCGTACGAGGAGCGCCCGCCGTCCTGCCAGGGTGGTGGGGCCGGCTGCCGGGGGCGGTCGCGCGGGGAGACGTAGTCACCGGGAGCCGGGCGGTCGACCCCGTCGGATTCGGGCTCCCAGGGGCCGGGCCCGGCCGGGAATCCGGGCGGGCCGGCGGTGGCCGGGAACGCGTCGTGGGCGCCGACGGCCCCCGGAGCGGCGAACGGGTCCGGGCCGGGGGGCGCGGGGGCGGCGTCGCCCCGGTCGCGGGCGTTGGCCGCCGCGCGGAGGCGGTCGACCGCGCCGTCCATCGCGAACTGGGCGGCGCCGAGCCCTTCCACCACGTATCCGCGCCGCGCCTGCCCGGTCTCCTCGAAGGCGGCCAGGATGCGGTAGACCGCCGAGAAGCCGCCCTCGACGCCCTCCGCGCCGACGGCGCCGCGGGTCACCACGCCGTGCCGGTCCAGCAGGGTGCGGGCCAGCGCGTGGGCGCGCACCGTGGGGTCCGGTTCGCGGTCCGGCAGCAGGGACCAGCGGCCGCCGACGGTGGGCGGGCCGGTGCGCGCGCTGCTGCGGGCGGCGGCGGTGAGCGAGCCGTAGCGCCCGCGCGGGACCTGGCGCTTGGCGCGGTGGGCCGTGGAGCCGGCGGTGCGGCCGGAGCCCAGCAGGGCGCGCAGGGGACCGAGCGTGTCGTTGGTCAGCCGCCCCGACCAGGCCAGGTCCCACAGGGCGTCGGCCAGTTGCGGGTCGGTGGCCTCGGGGTGCGTGGTGGCACGGACCTGGTCGGCGATCTGGCGGAAGAACAGGCCGTAGCCGCCGGCGAGGGTGGTCAGCACGGATTCGTGGAGCGCGGTGAGCTCCAGCGGGTGCGGCGGCGGCAACAGCAGGGGAGCCGCGTCCGCCAGGAGGAGCGAGACCCAGCCGTCCTTCCCCGGCAGCGAACCGGCGCCGGCCCACACCACCTCGCCCGCGGCGGTCAGCTCGTCCAGCATCGCCGGGGTGTAACCCGCCACGCGGGACGGCAGCACCAGCTTCTCCAGCGCGGACGCGGGCACCGAAGCCCCCTGCAACTGCTCCACCGCGCGCGCCAGGCCGTCGACGCCGCGCAGGGCGTGCCCCTTGCCGATGTGCTGCCACTGGGGGAGGAACTGGGCCAGCGCCTGCGGCGGCACCGGTTCCAGCTCGTGCCGCAGGGCGGCCAGGGACCGGCGGCGGAGCCTGCGCAGCACGGCCGCGTCGCACCACTCCTGGCCGATGCCGGCCGGATGGAACTCGCCCTGCACGATGCGGCCCGCCGCCGAGAGCCGCTGGAGCGCACCCTCGGTGACGGCCACCCCCAGGCCGAAGCGGGCCGCCGCGGTGGCGGAGGTGAACGGGCCGTGGGTGCGCGCGTACCGGGCGAGGAGGTCGCCGAGGGGGTCCCGGACCGGTTCGGTGAACGCCTCCGGCACCCCGACCGGCAGCGCCGTGCCCAGGGCGTCCCGCAGCCGTCCGGCGTCCTCGATCGCCGCCCAGTGGTCCGCCCCGGCCACGCGCACCCGGATGGCGCGCCGCGCGGACGCCAGTTCCCGCGCCCACTGCGGCTCGGCGCCCCGTTCGGCCAGCTCGGCATCGGTGAGCGGCCCGAGCATCCGCAGCAGGTCGGCGACGCCCTCGACGTCCTTCACCCGCCGGTCCTCGGTGCGCCACTGCAGCTCGCGCTCCAGCTCGGCCAGGACGTCGGCGTCGAGCAGTTCGCGCAGCTCCGCCTGTCCGAGCAGCTCGGCCAGCAGCCGGGAGTCCAGCGACAGGGCGGCGGCGCGGCGCTCGGCGAGCGGCGAGTCGCCCTCGTAGAGGAACTGCGCCACGTACCCGAACAGCAGGGAGCGGGCGAAGGGGGACGGCTCGGGCGTGGTCACCTCCACCAGCCGCACCGTACGCGCCTCCAGGTCGCCCATCAGCTCCACGAGCCCGGGCACGTCGAAGACGTCCTGGAGGCACTCGCGGACCGCTTCGAGGACGATCGGGAACGAGCCGAACTCACCGGCCACCTGCAGCAGCTGGGAGGCGCGCTGCCGCTGCTGCCACAGGGGCGTGCGGCGGCCAGGGTTGCGGCGCGGCAGCAGCAGCGCCCGGGCCGCGCACTCCCGGAACCGGGACGCGAACAGCGCCGACCCGCCCACCTGGTCGGTGACGACCTGGTCGACCTCGCCCTTGTCGAAGACGACGTCCGCAGCGCCGACGGGCGCCTGGTCCGCGTCGTACGCGGTGCCCGCCCGCGCCGGTTCCTGGTCGAGGAGGTCCAGGCCCATCAGGTCGGCGTCCGGCAGCCGCAGCACGATGCCGTCGTCGGCGTGCATCACCTGGGCGTCCATGCCGTACCGCTCGGACAGGCGCGCACCCAGCGCGAGCGCCCACGGGGCGTGCACCTGGGCGCCGAACGGGGAGTGCACGACGACCCGCCAGTCGCCCAGCTCGTCACGGAAGCGTTCCACGACGATGGTGCGGTCGTCCGGGACGTGGCCGCACGCCTCGCGCTGCTCGGCGAGGTATGCCAGGACGTTGTCCGCGGCCCAGGCGTCCAGCCCCGCCGCGACCAGCCGCAGGCGGGCGTCCTCCGCGGACAGCGACCCCACCTCGCGCAGGAACGCGCCCACCGCGCGGCCCAGCTCCAGCGGGCGGCCCAGCTGGTCGCCCTTCCAGAAGGGGAGCCGCCCGGGGACCCCCGGAGCGGGGGAGACCAGCACGCGGTCGCGGGTGATGTCCTCGATGCGCCAGGAGCTGGTGCCCAGGGTGAACACGTCGCCCACCCGGGACTCGTAGACCATCTCCTCGTCCAGCTCACCGACCCGGCCGCCGCCCTTCTTGGGGTCGGCGCCCGCCAGGAACACCCCGAACAGGCCCCGGTCGGGGATGGTGCCCCCGGAGGTGACGGCGAGGCGCTGTGCGCCCGGGCGGCCGGTGATCTCACCCGTCACCCGGTCCCACACCACCCGCGGGCGCAGCTCGGCGAACGCGTCGGACGGATAGCGGCCGGCCAGCATGTCCAGGACGCCCGTGAACGCCGACTCCGGCAGGGACGCGAACGGCGCCGCCCTGCGGACCAGGGCGAGAAGGTCGTCGAACTGCCAGGTGTCCATGGCCGTCATGGCGACGATCTGCTGGGCGAGGACGTCCAGCGGGTTGGCCGGGACCCGCAGCGACTCGATGGAACCGGAACGCATCCGCTCGGTGACCACGGCCGCCTGGACCAGGTCGCCCCGGTACTTGGGGAACACCACGCCCGTGGACACCGCGCCCACCTGGTGGCCCGCGCGTCCGACCCGCTGGAGCCCGGAGGCCACCGACGGCGGCGACTCCACCTGCACCACGAGGTCCACGGCGCCCATGTCGATGCCGAGTTCGAGGCTGGAGGTGGCGACCACGGCCGGCAGCCGGCCCGCCTTCAGGTCCTCCTCGACCTGGGCGCGCTGCTCCTTGGACACCGAGCCGTGGTGGGCCCGCGCGATGACCGCCGGCGCGCCCTGGGCGGCTCCCGAACCGCCCATCAGATCCGCGGGGGAGTGCTGCTCGTCCAGCGGCTCCCCGGTGGCCCGCTCGTAGGCGATCTCGTTGAGCCGGTTGCACAGGCGCTCGGCCAGGCGGCGGGAGTTCGCGAAGACGATGGTCGACCGGTGGGCCTGGACCAGATCGGTGATGCGCTCCTCGACGTGCGGCCAGATCGACGGCCGCTCGGCGCCCTCCGAGCCGTCGGCGACGGGAGAGCCGCCCAGCTCGCCCAGGTCCTCCACCGGGACCACCACGGACAGGTCGAACTCCTTGCCCGACTCCGGCTGGACGGTCTCCACCCGGCGGCCCGGGGAGAGGAACCGGGCCACCTCGTCGACCGGGCGGACCGTCGCCGACAGGCCGATGCGGCGGGCCGGCTCCGGCAGCAGCTCGTCGAGCCGCTCCAGCGACAGCGCCAGGTGCGCGCCGCGCTTGGTGCCCGCGACCGCGTGGACCTCGTCCAGGATCACCGTCTCCACACCCGACAGTGCGTCGCGGGCGGCCGACGTCAGCATGAGGAACAGGGACTCCGGCGTGGTGATCAGGATGTCCGGCGGGCGCGTGGACAGCGCGCGGCGCTCGGCGGGCGGGGTGTCACCGGAACGGATACCGACCTTCACCTCGGGCTCGGGCATGCCGCGGCGCACCGCCTCCTGCCGGATGCCGGTCAGCGGGCTCCGCAGATTGCGCTCGACGTCGACGGCCAGGGCCTTGAGCGGCGAGACGTAGAGCACCCGGCAGCGCTTCCTGGGATCCGCGGGCGGCGGCGTGGACGCCAGCTGGTCCAGGGCGGCGAGGAACGCGGCCAGCGTTTTGCCGGAGCCGGTGGGGGCGACGACCAGCACGTCCGACCCCTCGTGGATGGCCCGCCACGCCCCGGCCTGCGCCGCGGTGGGCGCGGAGAACGCCCCCGAGAACCAGCCACGGGTCGCGGGGGAGAAGCCGTCCAGGGCGTGATGCGGAGAGCCGACCATGCGTCCATCCTGCACCCGGGCACCGACAATGGCCCTGAGCTGCCCGGACGGCACGCTGCGCGCCCGCGCGGCGGGCACGGCGCAGACCTGGACGGAGCGCCCGAGGGGTCGTGACCACGGCACGGGGGGCCCGCGCGGTCGTGGCCGCGATGGCGTGACAATGTCGGTATGGCCGAAACGGGCAGGGAGCGCGCACGACACTGGCAGTACGACGAACTGCCCGGTGTCGACCTGCTGCGTGCCCGGTACATCCGCAAGACGTTCGTCCGACACACCCACGAGCACTTCGTGATCGCCGCCATCGCCGACGGCGTGGAGGTCTTCCACCACGGCGACGGCGACCAGTACGCCGGTGCCGGGTCCCTCGCCCTCGTCAATCCGGACACCCCGCACACCGGCCGTGCGGGCGTCCCCGAGGGGTGGCGGTACGGCGCCGTCTACCCCTCGCCCGAGGTGGTCGGCGCCATCGCCGCCGAGACCACCACGCTGCGCGGCACGCCCGGCTTCGTGACCCCGGTCCTGGACGACCCCTACACGGTGCGCCTGGTCCACCGGGTGCTGCGGGCCACCGACGAGGGCAACGCGCTCGCCGCCGACACCCTCCTGAAGGTCGTCGTGACCCGCCTGCTGCGGCGCAACGGCGGCAACCTCCCCCGCCGGGAGGTGCGGACCGCGGGCGCCCGGACCGCGGCCCGCGCGCGGGCCCTGCTGGAGGAGCGGATGGCCGCGCCCCCGACGTTGCAGCGGCTGGCCGCCGAACTCGGGACCAGCCCGTTCGCCCTGCTGCGGGCGTTCCGGGACGCCTACGGCATGCCGCCGCACACCTGGCTCACCGACGCCCGGGTGCGGCGCGCCCGGCGGCTGCTGGACGCGGGGACGGCGCCCTCCCAGGCCGCCGTGGAGGTCGGCTTCACCGACCAGCCGCACCTGAACCGGCACTTCAGCCGCATGATCGGCGTCCCGCCGGGCGCCTACCAGCGCGAGCGGCTGAACGCCGGACGGAACGAACCGGCCGGACGGAACGAGCAGACCGGACGGAACGGGACGCCCGGGCTGCGAAGCGGGCGCAAGAACGTACAAGACGCACCGCCCGGCCTCGTCCTACCGTCCGGCGTGTGGCAGCAGAACAGACAGTGGCAGTGAACCCTCCGGACACCGCGGAGGAGAAACCCGACAGCGCCGTCGTCCGGGACGCCCTCGGCGTCGGCGTCGCGGTCGGACTCTCCGGCTTCGCCTTCGGCGTGACCTCGGCGGGCAGCGGGCTCACCCTGCTCCAGACCTGCGTCCTGAGCCTGCTGGTGTTCACCGGGGCCTCGCAGTTCGCGCTGGTGGGGGCCATCGCGGCGGGCGGCAGCCCGTTCACGGCCGCCGCCGGGGCGTTCTTCCTGGGCGTGCGCAACGCCTTCTACGGACTGCGCCTGTCCCAGCTGCTGGCCCTCCCGCGCGCGGTGCGGCCGTTCGCCGCCCAGTGGGTCATCGACGAGACGACCGCCGTCTCCCTCGCCCAGCCCACCCGGCGCAGCGCCCGCCTGGGCTTCGTGGTGACCGGTCTGAGCCTGTACGTGCTGTGGAACCTCACCACGCTGCTCGGCGCCCTCGGTGCCGAGGCCATCGGCGACACCGCCGCGTGGGGCCTGGACGCGGCCGGCCCCGCGGTGTTCCTGGCGCTGCTCGCACCGATGCTGCGCACCACCACCGAACGCCTGGTGGCCGGGCTCGCCGTCCTGCTGGGGCTGGGTCTGCTGCCCGTCCTGCCGGCCGGGGTGCCGGTCCTGGTGGCCGCCCTCGCCGCGCCGGCCGTGCTGTGGGCGCGGGGCCGGGCCCTGGGCGCCCGGAACCGCCGGGCGCCGGACGCACCGCGAGCCGGTGCGCCGGACGAGGTGTCGGAGGAGGACCGTTGAACATCTGGATCGCCATCGGCGTGACCGTCCTCGGCTGCTACGCCGTCAAGCTGGCCGGTCTCATGGTCCCGGCCGGTGTCCTCGAACGGCCCCTCGTGCGGCGTCTCGCGGCACTCGTCCCGGTCGCCCTGCTCGCCGCCCTCACCGCCCAGCAGACGTTCGGCGACGGGCAGGCCCTCGTACTGGACGCGCGGGCGGCGGGGCTGGGCGCGGCGGCCGTGGCCCTGGTCCTGCGGGCTCCCTTCCTGGTCGTGGTGGCGGCGGCCGTCGTGGTGACGGCGGGCGTGCGGGCCGTGGGGGGCGGCTGAGGCGCGGGGAGCGTGGGCAGGGCTTTGGGGGCTTGGGGGCTTCGGGCGGCTTCGGGGGCGGGGGCTGTGGGGAGGCCGGGGGGTCAGACCCATCGATTCCATGGGGCCCATGGGCCCCGGCGGCCCCACCGGTCCGGTCGGGGCTCTCAGCCCTATAGGTCCTGTCGGTTCGGTGGGAGCGGCCCGGATTCCCGCGCCTCGACGCGCCCCGGAGCACACTCCGGGGCGTGCCCAAGGGCTCCCGTCAGCCGACGAAGCGCCCGTACGCCCGGAGGGTGCGCAATGCGTCGATCGTCACCAGGGGACCGGACTCCAGGGCGGGCGCCGGCGCCCAGGGGCGCCACCGGACCGGCCAGCCGCCGTCCTCCTGCTGTTCGGCCGCCAGGAAGTCGAGCGACCGCTCCATCTCCGCGTCCGTGAACCACGCCCGGGCGAGCGAGCGCGGGGTGGGCGCGTAGTCGTGCGGGAAGTGGTGCTCCCCGGGGGCGTAGCCGGGAGCGACCGGGCAGCTGTCGCGGTCGTCCGGATCGAGCACCGCGAGCCGCTGCCCGCGCACCAGCCGGCCGAGCCGGTCGGCCGCGGCCCGCGCGCGGGGACGGTCCGGGACGGAGTCCAGGAAGGACACGGCGGCCCGCACCTCGTAGGGGTGGGACTCCGTCAGGTTCTCGACGGCGTGCCAGCAGAAGTCGGTGGCGCGGAACAGCCAGGCGTGCCACACCTCGTTGCGGTGCAGCAGACCCACCACCGGCCCGGTGGCGAGCAGCTCGCTGGGCGGGTCGTCCACCACCGGCACGAAGGGTGCCGTCGGGTAGCTGCGCTGGACGGGGTGGACGGCCGGGAGCGCACCGTCCGCGGTGGAGACCGACGTCAGGTAGCGGCACACCTGCTCCGCGCGCCGGCCGCCGCAGCGGTCCACGGCGTCCAGCACGCGCAGGGCGTGGGCGGTGTGCAGCGGCTGGCTGACCGGACCGCGCAGATCGGGCTCCAGGGCGTGCCCGTAGCCGCCGTCGGGATTGCGGTAGGCGTCCAGGGCGGTCTCCACCGGGTCGGCGCTCCCGCCCCGGAAGTCGTGGGCGAACAGGCGCTGTTCGAGCACGCGGGCGGTCAGCCAGACGAACCGCTCGGCCCGCGCGAGCGGGGTGCGCGTCCGGGACATGGGGGGTGCCGGGGACGGCGGGGCTGCGGAAGCTCTCGTGTCGGCCATGGGTCCGACCGTAGAGCGCGGAGCGGCTCCGGACGGTGGCCCCGGCCGTGGGGCACCCCGCAGGCGGGATACTGGTGGCATGCGGTTGACGGTCTTCTGGCAGCGGATGGCGGAGCACTTCGGTGCGGGCTACGCCGACACCTTCGCGCGCGACCACGTCATGGCCGAGCTGGGCGGGCGCACGGTGCACGAGGCACTGGCGGCCGGCTGGGACGCCAAGGACGTCTGGCACGTCGTCTGCTCGGTGATGGACGTCCCCCGGGAAAAGCGCTGATCGTCACAGTGACCGCAGGACGGCAGACGGCTGTCGGTACGGTGGGCGAAACTTGATCCGTGGCACCCACTGACGAGGCCGGGCAGGCAGCCCCGCACCCCCCGACGCTCGGCGCACCCACCCCTGCCGACCCTCCGGGCGGGCCCCCTCCGGCCGACCCCGTGGCCGGGCGGCCGGGCTCGGGCATGCCGCGCTGGCTGCCGCGTGCCATGGTGCTCGCGCTCGCCCTCATCGCCGTGTTCCAGCTGGGCAGCTGGGCCTTCCACGAGCTGACCGGCCTGCTGATCAACATCCTCATCGCGTTCTTCCTCGCGCTCGCCGTCGAACCGGCGGTGAGCTGGATGGCGGGGCGCGGGGTGCGCCGGGGCCTGGGGACGTTCCTGGTGTTCCTCGGCGTGCTGGTCGCGGCGGCGGGATTCGTCACCCTGCTCGGGTCGATGCTCGCGGGACAGATCATCAAGATCGTCGAGGACTTCCCGGAGTACCTCGACTCCGTGATCAACTGGATCAACGGCCACTTCCACACCGAACTGCGGCGCGTGGACATCCAGGAGGGGCTGCTGCGGTCCGACTGGCTGCGCAACTACGTGCAGAACAGCGCCACCGGTGTCCTCGACGTCTCCGCGCAGGTGCTCGGCGGGCTGTTCCAGCTGCTGACCATCGCGCTGTTCTCGTTCTACTTCGCCGCCGATGGGCCCCGCCTGCGCCGCACCATCTGCTCCGTCCTGCCGCCCGCCCGGCAGGCCGAGGTGCTGCGCGCCTGGGAGATCGCCGTCAACAAGACCGGCGGCTACCTCTACTCGCGCGGTCTCATGGCCCTGATCTCGGGGGGCGCGCACTACATACTGCTGGAGTTCCTCGAGGTGCCCTACGCGCCGGTGCTGGCGGTGTGGGTGGGCCTGGTGTCGCAGTTCATCCCGACCATCGGCACCTACCTCGCGGGCGCCCTGCCCATGCTGATCGCCTTCACGGTCAACCCCTGGTACACGCTCTGGGTGCTGATCTTCGTGGTGATCTACCAGCAGTTCGAGAACTACGTGCTGCAGCCCAAGCTGACCTCGAAGACGGTCGACATCCACCCGGCGGTCGCCTTCGGCTCCGTCATCGTGGGGACCTCCCTGCTGGGTGCCGTCGGGGCCCTGATCGCCATCCCCGCCATCGCCACGCTCCAGGCGTTCCTGGGCGCGTACGTGAAGCGGTACGACGTCACCGACGACCCGCGCGTGCACGGTCACCGGGGGGCGGACGCCGGACGCGGGGTCGTCCGCGGTGTCGGACGGCTGTGGAGACGCCGCCCGGGGGCCGCACTCCCCGGCGAGGACGACCGCGACGGGTCGTCCTCGCCGGATGCCTGAGCGGCCGGGCTTGCGCGGTCGGGCCTGCGCGGCCCGGCTAGCGCGGCCGGGCAGGGCAGGGCCGGGACGACGGGCGGCGCTGCGGGCTTGAGCAGCGGGCGGGCTGCGCATTGCGGCTGCAGGCTGCAGCCTGCGGGCTTGAGTGCTGAGCCTGACGCCGGATCGGGGCGCAGGGGCGGGAGTCCGCGCCGGCGTGTGCTGTGGGGCGGGCGCGGTGCCCGGTCCCGGGGCGCCAGGTCCTGGGGCGCCCGCGGCGGCCCTCCGTGTCGCCTTCCCGCGGCGCGCCGGCCGCTTCGACGGGTCCGCGTCCGCCGCCCGCGACGGGCTCTGCGGCAGCTGGGCGAGGGCTGTGAGGGGCGTGAACACGCGTGAACACCGCTCCGCGACACGACCCGGGTGCGCTTGACACCGAAATCGAACATCTATTCTTATGGGGGTGCCGGTGGGGCTCGACGGCGGGTGTTCTGATCCGATTCGGACGGATATGCACCCCGGTTGTCCACAGGCGGGACGTGCGTCGGGGCGCATTGTCAGTGGCAGGCGCTAGCGTCTTTGACGTGAAGCGATCGACTCAAGCAAATCGGGTGGAACCCATGGCAGGAACCGACCGCGAGAAGGCGCTCGACGCCGCTCTCGCACAGATCGAACGGCAATTCGGCAAGGGCGCGGTCATGCGCATGGGCGACCGGACGAAGGAGCCCATCGAGGTCATCCCGACCGGGTCGACCGCGCTCGACGTCGCCCTCGGCGTCGGTGGCCTGCCGCGCGGCCGCGTGGTGGAGATCTACGGACCGGAGTCCTCCGGCAAGACGACCCTGACCCTGCACGCGGTGGCCAACGCGCAGAAGGCCGGCGGCCAGGTCGCCTTCGTGGACGCCGAGCACGCCCTCGACCCCGAGTACGCCAAGAAGCTCGGCGTCGACATCGACAACCTGATCCTGTCGCAGCCGGACAACGGCGAGCAGGCGCTGGAAATCGTGGACATGCTGGTCCGCTCGGGCGCCCTCGACCTCATCGTCATCGACTCCGTCGCCGCGCTCGTCCCGCGGGCGGAGATCGAGGGCGAGATGGGCGACAGCCACGTGGGTCTCCAGGCCCGCCTGATGAGCCAGGCGCTGCGCAAGATCACCAGCGCGCTCAACCAGTCCAAGACCACCGCGATCTTCATCAACCAGCTCCGCGAGAAGATCGGCGTGATGTTCGGGTCCCCCGAGACCACGACCGGTGGCCGCGCCCTGAAGTTCTACGCCTCCGTGCGGATCGACATCCGCCGGATCGAGACGCTCAAGGACGGCACCGAGGCGGTCGGCAACCGGACCCGCTGCAAGGTCGTCAAGAACAAGGTGGCGCCGCCCTTCAAGCAGGCCGAGTTCGACATCCTCTACGGGCAGGGCATCAGCCGCGAGGGCGGTCTGATCGACATGGGCGTGGAGCACGGCTTCGTCCGCAAGGCCGGTGCCTGGTACACCTACGAGGGCGACCAGCTGGGCCAGGGCAAGGAGAACGCCCGCAACTTCCTCAAGGACAACCCCGACCTCGCCAACGAGATCGAGCGGAAGATCAAGGAGAAGCTGGGCGTCGGCGTGCGGCCCGAGGAGCCTGCCGCCGAGGCCGGCACGGACGCCGCCGAAGCCGCGGCTCCGGCCGCACCCGCCGCCGTGCCCGCTCCCACGGCCAAGGCGGCCAAGTCCAAGGCCGCCGCGGCCAAGAGCTGACCCGTGACCCGGCGGACCGACTGGGCCGAGTACGACATCGCCGCCTCCGAAACCCCCGCGGGGGGAGGACGAGGCGGCGACGGTCCGGTCCCGGACGAGGGCCTGCAACACAGGGGCCGGTCCCTCGGTGCCCCTGCGCGGGGAACCGAGTCGGACGCGGAGCAGGCCGACTGGGACAGGCCGGACGGGCCGTCCGCGCACGGCGACGCCGAAGGGGGCGGGCGGCGCCGGGCGCGCGGCCGACGGGGGGGCGGCCCGCGTGACGGCGGGCCGGGCGGTGGACGCGGCCGCAGACGCCGGACCTTCGGCGACGCGGCCGCGGAGGACGGGGGCATCTCCTCCTCGTCGAGGGCCGAGCGGGAGGAGCCTCCGCGGGACCCGGTCGAGCGGGCCAGGGCCATCTGCCTGCGCCTGCTCACCGGGACCCCGCGTACCCGGAAGCAGCTCGCCGACGCCCTCCGCAAGCGGGAGATCCCGGACGAGGCCGCCGAGGAAGTGCTGTCCCGGTTCGAGGAGGTCGGGCTGATCAACGACAGTGCCTTCGCCGACGCCTGGGTGGAGTCCCGTCACCACGGACGCGGCCTGGCCCGCCGCGCACTCGCGCGGGAACTGCGCACCAAGGGCGTCGATCCGACGCTGATCGACGCCGCCGTCTCCCAGCTCGACTCCGAGCAGGAGGAGACCACCGCCCGCGAGCTGGTCGCTCGGAAGCTGCGCGCCACCCGTGGGCTGGACCGCGACAAGCGGATACGCCGCCTCGCCGGCATGCTCGCCCGCAAGGGCTACCCCGAGGGCCTCGCCCTGCGGGTGGTCCGGCAGGCGCTGGAGGAGGAGGGCGAGGACACGGACTTCCTCGGGGACGCCACCGACTGAGGCCACGGGTACGGCCACCTCAAGCCGGTCCGGGGCGACACCGGTCCGCCGGTCCGTCTCTTCCGGTGCCCGCCCAGCCGTGCGGCCGCCGTGCCCCCCGGTCCCCCGGCGCGCTGCCACGGCACTGCTCCGGCGGGGCGTGGACGCGGCGGAGAGCGGCGACCGGGCCGGGCGCCGTAGCCGACGGCCGGGCCCGCCCGGGGTGCACCCGCAGCCGACGGCGTGCGCACTAACCGCCCGGAGCCACCACCGGCAGGCCCGCCGCCCGCCATGCCTGGAAGCCGCCGACCAGATCGGTGGCCCGGTGCAGCCCCAGCCGGTGCAGTGACTCCGCCGCGAGGCTGGAGGCGTAACCCTCGTTGCAGACCAGGATCACGCGTAGGTCGTGCCCCGTCGCTTCGGGCAGGCGGTGGCTGCCCTGCGGGTCCAGCCGCCACTCCAGCTCGTTGCGCTCGACGAGCACGGCGCCGGGAATCAGCCCGTCGCGTTGCCGGAGGGCGGCGTACCGGATGTCCACCAGCAGGGCCTCGCCGGTGCGGGCGGACTCGGCGGCCGGGTGCGGGCCGACGCGCACGTAGCCGGCCCGTACCCGTTCCAGAAGGTCGTCGATCCCGATGGGTGTGCCCTGGCCTCCGGGCAGCCCGGTCGGGGGCTCGCCGGCCCCGGCGTCGCCGCGGCTCACTGCCAGTCCTCCGGGCGCTCCACCTGCTCCAGACGCAGCACCGGGCCACTGCGGCTGTAGCGCCGGATCCGGGGGAGGGGTGGGTCATAGGCGTGCACGGACACCGCGTGCCGGTCCGGGGACGCGTTGAGCACCTCGTGGACGTGGTGCTGCCCGAAGGCGCGGCCCCGCCCGGCCGGCAGGAGGCGTTCCCGGTCCACGCCGTCGGACAGTTCGAGCGTCCGCCAGCCGTCGGTGGGCAGTCGGGCGGCGAGCGAGTGCTCCGTCAACTCACCCGAGGCGGTCATGAAGGCGCCGATCGAGTCGGCGTGGTCGTGCCATCCGGTGCCGCTGCCCGGCGGCCAGCCGATCAGCCACGCCTCGCTGCCGCCCGGGCCGTCGAGCCGCACCCAGGTGCGGCCGTCGGGGTCGAGGGGAAGGGCGGCGATCAGCTCGCTGTCGGCGGCGACGCGCCGTACGTACGCCAGGAGGTCCGCCTGCGAGGGGGCCGGGGGAACGGGGCGTGCGGGCGGGGTGGGAGAGGCGCCGGGGGAGAGGGAAACCGCGGCGGGGGAGGACGGAGCAGCGGAGGAGGATGGCCCGGCGGAGGAAGGGGGAGAGGTGGGGGAGGAGGAAGACCCGGCCGGGGTGGGGGGTACGGGCGGGGAGGCGGGCGCGGCTGCGGAGGAAGACGCGGGCGGGGAGGAAGACGCGGGCGCGGAGGAAGACATGGGTACCGTCCTGAGGGAGGTTCGCGGGGCGCGCGGGACCGTCGACGCACGGGGCGACGGCCGGCACGGGGAAAAGGGGAAACGCGAATCAACAGGACGGGCGACACACGCAGCCCGCGTAGCGGACGAGGTCCATGTGGACCCTCCGCCAGAGGCGCACGCAGGTGTCGGTCACGGCGGGAGTACACCACGGCACGGGCCGCACGTTCAACTCACGACCGGCAGGTGACATCCGTACCGGTGCCTCTGACGGCAGGTCGGCCCCACCCGCGTGGCCGTGCCACCGGGGCACGCCGGGCAGGGAGAACGGGCGCGCCGGGCAGGGATAGCGGGGCTTCGGAGTCCCGGGCAGCCAGGGCGTACCGGCCCCCGCGCCAGGAGGAGGGAGGACTGGGAAACCGACGACCCGTCCCCGGCCTTCGCGTAACGGCAAGGGGTGCCGACCCGGAGAAGAGCCGGGAGCGCGCGCCCCTCTCGTACGCCGCCGACAGGTGCGCGCCCTCTCGTACGGCGCCGCCGGCAGGTGCACGCCGCTCCGAGTGCGCCGCCGCACGTCAGGGCGAGACGGTCTCCGCCTCCGCTTCCGCCTCGCTCTCCGTGCCGGCCCCCGCTCCGGAGCCCGCGTCCGGGTTCGCCGGACCGCCGAGCACCGTCTCGGCCGCCGCGCGGAGGTCCGCCGGCCGGACCCCGTTCAGCGCCGTGACCAGGTGCCCGTCCGGCCGGATCAGGAGCACGGTGTGCGCGGCCGCCCCCGGGTACTCCTCGGCCACCAGCAGTTCCGCCGGACGTGGCAACGCCGCCACGGCCGCCGCGAGCCGCGGCATGATGCCGGCGGAGACCCAGTGCCGCCGCGCCCAGACACCCGTACCGGGGGCGATCAGCACCACCAGCAGGGCGCCCCGCCCGAGCCGGTTCCGCAGGGGGACGAAGGTGCCGTCCTCCGCCGTCACGACGACGTCCGCGACCGGCGCACCGGGTGCCGTACCGACCGGCACGGCACCCTCCAGGCCCTGGGGCGTCAGCGGCGAGGCGTCGTACGCCCCCGGGGCGCCGACCGGGCCCTGTCCCAGGTGACCGTCCATCAGCAGTGCGTCGTGCCCGCGGCCGGGCACGGGCAGCCGGGACCGCAGTCCGCCGCCGCCGCGCAGCAGCGGCAGCGTCTGGTCGGCCGCCCGCAACCGGGCGGCGACGAGGGCCCGCCGCTCGGTCTGGTAGCTGTTCAGCAGCGCCTCGTGCGGACCGTGATGCCAGGCCAGGGCCAGCTTCCAGGCCAGGTTGTCGGCGTCGCGCAGTCCCTCGTCCAGGCCGTGCGTGCCGAGCGCGCCGAGGAGATGGGCGGCGTCCCCGGCCAGGAACACGCGGTCCGCGCGCCAGCGCCGGGCCAGCCGGTGGTGGACGGTATGCACGCCGGTGTCGAGCAGGTCGTACGGCGGGGTCGGGCCGCCGGTCCAGCCCGCCAGGGTCTCCCGGACGAGCGTCAGGAGCACGTCCGGTGTGACCAGGTCCTTGCCGGGTGGGAGCAGCCAGTCCAGCCGCCAGGTCCCCTCCGGCAGCGGTCGCGCGGTGATCTCCCCGGCGGAGGGTCCGCCGGTGCGCCACGGCGGCTGACGGTGCAGCAGGGCCACGTCGTCCCAGGGCAGGTCGGCCCGCAGGGCCGCCACGGCGTGCCGCTCCACCGCCGTACGGCCCGGGAAGCGGATGTCCTGCAGTTTGCGCACGGTCGAGCGGGGGCCGTCGCAGCCGACGAGATAGCTGCCGCGCCACCAGGTGCCCGCCGGTCCGCGGGTGTGGGCGGTGATGCCTGAAGGTTCCTGCTCCAGCGAGTCCAGGCGGCTGTTCACCGCGATCTCAACCAGCCGTTCGCCGGCCAGGGCCGCCCGCAGGGCGTGCGTCAGCTCGTGCTGGGCGATGTGCAGGGGGGTGGGCTCACCGGTGTCCTCGAAGAGGACCTCGCGCATCACCTGCTTGCGTCGCATCGACCGCCATCCGGCCCAACGCGCGCCGTACTCGTCGAGGGTGACGCCGGTCAGTCTCTCCAGGAGGGCCGCGGTGTCCTCCCGCAGCACGACGGTGCGCGCGGGGCGTGGCTCGTCCTTGCCCGGTCCTTCGTCGAGGACCACGCAGGGCACTTCCTGACGCGCCAGCGCCAGGGCGAGCGTGAGCCCGACGGGCCCCGCTCCGACGATGATCACCGGGTCCACGGCGCTGCGTCCCCTGCTCGAAGTGACGTCCCGGGGGACAGGAATGAACAGGAAAATGGAGCAGGGTGCACGATCACACAACGTATGCAACCCATTGCCGGTGCTTGCGTCAAGTGACCGCAGCGGGTGGCGATCATGAAGGTCGCCGGAGCGTGTCACACCAATGGACTGCTCGGTACGGGCGTGTACCCGGACACGACCGTGGCCCACCGGTCACCGGTGGGCCACGGTCCTCTTCCGTCCGCGGAGGGCGTCAGAGCGTCTTGCCTCCCGCGGCGCCGTCGGGGTTCGCCCCGACCTCTCCCGCGTTGAGGTCGGCGACGTCCTCGGCTCCCAGCACGGCGCCCGTGCTGCGCTTGCTGCTGCGGAGCTTGTTCTCCAGCCAGGAGGCGAAGGAGGTGAGGATGAAGTTGAGCACGATGAAGATGATCGCCACGACGATGAAGCTGGGGACGACGTTGGCGTAGTTCGCCGCCAGCGTGCCGCGCGAGTTCAGCAGCTCGGTGAAGCCGAGCATCACACCACCGAGCGCGGTGTCCTTCACGATCACGACGAGCTGGCTGACGATGGCCGGCAGCATCGCGGTGACGGCCTGGGGCAGCAGGATGCTCTTCATCGTCTGGCTCTTGCGCAGACCGATCGCGTAGCCGGCCTCCGCCTGGCCCTTCGGCAGCGAGAGGATGCCCGCGCGGACGATCTCGGCGAGGACGGAGGCGTTGTAGAGCACCAGACCCGTGACGACCGCGTACAGCGGGCGGTCGGCGCTGCTGACGTCCGTGGACCGCGCGAAGAACTCGTTCGCGAACAACATCAGGAGCAGTACCGGGATGGCGCGGAAGAACTCCACCACCACGGCGGCCGGCCCGCGGACCCACCGGTGGTCCGACAGCCTCGCGATGCCCAGGACGGCACCCAGGGGGAGGGCGATGACCATGGACAGGGCCGCGGCCTTCAGGGTGTCGGCCAGGCCGGGCAGCAGGTAGGTCGTCCAGGCGTTGGCCTCCGTGAACGGCTTCCACAGGGACCATTCCAGCTGTCCCTTGTCGTCCATGACCTGCCACACCCACCACAGCAGCAGTGCCAGGAGGACGAAGAAGACCACGGAGAGGATCACGTTGCGCCGCTTGGCCCGCGGGCCGGGGGCGTCGTAGAGGACGGAGGTCATCGCTTCACCGCCAGGCGCTTGCTGAGCCAGTTGAGGAACAGGCCGGTGGGCAGGGTCAGCACCACGAAGCCGAAGGCGAACACCGCGCCGATGAGGAGCGTCTGAGCCTCGTTCTCGATCATCTCCTTCATCAGGAGCGCGGCTTCCGCCACACCGATCGTGGCCGCGACGGTCGTGTTCTTGGTCAGGGCGATCAGCACGTTGGCCAGCGGGCCGATGACCGAGCGGAAGGCCTGCGGCAGCACGACGAGCCGCAGCACCTGGCTGAAGTTCAGCCCGAGCGCGCGGGCGGCCTCCGCCTGCCCCACGGGCACGGTGTTGATGCCCGAGCGGATCGCCTCGCACACGAACGCCGCCGTGTAGGCGACGAGTCCGAGGACGGCCAGCCGGAAGTACTTGAGCTCGAAGTTGTCCGGTGCGCCCATCGCCAGGCCGAAGATGTCGGCGAGGCCGAGCGAGGTGAAGACGATGATGACCGTCAGCGGGATGTTACGGACGACGTTCACGTACACGGTGGCGAAGCCGCGCATGAGGGGGACCGGGCTGACCCGCATGGCTGCGAGCAGGGTGCCCCACACCAGCGATCCGATGGCCGAGAAGACGGTGAGCTGCACCGTGACCCAGAAGGCGCCCAGTAGGGACGGGTCGTCATAGTTTGAAAGAAAGTCGAACACGATCTCCCGCGCTTCCGGGTGTGTGACGTACGTGGCGGACGTGACGTGCCGCCGCCGGCCAGGTGGGGGGCGGCGGCACGTTCGCGGCTCCCCGCGGAGGGCGCGGGGAGCCTGCGTCGGCGGAGTCCCGCGTTACTGGACGATCTCGCCGATCTTCGGCGCGTCCTCGTTCTTGTAGTTCGCGGGGCCGAAGTTCTTCTCGACGGCCTCCTGCCACGAACCGTCGGAGACCATCTTCTCCAGCGCCTTGTTGACCTTGTCCACGGTCTCGGTGTCGCCCTTCTTGACACCGACGCCGTAGTTCTCGTTGCTGAGCTTCAGGCCGGCCAGCTTGAACTTGCCCTTGTACTGCTCCTGCGCGGCGTAGCCGGCGAGGATCGAGTCGTCGGTGGTCAGCGCGTCCACCTGCCCGTTCTGCAGGGCGGACAGGCACTCGGAGTAACCACCGCGGTTGCTCAGCTGGGCCTTCGGGGCGAAGTCCTTCTTGACGTTCTGCGCCGAAGTGGAGCCGGTGACCGAGCAGAGCTTCTTGTCGTTCAGGTCCGTGGCCTCGGAGATGTCCGAGTCGGACTTGATCAGCAGGTCCTGGTGGGCCAGCAGGTACGGACCCGCGAAGTCGACCTTCTCCTTGCGCTCGTCGGTGATCGAGTACGTCGCCGCGATCAGCTTCACGTCGCCGCGGGAGAGGGCGTTCTCCCGGTCGGCGCTCTTGGTCTCGACCCACTCGATCTGGTCGGGCTCGTAGCCGAGCTCCTTGGCGACGTAGGTGGCGACGTCCACGTCGAAGCCGGAGAAGGAACCGTCCGGCTCCTTCAGGCCCAGACCGGGCTGGTCGTACTTGATGCCGATCTTGATCTTCTCGCCGCCGCCCCCGGAGGACGACGAACCGCTGTCGCCGCCGTCGTCGCCGCCGCACGCGGTGGCGGTCAGGGCGAGGGCGAAGACGACGGCCGAGGCGGCGGTGACCTTGCGGAGCTTCATGGTGCACATCCTTTGGCTGGTGAAGTGATGCGGTCCGGTCGGTGTGGCCGGTGACGCAAGTCGTCGGGGCGCGGAGCGCGCCGTCAGTGGTGCAGGATCTTCGACAGGAAGTCCTTGGCGCGGTCGCTGCGCGGATTGCTGAAGAACTGGTCCGGCGTAGCCTGTTCGACGATGCGACCGTCGGCCATGAAGACCACGCGGTTGGCGGCCGAACGGGCGAAGCCCATCTCGTGGGTCACGACGATCATGGTCATGCCGTCCCGGGCGAGCTGCTGCATGACCTCCAGCACCTCGTTGATCATCTCCGGGTCGAGCGCCGAGGTCGGCTCGTCGAAGAGCATCACCTTGGGTTCCATGGCCAGGGCGCGCGCGATGGCGACGCGCTGCTGCTGACCGCCGGAGAGCTGCGCCGGGTACTTCTCCGCCTGGGCGCCGACGCCCACCCGGTCGAGCAGGGCGCGCGCCCGCTCCTCGGCCTTCTTCTTGTCCGCCTTGCGGACCTTGACCTGTCCCAGCGTCACGTTCTCGAGCACGGTCTTGTGCGCGAAGAGGTTGAAGGACTGGAAGACCATGCCCACGTCGGCGCGCAGCCTGGCGAGCTCCTTGCCCTCGGCCGGCACGGGCTTGCCGTCGATCGTGATCGACCCGGAGTCGATCGTCTCGAGACGGTTGATGGTGCGGCACAGGGTGGACTTCCCGGACCCGGAGGGCCCGATGACCACGACGACTTCACCTCGGGCGATCGTCAGGTCGATGTCCTGGAGTACGTGCAACGCGCCGAAGTGCTTGTTGACGCTCTTCAGGACGACCAGGTCGCCGGTCGCGGCCACATCTTCCTTGGCCACCGATACTTCGGTCATCGCTCTCAGGCTCCGTCCTCCTCGGTTTCGGAGGACAGTAGTAATCGTTCAGACCTGCGTCATTACATCTGAGGGGAATCTGAGCATCACGATCCGATAGCAATCGGACACCTGTCGTAGCACTTGTGAGCAGGGGTGATTTCGTGCGTGTAACGGTACCCAAGCGCAACCGGAACGCTCTTGACGCCGTCCTCATGCATCGGCGTGACTGCAAGGTGCACAACGCGCGTGCACCCGTACTTCTACACGCATCGATCGTACGGCGGATGAACCGAGAGGGGACCGGATGAGACTGCTGCTCGTCGAGGACGACAACCATGTCGCCGCCGCCCTGTCCGCGGTGCTGGCGCGGCACGGTTTCGACGTCACTCACGCGCGCAGCGGCGAGGAGGCACTCCAGGCGCTCGTCCCCGAGGCCGAGGGCTTCGGCGTCGTCCTGCTCGACCTGGGGCTGCCGGACCAGGACGGCTACGAGGTCTGCGGCCGGATCCGTAAGCGCACGAGCACGCCGGTGATCATGGTGACCGCCCGCTCCGACGTGCGCTCCCGCATCCACGGCCTGAACCTCGGCGCCGACGACTACGTGGTCAAGCCGTACGACACGGGCGAGCTGCTGGCGCGCATCCACGCCGTCAGCCGGCGGTCCGTCCAGGAGGAGGTCCCCGGCGGGAGCGAGAGCGAGCTGCGCCTGGGGCCGGTCCGTATCGAGCTGCCCACCCGCCAGGTCACCGTGAACGGCGCGGTGGTGCAGCTGACCCGCAAGGAGTTCGACCTGCTGGCCCTGCTCGCCCAGCGGCCCGGTGTCGTCTTCCGCCGGGAGCAGATCATCAGCGAGGTGTGGCGCACCTCCTGGGAGGGCACCGGACGCACCCTGGAGGTGCACGTGGCCTCGCTGCGCTCGAAGCTGCGGATGCCGGCCCTCATCGAGACCGTGCGCGGCGTCGGGTACCGGCTCGTCGCGCCCGCGCCGTAGCGGGGCCGGGTGCACACGCGTCTGCTCCCGCTGCTCATCGTCCTGATGGCGGCGGTCCTGCTGGCCCTGGGCGTGCCGCTCGCCGTGAGCCTGGCCGGTGCGCAGCAGCAGAAGGTCATCGTGGACCGGATCGACGACACGGCGCGGTTCGCGGCGCTGGCCCAGTTCGTCACCGAGCCCACCGACCCGGTCGCGGGGGACGTCAACGAGCGCCAGGAGACCCTCGGCCGGGAGCTGCGCAGCTACTACGAGGTCTACGGCATCAAGGCCGGGGTCTTCTACCTCAACGACTCACCCATGGCGCACGCGCCGGCCGACTGGTTCCTGCCCCGCACGGGCGAGGTCCGCGACGCCTTCCAGGAGGCGCTGCTCAGCCGCCGCAGCCACGACCCCGAGCAGGTGTGGCCCTGGCAGCGGCGCACCCTGGTGGTGGCCTCGCCGGTGATCCGGGACGGTGACGTGGCCGCGGTGGTGGTCACCGACTCGCCCACCGGGCAGATGCGCTCCCGCATCCTGCAGGGCTGGCTGCTGATCGCGGCGGGCGAGGCGGCGGCGATGCTGCTGGCCGTCGGCGCCGCCCTGCGGCTGACCGGCTGGGTGCTGCGGCCGGTCCGGGTCCTGGACGCCACCACGCACGACATCGCCACCGGGCGGCTGAAGTCCCGCGTGGCGGTGGCCGGCGGGCCGCCGGAGCTGCGGCGGCTGGCCCGGTCGTTCAACGAGATGGCGGACCACGTGGAGAACGTGCTGGAGCAGCAGCGCGCCTTCGTCGCGGACGCCTCCCACCAGCTGCGCAACCCCCTCTCCGCCCTGCTGCTGCGCATCGAGCTGCTGGCCCTGGAGCTGCCGGAGGGCAACGAGGAGATCGCCTCGGTGCAGGCCGAGGGCAAGCGGCTGGCCCAGGTCCTGGACGACCTGCTCGGGCTGGCACTGGCCGAGCACAGCGAGCCCCAGCTGCAGGTCACCGACGTCGGCGCGCTGGCCGCCGAACGGGTGGCCGCCTGGGCGCCGACCGCCGAGGCGAAGGGGGTGCGCCTGGTCGGCACCTGCCCGCCGACCACCGCGTGGGCGGACCCGGTCGCGCTCTCCAGCGCCCTGGACGCGGTGATCGACAACGCCGTGAAGTTCACGCCGGCGGACGGAGCCGTCGAGGTGTCCGTCACCTCCGGCCGGGACACCTCCTCCGTCGTCGTCACCGACTCCGGGCCCGGGCTGACCGACGAGGAGCTGACCCGGGTCGGCGACCGGTTCTGGCGCAGCGGCCGGCACCAGAACGTCAACGGCTCCGGTCTCGGCCTGTCCATCTCACGCGCCCTGCTCACGGCGTCCGGCGGCTCGATCACGTACGGCCACCACACCCCGCACGGGCTGCGCGTCACGGTGACCGTGCCGCGGGACGGGTCCGATGCCGGGCAGGACCCGCCTCAGGGCTTGACGGACCGGTAGTAGCGGCGGGCGCCCTCGTGCAGCCGGAGGGGGTCGGTGTAGATGGCGGTCCGCACGTCGACCAGCTGGGCCGAGTGCACGTCCGCGCCGATGTTGTCCCGGCTCTGGAGGACGATGCGGGTCAGCCACTCGGTGATCCGCGGATCCACGTCGGTACGGGTGATCAGCAGGTTGGAGACGGCCATGGTCGGGACCGGGGCACCGTACTGGCTGCCGGGATAGGCGGACTCGGGCATGTTGGTGGCCCGGTAGTGGCGGGTGGCACCGCCCTTGCGGTGCAGTTCCGTGACCAGGCTCGTCTCGATCGGCACGAAGCGCAGCGCCGAGTCCTCGGCCAGGTCCTTCAGGCCGTCGGTGGGCAGGCCGCCCGACCAGAAGAAGGCGTCCAGGTCGCGCCCGAGGCGTTCCGGCCCGATGTCGATGCCCTCGGACGACGGCCGGATGTCGGACTCCGGGTCGATGCCGGCCGCCTCCAGGACGCGGTTGGCGATGAGCCGGACACCGGACTTGGGCGGCCCTATGGCGACCCGCTTGCCGCGCAGGTCGGAGACGGTGCGGATGTCCGAGTCGGGGGAGACCACCAGCTGCACGTAGTCGTCGTAGAGGCGGGCCACCCCGCGCAGCCGGTCCGCGCCCGGTCCGCCGCGCAGCCGGTACGTCTCCACCGCGTCGGCGGCGGCGATCGCGTAGTCGGCACGGCCGGTCGCGACCCGCCGGAGGTTCTCCTGCGAGCCGTCACTGGTCTGCAGGCGGATGTCGAGGTCCGGGAGGTTCCTGCCGAGCGCGGTACGCAGCAACTCGCCGTACTTCTGGTAGACGCCGGCGCGGGTGCCCGTGCTCATGGTCACGGTGCCGCCGGGCGGCTCCTCGGCCCAGGGCTTCTGCCACCACAGCAGCAGTCCGAGCACGAGGAGGGCGGCGACCGCGCCCCGCAGGGCCCGGCGCCTGCCGATCCGGGACAGCGCGTGGAGCATGCGGCGATCCTGCCAGCCGACCGGCCCCGCTGACCAGGGCGGTGCCGGGCGACCGGCCTCGCCGACCGGGGCGGGACGCACGGGACCGGAGGCTCACGGTGGTGCGCGGGCGCGGCCGGGTCGTGCGCCGCTTCGACGGGAGGGTGCTGAAGGGCGAGCGCTACCGGGCGGCGGACGGGGCGGCGGTGCTGCGGCGCCAGGGGTGGGAACCGGACGAACGGCGGCTGACGGGGCCGGTTCGCCGTGCGGATGTCTGGACCTCTGTCGGCCCGCCCGCCATCATGACGGATCCATGACAACGATGGCATCGGGCTCCCGGTGCCGTCGCATCCGGCAGCGAGGGCGGTCACCGTGCGCGGACTTCTCGTCAGGGCCTCACTCGCCGCGGCCCTCCTCGCGGCGCCCCTGTCCCCGGCCACCGCGTCGGCGGCGGTGCCGGAACCCCGGGACGTGACCGCCGCGCCGCCCCCGGCCCCCGACACGGTCGCCGCCGCGTCGTCCTCCGCACCGCGCGCGGTCACCGACGCCGAGGCCGGCTGGACCCCGCCGCTCAGCACGCGAGGCCGCTGGATCGTGGACGCCGACGGCAACCGCTTCAAGCTCCGCTCCGGGAACTGGCACGGTGCCAGCGGCACCTGGACCGGCTCCGGCAGCCGGGACGACGACGCCAACCACCACGCGGGCGAGAACGCGGGCCGCATCCCCCTCGGCCTGGACCGCGCCCCGATCGCCGAGATCATCGCGGGCTTCCGGGAGATCGGGATCAACAGCGTCCGGCTGCCCTTCTCCAACGAGATGGTCCACGACAGCGTGCCCGTCACCGACGACGCCGTCGCCGCCAATCCCTCCCTGCGCGGCCGGACCCCGCTCCAGGTGTACGACACGGTGGTGCGCGAACTGACCGCCGCCGGGCTCGCGGTGATCCTCAACAACCACACCAACACCACCCGTTGGTGCTGCGGCGTCGACGGCAACGAACGCTGGAACGCGAGCGTCACCACCGAGCAGTGGGAGGACGACTGGCTGTTCATGACCCGCCGGTACCGGGACAACGACCGCGTGGTGGGCGCCGACCTGTACAACGAGGTGCGCCGCTCCGTCTGGGACGACCCGAACTGGGGGCTCGGCGACCGGCACGACTGGTTCGCCGCCTCGCAGCGCGTCGCCGACCGCATCCTCACCGAGGCCGACCCCGACCTGCTGATCGTGGTCGAGGGCATCAACTGGACCGGCCTCCCCGTCGACGGCCTCCCGCACGAACGGCCCACCCTGGAACCGGCCCGCCACCTCTCCCACACCCTCGTCGACTCCGGAAAACTGGTCTACTCGGC
Source organism: Streptomyces sp. NPDC029526 (assembly GCF_040637405.1). Taxonomy (NCBI): domain Bacteria; kingdom Bacillati; phylum Actinomycetota; class Actinomycetes; order Kitasatosporales; family Streptomycetaceae; genus Streptomyces; species Streptomyces sp. NPDC029526. The sequence continues at coordinate 45,041 of NZ_JBEZWE010000007.1, forward strand.
CCACTTCTACGGCTACACCGGCCCCCGCCACACCGGCGCCACCGGCCTGGGCGAGACCAGCGACCCCCGCTACCAGGACCTGACCCCGGCCGAACTGGCCGACGTCGTGAACCGGCAGGCCCTGTTCGTCGCCGCCGAGACCGACCGGCACTTCACCGCCCCCGTCTGGATCAGTGAGTTCGGCGTCGGGGGCCGCGAGGAGACCGCCGCCGCACCCCGCGCCTGGTTCGAGAACTTCGTCGACCACCTGATCCGCGGCGACGCCGACTTCGCGTACTGGCCCCTGGTCGGCCGGCACGACAACCGCCGGGGCAACGGCTGGGCCCTGCTGCACTGGGACGCGGCCGGCCAGCGCATGGGCGTGTACGACGGAGACGACTGGCGGGCCGCCGCCTGGAACCGCCTGGTGCGGGCCGAGGGCCGAACCGGCCCGGTGCCCCCGGCCGCCGACTGGTCCATGCTCAGCCCCGACCACGGGGACTTCGTCCAGTCCCGCCGGATGCGGGCACGGCCCGACTTCGACCCCGGTGCGCGCAAGGCCGTCTGCCCGGACGGACAGCGGCTGCTCGGCCTGGGCCACACGGGCCGCCGCGGCCTGTGCTCGGACGTGACCGCCGGGGACCTCGCCGCGAGGGGCGGCGGACACCGCGTCGTCGTCGACGAGCGGTACGTGGAAGCGGGCGGCGACTGGGCCGGCGGCTACACCAAGCTGCAGTGCCCCGACGGGTACTTCATGGCGGGGTACGCGGTGCGCGGCGCGGCCGTCTCCTCCGCCCTCTGTTTCGAAGCAGCCCCGGGCCGGCTCGGCGGGAACGGCCGCACGGTGTGGTTCGACCGCGGTGACAACCGGGGTCCGGCCCCCAAGGGCGGCGACTTCGCCCACGGCCACTACAAGGGCCAGTGCGCCGACGGGGAGTACCTGGCCGGGGTCGCCTACACCGGTCGCCTGGGCTCCTGGCGGACCCCGGACGCGCTGTACTGCCGCGCCCTGCGCTGACCTCCGTCCGCAGCCCGCCGCCCGGCCGCCCGGCCGCCCACGGAGGATGAGACGGTCGCGCATGCGTCCGATCCGGTGGACCATGGAGCGTCCCACGCCCGCCGACTTGACTGGCGGCATGAACGACAACATGAGCCATCAAGCGCAGGCCACCACATCCACCCCCGCACCCACCCCCGCATCCGAACCCGCACCCGCGCTCGCGTCCGCCTCCGCGCCCGCGTCCGCCTCCGCGCCCGCGTCCGCCTCCGCACCTGGACCCGCATCCGCGCCCGCGTCCGTCTCCGCTCCCGGACCCGTTCTCGTCATCGGCGGCACCGGCAAGACCGGCCGACGGGTCGTCGACCGCCTCCGGGCACTCGGCCGCCCCGCGCGCGTGGGCTCCCGTAGCAGCGCGACTCCCTTCGTCTGGGAGGACGAGGACACCTGGCGGGCCGCGCTGGACGGGGTCTCCGCCGCGTACGTGACCTACTACCCGGACCTGGCGTTCCCCGGGGCGAAGGAGGCTATCGGCCGGTTCGCCGCCTTCGCCGTGGCCCAAGGCGTGCGCCGGCTGGTGCTGCTCTCCGGCCGGGGCGAGGAGGGCGCCGTCGCCGCCGAGGACGCCCTCAAGGCGTCGGGCTGCGACTGGACCGTCGTCCGGGCGAACTGGTTCGCCCAGAACTTCAGCGAGAGCATCTTCCTCGAACCGGTCCGCACCGGCGAACTGGCGCTGCCCGCCGGGGACGCCGTCGAACCCTTCGTGGACGCCGGCGACATCGCCGACGTCGTGGTCGCGGCCCTCACCGACGACCGTCACACCGGCCGGACGTACGAACTGTCCGGACCCCGCCTCCTGAGCTTCCACGACGTGGCCCGCGACCTGTCGGCCGCCACCGGCCGGACCATCACCTACGTCCCCGTCGGAGCGGACGACTACCGCGCGGCACTGCGGGCGGCGGGCGAGCCGGAGGAGTTCGCGGACCTCTTCACCCTGATCACCGACGGCCGGAACGCCAGTGTCGTGCACGGCGTCCGGGAGGTGCTGGGACGCGAGCCCAAGGACTTCTCGGCCTACGCCGACGAGGCCGCGGCCACCGGCGTCTGGGACGTCTGATCACCGTCACGCCGTCGCGGCCCCCTCCGGTCCGGGGCGGGCCTCGGCGGTCCTCGGGCGGGCCGCGACGGTCCTCGGGCGGGCCGCGACGGTCCTCGGGCGGGCCGCGACGGTCCTCGGGCGGGCCGCGACGGTCCTCGGGCGGGCCGCTCGCCGGGCCCTGAACTCCGCCGCGAGGACCGGAGGGGAGGACGGGGGCGGAGGGCTTCGCGGAGCGCCTACCCTTGAGCAATGACCAGCAGCAGCGACCGGAGCACGGCAGTGGACGTTTCATCCTCCAAGACGTACGAGATCCGCACCTATGGGTGCCAGATGAACGTCCACGACTCCGAGCGATTGGCCGGGCTGCTGGAGGACGCGGGCTACGTCCGCGCCCCGGGAGGCGCCGACGGGGAGGCGGACGTCGTCGTCTTCAACACCTGCGCCGTCCGGGAGAACGCCGACAACAAGCTCTACGGCAACCTCGGCCACCTCGCCCCCAAGAAGGCGAGCCGGCCCGGCATGCAGATCGCGGTCGGCGGCTGCCTCGCCCAGAAGGACCGCGACACCATCGTGAAGCGGGCCCCCTGGGTGGACGTCGTCTTCGGCACGCACAACATCGGCAAGCTGCCCGTCCTGCTGGAACGCGCCCGCGTCCAGGAGGAGGCCCAGGTCGAGATCGCCGAGTCGCTGGAGGCGTTCCCCTCTACGCTCCCGACCCGCCGCGAGAGCGCCTACGCGGCCTGGGTGTCGATCTCCGTCGGCTGCAACAACACCTGCACCTTCTGCATCGTCCCGGCGCTGCGCGGCAAGGAGAAGGACCGCCGCCCCGGCGACATCCTCGCCGAGATCGAGGCCCTGGTCGCCGACGGCGTCTCCGAGATCACGCTGCTCGGCCAGAACGTCAACGCCTACGGCTCCGACATCGGCGACCGCGAGGCGTTCAGCAAGCTCCTGCGGGCCTGCGGGACGATCGACGGCCTGGAGCGCGTCCGCTTCACCTCCCCGCACCCGCGGGACTTCACCGACGACGTCATCGCCGCCATGGCCGAGACGCCGAACGTGATGCCCCAGCTGCACATGCCCCTGCAGTCCGGCTCGGACACGGTACTGAAGGCCATGCGCCGCTCGTACCGGCAGGAGCGGTACCTGGGGATCATCGACAAGGTCCGGGCCGCCATCCCGCACGCCGCGATCAGCACCGACATCATCGTGGGCTTCCCCGGCGAGACCGAGGAGGACTTCGAGCAGACCCTGCACGTGGTGCGCGAGGCCCGCTTCGCGCAGGCGTTCACCTTCCAGTACTCCAAGCGCCCGGGCACCCCCGCGGCCGAGATGGACGGCCAGATCCCCAAGAAGGTCGTGCAGGAGCGCTACGAGCGACTGGTGGCCCTCCAGGAGGAGATTTCCTGGGAGGAGAACAGGAAGCAGGTCGGCCGGACCGTCGAGCTGATGGTCGCGGAGGGCGAGGGCCGCAAGGACGACACCACCCACCGCCTCTCCGGCCGTGCCCCGGACAACCGCCTGGTGCACTTCACCAAGCCGGACGCCGAGGTGCGCCCCGGTGACGTGGTCACCGTCGAGATCACCTACGCCGCCCCGCACCACCTCCTCGCCGAGGGCCCCGTCCTGGACGTGCGGCGCACGCGCGCCGGCGACGCCTGGGAGAGGCGCACCGCGGAGAAGAGCGCCCAGCCGGCCGGCGTCATGCTCGGGCTGCCGAAGATCGGGGTCCCCGAGCCGCTGCCGGCCGCGACCGGCGGCTGCGGCGGCCACTGACCCGGACCCGGCTGCGGGGCAGAGCCGTCGCCGGCCGGCCGGCGGCAGGCCGGTCCGCGGCGCCCGCCCACGCGGGCACGGTCCCGGCGGCCGGTCGGCGACGGCTCTCCCGAGCAGGAGGAGGCACCGGGGGAGTGGGCCACGGGCGTGCGGTGGGCCGCGCCGCCGGGGCGCGGGCTACGCTGCCGATCATGCTTGTCGCCGCCGCCGTCTGCCCCTGCCCGCCGCTGCTCCTGCCCGAGATCGCCGCGGGCGCCGCCCCCGAACTGGACACCGCGCGCGCCGCCTGCGCGGACGCGATCGGAGTGCTCGCCGCGGCCCGCCCCGACCTGCTCGTGGTGGTGGGTCCCACGGACGGCCCCACGGACAGCGCCGGCCCGGAGATCTACCCCGCTGGCACGGCGGGGACCTTCCGCGGCTTCGGCGTCGACCTCGACGTGCGGCTCGGGACCTCCGCGGACGCCGACGCGGGTACCGGCGGGCCGGACGCTGCCGGGGGGAGGGAACTCCCGCCCGCGCTGGCCGTGGGGGCCTGGCTGCTGGCCCGCAGCGGATGGACGGGAGCCCCGGTCGAGGGACTCGGCGTGGGCGAACCCCTCACCGCGCAGCGGTGCTCGGACCGGGGACGCGAGCTCGGCGCCCGGGCGGAGCGGGTGGCGCTCCTGGTGATGGGCGACGCCAGCGCGTGCCGCACGCTCAAGGCGCCCGGGTACCTCGACGAGCGGGCCGCGCCCTTCGACGCCGGGGTGGCGCGGGCGATGGAGGCGGCCGACACGGCCGCCCTGCGGGCCCTGGACCCCGGCCTGGCCCGGGAACTGAAGGTGTCCGGACGAGCCCCCTGGCAGGTGCTGGCGGGTGCGGCGGAGGGCGCCGGCCTGGAGGGCGCGCTGCTGTACGAGGACGCCCCTTACGGGGTGGGCTACCTGGTGGCCACCTGGTCCTGACGCGGACCGTCCGGACGCCTTCACGACGCGACGGCGTGATGGACCGTCCGGACGCCGGCAGAACGTGACGACGCGATGATGCGATCCGTACCGCCCGCGGGCCCCCTGTGACCCCCGGCCCCCGGCCCGCCACCGCACAGCCGACCCGGCCGCCCCGCACCGCCGGCTTCCGGGGGCGCGCCGCACCGCCGCCTGAGGAAGCGCCGCCCCGGCGGCGGACCACACGGTTCGACGCCCGGAGCGCCGCGACGCCGGAACGGGCGCCGCGACGCCGGACGGCCGGAGGCATGCGTGCCTCCGGCCGTCCGGCGTCGTACGGCTCCGCTCAGGAAGCGGGCGGCGGCCCCGCGGGCGGCGTGGCGCCGCCCGTGCCCTGGCTGCCGGGGTCGTCCTTCTGCGCGAGCCGGTCCACCGCGCCCTTGGCCTTGCCGGTGCCCGTCTGGATCCGGTCGCTGTACTTGCCCTTGGTCCGCTGGTCGACGGTCTTCGCGGCCTTGTCCAGGCCGCTCTGGATCTTGTCCCCGTGCTGTTGGGCGAGGTCGGAGACCTTGCCCTTCGCCGGGCCCAGTTTCGCCTTCAGATTGTCCAGGAGACCCATGGTTCACCTTCCGTCGCGGACGTCTACGTGCGGGCGCCCTCACCGGCGTCGCTGCCGGCCGCCTCGGCGGACTGCTGCTTCGGGATCCCGATGCCGTCGGAGCCGCCGGCGGACCCGGAGGCCCGGCCGTCGTCCGCCGGTTCCGGAGCGGAGGCGGAGCGCTCCGCCTCCGGGGCCGGCTCCGCGGTGTCCTCGGCCGCCCCGTCGGCTGCCGTCTCGCCCGCCGGCCGCTCGCCGGTCTCCGTTCCGTCGTCCGCCGGGGCCCCGGCGGACGACCGGGCCTCCTCCGACTCCGCGGTCGAGGCGGCCTCGGCCGTTCCGGCCTTGGTTCTCCGAAGAAGCCGTGCAAAAACGCCCATGTCAACTCCATACGGTACTCGTGCGGGCGGCGTCCCGCGTCGTGGCGCGTGGTCGCGCGCTGCAACGGGAACGACCCCGCCCGGGCCCCGTCACGTAACTCGTTCGAGGGCCGGGCGGGAGGTTTGGGAGACTGGATCGGTGAGCAGCGCAGCCCCCACCCCCCGCGTCATCGCCGTCGTCGGCCCCACGGCGGCCGGAAAGTCCGATCTGGGCGTTTATCTGGCGCAACAGCTGGGCGGTGAGGTCGTCAACGCAGACTCGATGCAGCTCTACCGAGGGATGGACATCGGCACCGCCAAGCTGACGCCCGAGGAGCGCGGCGGAGTGCCGCACCACCTGCTGGACATCTGGGACGTCACCGTCACCGCCTCCGTCGCCGAGTACCAGCGCCTCGCGCGGCGACGGATCGACGCCCTGCTCGCCGAGGGGCGCTGGCCCGTCCTGGTGGGCGGCTCCGGGCTGTACGTCCGGGGGGCCGTCGACAACCTGGAGTTCCCCGGCACGGACCCCGAGGTCAGGGCCCGGCTGGAGGAGGAACTCACGCTGCGCGGCTCCGGCGCGCTGCACGCCCGGCTCGCCGCCGCCGACCCCGAGGCCGCCCGGGCCATCCTGCCGAGCAACGGCCGCCGGATCGTCCGCGCCCTCGAAGTGATCGAGATCACCGGCCGGCCGTTCACCGCCAACCTCCCGGGTCACGACGCGGTCTACGACACCCTCCAGATCGGCGTCGACGTGGCCCGGCCCGAGCTGGACGAGCGCATCGCCCGCCGGGTCGACCGCATGTGGGAGGCCGGACTGGTCGAGGAAGTGCGCGCACTGGAGGCGCAGGGGTTGCGCGAGGGGCGTACGGCGTCGCGCGCGCTCGGCTACCAGCAGGTGCTCGCGGCACTCGCGGGCGAGTGCACCCTCGACGAGGCACGGTCGGAGACCGTGCGCGCCACCAAACGCTTCGCGCGCCGTCAGGATTCATGGTTCAGGCGCGACCCGCGGGTGCACTGGTTGAGTGGGGCCGCGGAGAACCTGGGGGAACTTCCGCAGCTCGCGCTGTCGTTGGTCGAACGACCGGTTACAGCCTGATCACGTCCTGGCATCGGGACGCCCAGGCCGTCATCCGGGCCTGTGACGGCGTGCCATCATCGAGCTTCGATCGACCAAGTGGAGTCCAAGTTGGGAGGGCGCGTGGCGATGGAGGCCGGCCCTCGCGACACCGCACACGGCACCGAGCACCTCACCACCGAGCGGGGTGACCGGGAGCAGGAAACCGACCGTCTCAGCCCCGACGGGCCGGAGGAGACGCAGGGCGGTGTGACCGACGACGGCCCGGAGCCGGACGAGATGTTCGCGGGCGGCGACGAGGTCGAGGTCGAGCTGCGCCCGCAGCGCCGGCTGCGCCTGTGGCAGCTCGCCCCCATCGTCGGCCTGGCCGCGGTCGGCTCCCTGATGTTCGCCTTCCCGCTCGCCTTCGACTTCGGCGACAGCGGGGCCGTGATCGCCATGCTGGGCCTGTTGATCTGCTCCTGCTCCGCGGGGTGGGGCATGATGGCCGCCCGCCGGGTGGGGCACACCTGGCCCGGCCTGCCCTCCCGGGGCTCCGGACGCCGGCCCGACTGGCGGGTCGTCGGGGCCTACGCCGTGCTGGTCGTCGGCGTGGTGGCGCTGGCCGTCTGGCGGGTCGCCCGGCTCCGCTGACCCCGGCCGGACGGCGGTGAACGCACCGGAGCACCACCCCGTACGATCGAGGAATGAGCACGCGGACCGCCTTCCTCAAGGGGCACGGCACCGAGAACGACTTCGTGATCGTCCCGGACCCCGAGAACACCGTCGATCTGCCCCCGGCCGCCGTCGCCGCCCTGTGCGACCGCCGCGCGGGCATCGGCGGCGACGGACTGCTGCACGTCGTGCGGTCCGCCGCCCACCCGGAGGCGCGTGCCCTGGAGGACGAGGCCGAGTGGTTCATGGACTACCGCAACGGTGACGGCTCGATCGCCGAGATGTGCGGCAACGGCGTGCGGGTCTTCGCGCGCTACCTCCAGCACGCCGGGTACGCGGCCGAGGGCGACCTCGCCATCGCCACCCGCGGGGGCGTGAAGACCGTGCACCTGGCCAAGGACGGCGACGTCACCGTCGGCATGGGCCGGGCCCTGCTCCCCGAGGGGGAGGTCACGGTGCGGGTCGGCGACCGGAGCTGGCCCGCCCGCAACGTGAACATGGGCAACCCCCACGCCGTCGCCTTCGTCGAGGACCTGGCGCACGCCGGCGACCTGCTGGCACCGCCCCCCGTCGGCCCGGCCGGCGCCTACCCGGACGGGGTGAACGTCGAGTTCGTGGCCGACCGCGGTCCGCGCCACGTGGCGATGCGGGTGCACGAGCGCGGCGTGGGGGAGACCCGGTCCTGCGGCACCGGCGCCTGTGCCGTCGCCGTGGCCGCCGCCCGCCGGGACGGAGCCGACCCCACGGTCACCGGAACCCCCGCCACCTACACCGTGGACGTGCCCGGAGGGACGCTGGTGATCACCGAGCGGCCCGACGGGGAGATCGAGATGACCGGACCGGCGGTGATCGTCGCCGAGGGCTGGATCGAGCCCGACTGGCTGGAGAAGGCGCTCGGCCGAGGACGGTGACGGCTTGACATCCCAGAGGCGTGAGCGTCTCCCGGCATCCTTCGCGGGGCCGGGAGCCGAGTCCGGCTTCGGGATCAAGGTCAGCCGGTTTTCCGGTGGCGTGAAAACGTCGCCGCGCCGTCCATCGCTCGAATGGGTGATCCGTTTCACGCTCCGCCGGAGCCGGCCGGTCGCGCATGCTGGGCTCGGTAGCATCAAGCACCGGCCCGGACGGGAGGACGCCCAGCGTCCCCCGAGCCCGAGTCCGCCCTGGGACGCCCCGTCCGCCGGTCCATGCAGCCGGAGGTGCCCATGAATGCCGAGGCCGTCGATCCCGCGACGCCGGGTGGCGCGACAACGGGTCACGACACACCGGCGGGACCGCGCAGGAAGACCCGCCCCCGGCTCGACCTGCGCCGGCTCGGCCGCGCCGCGCTCCTCGGCCCCGCCACCCGTGGCCGGCTCCCCGACGCCATCGGCCACGTCGTCGAGGCCCACCGCGCCCACCACCCCGACGCCGACCTCGACCCGCTGCGCCGCGCCTACCTCCTGGCCGAGTCCTCGCACCGCGGCCAGATGCGCAAGAGCGGCGAGCCGTACATCACGCATCCGCTCGCCGTGACCCTGATCCTCGCCGAACTCGGCGCGGAGACCACCACGTTGACCGCCTCGCTGCTCCACGACACGGTCGAGGACACCGATGTGACGCTGGATCAGGTGCGCGAGCAGTTCGGCGAGGAGGTCCGCTACCTCGTCGACGGCGTCACCAAGCTGGAGAAGGTCGACTACGGCGCCGCGGCCGAGCCCGAGACCTTCCGCAAGATGCTGGTCGCCACGGGCAACGACGTGCGTGTGATGTCGATCAAACTCGCCGACCGGCTGCACAACATGCGCACGCTGGGCGTGATGCGTCCCGCCAAGCAGGAACGCATCGCCAAGGTCACCCGCGACGTCCTCATCCCGCTCGCCGAACGGCTCGGCGTGCAGGCGCTCAAGACGGAACTCGAGGACCTGGTCTTCGCCATCCTGCACCCCGAGGAGTACGAACACACCCGCGGGCTGATCCTGACCAACGCGGACCGCTCCGACGACCCGCTCGCCGAGGTCGCCGACGACGTCCGCGCGGTGCTCCGCGAGGCGGACATCACCGCCGAGGTCCTCATCAGGCCCCGCCACTTCCTCTCCGTGCACCGGGTCTCCCGCAAGCGGGGCCGGCTGCGCGGCGCCGACTTCGGCCGCGTCCTGGTCCTGGTCGGCGAGGACGCCGACTGCTACGGCGTGCTGGGCGAACTGCACACCTGCATGACGCCCGTGGTCTCGGAGTTCAAGGACTTCATCGCCGTCCCCAAGTTCAACCTGTACCAGTCGCTGCACACCGCCGTCGCCCGGGAGGACGGCCAGGTCGTCGAGGTCCTCATCCGCACGCACCAGATGCACAAGGTGGCCGAGGCCGGTGTCGTCGCCCTGGGCAACCCCTACGCGGCGCCCCCGGAGGAGCAGTCCGCGCCCGACGGCGAACGCGCCGACCCGACCCGCCCCGGCTGGCTCTCCCGCCTGCTGGACTGGCAGCGGGCCGCCCCCGACCCCGACACCTTCTGGTCCACCCTCCGCGAGGACCTGTCCCAGGACCGCGAGATCACCGTCTTCCGCCCCGACGGCGGCACCCTCGGCCTGCCCGACGGAGCCACCTGCGTGGACGCCGCGTACGCGCAGTACGGCGAGGACGCCCACGCCTGCATCGGCGCCCGGGTCAACGGCCGCCTCGCCACCCTCGGCACCGTGCTGAAGGACGGCGACACGGTGCAGCTGCTCATGGGCCAGGACCCCGCGTCCGAACCGTCCCGGGAATGGCTCGACCACGCCCAGACGCCCGCCGCGCGGATCGCCATCCAACGCCGGCTGGCCGCCCGCCCCGCCGAGGAGCACGGCACCGCGACCGAACCCCCGGCCGGCCACCACCGGCCCGGCGCGCCCGAGCCCGCCCCGGAGACCCCTTCCGGAGCGTCCGCGGAGCGCCCCCCGGCGGCCCGCGCCGAGGTCCTGGCCGACCGCCCCGCCGCGTCCGTGCGGCTCGCCCGCTGCTGCACACCCGTCCCGCCGGACGAGATCACCGGCTTCGCGGTACGCGGGGGCGTGGTCACCGTGCACCGGGCCGGGTGCTCCGCCGTCACGCGCATGAAGGAAGCGGGACGGGAGGAGGTCGGCGTGCGCTGGGGCGAGGGCGCCGAATGCCGGGTCACCCTGGTCGCCGAATCGTTCGTCCGGCCCCACCTGCTCGCCGACCTCACCGAGGCCATGGCCGTCGAGGGCGCCGAGATCGTCTCCGCGACCGTCGAGCCTCCCACCCAGCAGCAGGTGCGGCACACCTACACGGTGCACCTGCCGGACGCCGCCCAGCTGCCCGCCCTGATGCGCGCCATGCGCAAGGTCGCCGGGGTGTACGACGTCAGCCGGGCCCAGCCGCAGCCCTCCGGCGCCCGGCACGGGCCCGGGCAACCGGCACATCCGGGGGGCACTCCCGTGACGTGAGCGCGGCTCAGGCGCTTCCACACGCGGGGTGCGGGTGGGTCCGGCGTGCCGTGCCTGCGCCCCGCGCCCCCTCGTACGGACCGCGCCCGCCGCCTTCATCGGCTGACCACCGCCTGCCACGGGTCCGGGCCGCAGGGCGCCGCGGGCGCTGCGCAGGCTTGTCTCGTGCAGGCTCGTCTCGGGCAGGCCTGTCTCGTGCAGGCCCGTCCCGTGCAGGGCCGTCTCGTGCAGGCCCGTTCCACGCCGGCCCCTCCCGTCGAGCAGAACGGCACCGAGACCTACCCGCTGCCGCCCCGTGTCGGCCTGCCCTGCGTCGAGCCCCGGTCGTCGTGGCGCCCGCCCGCACCCGATCGGGTGCGTAGGGAGCGCGCCGTCGCCGCGGGGCGGACGCGCGCTGATAGCCGTGGGGCATGCCGCTCACCCCCACCCACCGGGCCCCCCAAGGCCGCCCCCTCCCCACCACCGCCCCGCGCGCCCGCCGGAGGCGCACGGCCGCCGCGCTGCTGGCCTCGGCCGTCTCCGTCTGCCTGGTCGCGGCGAGCGCCCCGGCCGTCCCGCTGGGCCTCGGCGACCGCCTCTTCCCCCACCTCGGCAACCCCGGTTACGACGTGGCGGCGTACGACCTGCGACTGGACTACTCCGGCCGCAACGACGCGCCGCTGCGCGCGGTCACCACCATCGACGCCCGGACCACCGCGGACCTCGACCGGATCAACCTCGACTTCGCCCACGGAACCGTCCACTCCGTCGAGGTGGACGGCGAACCCGCCGCCTTCACCGGCGTCGGCGAGGACCTGGTGATCACCCCGGAGGACGATGTGGACCGGGGCGAGTGGATCCGGATCACCGTGCGGCACACCAGCGACCCGGTGAGCCCGGGCGACCGCGAGGGAGGATGGGTACGCACCGCCGACGGCCTCGCGATGGCCAACCAGGCCGACGCCGCGCACCTGGTGTTCCCCTGCAACGACCACCCCTCCGACAAGGCGCTGTTCACGTTCCGGATCACCGCCCCCGACGGCCACACCGCGGTCGCCAACGGTCTGCGGACCCGCGTCGACCGTGCGGGGGGCGAGACCACCTGGACCTACCGGACCCGGCACCCCATGGCCACCGAACTCGCCCAGGTGTCCATCGGCCGGTCCACCGTGGTCCACCGCGAAGGCCCCCACGGACTGCCCCTGCGGGACGTGGTGCCCACGCAGCAGCGCGAGAAGCTGGAACCGTGGCTGGCGAAGACCCCCGGCCAGATCTCCTGGATGGAGGACCGGGTCGGCCGCTACCCCTTCGAGACGTACGGACTGCTCCTGGCCGAGGCGTCCACCGGCTTCGCGCTCGAGACCCAGACCCTCTCCCTCTTCGAGCGGGACCTCTTCACCGACCCGGCCTACCCGGCGTGGTACGTCGAGTCGATCATGGTGCACGAGTTGGCCCACCAGTGGTTCGGCAACAGCGTCAGCCCCGGCACCTGGTCCGACCTCTGGCTCGGCGAGGGGCACGCCACCTGGTACGAGGCCCTCTACGCCGAGGAGAAGGCGGGACGGTCGATGGAGGCCCGGATGAAGGCCGCCTACGAGGCGTCCGACCGGTGGCGCACCACCGGCGGACCGCCCGCCGCGCCCGAGCCCCCGGACGCCGGACGCAAGATCGGCATCTTCCGGCCGAACGTCTACGACGGAGCCGCCCTCGTGCTCTACGCCCTGCGCCAGGAGATCGGACGTAGCGCGTTCGACCGCCTGCAGCGCGCCTGGGTCGCACGCCACCGGGACGGCAACGCCACCACGGCCGACTTCGTCCGGCTCGCCTCCGAGACCGCCGGACGCGACCTCACCGCGTTCCTGCACCCCTGGCTCTACGGCGAGAGGACGCCGCCGATGCCCGGCCACGCCGACTGGAGGTCCGGGACGCGGGCCGCCGCGGGAGCCGGGGCGCACTGACCGTGCCGGAAGCGGGCGATAACACGGTGACGAGACGGGCCGTGCCGTGCGACCATCATCGGGTCGGCACGGCAGGGCACACCGGGAATCCCACGGGGTACTCGTGCGTTGTGGACAGTGACGGAAGTGTTTTCCGTGCACCCGTCTCCGCAACCGGGGGCACCCGCAGGACCGGTCCGGTCACCGGGCGTCGCCGCAGACGGTTTCCCATCTACGTAAGGATCCAATGACCTCCTCTTCTTCCCCTTCCCAGGACACCAAGCGCCGCACGCAGAGCCACCCCGAGGGTCTTCGGGCCGATGCCCTGATGGAAGAGGACGTCGCCTGGAGCTTCGAGATCGACGGAGAGCGGGACGGCGACCAGTTCGACCGCACCGAGCGCGCGGCCCTGCGTCGCGTCGTCGGCCTGTCCACCGAACTCGAGGACGTCACCGAGGTCGAGTACCGGCAGCTCCGCCTGGAGCGGGTGGTCCTCGTCGGCGTCTGGACGACCGGTACCGCGCGGGAGGCGGAGAACTCCCTGGCGGAACTCGCCGCCCTCGCCGAGACGGCCGGGGCCCTCGTGCTCGACGGTGTGATCCAGCGCCGCGACAAGCCCGACGCGTCCACCTACATCGGCTCCGGCAAGGCCGAGCAGCTGCGGGACATCGTGCTGGAGACGGGCGCGGACACCGTCATCTGCGACGGTGAGCTCAGCCCCGGACAGCTCATCCACCTCGAGGACGTCGTCAAGGTCAAGGTCATCGACCGCACGGCGCTGATCCTCGACATCTTCGCCCAGCACGCCAAGTCCCGTGAGGGCAAGGCGCAGGTCTCGCTCGCGCAGATGCAGTACATGCTGCCGCGCCTGCGCGGCTGGGGTCAGTCGCTGTCCCGGCAGATGGGCGGCGGCAAGGGCGGCGGCCTCGCCACCCGCGGTCCCGGTGAGACCAAGATCGAGACCGACCGGCGCCGCATCCGCGAAAAGATGGCGAAGATGCGCCGGGAGATCGCGGAGATGAAGACCGGCCGCGAGATCAAGCGTCAGGAACGCCGGCGCAACAAGGTGCCCTCCGTCGCGATCGCGGGCTACACCAACGCCGGCAAGTCCTCGCTGCTCAACCGCCTCACGGGCGCGGGCGTGCTGGTGGAGAACGCCCTGTTCGCCACCCTCGACCCGACCGTGCGCCGGGCCGAGACCCCCAGCGGGCGGCTGTACACGCTGGCGGACACCGTCGGCTTCGTGCGACACCTGCCGCACCACCTGGTCGAGGCGTTCCGCTCCACCATGGAGGAGGTCGGCGACTCCGACCTGATCCTGCACGTGGTGGACGGCTCGCACCCGGCGCCCGAGGAGCAGCTGGCGGCCGTGCGTGAGGTGATCCGGGACGTCGGAGCCACCGACGTGCCCGAGATCGTCGTGATCAACAAGGCGGACGCCGCCGATCCGCTCACCCTCCAGCGACTGCTGCGCATGGAGAAGCGCTCCATCGCGGTCTCGGCCCGCACCGGCCAGGGCATCGAGCAACTGCTGGCCTACATCGACCAGGAGCTGCCCCGCCCGTCGGTGGAGATCGAGGTGCTCGTCCCGTACACCCACGGCCAGCTGGTGGCCCGCGCCCACGACGAGGGCGAGGTGATCTCCGAGGAGCACACCCCGGAGGGCACCCAGCTCAAGTTGCGGGTGCACGAGGAACTCGCCGCCGAACTGGCGCCGTACGTACCGAGCCCGGCCGGCTGACCGGCCGCCCGCACGAAGAGACCCGCCCCTGCTCCGGCAGGGGCGGGTCTTCGCCGTCGGTACCGTCGAGGCCCTTGCGGCTCAGCTCACCGGCCGTCGTGGGATCGGTTCGGCTCACCGGCCGCCGTGGGTCCGGCTCATGTTCTGGTACAGGGCCTCGGCGTCCCGGCCGAGCTGCGGGCCCGCGAGCCAGGTGTGGTCGGCCGGACCGATCGAGGTGTTGGAGACCAGGACCGTCCGGCCGTCGCGGACCCGGAACCATCCGCCGCCCGAGGAGCCGCCGGTCATCGTGCAGCCGATCCGGTACATCGTCGGCAGGTTCGCGGAGAGGGAGAAGCGGCCGGGCGCGTCCAGGCACTTGAACATCCGCAGCCCGTCGTAGGGCGCCGCCGCCGGGTACCCCCACGCGCCCATCCGGCCCGCCTCGGCGGCGGTCGGGGCGGAGAAGTCCACCTCCAGCGCTCCGCCGACGGTCTCCTCCAGGGACGCGCCGCCCCGCTCCGGCTGCACGTGCAGCACCGCGTAGTCGTGCGGCGCCCCGGCACCCCCCGACTCCGAACCGCCCTGGATCCAGCCGTTGGACGTCGACGCCCAGTCGGCCCACCAGTTGCCGTAGGGGGCGATCTCGGCCGGGTCGGCGTCGGTGAGTTCGCCGCCGGACCGGCCGAGGTCGTTGTACGCCGGGACGAAGACGAGGTTTCGGTACCAGCCGCCGCCCGCACCGGCGTGCACGCAGTGCCCGGCCGTCCACACCAGGTTGGACTTCCCGGGACGGTTCACGTCCTTGACGACCGTGCCGGAACAGACGCTCGGGCCGTCGGGGGAGTCGAAGAAGACCTTGCCGACGGGGGCCGCGTGCTCGTGGTACGGAGTCTGCTCGGCCTGGGCCCGGACCGGTGCCGGCTCGGGGTCACTGACCCCCGCGGCCGCCCG
Source organism: Streptomyces sp. NPDC029526 (assembly GCF_040637405.1). Lineage (NCBI taxonomy): Bacteria > Bacillati > Actinomycetota > Actinomycetes > Kitasatosporales > Streptomycetaceae > Streptomyces > Streptomyces sp. NPDC029526. The sequence goes on from NZ_JBEZWE010000007.1 coordinate 60,513, forward strand.
CGCGTCCTTCGTCGAGACGGTCTTCTCCGCCTCCTCGGCGGCGCGCATCCGCTCCGGCTTCCACAGGCCCTCGATCACCGGGTTGACGAAGTCCTTGGCCTCGCTGAGCCAGGTGTCCCGGTCCCAGTCCTTCCAGCCGCCGTCCTTCCACCGCTCGACGTCGATGCCGTGTTCCTTCAGCCGGTCGGTGAGGTCGGACGGGAGGGAGGCCTTGCCGTCGGCGTCGTCCGCCGCCCCGGACGCGCCCGACGCGGGCTTGCCGCCCGCCTCGTTCCCGGACGAGCCGCCGCACGCGGTCGCGGTCAGCGCCAGGGCGGCGAGGAGCCCGGTGGCGGCCAGTAGGGTGCGGCGCCGCCCCGGCCGGCGACTCCCGGAACTACGGGTAGCGGACGCGCGGGTGGCGGACGCGCGGGAGAGGGACGAACCAGCGGCGGACGAACCGGCAGCGGACGAACCGGCAGCGGACGAACCGGCAGCGGACGGACAGGACGTCGATGGACGGGATGCGGATGGACGGAATGACCTCATGATGCGTTGACCCCCCCGTTGGAAAACGATGCATGTGCCCTGCCGGGCGGGAACGCCGCCCGGGCCGGCCTCGGTGGAACGGTGCGCCTACGGGCGCGCGCAGCGCGGTGCGCGCCTGCTGCGCGGCCCGGGCCCCGGCGCCCACTACTCCGGGCCGCACTCCCGGGCGCCGCGGGAGCACCGGCTCGTGCCGGGCTTCCGGCGCCCCGGGGTCCTTGCGCCCCGGGGTCCTTGCGCCCCGGGGTCCTTGCGCCCCGGGGTCCTTGCGCCCCGGGCCCGCGTGCGCGTCGGCGCGCGGGCCCGGGAACCGGGTCACTGCCCGGCGAACTTGTCGCTGACCGCGTCGTACACGCCCTTGGCGTCGGCACCCAGCCGCGGACCGGCCAGCCAGCCCGAGGTGACCGGGCCGATGGAGGTGTTGGACACCAGCGCCGGCTTGCCGTCCGAGCCGGTCGCGACCCAGCCGCCACCGGACGAACCGGCGGTCATGCTGCACCCGATGCGGTACATCGTCGGATCCGAGGCGGCGATGGACAGCCGGCCCGGCCGGTCCTCACAGCGGTACAGCGTCTGTCCGTCGTACGGCGGCGCGGCCGGGTAGCCGATCGCCGTCACGCTCTTCATGTCCGGCACCGCGGGGGCGTCGAAGTCCACCGGCAGTGCAGAACCGACCGTCTCCTCCAGCGACTTGCCGTCGCCACCCTTCTCCGGCGTCACGTGGATCACGGCGAAGTCGTGCGCGGCGCCGTCACCGCCGGTGGAACCGCCCTGCTCGATCCACTGGTCCGAGGTCTGTGCCCAGTCGCCCCACCAGACACCGTAGGGAGCGACCTCCTCCTTGGCCGCGCCCTCCAGCTCCTTGGTGGACATGCCCGAGTCGTTGTACGACGGCACGAAGGCGATGTTGCGGTACCAGCCGCCCTTCTTGCCGGCGTGCACGCAGTGGCCCGCGGTCCACACCATGTTGGACTTCCCCGGGTTGGCCGGGTCCTTCACGACGGTCGCCGAGCACACCATGGTGCCCTCGGGGGAGTCGAAGAACACCTTGCCCGCCGTGGGGGCGTTGGAGTGGTACGACGGCTGCACCGCCTCCGCCTGCACCGGCTGCGGGGTCGGGTCGGTGACGCCCTGGTCCCCGTCGATGTCGCTCTCGTCGACGCCCTGGTCCGGCTCCTCCGCGTCCCGCATGCGGTCCGGGTCCCACAGGTCCTCGATGATCGGGTTGATGAACTCGTTGGCCTCGCGCAGCCAGTCGTCCTTGCTCCAGTCCTTCCAGGCGCCGTCCCGCCACTTGTCGATGTCGATCCCGTGTTCCTTCAGCTTGTCCCGGATGTCGTCCGGGATCCGCAGCTTGCCGTCGTCGGCCGCCGCGGTCGCCGACGGCTCCTCACTCGCGTCGGCACCCCCCGAGTCGCAGGCGGTGGCGGTGAGGGCGAGCGCCGAGGCGAGCGCCACGGCGGTCAGGACGGGGGAGGTTCTGCGGCGCGGCCTCCCCCCTGAGCGGACGGTGAACGACGGCCGTGTGGATCGCATGATCTGACTCCCCCTGGTGTGGACGAACGTGGCGCAGTGGCCGTGCCCCCGGCCCCGGACCCGAACGAGTCCTGGCCGAACTCACGGTCCTGGGAACGGCACCACACACTATGCGGTTGCTGTGGGGGACATCCGACGGAACGGCAACGGTTCCGTCACGGCAGGGATCTTGAGGCAACCCCCGTCCTCGCACCGGTGCGCCGAGTGGTGCAGGGAGGGCCGGCTGCCCGCGTCCCGTCCCGTCAGTCCCGTCCCGTCCGTGCCAGGACGGGACGCGGGCAGCCCTCCAGTGACCGCCCCGGTCGGTGGCGACCCCCGGTCGAGGAGGGGCACGGCGCGGGTCCACAAGGCGGTGACCGACCCGGACGTCCCGCCCGGAACGGCGTGATCGCCCGTTTGTCAGTGCCGGGCCGTAGGGTGGTCGCGCTATGACGAAGCCCTCACTCCCCGAACTCCTGCATGCCGCCGTCACCGCTGTCGGCGGCACGGAGCGCCCCGGTCAGGTGACCATGGCCGAATCCGTCGCCGAGGCGATCGACGACGGTTCCCATCTGCTGGTCCAGGCCGGCACCGGCACCGGAAAGTCCCTGGGGTACCTGGTGCCCGCGCTCGCGCACGGCATGGGCACCCCGTCGGCCGAGGGCTGGGGAAGAGTGGTGGTGGCGACGGCCACCCTGGCCCTCCAGCGGCAGCTGGTGGAGCGGGACCTGCCCCGCACGGTGGAGGCACTGCATCCCCTGCTGCGCCGCCGTCCCGAGTTCGCGATGCTGAAGGGCAGGTCGAACTACCTCTGCCTGCACCGGCTCCACGAGGGCATGCCGCAGGACGAGGAGGAGGGGCTCTTCGACCAGTTCGAGGCGGCCGCCCCGACCAGCAGACTGGGCCAGGACCTGCTGCGGCTGCGCGACTGGTCCGAGGAGACGGAGACCGGGGACCGTGACAACCTCACGCCCGGTGTCTCCGACCGGGCCTGGTCCCAGGTGTCGGTGTCGTCCCGGGAGTGCCTGGGCGCCTCGAAGTGCGCCTACGGGGCCGAGTGCTTCGCCGAGATGGCCCGGGAGCGCGCCAAGCTGGCGGAGGTCGTGGTCACCAACCACGCCCTGCTCGCCATCGACGCGATCGAGGGCGCCCCGGTGCTGCCGAAGCACGAGGTGCTGATCGTCGACGAGGCCCACGAACTGGTGTCCCGGGTGACCGGCGTCGCCACCGGCGAGCTCACCCCCGGCCAGGTGAACCGGGCCGTGCGGCGCGCCGCCAAACTGGTCAACGAGAAGGCCGCCGACCAGCTCCAGACCGCCGCCGAGGGCTTCGAGCGGCTGATGGAACTCGCCCTCCCCGGCCGGCTCGAGGAGATCCCCGAGGACCTCGGCTACGCGCTGATGGCGCTGCGCGACGCCTGCCGCACGGTGATCTCCGCGATCGGCGGCACCCGCGACAAGTCCGTCCAGGACGAGGACGCGGTCCGCAAGCAGGCGCTGGCCTCGGTGGAGAGCGTGCACGACGTGGCGGAGCGGATCACCAACGGCTCCGAGTGGGACGTCGTCTGGTACGAGCGCAACGAGTCCCGCGGCGGGAGCGCCTACCGGCCCGGCGGCGCCTCGCTGCGCGTCGCCCCGATGTCCGTCTCCGGGCTGCTGCGCGAGAAGCTCTTCACCGAGCGCTCGGTGATCCTCACCTCCGCCACCCTCAAGCTGGGCGGCGACTTCAACGGGGTGGCGGCCTCCCTGGGCCTCGGGCCCGAGGGCAGTTCCGGCGACGACCTGCCGGAGTGGAAGGGCGTCGACGTCGGCTCGCCGTTCGACTACCCCCGGCAGGGCATCCTGTACGTCGCCCGTCACCTGGCCCGCCCGGCCCGCGACGGGGACCGCGGCGACATGCTGGACGAACTCACCGAGCTGATCCAGGCGGCGGGCGGCCGCACGCTCGGGCTGTTCTCCTCCATGCGGGCCGCTCAGCTCGCCGCGGAGGAGCTCCGCAGCCGCATCCCGGAGTTCCCGATCCTCCTCCAGGGCGAGGAGACGCTCGGCGAACTGATCAAGAACTTCGCTGCCGACCCCGGGACCTGCCTCTTCGGCACCCTGTCGCTGTGGCAGGGCGTCGACGTGCCGGGCCCGAGCTGCCAGCTCGTGGTCATGGACAAGATCCCGTTCCCGCGTCCGGACGACCCGTTGATGAGCGCCCGGCAGAAGGCCGTGGAGGAGGCGGGCGGCAACGGCTTCATGGCGGTGGCGGCGACCCATGCCGCGCTGCTGATGGCCCAGGGGGCGGGCCGGCTCGTCCGGGCCTCGGGCGACCGCGGTGTCGTGGCGGTGCTGGACCAGCGGCTGGCGACGGCACGTTACGGGAGCTATCTGAAGGCGTCCCTGCCCGACTTCTGGTACACCACGGACCCGAACCAGGTCAGGAAGTCGCTCGCCGCGATCGACGCGGCGGCCCGGCGGGCCGAGGCGGAGTCCGGCCGCGAGGGGGAGCCGGGGGCGGGGACGGAGGCGCAGTGATCGCGGGTTAGCCTGTCGCGGCCGCGACAGGCTAACCCGCGATAGGGGGACGCCCGGACACCGGGTCCGTCCGCCTTCGGCGTCCCGGGACGTTCCCTGACGGAGCGCCGACGGCGCGGCATCCGGGCACGACCCTCGACGAGGACCCCGGGCCGCAGGACCCCGGGCCGCAGGACCCCGGGCCGCAGGACCCCGGGCCGCAGGGCTCCGGACCGCAGGGCCTCCGGCCGCGGGGCTCCGGGCGCCGCGACCGGCTTCCGGCCGCGGACGGAGCAGGCCCTCGGACAGAGCAGGGCCCCGGACAGAGCTGGGCCCCGGACAGAGCAGGACCCCGGAACCGGCGCAGGGGTCCCGGGGCCCGGTCGGGGGCGGGGCGGCGGTGACGCGGCCCCACACCGGCTCAGACGCGCCGCAGTACGGCCACCACCTTGCCGAGGATGGTCGCGTCGTCGCCGGGGATCGGCTCGTAGGCCGCGTTGTGGGGGAGCAGCCAGACGTGGCCGTCCTCGCGCTTGAAACGCTTGACCGTGGCCTCGCCGTCGAGCATCGCGGCGACGATGTCGCCGTTCTCCGCCACGGGCTGGCGCCGGACCGTCACCCAGTCGCCGTCGCAGATCGCAGCCTCGATCATGGAGTCGCCGACGACCTTGAGGACGAACAGCTCACCGTCGCCGACGAGCTGGCGCGGGAGGGGGAACACGTCCTCGACCGACTCCTCGGCGAGGATCGGGCCACCGGCGGCGATGCGGCCGACCAGCGGCACGTACGACGCCGCGGGCTTGCCGGTGGTGTCCGTGGGCTGGACGGAGGCGGCCTGGTCGGAGCCGCGCACCTCGTAGGCGCGCGGCCGGTGCGGGTCGCGGCGCAGGAAGCCCTTGCGCTCCAGCGCCATCAGCTGGTGCGCCACGGAGGAGGTGCTGGAGAGTCCGACCGCCTGGCCGATCTCCCGCATCGACGGCGGATAGCCCCGCCGCTGCACGGAGTCCCGGATGACTTCGATCACCCGGCGCTGGCGGTCGGTGAGCCCGGAGCTGTCCGCCCGGATGCCGGGAGGTCGGCCCGGCAGGGAGCGCTTGTGCGTCTCGGGACTCGCGGCTTCGTTCATCACATGCACCGGCTCGGGCCGGCCCTGGGGGCGGTCCTGGGCAGTGATGGTGGCACTGTCTGCGGTGGTGGTCACGTCGGCCCCTCTCGATGGTCTCCCTGCAGCACAACGGTAGTAGCTTTCGAAAGGTTGCGCCAAACACACGTTCGAGTGAAAAATCGCGAATTGTGGCCCGCGAACCGGGGTCGGGGTGTATTGGCTGCCGCGCTGCCGTCCGATGACCGTCGGGGGCCTGTCGGACAAACGGGATCATTGGTGTAATCTCGCGGCCGGTGCGGCGACCCCGTCCGACGGTCCCGTTCCGATGCGGGCCCAGTCTGCCATCCGCTCCCCGGCCGTCCGGGGAGCGGCCCTCTTTCCCGTGGGTCCTGTGTGTCCCGTCGCGCGCCCGGCCCCTCGCGCACGCACCGCCCGCGGGCTGCCCGCGGACCCCTCCCGGTCGCATCGGGCGGACTCGGCGGCACCCCACCGAGGCGATGCCGCCAGGTCCCCGCAGCGGCGCCGCGTCCCCCGGGTGTACGGCGCGCGACAGCGGGCACACGGGTGCTGCCGTGGGGGCGGTAGGCGACGCGCGTGCACGGCGTGTATGTATGAGCCAAATCCCACATCTAGTGGTTGGATTGCTCAGGCAGCCCAGAAGTTGTGGTCCCCCGGGTCTTCCGGGGCTCGGAGATCGCCTATGCTGGTGCTGCTTCGTGGGGCCCGAGTGGCCCGGCGAGGCCATTGAGTCTGCTGTGAGGAGGGTTGGGATTTCATGCACTGCCCCTTCTGCAGGCACCCCGACAGCCGTGTCGTCGACAGCCGTACGACGGACGACGGCACGTCGATCCGCAGGCGCCGCCAGTGCCCCGACTGCTCCCGTCGTTTCACGACCGTGGAGACGTGCTCGCTCATGGTGGTCAAGCGGTCCGGGGTCACCGAACCCTTCAGCCGCACCAAGGTCATCAACGGCGTGCGCAAGGCGTGCCAGGGACGGCCGGTCACCGAGGACGCGCTGGCCCAGCTCGGCCAGCGGGTCGAGGAGGCGGTGCGGGCCACCGGAAGCGCCGAGCTGACCACCCACGACGTGGGGCTGGCCATACTCGGCCCGTTGCAGGAACTCGACCTCGTCGCCTACCTGCGGTTCGCCTCCGTCTACCGGGCCTTCGACTCGCTCGAGGACTTCGAGGCGGCGATCGCGGAGCTCAGGCGGGCGGGGACCCCGGGTGGAGACGGCGGGGACGGGGAGGACGGCGGTGACCGCGAGGGCGCGGTCGCGGGGAGCCGGGAGAACGACAGCGGGTCCGGCGGGACCGGTGAGGTCCACGAACCCGCCCACGCCGCCGGCTGACAGCAGGGCCGGGCCCGGGATCCAGGTCCGGAACGGGCCGGCCGGTCGGCGGCGGGGAGAAGAAGCGGCTGCGGGCGAGGCGAGTCGTGCCCGCAGCACCAGACAGAACACCGTGCCACGGGAACATCGGGGCACTTCAGGGCGTTTTCGCCCGTACAGGGAGGCGGCATGACAGAGACGGCGAGCGGTCCGGCACGGAGTTCCCGCGCCAAGGGCGGCAAGACCGGCAAGGGGCTGCGGGTCGAGCGCGTTCACACCACCCCCGGCGTCCACCCGTACGACGAGGTGGCCTGGGAGCGCCGTGACGTCGTGATGACCAACTGGCGCGACGGCTCGGTGAACTTCGAGCAGCGCGGCGTGGAGTTCCCCGACTTCTGGTCGGTGAACGCGGTCAACATCGTCACCAGCAAGTACTTCCGCGGTGCCGTGGGCACGCCGCAGCGCGAGACCAGCCTGAGGCAGCTGATCGACCGGATCGTGAAGACGTACCGGAAGGCCGGTGAGGACCACAAGTACTTCGCCTCGCCCGCCGACGCCGAGATCTTCGAGCACGAACTGGCGTACGCCCTCCTGCACCAGATCTTCAGCTTCAACAGCCCCGTCTGGTTCAACGTGGGCACCCCGCAGCCCCAGCAGGTGTCCGCCTGCTTCATCCTGTCCGTCGACGACTCCATGGAGTCGATCCTCGACTGGTACAAGGAAGAGGGCATGATCTTCAAGGGCGGCTCCGGCGCCGGCCTGAACCTCTCCCGGATCCGCTCCTCCAAGGAACTGCTGTCCTCCGGCGGCAACGCCTCCGGCCCGGTCTCCTTCATGCGCGGTGCCGACGCCTCCGCCGGCACCATCAAGTCCGGTGGCGCCACCCGCCGCGCGGCCAAGATGGTCGTCCTCGACGTGGACCACCCGGACATCGAGGACTTCATCGAGACCAAGGTCAAGGAGGAGGAGAAGATCCGCGTCCTGCGCGACGCGGGCTTCGACATGGACCTGGGCGGCGACGACATCGCCTCCGTCCAGTACCAGAACGCCAACAACTCGGTCCGCGTGAACGACGAGTTCATGAAGGCGGTCGAGGAGGGCGGCCGGTTCGGCCTGCGCGCCCGGATGACCGGCGAGGTCATCGAGGACGTCGACGCCAAGCACCTCTTCCGCAAGATCGCCGAGGCCGCCTGGGCCTGCGCCGACCCCGGCATCCAGTACGACGACACGATCAACAACTGGCACACCTGCCCCGAGTCCGGCCGGATCACCGCGTCGAACCCGTGCAGCGAGTACATGCACCTGGACAACACGTCCTGCAACCTGGCCTCGCTGAACCTGATGAAGTTCCTCAAGGACGACGGCAAGGGCAACCAGTCCTTCGAGACCGAGCGCTTCCAGAAGGTCGTCGAGCTGGTCATCACCGCGATGGACATCTCGATCTGCTTCGCCGACTTCCCGACCCAGAAGATCGGCGAGAACACCCGCGCCTTCCGCCAGCTCGGCATCGGCTACGCCAACCTCGGCGCCCTGCTGATGGCCACCGGCCACGCGTACGACTCCGACGGCGGCCGCTCCCTCGCCGGGTCCATCACCTCCCTGATGACCGGCACCGCCTACCGCCGCTCCGCGGAACTCGCCGCGGTCGTCGGCCCGTACGACGGCTACGCCCGCAACGCCGACGCCCACAAGCGCGTCATGAAGCAGCACTCCGACGCCAACGGCGCGGCCCTGCGCATGGACGACCTGGACACCCCGGTGTGGGCCGCCGCCACCGAGGCCTGGCAGGACGTGCTGCGCCTCGGCGAGAAGAACGGCTTCCGCAACTCCCAGGCCTCCGTGCTCGCCCCCACCGGCACCATCGGCCTGGCGATGTCCTGCGACACCACCGGTGTCGAGCCGGACCTCGCGCTGGTCAAGTTCAAGAAGCTGGTCGGCGGCGGCTCGATGCAGATCGTCAACGGCACCGTCCCGCAGGCCCTGCGCCGCCTGGGCTACCAGGAGGAGCAGATCGAGGCGATCGTCGCCCACATCGCCGACCACGGCAACGTGATCGACGCCCCCGGCCTCAAGCAGGAGCACTACGAGGTGTTCGACTGCGCCATGGGCGAGCGTGCCATCTCCCCGATGGGCCACGTGCGCATGATGGCCGCGATCCAGCCGTGGATCTCCGGCGCCATCTCCAAGACGGTCAACATGCCGGAGACGGCGACCGTCGAGGAGGTCGAGGAGATCTACTACGAGGCCTGGAAGCTCGGCGTCAAGGCCCTCGCGATCTACCGCGACAACTGCAAGGTCGGCCAGCCGCTCTCCGCCAAGAAGAAGGAGGAGAAGGCCGAGGTCACCGAAAAGGCCGAGGAGACGATCCGCGCCGCGGTCGAGAAGGTCGTCGAGTACCGCCCGGTCCGCAAGCGCCTCCCGAAGGGCCGCCCCGGCATCACCACCTCGTTCACCGTCGGTGGCGCCGAGGGCTACATGACCGCCAACTCCTACCCGGACGACGGTCTCGGCGAGGTCTTCCTGAAGATGTCCAAGCAGGGCTCGACCCTCGCGGGCATGATGGACGCCTTCTCCATCGCCGTCTCCGTGGGCCTCCAGTACGGCGTGCCGCTGGAGACGTACGTCTCGAAGTTCACCAACATGCGCTTCGAGCCGGCCGGCATGACGGACGACCCGGACGTGCGGATGGCGCAGTCGATCGTCGACTACATCTTCCGCCGCCTGGCGCTGGACTTCCTGCCCTTCGAGACCCGCTCCGCCCTCGGCATCCACTCCGCCGAGGAGCGCCAGCGGCACCTGGAGACGGGGTCCTACGAGCAGTCCCTGGACGACGACGAGGTCGACGTCGAGGGTCTGGCCCAGTCGGCCCCGCGCGCCCAGGAGCTGAAGTCGGTGGCCCTGCCGCAGGCCGAGGCCGAGGAGGCGGCCAAGCCGGCGCCCCAGCAGGCCCACACCAGCGCCGAACTGGTGGAGATGCAGCTGGGCATCCAGGCCGACGCCCCGCTGTGCTTCTCCTGCGGTACCAAGATGCAGCGCGCCGGCTCCTGCTACATCTGCGAGGGCTGCGGTTCGACCAGCGGCTGCAGCTGATACCGGGCGCCTTCAGGGCGTGAGGCAGTAGTTCGAGGCGGTGGAGCCGGTTCCGGCTCCACCGCCTTCGTCGCGCTCGGCGCCCGGCCGTCGCGCGGGACGCGAGGTGCGGCACCAGAGAGCGGCACCGGAAACCTGTCGCGGCGGCTGCTCCCGTGACAGGTCTCCGGTCCATGATCAAGAGGCCCCGTGGCCCGTCTCAGGGCCTGCGGGCCGCTCCCATGACGCGGGTGAAGGTCGCCGGGTCCTCATCGAAGCCCCGGATGGCGAAGTCGGCCTCCCAGGGGCCCGTGCCCTCCCGGCGGAACTCCGCCACCACGGCCGCCGTGGCACCGGGCACGCCGGAGAAGTCGCTCTCCGAGAGCACGTCGTACCCCTCGCGGATGCGCAGGCCGGGCCGGCTCACCCCGGCGAAGGTCAGCGGGCTCTGCTGCTGGATGACGACCCCGACGACCACCCGCGCGTACCGCTCGTGCATCCGGTCCAGTTCCACCGTCATGACCTCGTCGAAGCCGAGGCCCAATCCGTCCGTGCTGTCCCGGTTCAGGGTGATGGTGCCGTCGGGCGAGCGGCTGTCGAAGTGCACCACGTAGGCGGGGTCGCCGTACGGATCGCTCACCGGGTAGGGGGCCGCGACGATGTCCAGATCCGTGGCGGGCCGTCCCGCCGGACTGGGGTCCCACTTCAGCGAGATCTCGATCCTGCCGAAGCCCTTGTTGAGATCGTGCACCGCTCTCCCCTTCCCCGGGACCGTGCCGCCCGCCGACCGCTGTGCGCCCCCAACCGCCGGGCGGGCGCGGTGGGTTGTCCATCCTGCCACGCACGGGGACCGGTGCGCCGCCAGGCAGTGCGTCCGAGGGTGACCGGCGCCACGTGCCGGGCCTTACGATGGCGCGGTGCTGGTCAAGTGGATTCGCTGCACCGTGGTGGACCGCCGCGGGTTCGAACGGGGGCAGCGGAAGTGGGCGGGGCTTCTGGGGGAGCCGGGGTTTCGCGGGCAGGGCGGAGGCTGGAGCCGGGGCCGACCGGACGTGGCGCACGTGTTCTCGTTCTGGGAGAGCCGTGCCTTCTACGACTCCTTCATGGCCCGCTCCCACGACCGGCTCGCGACGGCCCAGTCCGGCACGTTCAAGGACGCCCAGGTCAGGCTCTTCGACCACCGTTTCGACGTGAAGACCGGCTTCGAACCGCGCTTCACGGACGCCGATCTGCTGCGGGTGGCGCTGTGCCGTGTCCACGAGGAGCGCGCGGAGCACTACATGCTGATGCAGGAGAAGGTGTGGAACCCGGCCATGGCCGGATCGCCCGGCATGATCCGGGGGATGCTGGGCCAGGCCCCGGGCAACGAGTTCATGGTGCTGTCGATGTGGCGGTCGGCCGCCGAGTACGGCAAGTACCGCACCGAACGGGTGGAGCGGCTGGCCCTGCGGGCGCAGACGGAGGCCGACGTCGCGGCCCTCACCGGTGCTGTCGTGGACATGGAACCGACCTGGACGGTCTGACGCCGCACGCTCCCGGAGCGCGTCCCGGTGTGGCCTGTCGTGCAGGAAGTGTGTGACCTGCGCGGTATGCGGCCCCTTCGGGTGCTCGTCCGGGCGTCACCCGATCTAGGGTTCTGGACATGGCACGACCACGGCGCATCGTCCTTGTCCGGCACGGTGAATCAACGGGCAATGTTGACGACACCGTCTACGAGCGCGAACCCGATCACGCGCTGGCCCTCACCGAGAGGGGCCGGAGGCAGGCGCGGGAGACGGGCAAGCGCTTGCGCGACGTCTTCGGCGGTGAGCGGGTCAGCGTGTACGTCTCCCCGTACCGGCGCACGCACCAGACGCTGAGCGCCTTCGAACTCGACCCCGCGCTGATACGCGTGCGGGAGGAACCGCGACTGCGCGAACAGGACTGGGGCAACTGGCAGAACCATGCCGACGTGCGCCTGCAGAAGGCGTACCGGGACGCCTACGGCCACTTCTACTACCGCTTCGCCCAGGGCGAGTCCGGTGCCGACGTCTACGACCGGGTCGGCGGCTTCCTGGAGAGCCTGTGGCGCAGCTTCGAGGACCCTCACCACCCCCCGAACGTGCTCATCGTGACGCACGGCCTCGCGATGCGGCTGTTCTGCATGCGTTGGTTCCACTGGACGGTGGCGGAGTTCGAGTCGCTGTCGAACCCCAGGAACGCCGAGATGCGCATGCTCGTCCTGGGGGAGAACGGCAAGTACACCCTCGACCGGCCCTTCGAACGTTGGAAGTAGGGCACCCTGTGAGTTTTCGGTGCTTCTACCCGCCTGACCTGCACAAACGGGCCTGCCTGAAGAGCTAGGTCCCAAAGTCGCGGCTCCTCACCGGGCAGGACTGCCAGTAGGACCACGCGAAGAGCCCCGACCGCACGGACGGCCGGGGCTCTTCTCTGCCCTCACGGGGATTGGTGGAGCCGTCGGTCGCGCTGGGCACCCCGCGCGCCTGTCGCCTCCCGCACCGGAAAGCCTGAACGGCGCCAGCGTGATCACGCTCGTCCGCACGGCGGGCCTGCGCCTGCTGCTGCTCGGGGACCTGGAACCCCTGGCCCAGCGGGCTCTGGCGGACGTGCTCAAGGTCGCCCACCACGGTTTCCGATTTGCACGTTCACTTCAGAGTTTTCGGCGTACAGCCCGCGCCCGCCCAGGCGCCAGTCGATACTGATTGCCCACAACATCACCAGGGGGGACCTGTGGCCAAGGAGCCTACGCCGAGGCACCTGACGATCACGATCGACTTCGACCTTCAGACGGAAGGGTCGAAGGTCCAGTACCAGCGTGCCCGAGCCGCCTACGAGGCAGCCGTGGAAGCAGCCATCCGGGAGGCCCGGAAGGTGCTGCCGCCTGACAGCATCAAGGAGATCACCACCGAGATCGACTGGTCTTACCGCTGGACCCGGGAGCGGGATGTCCAGTTCCGTCGCCCCGACCTCGTGGACGACAAGATCGAAGACATCGAGGACGACGACGAGATCGAGGACGAGGACTGAACAGCGAAGAGCCCCGACCGCACGGACGGCCGGGGCTCTTCCCTGCCCTCACGGGACGGGGGAGCCTCTACGGCATGACCCCGCGAGGGAGTGTGGGGGTGGGGAAGTGCTGATCCACGAGGGTGTCGAGCGCGTGGAGGAAGGCGGTGTGGGTCCCGGCGTCCTGAGCGGCCCGGATCACCTCGTCCAGGAACGCGTAGGCCTCCTCGTCCGTGAGGTCACTCAGCCAGGGGAACGCGCTGCTCTGCACGGCAGCTCCTCAGGGGTCTTGTCGGACGTCGCAGGAGGCCGACTCCTGAGCATCGTGAGGGTGCTCAGGCTCGATGAGCAGGCCACCCCAGTCGAAGTCGGGAGGGTTTCACAACAGGGTCACCCCGTGCTCGGGACAGTAGGCCCCGGTCTCGTCCTCCTCCGGTGCCGTGACGCGTTACCCGGAGGGGGCTGCTGGGGAAAGGAAAAGCACCCCCGGAGGGGCGGCTCTGGGACGGCTCAGGAGGCCGCGGAGGGCCTCTGCCTGAGGACGATGCCCTGGATGAAGTCGGAGTAGGCGACCCTGTTGTGGGCCTGGAGCTGTTCTTTCACCCGCCTGCTCTCGCTGAGCTTGGCCTCGACCTCGGAGTGGTGGGCCTTCGCCTGCTGGAGGGACTTCTCGGCGGCCCTCAGCGCGGTCTCCGACTCGGGAGACGGGTGTGTGTTTCGGGGAAAGGCCCACATGATCAGACGCTCCCGGAGACGTGGGACTGGCGAAGCTCCTGGAGGAGCCTGGTCATCGCCTTCCCCTGTTCGGTCGCGACATCCCCGCGCTCCTCGGCCTTCGCGAGCTGCTCCCGGGTGACCTGGTGGGCCGCCCGCTCCTACTCGAACGCCGTGCGCCAGTTGTCCTTCTCGGTGGTGAGGGCGGTCATGGCCCACTTCGGCACGACGATGCCCAGGACCATCAGGAGCGCGAACACGCCGACCATGCCGTACTGGACGAAGGTGCCCAGCAGTTTGCCGATGTCGGGGCCGCCGCTGGCCTCTTCGGCTGCGGCTATGACCCAGATCAGTTCAGGTATCAAGGGGACCTCCTTGCGTGGGTGTGCGCAGGAAGACCCGGCGCGGGTGGGGGTATGCGAAAGCCCCGGCCGGGTGACCGGGGCTTTCGGGGAGTTTTCAGTTCGTGCCCGAGTCGCTCCCGAAGAAGGAGCTGATGGTTGCCGTCTGGAGCTGTTCGTAGGCCTCGTTCGAAGGGCCGAGGATGTCCCGGAGGGCGGCCATCTCGTCAAACCCGCTCAGAGTTACTGAGGTTGAACTCGTGATGTCGTCTTCGGTGATTAGGGGGTGATGGTCAGTCCCGTCTCGGCGAGGCAGCCGTCTATGAGGTGGCTGCGGTACTGGATGTGGCGAGACCGCGCCGGATGCGCTGGGCGAGGTGTTCGGGGGTGCTGAAGGCGACGTTGGAGAGCCAGCCGCGCCGTAGCAGGGACCAGATGCCTTCGACGGGGTTGAGGTCGGGTGCGTAGGGCGGCAGGTAGTAGATGGTCAGCCAGTCCCGGGCTGCCGCCCATTTGCGCAGGTCGGCGGCCTTGTGGACGTTGAGATTGTCCCGGATGAGGACGATCGGGCCGCCGAGCTGCTGGTGTGCTGTGGTCAGCAGGTCGCGGTAGTCGCGCCAGGAGAAGCTCTTGCGTCCGTCGCGCTTGCCGTCGTCGCGGCGGGGCCGGTAGATCAGCCTCGAGCGGTGGCCGGGTTTGTAGCAGGTCAACGCTGCGATGGAGATGCGTCTGCGGGAGTGGCCGCGGACCCGCAGCACCGGGGTGCGGCCACGGGGCGACCAGGTCTTCGCGTGCGGCGGCGTCATGGAGAAGCCGGCTTCGTCCTCGAAGACGAGCCAGGCTCCACGGGCCGCCGCGAGTCTTCCGCGCAGGGCCAGGTCTCCTTCACCCAGCCGGCCACGGCATCGTCGTCGCGTTCCAGGGCCCGGCGGGCGGGGACCTGGCAGGACCAGCCATTGCGCACCAACAGCTTGCGCACGCCCTGGATGGTGTAGGCCAGGTGGAAGCGCCGACCGATCACGGTCTTGATCCGGCGCAGGGTCCAGCGCTGGTCCTCCCAGCCGTGCGCGGCCGGCCCCTTGGCCAGCTCCACCTCCAGCTGGGCGAACTGCTCGCCGCTCAGCCTCGGCAACGACGCCGGGCCCTGCGACCGCAGAGCACGCGGCCCGCCGTCGTCCCACGCCTGCCGCCATCGCTGCACCGATCGGACACTGACGCGCAGGTCCTTGGCGATCGCCGAACTCGCCTCGCCGCGGGCGAACCGCTCGGCCGCCTGAAGCCGTAACCCCTCGCGGAACTGCTGTCGTTCGGCGGTCAGCCCGCCCCCTTGTGGAAACCGCATGCACCGGTGATACCGCAGGCGACTGCCGCCCGTCAGCCCTTACTACACCACGAGTTCAACCTCAGTAGGAAGGGCTGCGGGGTAGGCGCGACGTCTCCGCGTAGCTCTCCCATTTGTCCTCAGGAAATGGCTGTCGCCGCAGGACGGTCCCCATGACAGTCCTGAGGTCCGCACACAGAGTCCAGTACGGAGCGGTCTGCGGCCCGTTTTCATCCTGGCTGAGCCTCACCGGATCACGGAGCATCTCGGACTGGATCCAGGCCAGGAGGTACTGAACCTTCGGGTCCGCAAACCTGAGGGACTGCTGTTCCAATGATCGACTCAGCTCTTCCACTCGGGAGAGCCAGCCCCAGTGCCCGCTGTTATTGGGGTCCACTACAACCTGGCCAAAGTGGTCCTGAAGCTCGTAGCTCAGCCGGATCACCTCGTTGGCAGCCGCTTCGGCTAGGCCGAGCAGATGTACGCGCTCGGCTTCATGGGCGATCTTTCGCTGCTGCCATATGACCGCCCCTGTGGACACGACAGCGCCCACTAGGGCTCCTCCGAGACCGAACAGCCCGGCTACCATCTCTGGTTGCACAGTTCCCTCCTAAGCCGGACTGACGGGCGTCATGACGGGTCCAGCTCCCTGCTGTGCTGGACGCCCAATTCGGCCTTGATTTGGTTGGCCTCCTCGATGTCTTCCGGATCGTCCAGGCCTCGTTCCGCGCCCTCCCGCTCCAGATCTTTGAGCCTGTCGATCAGCCTTTCCCGGCGCAGTCGCTTCAGCTCCTCCTGCGTCACGGCTTCCATGTTCCGCACCGGGGGCGCCTTCTCGTCCCGCACGAAGGTCCCCAACTGCTTCCGGGCCTCGCTAACGAGTAGGTGGGTGACCGCTGCGTGATCGGACCACAGCATTAGGCCGTCCCAGTCCTTGATCAGGCTCATGGCCTTCCTCGCCTGGGTTCGCCGCTGTTCCTGCGACTTCGGCAGGAGGTTAGCCGCTCCCATGGCCCGTATCACCAGGACCGAGCGCTCCCGGTTCCACTCCGCCCTGGCCTCCGGGGTTCCGGCGCCCTGGAAGGACTTGCCCGCCATCATCTCCTTGATGGTCCCGAGGGCTTCGTACGCCGTAGTGGCGGACGCCTTGGCCAAGGTCTCCCGCGATGCCTTGTTGGAGAACCGGCTTTGCATCCACGCTCCCGCGATGCTGGCGATGCCACCCACGAAGGCACCTGCCAGTGCCGCACCGAACTCCATCGACCAGAGCTTGTCCAAGAAGTCGTTCATGCGGGTCATCATGCCGACGGGACCAACCCCATGGGGCTGATCCCGTCAAGTCCTCAGCGGCCGGCTCACCGCTCGCGGAGGTGGTGCCGGAAGAACCACCACAAGGCGACGAGGAAGCCGACGATGCTCCCCAAGATCAGCCATCCACCGATCTCGCCCATCATTGCCTCCCAGGTGCTTGATTCGGCGAGGACCTCGTAGCAGTACCTGTCCACACGCATGCCGGGCCCGGCGTCCGGATTCCGCTGGCAGTACTCATCGTCGTGCCATATGACAGAAGTGATCAGCCCGACGACCAGGGCGGTCGCGGAGATGCACGCCAGGCATCCATGAGGAGTCTGTTGAGAGCCGGGCGAGACGGGGCTGGACGTCGGCTTGCCGTATTTGTGGGGCACCCAGGGCACGGGCTTGATCTCGTGGGTCACGAGTCGGGCGTGCCGAGATGTGATCGGTTCGGATTCTCCTGGGAGTGCCGCACCACACGCCTGACACATCCACCTGGCCCTAGCCACGCTGCTCCTCCTGTTTCGAGTTGCTGTTTCATGATGTCGGCTCCGTCACGAGACGGATGCCGAATCGGGCAAGTGCGCGACGTATTGAGCTGCCGCTCGTCTGAGCCCTCAGGCGGGAGGCAATACCTTCAGCAGCGGCTCCTTGGCCTCAACACGCAGACGAACAGATCTCGCAGTTCCCTCGGAGTTGGGGAGACCCTCGTCAGCCAGGGCCTGACGGATGTGCCGGGTCCCCGGCCTCTTGCCGCCAAGCTGGTCGTAGAGCGCCCTCACCAACTCGTCCGCTCGGGCCCTCTGAGAGCTCTCAGCGGTCTTCTCCGGCTCGGGGCTCTGGTCCATCACTACCTCCGGGCGGGGCGTCAGAGCAGGGCTGACGGCCTTGACGGTGGGCGGCTGAAGGGCGGGAGGCCACTTCGGGCCGGGCTTCCACGGAGCAGCACCGCTTCCGGCGACGTTCACCGTCGGCTGCTCCGTCATGTTCGGAGTGACGATGGTGGCCCCTGTGCTGACGGGGGCCTTCCCGATCTTGGCGAGGGCGTGCACCCTCCAGATCACGATGGGCGCCACCAAGCTGACGGCGGCGAGCAAGCTGACGGAGGCGCTGATGTGGCCCGTACTCAGCAGATGGGCACCTACCTGGCAACCGCCCGTGACGCCCAGCGATGCCGCGATGTCCCGCCCCTGGCCTGCCCGCACGGAGGCCGCCACGTAGGTGTCGACGGCGACCGGGAACAGCGGGGCCACGGCGGGGTGGATGCCGACCAGGAGGGCGAACTGCCACTCGCTGTAGGCCGTCACGGCGATCCCGGCGACCAGGGCGACCAAGAGGAGGGCCCTGTCGGTCCGGCTGACGGGAGCCGGAGACGGGGAAGGCCCCGCACCCTCCAAGGGTGCGGGGCTCCTGCGGAAGTGCACGGGCGTCAGGCCTCCCCAGTCGCGCTGACGGCCTGGTAGGCCCGCTGGACGAGCTGCCGGTAGTCCTGCTCGTCCAAGCGGACCGACGGGCACAGGATGCACTCGGCGGCCCATCCGGAGTGGTCCTCCTTGACGAGCGTCAACGTCCCTCAGCTCGGGCACGGCACCGGCAGCGGCACCCGTCGGGGCTCGGTGCGGGTGATGGCCTTGACGGCCCGACGGTGTGCCCTGGCGGGCTCTGGAGGCTCCCGTGCCGTACACGACCTTGATGAACCACTGGGTCAAGTGGGGGGCGACTGGTGGTCTGGAGGCCGTAATGGAGCGCTTGGTCGGCTTCCCCGGGACGACGCTGCCGGACCCCGACAAGGTGATGTTGCAGGTGCGGTGCACGGTCATTCCGGAGCTGCTGCTGATGGAGCCCTCGACACCGGATGGCAACGGTGCCCTTACCTCCATCGACGGTTCGAACGCTGGCGGGACCCGGAACCGTACGGGATCACCGGCTAAGGTGGCTGCGCCATGACCACTGACTCCTCTCCCGCCGCGCGCCAGGAGCGCGCCCTGACCGGCCTGCGCGGACTGTCGGTGGGGGACGCGCTGGGCTCCCAGTTCTCCATGCCCGTGCACCATGCCCTGCTCCGCAGCCGGACCCTGCCCCCGGCGCCGTGGCGCTGGACCGACGACACCGAGACGGCCTGTTCCGTCGTGGCCGTGCTCGCCGCGCACCGGCGGATCGACCAGGACGCGCTGGCCCGGTCCCTCGCCGAGCGCCATGACGCCGAGCGGGGGTACGGCCGGACGGTGAGCCGGCTGCTGGGCCGGGTCCGCGAGGGCGGGGACTGGCGGAAGCCGGCCGCGGCGCTCTTCAACGGGCAGGGCTCCTGGGGCAACGGCGCCGCGATGCGGATCGCCCCGCTGGGCGCCTGGTACGCGGACGATCCCGAACAGGCCACCCACCAGGCCGAGATCTCCGCCTACCCCACCCATCAGCACCGGGAGGCCGTGGTCGGCGCGATGGCCGTCGCCGCCGCGGCCGCCCTGGTCGCCGGTGCCGACGCGCCGCCCGGGCCGGAGGCCCTGCTGGACGGTGTGATCGGGCTGGTGCCGGCCCGGAGCGCGGTCGGCGCGGGGCTGCGCCGGGCCCGGGACATGCTCGACTACGGCGACGCGGCGACCGTCGCCGCCGTCCTCGGCTGCGGGCGGCGCACCACGGCCCACGACACGGTGCCCTTCGCGCTCTGGTCGGCCGCCCGCTCCCTGAACGACTACGCGGACGCCTTCTGGACGACCGCACAGGCCGGCGGCGACGTGGACACCACGTGCGCCATCGTGGGCGGGGTGGTGGCCGCAGGGGAGGCGGGGGCACCCCCGGCGGAGTGGCTGGACAGGACCGAGGCGCTGCCGGAGTGGCTGAGCGCGACCCTGTCGCAGGGGCCGGCCACCCAGGGATCCTGACCTCCTTTCCGGGAGTCCGGTCACGACTCTCGCCGGTGCCTCTTCCGGTGCCGCCTCTTCCGGGAATCTGACGCTGCGTGTGCGGCGGGAACTCTGTGTGATCGCCATCCGTTGGGAAGTCGACAGCGGCATGAGGCATGAGTCATGCGGCGTGCGGTCGTGTGGGAGCCCGCGCGCCACGCGCCGGAGTGCGGGATCCGGTACGCCACAGGGCGCCGGGCGAGCGAAACGCCGGGCGGGCGAAACGACGGGTGGGAGAGGCGGGGAGCGGGAGAGACGGCGGGCGTCGAGGAGGCGCAGCCGGTGTGACGACGGTGGCCGACCGGGCATGTGCATCGCGGGGGACAGGGGGTGAGCGGCGTGGGCGTGGACGTGGGCGTGCTGCGCCGTATCGCGTGGACGCCGGTCACCGGGATCGCCGTGGCCCGTGCGACCTGGGCGGAGCGACGCGATGCGCCCGGCGGTGCACGCATCCGTCTCCGCCGCCCGTCGCGCGCCGGCCCCGGTGCCCTCACGGGGTCCGTGACGGATGCCGGGGGCCGGCCGGGGAGGGCGCGCGACGGGCAGGCGGCGCGCGGTGGACGGGTGTCCTTCGGGCGGGTGTCAGCCGAGCCCGGGCCCTGCCGTGCCGGACAGCGCCTCCAGGTCGCTCCTGCGGACGCGGATGACGAACCACGCGGTGGCCAGGGCCAGCGTGGCCATCGCCGCGGCGGGGACGAAGGCCTGCGCGATGCCTTCCGTGAGCACCTCGTGTCCCCAGGGCGCCGGAAGCTGCTGCGTCCGGGCGAACTCCGCCTGCTGCTGCGGCGTCCCCTCGGCGAGGAAGCGCGGGATCTGCTGTTGCGCCTCGTCCCGGCTGGCGGAACCGAACACCGTGGTGAGGAGGGCCAGGCCCACCGAGCCGCCCACCTGCTGGGTGGCGTTGAGCAGCCCGGAGGCCGCACCCGCCTCGTGCTGGGCCACACCGGAGACGGCGGTGAGGGTGAGGGTCACGAAGTTCAGGCCCATGCCGAGGCCGAAGACGAGCATCGGCCCCAGGATGCCGGTGGCGTAGGAGCTGTCCGGGGTGATCAGGGTCTGCCACGCCAGCCCGAGCGCCGCCAGAGCCGAACCGATCAGCATGAACGGTTTGGGCCCGAACACGGGCAGGAAGCGCTGCGACACCCCCGCTCCCAGGGCGATCACCACGGTGACCGGCAGGAAGGCCAGCCCCGCCTGGATCGGGCTGTAGCCGAGCACGTTCTGCACGAAGAGGATGATGTAGAAGAACATGCCGAACATCGCCGCGGACAGGCTGAGCATGATCACGTACGTGCCCGAGCGGTTGCGGTCGGCGAACATCCGCAGCGGGGTGATCGGCTCCCTGGCCCGGGACTCGATGAGCGCGAAGGCGGCCAGGAGGACCCCGGCGGCGACGAACGAGCCGATCGTCAGGCCGTCCCGCCAGCCCTCCTCCGCCGCGCGGATGAAGCCGTAGACGAGGGAGGCCATGCCGGCCGTCGAGGTGACGGCGCCCGCGATGTCGAACCGGCCGGTGTGACGTTCGGACTCGTTGATGTACAGCGGCGCGAGCACGGCGATCAGCAGACCGATGGGCACGTTGACGAACAGCACCCACCGCCAGTCGAGCCACTCGGTCAGCATGCCGCCGGCGAGCAGGCCGATGGCACCACCGCCGGCGGAGACGGCCGCGAAGACGCCGAAGGCCCGGTTTCGTGCCGGGCCCTCGGGAAACGTGGTGGTGATGAGCGCCAGCGCGGTGGGCGAGGCGATGGCGCCGCCCGCACCCTGCAGGACGCGGGCGAGCAGCAGCTGCCAGGGCTCCTGGGCGAGGCCGCCGAGCAGCGAGGCGAAGGTGAAGAGCAGGATGCCGGTCATGAAGACGCGGCGCCGGCCGAGGATGTCCCCCGCCCGGCCGCCGAGCAGCAGCAGGCCGCCGAAGGTGAGGGTGTAGGCGCTGACCACCCAGGTCAGGTCGGTGGTGCTGAAGGCGAGTGCGGTCTGGATGTGCGGAAGCGCGATGTTCACAATCGTGACATCGAGTACCACCATCAGTTGGCACAGCGCGATGACGGTGAGCGCGAGGCCGGGGCGTCCGCCCCGGCGGGCCGCTCCCGGCTTCCGGTCCTGGAGCAATGGAGAGGTTGTCACGATGGATCCCCCACAGGTCGTTCAGTGAACGCTTGCGTTCACTGTTGGGCTCAACGGTAGGAGTTCCCCGACAGTGAACGCAAGCGTTCACTGAAGCCTTCGTCGTCCGGCACGTCCCCCGCTGCGCCCGAACGACGCGCCACCATCCCTACGACGCACGCCCCCATCCCCGAAAAACCCGCTCCTTTTGCTCGTTGGAGAGAGTCAGATGGACACTTCGAGCCGGGCCGACGCCCAGGCCCGGACCCCCGCCGCCTCCCGCCGCCGCGGTGCGGTCCTGGAACGCGCGATCCTCGACGCCGCCCTTGATCAGCTCAGCACGGTCGGATGGAACGGCCTGACCATGGAAGGGGTCGCCGCGGGCGCCCAGACCGGCAAGGCCGCCGTCTACCGGCGCTGGCCCTCCAAGGAGGACCTGGTGGCGGACGCCCTGCGGGCCGGACTGCCGCCGTCGGGGCCGGCACCCGACGTCGGCAACGTGCGCGACGACCTGCTGACCCTCTGCGTCCGGACACGCGACGCGATGTTCTCCCGGTCCGGGCTCGCCCTGCGTTCGGTCATTCACGAATGCGACACCACCCAGGCGGACCGCTTCCACGCGGTCATCTTCGAAGGGGTCGTCGAGCCCACCCTCGCCCTGCTGCGCGAGGTGATCGAGCGTGGTGTCGAACGCGGGGAGGTGCGCAGCGACGCGGCCAACGACTACGTGTGTGACGCCATTCCGGCGATGATGATGTACCGCTCGAAGGTGTGCGGGAGTGAATGGACGGACGAGGATCTGACCGACATGGTCGACCAGTTGATGGTTCCCCTGCTGCGGCCGGAGACCCGCTGACCGGCCGTCCCGGCGGCCTGCGGGCCGATGGGGGAGGCGGGGTGTCGCGGCCCGCGGCGGGCGGCGTACGCTAAGGGCGCCATGCCGTACGAACCACCCACCCACACCGTCGAGCGCTCACTCCGCGCCACGACCGGGGCGAAGATCATTGCAGGTGTCGACGAGGTGGGGCGCGGCGCGTGGGCCGGACCGGTCACCGTCTGCGCGGCCGTCACCGGACTGCGCCGACCCCCCGAGGGCCTCACCGACTCCAAACTGCTGACCGTCAAGCGCCGCACCGAACTCGCCGAGACGCTGCGGGCCTGGGTGACGTCGTACGCCCTCGGGCACGCGTCCCCCGAGGAGATCGACGAGATGGGGATGACGGCCGCCCTGCGGCTGGCGGCGGTCCGCGCCCTGGACTCGCTGCCGGTCCGGCCCGACGCGGTGATCCTCGACGGCAAGCACGACTACCTCGGGTCGCCCTGGAAGGTCCGGACGGTCATCAAGGGCGACCAGTCGTGTGTGGCGGTCGCCGCGGCCTCGGTGATCGCCAAGGTGCAGCGCGACAAAATGATGGCCGAACTGGGCCTCGACCATGCAGACTTCGGTTTCGCGGACAACGCCGGGTATCCGTCACCGGTGCACAGGGCCGCACTGGAGGTCCGGGGACCCACTCCGTACCACCGGATGTCGTGGGCGTATCTTGATGCGCTGCCCCAGTGGCGGCACCTCAAGAAGGTCCGCACCTGGGCCGAGGAAAGCGTTCCGGCGATCGACGGTCAGCTCGGCTTCGAGTTCTGACGGTTCCGTTCGCACTCATGTGCCACCCGGCGGCGCGAGCCGTACCAACCTCTGATAAGAAACAGCCCATGCCTCTCATTCCCGAGGAGCCTCAGATTCACGAGAGTGCCCAGGGTCCCCGCGCCACGCCGGCCAGCGGCCGCACCGCGCCGACCCCCCGCCCCGTACCCGGTCCCCGCCCCGCGGCTCCGCCGCGTCCCGGCCGCCCCGGACCGCACCGGTCCGCACCGCCGGCGCAGCGCACGGCGCGTGACGCGACCCCCACGGCCAAGCCGGGCCGTCCCGCCCCGGCCGCAGCCGACTCGCCCACCGCACAGGTCCAGTTGATCCCGGCGTCCGCCGAGGGGGCGCTCGACGCCGCCGAGGAGGCCGTGGACCTGCTGCTCGACTCGGGCCGCGCCCCGGGTGACGTGCTGGTGATCACCACCGGTGAGCCGCACCCGTGGGCCACCCACGAACTGTCCTTCGGCGAAGCCTCCTACTGGG
Source organism: Streptomyces sp. NPDC029526 (assembly GCF_040637405.1). Lineage (NCBI taxonomy): Bacteria > Bacillati > Actinomycetota > Actinomycetes > Kitasatosporales > Streptomycetaceae > Streptomyces > Streptomyces sp. NPDC029526. The sequence goes on from NZ_JBEZWE010000007.1 coordinate 84,364, forward strand.
CCCAGCACGACGCGGGCGACGACGTCTTCTACGCGGACACCGCCGTCGCGCACCGCGCCGCGTCCCGGCCCGTCGTCGTGGTCGCCGTCAACGGCGGTCCCGAAACGGCCGCCGTGACCGCCCTGTCGGTCGCCCACGCCAAGTCCGGTGCCCTGCTGATCGTCTGCGGCGACCCGCAGCGCATCAACGCGGTGATCGGCGCGGGAGTCTGAGCCACCCGCCCCGGCATCCACCGACGCCGGGGCCGGGGGCACCGCACGGGGGCCCGTCGCGGGGCCGAGGGCCGTCCGCGCCTCACGGGACGGCCAGGTGGCCCTGCCACCACCGTCCGTCCTCGCCGTCCGTCCGCGCCGTGCGTCCTCGGGATGGCACCGCGCGGCGTGCACCTGCCGTACGGCCGCCTCAGGCCGCTCTCCGACGGGCCGCCGCGGGGCGCGGAGCGTCAGGCGCCGGTGGGCGGCGCGCGGACGTCAGCGCGCGGCTGCCCGGCGCATGACCTCCGAGGCGACGCCGCCCGTCCGGGGAACGCGCGCAGGCGCCTCCGACAGCGCGACCGGCTCGGGTGCCGAACCCGCGCTGGGGCGGCGGCCGCCCCGGCCCTCGCCCAGGACCTGCCAGCCGTCACGCGTCAGCGTGATGTACGCGCCGCAGCGCAGCCCGTGCAGCGTGCAGGCGTCCCGCAGGCCCCACATCCACGCGCCGTCCTCCTCGGTCCACCGGGCGTCCCCCTCCCGGCAGTAGAGGAGCACGGCGGTGCGCACCGGAGTGCGGCGCCGCAGGTCGTGCGGGATGACCCGGCGCAACTGGGCGAGCAGGGCGTTGCGGAACATCCAGCCGTCCGCGGGCGCCGGCCGGCGGGTGAACGAGGCGCTCGCACACAGCCGTTCGTCCGGGCCGAGCACGGCCACGACCGCGGTCGCCGGACCGGGACGGTGCCGGGCGTGCAGACCGCTGACGACCTCACGCGGGTTGCGCAGCAGCGGGATGCCCGCGGCGGCCCACTCCGCTGGTTCGAGCACACGGTGGGCGGATGCGGCGTGCGCGGACAGCGATGCCGCCGAGGACGGAGCGAATCCGAAGGTCACGGTCCTCCCTTCGGCTACGCCCACACAGCGGGCGGGGTCGGATTCGGGGAGCGCGCACGCAACAGCGCCCTACCTGGGCGGCATACGGGCCGTGCGGGTGCGGACCTCAATTCTTCCTGGCGAACTGAGCCGCGGCAACGAGCAATTGGGGCAGCCGGTCGTTATCGGGTGATGCGCGGCTAATATCCCCGCCCCCGGGTCCCTGGCACCGCACGGTCGACGGCCGGCCCCGCACCGTTCCTACGCCCTCCGAGTGCGGGCCGTCCAGAGCCGTGCACACAGCGTTCCGACACCCGGTGACGGCCGTCGGCGGCAGAGGGCTCGCCGGGGCGCTTCGGGTCGGTGACCGGCTCCACGCCCGGCCGGGCGGCTCCGGCCGTCCTCGATCCGCGCGCGGCGGAGCACCCTGTCGTGAGCCCTTGGCCGTGCCGGGCGGATTCGCCGATTGTCAGTGGGATCGGGTTGCATGGGAGGCATGGACAACCTGGAGCTCCGCGCCGAAGCCGATGCCGTCCTTGCTGAGCTCGTCGGTGCCCCTGGGGGATCGGCGCGGCTGCGGGAGGACCAGTGGCATGCGGTGTCGGCCCTGGTGGAGGAGCGCCGGCGCGCTCTGGTGGTGCAGCGCACCGGCTGGGGCAAGTCGGCGGTGTACTTCGTGGCCACCGCTCTGCTGCGCAGGCGCGGCGCGGGCCCGACCGTGATCATTTCGCCGTTGCTGGCGTTGATGCGGAACCAAGTCGATGCCGCGGAGCGGGCCGGTATCCGGGCCCGCACGATCAACTCGGCCAACCCGGAGGAGTGGGAGACGATCTACGGGGAGGTCGAGCGGGGTGAGACCGACGTTCTCCTCGTCAGCCCGGAACGCCTCAATTCCGTGGACTTCCGCGATCAGGTGCTGCCCAGGCTCGCGGCCACGACCGGTCTGCTAGTGGTCGACGAGGCCCACTGCATCTCGGACTGGGGGCATGATTTCCGGCCCGACTACCGGCGGCTGCGGACGATGCTGGCGGAGTTGCCGGCGGGGGTGCCGGTGCTGGCCACGACGGCGACCGCGAACGCGCGGGTGACCGCGGACGTCGCTGAGCAGCTGGGCACGGGCGGTGGGGACGCCCTGGTGCTGCGAGGGCCGCTGGACCGGGAGAGCCTTCGGCTGGGTGTGCTGGAGTTGCCGGACGCGGCGCACCGACTGGCGTGGCTGGGGGAGCGTCTGGGGGATCTGCCGGGTTCGGGGATCATCTACACGCTGACGGTGGCGGCGGCGGAGGAGGTGACCGCCTTCCTGCGGCAGCGCGGATATCCGGTCGCCTCCTACACGGGGAAGACGGAGAACGCCGACCGGCTGCAGGCGGAGGAGGACCTGCTGGCGAACCGGGTGAAGGCCCTGGTCGCCACCTCGGCGCTGGGCATGGGCTTCGACAAGCCCGATCTCGGCTTCGTCGTCCACCTGGGCTCGCCGTCGTCGCCGATCGCCTACTACCAGCAGGTGGGGCGTGCGGGGCGGGGCGTGGACCACGCGGACGTGCTCCTGTTGCCCGGGCGGGAGGACGAGGCGATCTGGGCGTACTTCGCTTCGGTGGGCTTCCCGCCCGAGGAGCAGGTCCGCCGCACCCTGTCGGTGCTGGAGGAGGCGGGGCGTCCGTTGTCGCTGCCGGCGCTGGAGCCACTGGTGGATCTCCGACGCTCGCGCCTGGAGACGATGCTGAAGGTCCTGGACGTGGACGGCGCGGTGAGGCGCGTGAAGGGAGGATGGGCCGCTACGGGGCAGCCGTGGACGTACGACGCGGAGCGGTATGCGTGGGTCGCGAAGCAGCGGGCGGCGGAGCAGCAGGCCATGCGGGACTACGTGGCGACCACGGGATGCCGGATGGAGTTCCTGCAGCGGCAGCTCGACGACGAGAAGGCGGCCCCGTGCGGTCGTTGTGACAACTGCGCCGGCCCTTGGCTGGAGGCGGCCGTCCCTCCCGGGGCCCTCGCGGCGGCAGCGGGTGAGCTGGATCGGCCCGGTGTCGAGGTCGAGCCCCGCAAGATGTGGCCGACGGGACTGGCCGCGGTCGGCATGGATCTCAAGGGACGCATCCCCGCAGACCGGCAGGCGAGCACCGGGCGGGCGCTGGGCAGGCTGTCGGACATCGGCTGGGGCAACCGGCTGCGGCCGTTCCTGGCGGCGCAGGCGCCGGACGGCCCGGTCCCGGACGACGTGCTGAACGCCGTCGTGACCGTCCTGGCGGACTGGGCCCGCTCACCGGGAGGCTGGGCCGGCGGCTCCCCCGATGCGGTGGCACGGCCGGTGGGCATCGTCGCCATGCCCTCCCGCACCCGCCCCCAGCTGGTCACATCCTTGGCCGAGGGCGTGGCACGGGTCGGCAGGCTCCCGCTGCTCGGCACCCTGGCCTACACCCCCCAGGCCGATCAGCACGCTGCGCACCGCAGCAACTCCGCCCAGCGGCTGCGCGCCCTGGCCGGCTCGTTCACCGTGCCCGGAGAACTCGCCGCCGCCCTGGCCGCCACCCCCGGCCCGGTCCTGCTCGTCGACGACTACACCGACTCCGGCTGGACCCTGGCCGTCGGCGCACGCCTCCTCCGCCAGAACGGGGCGGACCAAGTGCTCCCGCTCGTTCTCGCCCTGGCCGGGTAGGTGCACTCTGCTGGCCTTGGCAGCAGGGCAGCCAGGTGTCTACTGCTCGGAGTCGGGACCGAAGAGTGATTCCTGCCGGTATGCCTGATGCGCGTACGCATTGTCCTTGGAGGTTCGAGTCCGATTGCGTTTTTGTCGGTCTCGGACGGACTCGCTGCTGTTTTCCTCGGCGACGAGGACATTCTGACCTTCGCTGGCGCGACGCTTGACCATCGACCACAACTGCTCTCGGGTGGTGCGGATCGTGCCGACCAGCCCTTCCTTGACCGGTTCGACAAATTGTCCTTCCACAAGGTGACGTTCGACTCGGTCGTAGCCCAGCAGCCGAGCTTGACTGCCTTTCTGGGGCGGCCGGCTCCGGAGCCGTCGTGCGGCGCCGCTGACCGTGGATGACGCCCTCGATGCCGACTCACGCATCAGCCGATCGACGTGCAGCGCGCCACCCGAGGCCCCTGCGCGGACCAGCGCACGAGTGACTCGGCGGGCGCCGTAGGCACGGCCGGACTCCGCCAGCTGTGACCAAGGGAATCAGTCCGTCGTCACGCGGGCGGTGGGACGACTTCGGGCGCGCCGTGCTGGCGAGGTACGTCGATGGCGAGAGGTCCAGCGCCCGGCGGACGAGACCGCCCCCGAGGCTTTCTCGCTCAGGTAATTGATCACCTGCGCGGCCTCGTCCGGGGACGGTCGATCTCCTGGGCAACAACACCGACGCGGCTTTCAGGACCTCGTTAGCCTGTCTCAACTCGGCGTTCTACTTGCAGAGTTCACTCAGATGTCGCGTTCGGCGGTGGTGAGACGGTCGTCACCCTCGCCGGCTTCGGTCTCGGCCTGGCGGCACACGAGCGCAGGGCTCCTTGTAACCGCCGAGGTCGCGAGCGACATGGGCCACAGGCCGTCCGGTCGAGCAGACCTTGCGGGCGGCGCGCTCGTGGAGCGCATCGGGTACTACGGGGTGCCGGCCCTCGGCCTTTTCCGTCCTCACCCTGCATCTGACCAGCCCAGAGTGGGAGTGGAAGGGCTCAGTGACGGGCGGTCGCTGAGCGGGGCGGCGGTCCCGGCGCGGCCCGGCAGCCGTGCTGCTTGTGACGTGACCCTGCTCAGAGTTATCCACAGGGTAAGCGGACGATTGCGATCCGCGAGATCGTCCTCACATGACGCATCACATCGAAACGACCGGATCCCCCGAAAACGGCGACATGGCCGACCGCTGTGCAGGAGACGGCGACCGTCACCCCGCGGCCGAGGCCGAGGACGGTCACGTCGCCGGGAGGGCGCGGCGGCCCGCTGGTGACGACCGGCGGCCCACCGTCGACGAACACCGATCGGCAGTGCACGCCCGGCGGGCCGCTGACGACGACGGTCACCCCGCCGCCGGCGAACACCGACAGGTAGTGGACGACCCGCGGCTCGACGGGAGCGACGGCCCCCTCGATGACGGCGACCGTCCGCGCGAACGGGGAGTGCGGCAGGGGCAGGACGGTGCATCGGGTCCTGCGACTGCGGAAGGCCCCGGAGCTCCCGCGGAGCCGGCTGCCCCCCTCGCCACCGGGGCCGCGCCACCCCATGGCGAGGGCAGCCCGCCCCGGCTCGTCGCGCCCGACCTCGGCTGCACCGCCTACCGAAGCCACGGCGACCCGCAGCAGGTCACGCTCCGCAGCCCCGCCGAACTCGCCGACGCGCTGCCCTACATCCTCGGCTACCGGCCCGAGGACAGCATCGTCCTGGTGGCACTGCACGAGAAGGACGGGCAGGGGCGGTTCGGCGGCCGGGCCCGCCTCGGCATCCCGGCCGACCGGGACGACTGGCCGTCGGCCGCCCGGCAGCTGACCCGCGGGCTGGTCCTCGGCAGTACCCGCCGCGGGACCCCTCCCGAGCAGATGATCCTCTTCCTGTGCAGGGAACCGGAGCGCGGCGTCTCCGGCAGGGAGGTCAAGGAACACCTCGCTCCGCTGGCCCACGCACTGCGCGTGGAGTGCGGCGCCCTCGACGTCCCGGTGGTGGAGGCCCTGTGCGTCTCCGACGGCCGCTACTGGTCGTACTGCTGCGACATCCAGGAGTGCTGCCCGGCCGAGGGCACCCCCATGGGCCTCGCCGGCACCTCCGTGGTGGCCGCCGCGGCCACCTACGCGGGACTCCAGGTCCGTGGCACCCTGCGCGAACTGCGGGCCAGGCTCCAGCCGAGGGAGGGCTTCGCGACCGTGGACCAGGAGGCCGCCCTCGACGCGGCAGGGCTGAAGCTGGTGCCCCGCATCCTCGACGAGGCGGGCCGCGTCGCGGTGGCCGACGAGACCCTGCGCCTCGCCGAGCGGGTCCGGCGCCGCTTCGCCGCCGCCCCGCCTGTCTCCGGCGCCCTCCCGTCGGACCTGCGGGACGACGAGCTGATCCGCCACGACGAGGCCGCGACCCTGATCCTCGGCCTCCAGGACCGGACGACACGCGACCGCGCGGCGGAGTGGATGGAGGGCGAGGAGGCGGTCCCGGCCCTCCGCCTGTGGCGTGCTTTGGCCCGCCGGTGCAGCGGCCCGTACGGCGAACACGCCGCGGCTCCCCTGACGCTCGCCGGGTGGGTCGCCTGGTCCACCGGCGACGAACTGGAGGCCCGCGAGGCCTTCGCCATGGCCCTCGGCGCAGACCCCGACTACCTCTTCGCCCGACTGCTGCACCAGGCCTGCAACGAGGGCCTCGACCCCGAGTCGGTCCGACGGTGCCTGCGTTCGGAACGATCCGTCCGGGCCGGCGACCGCGGCGGTGACGGCGAGGCTGGCGGTGACAGCGAGGGTGGCGGCCACGGCGGGAGCGTCGGCTCGCGGGGTCCCACGCTGCCCGGTGCAACCGGGGCGCCCGACAGGGCAGTTCGGGGAGCCGACGGTGCCACGGCGGCCGAAGCCGCACCCCTCGGTGCCGGGGACGCAGCGTCACGCCGCCGGAGTCATGGGCGGGAGCCGGAACCCGGAGGTTCTCCGGCCCGCCGACGCACGCGCGCCGATGGCCGCAGGCCCAGTGCGCGCATCCCCCGGCAGCGCGCGTGGGCGGGCACCACGCACCCCGGAAGCGGTGCACGGGGAGGACCCCGCCCGGGCTCCGCGTCCGTCGGCGGCACCCGCCCGACCGGCCCGCGCCCCGGGACACCGGGCCGGGGAGCCTCTCGCCACCCCGGAGGTGCTGCCGGGACCGGCACCGGCGAGGCGGGCCCGCAGCACGCCCCGGGCAGGCCGGGGCACGGCGACGACGGTGGCGAAACGGAGCGCTGAGGGAGCGGGGAGGGGGAGCTGAAGGCGGAGAGGGAAGGGGGAGTTGTGATCCCCGTGGCGTCGGATCACCGGTCGTTCCGCATCCCGGAAGCGGGTGGTGTGCCGCAGCGTGGACTCCCCGGCCGGTTGGGAGCCCGTCCGGGGCGGGTTCACGCACCGGAAGGCGTGTCTCCTGGGACCAGGACTTGGTGCGGGCCGCTTACCGGGTTGCCGCCCGACCGACAGGCCGACCGGCCCACTGGTGCGAGCAGCCCAGTGGTGCGAGCGGCCAACTGGTGTGACCCGTGGGACCGGTCATCGGGTCCGGACTGTCGGCCTGCCGGCATGCCGACTTGCCGGCTGGTCCCGCCGGTCCTCGGAGGCGACGGCGACGAGCGACCGGCGGTCGGCGACCGGCGACCCGCGCGGATGCGGAAGCGGCGACGGCCGCCCGTCGAGGGGGCGCCCGGCCGCCGATGTGGCGTGAGGCCGCCTACGGCACCCGCAGGTGTCCGCCTCCCCGCGGGCGTGACCGAGGGAGGGCGGCGCCGTTGATCGGAGGGGCGGAACGCCTTCACTCGGCGGGACGCCGACCCGCCCGCGCCCGGCCGGAGTTCGCCGCAGCGTCGGCGGGGTCCGAGGCCCGTCGAGCGCAGAGGAACCCCAGCCATGCAGCAGCCGTCTTCAGCCGCCCCGGCGGATGATCGCCGTTCCGTTTCCGGGGACGTTTCGGCTCCGGGGCTCGCCGACCGGCACCGGGGTGCGGAACCGACCGGAGGCCCGAGCCACTCCACCGACGCGACGATCCCGTCCATCGGCGAGCAGCACCCCGGTCCGCCCCGGGAACGCGGGCCCGGCCCCGTCGGGACCTCGGCCGCACCGCCCGACCAGGCCCGGGCAGCCCTCCGGCTCGGAGCCGGTGAGCAGGGGAGAAGATCCGGGATGCCCCGGCCGGGCGGCGGGCCCAGTTGGGCCCGGGAGCCCGTCGGCCCGGCCGGTCAGACGCAGCACCCCGCCCCGTACACGTCCGCAGGGCTCGATCGCGCCACCGTCCGGCTCCCGCAGTCCGACGACCGCACCGCCACCCGGCTCCGGCAGCCCGACCGGCCCGGCGATCCGCACCCGTCCGCCCGGGCCGTCCAGGACACGGCCGGAGGCGCGGGAACCGCTGCGGCCACCCCTCCCGCCGCGGGTCACCGGACCACGCCCGGCAGCGCGCCCCGCCTGCTCGCGGAACTGCCGGCGGTACACACCACGCTGATCGGTGTCGCCCTCCCCGGTCTCGTCATCACCACGAAGGAAGGCCGGTTGACCGGGCACGGGCTGGAAGGGTTCTACCAGGCAGGTACCCGTCTGCTGTCCCGCTGCCGGCTGCGGGTGGCGGGGCGCGAACCGCTCGCGGTGCAGGCCCGGACGATCGGCGCCGACCGGGTGCGGTCGGTGGAGACCCTCAGAGCCTCGGGGGAGTCGGGACCGGACCCGGACGTCCTGATCGAACGGATCCACTCCGCGGACGGCACGGAGCGGATCACGCTCCACAGCGCCGCACCGCACTCACTGCGGCTCCCGGTCGAGGTGGCGCTCGGCACCGACCTGGCCGACCTCGCGGCGATCGCCGCCGGGGACGCGGGGCCGGAACTGCCCGCCCACGTCCACACCTGCGGACTGCGCTGGTCCGGTGGTCCCCGGAGCGCGACGGTCACGGCCGAACCGCCGCCCGCCGATGCCCTGGCCTCCGCGGGGGTCCTGCGCTGGGAACTCGAACTGCCGCCGGGCGGCCGGGCGAGCGTGCTCCTGCGTGTTCGTCCCGGCGGGCGGACGCCCCCGCGTGCCGTCGGACACGGGGCCACCGGTCCGCTCGCTCCCGCACGGGCCACGGGTGAGGACGGGCGGATCGCCGGGCTGCTGCGGACCGGCCTCGACGACCTCCGGTCCCTGCTGCTGTGCGACCCCGTCAACCCGTCGGACACCCATCTCGCAGCCGGCGCGCCCTGGCGCTGCGGTCCCGCACCCGCCGACGCGCTCGCCGCCGCCCGCATGGCGCTCCCGCTGGGCACCGGCCTCGCCTCGTGCACCCTGCGCATGCTCGCCCGGGCCCAGATGCCCGGACCGGGCCCGCACGCCGGGATGATCCCCGGGCCGCGCAGGGACGCCGGCCCCCACGTGCCCCCGAGCTGCACCGGAACGGAGGCCACCCTCCTCTTCCCCGTCCTGCTGGCGGAGGCCCGGCGCTGGGGCCTGCCCGACCGGGACACGGAACAGTTGCTGCCGGCCGCCGAACGCTGTCTGGCCTGGTTGCGCAACACCGTGCGCGACGGTCTGTACCTGCCCGATCCGCAGCCCGGCGGGCCGTGCCGCGCCGAGACCCAGGCGCACGCCCACCGTGCGGCCCTGCTCGGCGGTGACCTGCTCGACGCCTTCGGCAGACCGGGCGGTGACGAACTGCGGCAGTGGGCCCGGGCCGTGCGGACCGCCTTCCGGGACGACTTCTGGATCGACGTCCCGGGCGGCGGCCGGCCCGCCGCGATCCGTGCGAGCGACGGACGTCCCGTTCCGCACGCGGGCGCCGCGGCCGTGCACCTGCTCGACACCGGACTCCTCGCCAGGGGCGAGCCCGCCCCAGGGCTGCTCGACCGCGCCGACGCCGGTCTCCTGGCCCGAGTGCTGGGCGGGCCCGGCATGGACTCCGGCTGGGGGCTGCGCGGACTGGCCGTCCGGGACCCGGGATACAACCCGTTCGGTCACCGGTCGGGTGCCGTGCGGGTGCACGAGACCGCCCTCGCCGTGGCGGGTCTCGCCACGGCAGGCCACGAGGCGGAGGCGACGTCGCTGCTCCGGGGCCTGCTCGCGGCGGCCGAGGAGTTCGACCACCGACTGCCGGAGATGTACGCCGGGGAGCAGAGGACGGAGGGGAGCGCACCGCTGCCCCACCCGGCGGCATGCCGCCCCGCCGCCACGGCGGCGGCGTCCGCGGTGCTGCTGCTGACCACGGTCGCGGGGATCCGTCCCGACGCCCCGGCCGGGACCGTGTCCCTGCACCCGATGGCCGACGCCCCGCTCGGCGAAGTGGGCATCACCGGGCTGAACATCGCCGGTGCGCCGTTCTCCGTGCGGGTCGGGCGGCTCGGTGTCGCCGTGGTCGAGGAGGCCGCCGACGGTCTCCAGCTGGGCGTCTGACCTGCCCCGACGGGCCGCGGCAGGGAAGACCGGACCGGAAGACCGGGACCGTTCGGGACCGATGATGATCAATCGTGGGCGGGGCCGGAGAAGGGAGTGCTTATCGTCAGTGAGACGACTATGATCGCCGCATGCCCTACGACCCGTCAGCCTTCCCGCCCTTCGCCGTCACCGTGGACCTGGTCGTGCTGACCGTACGCCGTCACGCACTGTGTGCGCTGGCGGTCCGCAGGGGCGAGCCCCCCTTCCAGGGGCGCTGGGCCCTCCCCGGCGGGTTCGTGCGGGCCGACGAGGACCTGGCACAGGCGGCGGCGCGCGAACTGGCCGAGGAGACCGGCCTCCACGTCCACGACCCGGGCGTCCCGGTCCAGGACAACGGGGCCCACCTCGAGCAACTGGCCACGTACGGCGACCCGAAGCGCGACCCCCGGATGCGGGTCGTCAGTGTCGCGCACCTCGCCCTCGCCCCCGACCTGCCCGCCCCCAGGGCCGGTGGCGACGCGGCCAACGCCCGCTGGGCGCCGGTCGAGGAGTTGCTGCTGCTCGGCGGCCACGGCCGGGACGGCGGCCAGGTCGCACCCCTCGCCTTCGACCACGCGCAGATCCTCGCGGACGGCGTCGAGCGGGCCCGCTCGAAGATCGAATACTCATCCCTGGCCACGGCGTTCTGCCCGCCCGAGTTCACCGTCGGAGAACTGCGGAGGGTGTACGAGGCGGTGTGGGGAGTGGCCCTCGACCCGCGCAACTTCCACCGCAAGGTCACGGGCACCCCCGGCTTCCTCGTCCCCACCGGCGGAACCACCACCCGCCAGGGCGGACGCCCCGCCCAGCTCTTCCGAGCCGGGGGAGCCACTCTGCTCAACCCGCCGATGCTGCGCCCCGAGGTGTGACGCCGGGCCCACACGGCCGGCCTTGACCCCCCGGGCCCCCGGGCCTCGGCCTTCCCTATCGGTGTCGTCGGCCGCCGGGCCCCGCGGTGCCCGAAAAACCCCTTATAGCGCGCTATCTTGCTTCGGGTGATCGAGGCCATCGGACTGACCAGCAACCCCCGCAAAGAGCTTCCGCCCGCCGTCGACAACGTCTCCTTCGAGGCGCACGCCGGCCGCGTCACCGCGCTGCTCGGAGCACCGGGCGCGGGCAAGACCACGGCACTCAGACTCCTGCTCGAACTCCAAAGCGGCCGGGGTGTCGCCCACTTCAGGGGACGCCCGCTGCACCGCATCCCCCGGCCCGCGAGCGAGGTCGGCGTCCTGCTCGGTGACGTACCCGGCCACCCCGCCCGTACGGTCCGAGGGCATCTGCGCATGCTGTGCGCCGCCGTCGGCGCACGCGCGGACCGTGCTGACGAAGTCCTCGACGCGGTCGGCCTGGTGAGCCTGCGCGACGAACGCCTGGGCACGCTCTCCCGGGGCACCGACCGCCGCCTGGGCCTCGCCTGCGCCCTGCTGGCCGATCCGCACACGCTCGTGCTCGACCAGCCCACCCGTGGCCTCCCCCCACGTGAGCACCGGTGGCTGCACGCCCTGCTCCGGGCCCACGCGGAACAGGGCGGCACCGTCCTCTGCACGACGGCCGACCCCAAGGAGGCGGCACGCATCGGCGACCACGTGGTCACCCTCGACGGGGGCAGGGTCGTCGCCGACCAGGACGGAGCGGAGTTCTCCCGCACCCGGCTGCGCCCCCGGGTCGCCGTCCGCAGCCCTCACGCCGCCCGCCTCTCGGTGCTCCTCAGCAGGGAGGCCCGCGCCGCGCGGCGCTCTGTGGAGGTCGTGCCCGAGGGCGGCAACCACCTCCGTGTCTACGGCAGTACATGTGCCGACGTGGGCGAGATCGCCTTCCGCCACGGCATCGTCGTGCACCAACTGGCCGACGAGGTGGGGGACATGGGCCCGGGAGCCGGTGACGAACGCCGGGCCGTCCCCACCGGCGCGACCTCGGACGGCAGGCCGGCGCCCGTGCGGTCGGTGGACCGACCCGGACGCGGCACGGAAGCCCGCCCCGCACCCGGACCGGCGCCGGAGCCGCTCAACGACCCGGAACGGCGGCGGGAACGCCAACAGCAACGGGAACGCCAACAGCAACGGGAGCGGCAACGGGAACGGGAACGGCACGCAGGTGCGGAGCAGGAAACGGAGCCGGATTCGCGAGCGGAGGTCGAGTCCGCCCCATCGCCGGGCCCCAGATCGGAGCCCGCACCAGAATCCGGGCCGCACCACGCACCGGAACTCGGGCCGGACCCCGGACCGGCACCCGCACCGGACCACACACCAGAACCCGCACCGGACCCCGCACCAGAACCCAGGCCGGACCACGCACCCGACCCCGGGCCGGGACCTCGGTCGGGCCCCGAAGCGCCGCAGGCGCCGGAACCCTCGCCTGCCCCTGCTCCCTCCGTCCCTGCCCCTGCTCCCCTTGATCCCCCTGTCCCCGTCTCCGTCCCCCCGGGAGCCGCCGTCGCTGCCACGTCGGCCCCCGGTCCGGGCCCGGGGCAGGAAGGGGGCGGTGGGGCTGCGGCTCCCGTTCCGGTGGGGGGCCCGGAGCCCGCGGTCCCGTCCCGCCACCCCCTCGCGGGGCGCGCCGGCACGACGTCGACGGCCCCCGTCCGGCTGCCGCCCCCGCTCTCCGTCCGTCCCGCCCCCGCGCCGCTGCGCCCCGTGCGCTACGAGTTCCGGCGCGCCGCGGGTACCGGGACCGCGCCGAAGGTCATGGCTGCGGTGATCATCGTGTCCGCACTCACGGCGGTCCTGCTGGCCCGGATCGGGCACACCCCGCAGCCGCGGCTGCTCGCCGCGTGGCCGAGGGAACTCCCCCTGCCTCCGGCCGCGATCGGAGCGGGTCTGCTCGGGGCGCTGGCCTTCGGCGAGGAGTTCCGTCACCCCGTATGGGCGGCGGACCGCGGCACGGTGTCCCGGCGGCTGGGTCTGCTCCTGGCCAAGCTGCTGGTGGCCTCGGTCGCCGCGCTGCCGCTCGCCGCCCTGACCGTCGTCTGCGACGCCCAGGTGCTGGCGCTGGTCCACGGACCGGAGTTCGCCGGGGTGCCCGCCGACTGGCCCGTGCTGAGTGCGGGTTGGCTCGGTCTCGTGACCGGGTGCGCGTGGGCCGGGGTCCTCGGGGCGGGCCTCTTCCGGTCCACCACCGCCGGGCTCGCCGTGGTCGTCGCCGTGCCCCTGCTCGTCGTCCCGGCCCTGGAATGGGTGACCCGGGGCACGCAGGTGCGAAGTGCGGTCGGGTTTCCGCAACGGGTGCGCGAGGCGCTGCCGCTCCGGTGGCCCTTCGGAGGAGAGCAGTATCTGGACGGGGCGTTGCGCATGATCGGTCAACCCGTCGGTGGGGCGCTGGTGTTGTCGGTGGGGGCTCTGGCCTGCGCGTTCCTGCTGAGCACCCGGCGCGGCCGGGTCCGATGACGACTGTCCTTGTCCCCGCTGTTACGGCCGTGTGCGCAACTCCCCGTGGAAAGCCCATTTCTTTCCGATAAGGCGTCAATTGCGACGGGGTGAGCGATCACCCTTTCGTGTGCTTTTCACCAAAGCCCTCAAGGGAGTTGAGGGCCGCGCCGACAAAAGATGCGTGAGTACCCTTGCGCACACCATGATGACCACCGCCCGCACCGCCGACGCCGGCCTCGCGAACCCGGGCGAACTCGACCGCTACCCCTTCGCGGAGGCACCTGTCGCCGACCGTGTCGGGCCCCCCGTCTGGGACGGAGCGGACCCGGAGCTGGCCCGTGTCGGCCGTCGCGCCGCGGGCAGCCGCGGGCGCGGACTGCACGGACAACTCGTCCAGCAGCTGGGACAGATGATCGTCTCGGGTGATCTGGGCGCCGACCGGCCGCTCGTTCCCGAGGAGATCGGCCAGCGTTTCGAGGTGTCCCGTACCGTCGTCCGCGAGTCGCTCCGGGTGCTGGAGGCCAAGGGTCTCGTCAGTGCCCGCCCCAACGTCGGCACGCGGGTGCGTCCGGTCAGCGACTGGAACCTGCTCGACCCGGACATCATCGAGTGGCGCGCCTTCGGGCCCCAGCGGGACGACCAGCGCCGAGAGCTCAGTGAGCTGCGCTGGACGATCGAGCCGCTGGCCGCCCGCCTGGCCGCCGGGCACGGGCGGGACGACGTCCAGCAGCGCCTGACCGACATGGTGGAGATCATGGGGCACGCCATGGGCCAGGGCGACGCCCTCACGTTCGCCCGGGCCGATGCCGAGTTCCATTCTCTGCTCATCCAGGTCGCCGGGAACCGCATGCTGGAGCACCTGTCCGGCATCGTGAGCGCCGCGCTGCACGTCTCGGGAGGTCCGGTCACGGGCTGTGAGCGGCCGACGGAGGCGTCGCTGGGGCACCACGGCCGTATCGTCGACGCCCTCGCCGGCGGCGACGGTCCCGCGGCCGAGGCGGCCATGCGCCAGCTGCTCACGGTCCACCCCGAGGTGGAACGTGTGGTGCCCGCGCCCCGCGAACACTGACCGCAGTGAACGGACGGCGGATCCCGGCGCGTCACCCCCCTCCTGTGGCGGCGCCGGGCCGCCCGTCCTCCGTCGGCGCCCGCGCGACCGTGCTCGGTCCCGCGGGCGCCCGCGGGCTCCCCGGATCACCCTTCGGCCCCGCACGGCCGGCTGAGCCCCGCCCCGGGCGCCGAGCCGTGCCGTCCGCCCGCACCTCCCGAGGGTCCGGAGCCTTCCGGGGCACCCAGGCTGTCCCGGGTGCCGTTCAGGGCGGCCCGGAGGTTCGCAGGAGCCCATGACGGGGCAGTCGATGACCGAGTGGGACAGCGCTGTCTCCGCTTCTGACCGCTCATGTCGCTGTATGGCAGCTTTTGCATGTTTATGGGGTGTGACTCGGGCCACGCGGAATGGGCGTAACGCTCCTGAGCAGAACGCGATGACCTAATTGGTGGCAGCCACGGAGGGAATACGGACGCCGACGACGGCGCTGTGCTCTCCCGGTCCCCACCCGCACCGTCGGCCCAATCCCCAAGTCGGCGGTCGGCTCCTGTTCGACGTGGACGGGGCCGGAAGCCGTTTTCCAACGTTCCGAGAGGTTGTTCGTGTCGGCCAGCACATCCCGTACGCTCCCGCCGGAGATCGCCGAGTCCGTCTCTGTCATGGCGCTCATTGAGCGGGGAAAGGCTGAGGGGCAGATCGCCGGCGACGACGTGCGTCGGGCCTTCGAAGCTGACCAGATTCCGGCCACTCAGTGGAAGAACGTACTGCGCAGCCTCAACCAGATCCTCGAGGAAGAGGGTGTGACGCTGATGGTCAGTGCCGCAGAGCCCAAGCGCACCCGCAAGAGCGTCGCAGCGAAGAGCCCCGCCAAGCGGACCGCCACCAAGACGGTCGCCGCCAAGTCGACGACTCCTCGGAAGGCCACCGCGACCGCCGCCACCCCGGCGGCGCCCGCCGCGGACGAGGCCGGCGAGGAGGAGGTGCCCGCCAAGAAGACCGCGGCGAAGAAGACGACCGCGAAGAAGGCGGCCGCCAAGAAGACCACGGCCAAGAAGACCGCCGCCAAGAAGACGGCGGCCAAGAAGACCGCCGCGGAGCCGGGCGACGAGGAAGCGATCGAGGAGCCCAAGGCCGCGGAGGAGCCCGAGGGCACCGAGAACGCCGGCTTCGTGCTCTCCGACGAGGACGAGGACGACGCGCCCGCCCAGCAGGTCGCCGCCGCCGGCGCCACCGCCGACCCGGTCAAGGACTACCTGAAGCAGATCGGCAAGGTCCCGCTGCTCAACGCCGAGCAGGAAGTCGAACTCGCCAAGCGCATCGAGGCGGGTCTGTTCGCCGAGGACAAGCTGGCCAACTCCGACAAGCTGGCGCCGAAGCTCAAGCGCGAGCTGGAGATCATCGCCGAGGACGGCCGCCGCGCCAAGAACCACCTCCTGGAGGCCAACCTCCGTCTGGTGGTCTCCCTGGCCAAGCGCTACACCGGCCGCGGCATGCTGTTCCTGGACCTGATCCAGGAGGGCAACCTGGGTCTGATCCGCGCGGTGGAGAAGTTCGACTACACCAAGGGCTACAAGTTCTCCACGTACGCCACCTGGTGGATCCGGCAGGCGATCACCCGCGCCATGGCCGACCAGGCCCGCACCATCCGTATCCCGGTGCACATGGTGGAGGTCATCAACAAGCTCGCGCGCGTCCAGCGCCAGATGCTCCAGGACCTGGGCCGCGAGCCCACCCCGGAGGAGCTGGCCAAGGAACTCGACATGACCCCCGAGAAGGTCATCGAGGTCCAGAAGTACGGCCGCGAGCCCATCTCCCTGCACACCCCGCTGGGCGAGGACGGTGACAGCGAGTTCGGTGACCTCATCGAGGACTCCGAGGCCGTCGTCCCGGCCGACGCCGTCAGCTTCACGCTCCTGCAGGAGCAGCTGCACTCCGTGCTCGACACCCTCTCCGAGCGCGAGGCGGGCGTCGTCTCCATGCGCTTCGGTCTCACCGACGGTCAGCCGAAGACCCTCGACGAGATCGGCAAGGTGTACGGGGTCACGCGCGAGCGCATCCGTCAGATCGAGTCCAAGACCATGTCGAAGCTGCGTCACCCGTCGCGCTCCCAGGTGCTGCGCGACTACCTCGACTAGGCCACGGCCGACTCGGACGCACGACCACGCGACGGCCCGGTCCCCCCTGTGCGGGGGGCCGGGCCGCCGCGCTGTCCCGCGGGTGCGGGCCTGCGCACGGTGGATCACCCTGGGTGTCCAACGACCACCCCAGTGTGAGGAGTGCGCATGCGTCGTCGCCTTGCCCGGGCCCTGTCCCGGCCACTGGTCGTCGCGGCCGCGGCAGCCGCGATACCGCTGACCACGGCCGCCCCGGCCGCCGCCGACAGCATCGTCGTCGGCGGTTTCCCCGTCGACGTGTCGGAAGGGCCCTGGACGGTCGCGCTGTCCAGCCGTGACCGGTTCGGGGGTACCCGGGCGGGACAGTTCTGCGGGGGAGTGGCGGTGGGGAGGACCACCGTGCTGACCGCGGCGCACTGCATGGACGAGAACGTGCTCGGGGCGTCACCGGACCGGGTGCGCGACCTCAAGGTCATCACCGGACGCACGGACCTGCTCTCCGAGGAGGGCCACGAGATCGCCGTCCGGTCCACCTGGGTGAACCCGGGCTACGACGCCGGCACCAACTCGGGCGACTTCGCCGTGCTCAACCTGGCCGAGGCGCTTCCCGAGGGCTCCGTGATCGGCATGGCCGCCGCCGGGGACCCCGCCTACCGGGCGGACACGCGCGCCACCGTCTACGGCTGGGGCGACACCACGGGGGGCGGCTCCTACGCCGGGAGCCTGCACGCGGCACGGGTCCGCGTCCTGCCCGACCAGCTGTGCCGTGCCGCATATCCGGGCAGTGCCGACGGCGCCTACCGGGCCGACACCATGCTGTGCGCCGGTGAGGTCGCGGGCGGGCGGGACGCCTGTCAGGGGGACAGCGGGGGGCCGCTGGTGGCCGAGGGACGGCTGATCGGCCTGGTGTCCTGGGGGAGCGGCTGCGGCTGGGCCGGCAGCCCGGGGGTGTACACGCGGGTGTCCGAGGTCCTGCGGACACTCGGCTGGGGCTGAGCCCCGCGCAGTGGACGGGGCCTGAGCCCCGCAGCAGTGGACGGGGCCCCTCACCGCCGCCGTCCTGGAGGGTGCCCGACTCGATCCGCAAGGGCCGGCTCCATTCGGGTGGTGAGTTCCGGGCTCCGTGTAGTTCAGGTGGTTCGGATGCATCCCGGTGAGTTCCGGGCTCCGTGTGGTTCGGGTGCATCTGGGTGGTGGCGAGCTCTCGGCTCGGCGCTGGTCCGGTGCATTCCGGGTGGCGGGCTCCGAGCGACCAGCCCGGACGGAGCGCCGTGGGTCAGCGGCAGCCCTGCGTGGTGTCTGCCGGAGCCGGGTACGGCCTCGGGGGCCCGGTCCGACGTCCAACGGGGGGCCTCCGTCCCGGTCCCGGTCCTGGTCCTGGTCGGGCACGGACGTGCCGGCGCGGGCCACAGGGGTGTGGGCGTTGCGGGTGTGAGGCGGCAGCAGGTGTCAGGGGCGGCCCGCCTCAGGCCCTCGCAGGGCGCACCGGGGGCGAGTGGTGCCCCGGCAGTGGGCACGGGGGCAGGCGGCCCGTTGCGCAGCGCGTGCGGGCCGCTGGGGGGGAGGGGTGCAGGGTGCGGGTGAAGGAATGGGGCTGAGCAGCGCGCTCGCGCCGATGAGCCGGGCGGCCACCTCCGGTGGGGAGGTGGCCGCCCGTGGGCCGGCCTGTGCCGGTCTGGCTCGTCGTTGCGCGAGTGTCAGCGCTCTTCGGCGGAAGCGGTCGCCGAAGGGGACGTCAGACGCTCGGTCTCGTCCTGTATCTCAGCGGCGATCTTCTTGAGTTCCGGCTCGAACTTGCGGCCGTGGTGGGCGCAGAAGAGCAGTTCTCCGCCGCTGAGCAGGACGACGCGCAGGTATGCCTGGGCGCCACAGCGGTCGCAGCGATCGGCGGCCGTCAGCGGGCTCGCGGGGGTCAGAACAGTAGTCACGTCGCCTCTTCTCTAGCTCGACGAGCTGTCGTACCAGGGTCAACATCCAACCAGCCCAAAACGTTCCCGCTCGAGGCTTCTTCTCGAAAAATCTTTCCGAGTGGTCGGTTGTTGCCGGTTGGCGGCGAATGTGCCGTATTGCGTGTCTGATGTGTCGTACGGATTCGCGTCGTCTTCGGGTGGTCGGCCCTCCCGGCTGGGTTGCCGGTCGTTCATGAGGACGTGCCCGGAGCCTAAATGGTTCATGCCTCCAAGGGAACGTGATGTGTGCTTCACCCCATCGAGGGATCGAACAGGCATGCGACCCTGGACTAGGGTGTCCGGGGACGAGGGTGGCGTGACAACGGCTCTATCAGGCCTCGGTACCCTCTCACCGGTGACTGAAGCGCCGCCCTTACCCATCAGGGCCCCATCTGAAATTCAGCGAGGAGCGAACCGCGTGACCGCCGAGACGTCCGTGCCGTCCACAGCTCTGCTGGCAGGAGCAGACCGCGACGGTGGCAATTACACCGCTCGGCATCTGCTCGTCCTCGAGGGGCTCGAGGCCGTGCGCAAACGCCCGGGCATGTACATCGGATCGACCGACAGCCGCGGTCTGATGCACTGCCTGTGGGAGATCATCGACAATTCCGTGGACGAGGCCCTCGGCGGCCACTGCGATCACATCGAGGTGGTCCTCCATGACGACGGATCGGTGGAGGTCCGGGACAACGGCCGCGGCATCCCCGTCGACGTCGAGCCCAAGACCGGTCTGTCCGGCGTGGAGGTCGTGCTGACCAAGCTGCACGCCGGCGGCAAGTTCGGCGGCGGCTCCTACGCCGCCTCCGGCGGTCTGCACGGCGTCGGCGCCTCCGTCGTCAACGCGCTGTCCGCCCGCCTGGACGTGGAGGTCGACCGCGCGGGGCACACGCACGCGATCAGCTTCCGGCGCGGCGTCCCCGGCGCGTTCTCGGGAGCGGGGCCGGAGGCGAAGTTCGAGGCCGGCAGCGGCCTGCGCAAGGCCAAGAAGATCCCCAAGAGCCGCAGCGGCACGCGGGTGCGCTACTGGGCCGACCGGCAGATCTTCCTGAAGGACGCCAAGCTCTCCCTGGAGACGCTGCACCAGCGGGCCCGGCAGACGGCGTTCCTGGTGCCCGGCCTGACCATCGTGGTGCGGGACGAGTACGGCCTCGGAGACGGCGGGAGCAAGGGGGAGGAGTCCTTCCGCTTCGACGGCGGCATCAGCGAGTTCTGCGAGTTCCTGGCCTCCGACCGGCCCGTGTGCGACACGCTCCGCTTCAGTGGCCAGGGCACCTTCAAGGAGACGGTCCCCGTCCTGGACGACCGCGGCCAGATGACGCCCACCGAGGTCACCCGGGAACTGGGCGTCGACGTCGCGCTGCGCTGGGGCACCGGCTACGACACGACGGTGCGCTCCTTCGTCAACATCATCGCCACCCCCAAGGGCGGCACCCACGTCGCGGGCTTCGAGCAGGCCGTGGCCAAGACGATGAACGAGGTCCTGCGCGCCAAGAAGCTGCTGCGCGTCGCCGAGGACGACATCGTCAAGGACGACGCCCTGGAGGGCCTCACCGCGGTGGTCACCGTGCGGCTGGCCGAGCCGCAGTTCGAGGGCCAGACCAAGGAGGTCCTCGGCACCTCGGCCGCCCGCAGGATCGTGAACAACGTGGTCTCCAAGGAGCTCAAGGCGTTCCTGACCTCCACCAAGCGCGACGCGGCCCAGCAGGCCCGTGCGGTCATGGAGAAGGCGGTGGCCGCGGCCCGGACCCGGATCGCCGCCCGCCAGCACAAGGACGCCCAGCGTCGCAAGACGGCTCTGGAGACCTCCACGCTGCCCGCCAAGCTGGCCGACTGCCGCAGCGACGACGTCGAGCGCAGCGAGCTGTTCATCGTGGAGGGGGACTCGGCGCTCGGCACGGCGAAGCTGGCCCGGAACTCCGAGTTCCAGGCACTGCTGCCGATCCGCGGCAAGATCCTCAACGTCCAGAAGTCGTCCGTGACGGACATGCTCAAGAACGCCGAGTGCGGGGCGATCATCCAGGTCATAGGAGCCGGGTCGGGGCGGACCTTCGACATCGACACCGCCCGCTACGGCAAGATCATCATGATGACCGACGCCGATGTGGACGGCTCCCACATCCGCACCCTGCTCCTGACGCTGTTCCACCGCTACATGCGGCCCATGGTCGAGGCGGGCCGGGTGTTCGCCGCGGTACCGCCGCTGCACCGGATCGAACTGGTCCAGCCGAAGAAGGGCCAGGACAAGTACGTCTACACGTACTCCGACCGGGAGCTGCGTGACAAGCTCATGGAGTTCCAGAGCAAGGGCGTCCGGTACAAGGACTCGATCCAGCGTTACAAGGGTCTCGGCGAGATGGACGCCGACCAGCTGGCCGAGACGACCATGGACCCCCGTCACCGCACCCTGCGCCGGATCAACCTCACCGATCTGGAAGCCGCCGAGCAGGTCTTCGACCTGCTCATGGGCAACGACGTCGCCCCGCGCAAGGAGTTCATCTCCAGCTCGGCGGCGACGCTCGACCGCTCCCGCATCGACGCGTAGAGCGCGGGTCCCGGCACCGCCCTGCGCAGGCCCCGGCCGCCTGCCGTCGGATCCCCGCGGGCGGTCCCGCGCGTCGAGCCGACGCGAGCCAGGGCCGTGTGCTGCGGGCTGCCGGAGCTGCCCGCCGCTGTCAGGAGGAGGCCCGGCCCCGGCCGAGCGGACGGCCTCTCGCCGACGGTCCGGCTCCGTGCGCCGGGGACCCTGTCCCGGCTCCGTGCGCCGAGGAGCCCATCCCGGCTCCGTGCGTCGGTAAGCCCGGTGCGGTGCGGTGTGGCACGTGCCGACGCCTGAGACCGACGTCCTGGCGGCCGCCCTCAGGCATCGGCCAGGACCGGTACCACCGTCCCCGCCCTGCCCGGCCCGGGGCCGAGGCGTCCCCGTGCGGCTTGGGGGTGGGGCGTCCCCGTGCGGCTCGGGGGCGGGCCCCCTCGTGCGGCCCGGGGCCGGGAGGCCCCGGACCGGCTCCGGTCGGGCGCTGCCGCCCGCCTCCGGACGGCCGTGGCCACCCCTCGGCCGACGCCCCGCACCGTCCACGCGCCGTCATGCGCCATCACACCGTCGAGCGCCCCCCTGCTGCCGCGTCCGGCCGGGAGTCCGGCACGGCCCGGGGGCGCACCGACGCCGCGACCTGCGTCAGGGTCACCTGATGGGGTGAAGTGATTCGGGAAGAAGAGTCGGGGATCTTCCCGTTCTGTCCATCCTTGGGCATGCAGCAGAACAACGACCGCCCTCGCGCCGCCGGGGGTGGTCAGCAGAGTGCCGCCGATCCCGCGGACGGGCCCCGCCAGGCCCCCGGGGACGCCGGTGACGTGAGGTACGACGACCCCTGGTACGACGCGCTCGCCTCCGGCTGGGGCGAGTCCGCGCACCCCCAAGGTGCCCCGGCGCCGGTCCCGTCGGCCCGCCGGGAGGCTTCCGGGGGCACCAGCGCCGACGTGTACCTCGAGGTGCAGCGCAGCGCGGCCTTCCAGGAGGTGCGAAGCCGGTACCGCCGCTTCGTGATCCCCGGCGCCGCCGCCTTCCTGACCTGGTACGTGGCCTACGTGGTGACCGCGACCGGCGCACCGGAGCTGATGGCGCGCCCCGTGGCCGGGGCCGTGAACGTCGGGATGCTCGCCGGGCTCGGGCAGTTCCTGACCACCTTCCTCCTCACCTGGGCCTACGCCCGGCACGCCCGGCTGCGCCGGGACCGCGCCGCGCTCGACCTCCGCTGGGACACCCAGGAACTGACACGCGGACGGGGCGGAGCGGCATGACGGGGGATCACCAGACGCTCGCACTGCTGCTGTTCAGCGCCTTCGTCGCGGTCACGCTGGCCATCACCACCTGGGTGAGCCGCCACCGGCAGGGCTCCCCGGAGGAGTTCTACGCCGGCGGCCGGCTCTTCTCACCCATGGAGAATGGTTTTGCCATCGCGGGCGACTACATGTCGGCCGCCTCGTTCCTCGGCATCTCCGGCCTCATCGCCCTCTACGGCTACGACGGCATGCTCTACTCCGTGGGCTTCCTGGTGGCCTGGCTGGTGGTCCTCCTCCTGGTCGCGGAACTGGTCCGCAACTGCGGCCGGTTCACGCTCGCCGACGTCGTCGCCGCCCGGATGAGGGAACGCCCGGTGCGCATCGCGGCGGGAACCTCCTCGGTCGCCGTGTCCGTTCTGTACCTGGTGGCGCAGATGGTCGGCGCGGGCACGCTGGTCGCGCTCCTGCTGGGAGGCACCGGCACGGTCGCGCAGTCGTGGACCGTGGTCGGCGTCGGGGCGCTCATGGTGATCTACGTGTCGTTGGGAGGGATGCGGGCCACCACCTGGATCCAGATCGTCAAGGCGGTCCTGCTGCTCGGCGGCACCGTCGCGCTGACCGTGCTCGTGCTGCTGCGCTTCCACGGGGACGTCAACCGCCTGCTCCTCACCGCCGCCGAACGCAGCGGCCACGGCGAGGCGTTCCTGGCGCCCGGCCTGGCGTACGGCAGTGACCTCACCGCCCGCTTCGACTTCATCAGCCTGGGGATCGCCCTGGTGCTGGGCACGGCCGGGCTGCCGCACATCCTGTCCCGGTTCTACACCGTGCCCACGGCCCGGGCGGCCCGCCGCTCGGTGGTGTGGTCCATCGGTCTCATCGGCGGCTTCTACCTGATGACGATCGTGCTCGGGTTCGGCGCCGCCGCCCTGGTCGGCACCGACGCCGTGCGGGCCTCCCACGCCTCGGGCAACACCGCCGTCCCGCTGCTCGCGCTCGACCTGGGAGGCGGCGCCGGGTCCACCGGCGGCACCGTGCTGTTCGCGGTCGTCGCCGCCATCGCCTTCGCCACGATCCTGGCCGTGGTCGCCGGAATCACCCTCGCCTCCTCCGCCTCCGTCGCCCACGACCTCTACGCGTCCCTGCGGCGCCGGCGGGGCGCCCGAGGATACAGCGAGGTGGCCGTGGCCCGCGTCGCCGCCGTCGGCATCGGTGTCGTCGCGATCGGTCTCGGTCTGCTGGCCCGGGACCTCAACGTGGCCTTCCTGGTGGGCCTGGCCTTCGCGGTGGCGGCCTCCGCCAACCTTCCGGTGCTGCTCTACTCGTTGTTCTGGCGCGGCTTCACGACCCGCGGCGCCGTCTGGGCCGTCTACGGCGGTCTGGTCCCGGCCGTGGTGCTGGTGCTGCTGTCCCCGGTGGTGTCCGGCAGCCCGGAATCCCTTTTCCCCGGCGTCGACTTCCAGGTCTTCCCGCTGCAGAACCCCGGCCTGGTCTCCATCCCGGCGGGCTTCCTCGCGGGCTGGCTGGGCACGGTCACGTCCGGCGACACCCCGGACGAGGCCAAGCACGCCGAAACCGAGGTGCGGTCCCTCACCGGAGCGGGCGCCGTGTAGGTCGGGCCTTGACGGGCCACCGGGGTCCACCGGGCCATCGGGGTCCACCAGGCCGCCGGGGTCCACCGGGCGGCCTACCGGGGCGAGCGCCACCGGTCCCTGTCGGCCCTCATCGGGTCACTCGGGCCGCACCTCGCACCTCGTACCTCCCGCGCGTACGCTCCATCTCCCGCTCCGGACGGCCGGGCCGACCGGCGATGTCCAAGGACCGGGACCGGGACCGGGACCGGGACCGCGACGCCGACGCGTGACCCGGCACACGGCCACGCGGGGCCGCTCCGGCACAGGCGTCCGGATCGGGCGGGGGCGACGTCCGGATCGGGAGGTGGCGGCCCGGGGCGGGCGCACCGTGCGGAGACGGACGGCGCCCGGCTGCGTATGCGGTCCAGGAGCGCGGCGTCCTGCCCCACCCCACGGGCCGGGCCGCGTGCCCTCAGGCGCGGGTCGCCCAGGCGTAACGGTGCTCAGGGCGGCCCGCGTCCCCGTACTTCAGGGTCAGCGTGGCGCGTCCGGTGCGCTCCAGCAGCTTCAGGTAGCGCTGGGCGGTCTGGCGGCTCACCCCCGTGCGTTCGGCGATCTCCAGGGCGGACAGCGGCCGGTCGGCGTGCATCAGGCACTGGCGCACCAGTTCCGCCGTGGTGGGGGAGTGCCCCTTGGGCAGGCTGGGTTCGGCGGTCGCGGACAGGGCGCCGAACATACGGTCCACCTCCGCCTGTTCGGCCTCGCCCCCGCCGTCGAGGGTGCGGCGCAGGTCCGCGTACGCCTCCAGTTTCGCCCGCAGCCCGGCGAAGGCGAACGGCTTGACCAGGTACTGGAGCGCGCCGTGCCGCATCGCCGCCTGCACGGTCGACACGTCACGCGCCGCCGTCACCATGATCACGTCGGTCTGACGGCCGCGCCGGCGCATCTCGCGCACCACCCCGAGCCCCGTGCCGTCCGGCAGGTAGTGGTCCATGAGGACCAGATCCGGCGACGGCACCGCCTCCAGGGCCCGCAGCGCCTCCGCCGCGCCGTGGGCCAGACCGGCCACGTGGAAGCCGGGCACCTTCTCCACGTAGGCCGCGTTGACCCGGGCCACCCGGACGTCGTCGTCCACGACCAGGACCTCGATCATCGCGCTTCCTCCTCGCTCGGCCGGGGGACGGACACCCCGATCGGTGCGGCCTCGGCGCCCGGTCCGGTCAGGGCCTCCGGGAGGACGACCGTGAACTCAGCCCCGCCGCCGGACGCGTCGCCCACGGTCGCACGGCCGCCCTGCCGCTCGGCGAGCGTGCGCACCAGGGAGAGCCCGATGCCGCGCTCGCGGTGCGCCGGCGGCTCCTTGGTGGACCAGCCCTCGGCGAAGACCGTTCCGCGCTGCTCCGGCGGGACACCGGGGCCCGTGTCGCGCACCACCAGCACGGCCGTGCGCCCCTCGGTCCGCACCTCGACCTCCACACGCGCCCGCGGTGTCCCCGCGACGGCGTCCAGGGCGTTGTCGACCAGGTTGCCGACCACGGTGACGACGCCGCCCGGGTCGACGAGCCGGTCGGGCAGCCGGGTCCGCTCCGACACGCCCAGCGCGACTCCCCGCTCGGCCGCGACCGCGGCCTTGCCCACCAGCAGCGCGGCCAGCAGCGGGTCCCCGACCCGTTCGGTGACCTGCTCGGCGGTCGCCCGGTGGGCGCCGACGACCTCGGCCACGAACGCGACGGCCTCGTCGTACCACTCCAGTTCCAGCAGCCCCAGCAGGGTGTGCATGCGGTTGGCGTGCTCGTGGTCCTGGGCCCGCAGCGCGTCGGTCAGACCGCGGGTGGAGTCGAGTTCCCGGCCGAGCCGGTCCAGTTCCGTGCGGTCGCGCAGGGTGGCGACGGCGCCCCCGTCGTCGGTCGGCATCCGGTTGGCGACCAGCACCCGCTGCCCGCGGACGGTGAGCAGATCGGTCCCGTCGGCCCGTCCGGACAGCACGTCGGCCGTGCGGCCCGGGCCGAGCGCCTCCTCGGGGGAGCGGCCCACCGCCTCGTCCCCGAGGTCGAGCAGGCGCCGCGCCTCGTCGTTCAGGAGCCGGACGCGTCCGCTGCGGTCCAGGGCCACGACGCCCTCCCGGATGCCGTGCAGCATGGCCTCGCGCTCCGCGAGCAGCGCCGCGATGTCGGAGAAGGCCAGGTCGCGGGTCTGACGGTGCACCCGCCGGGAGATGAGCCAGGCCGCGAGCGCGCCGACGGCCAGCGCGCCGCCCGCGTAGGCGAACAGCCCGGGAATCGCGTGGATCAGCCGGGCCCGGACGCTGTCGTAGCCGATGCCCACCGACACCGCGCCGACGATCCGGCCGTCGGCGTCCCGCAGCGGCACCTTGCCGCGGGCCGAACGGCCCAGGGTGCCGTCGTCGATCTCCATGACCTCGTGCCCGGCCAGGGCCTCGCCGGGATCGGTGGAGACATGACCGCCCACCCGCCGCGGATCGGTGTGCGACCAGCGCACGCCGTCGCGGTCCAGCACGACGACGTACTCGGCGCCGGTGGCCTCGCGGATCCGTTCCGCCTCCCGCTGGACCGGTCCGTCCGGGGCCGGCTCCGTGGAGCGCAGGTCCTCGGCGATCCGCCCCTGCTGAGCGGTGGTCTGGGCGATCGCCAGGGCGCGCCGCATCGCCTGGTCGTCCAGCTGCTCGCCGAGCGGCGCGAGGAACAGGCCCGTCGCCAGCACGGCGACACCCGCGGCGATCGCCAGCTGCATGAGCAGGACCTGCGAGAACATCCGCCGGGGCAGACGAAGTCGCCGACGGCGCGCGGGGACAGCGGAACTCATGCCCCGACCGTACGCGGACCACGGCGCCGCTCCGCAGGGGCGGGGCGTCGTGAAGGGCGGCCCCTGGCAACACCGGCCGCGGCACCGCGCGCAAACCCCCGGCACCCGGATCCCCTCCGACGGCGAGACGGACGCGAAAGCTCCGGGGCCCCGCCTGCCGTGGGTCGTCTGTCTGAAGGCCGTCTGTCCGAAGGCCGCGGGCCCTCCTGCCGGTCGGCTGCCGTCCCGGGAGCGGGCCGCCTCGTGCGGGGGCAGGATCCGGCCGCGGGCCGCGCGGATGTGTGGCGGAGACGGCACCCACGCGCGCCCCTGCCGCTTCGCCGGGCCCCTGTCGGGCCTCCAGGGGACGCCACGGGTACGCGACCGGGGCCGCCCGGCGGCCTCCGCCGCACCACTCCCGTGTCCTGCCCGCCCGACGAACTGCGCGCATCATCCCATCCGCCCCGCCCCGCCCCGCCCCGCTCCGCCCGCACCGCACGCGTTCGGGGAGCCCGCCGAACCCCGCTCGAGCCGACGAACTGCGTCCCCGGCCGGTGGTCGAGCCGACGGACTTGCGCCCTGCACCCAGGGCCCTGCGCCCTGCACCCAGGGCCGACGGTCCGGTCTGCGCGGCGATCAGCTCGCCAGCGCGGTCACCGTCACCTCGCGGACCGCCGTCACGTCCATGCGCGCGGGCGATCCGAGCACGGAGCCACAGCTCTCGGGCCGCGGCGGCGACGCGGCGCCCTGGACCACCTCGACCCACCAGCGACGGCCGTCGGTGTGGGCGACGGTGACCTCCCAGCGCGGGGCCGCACCGTCGATCCGTACGATGCTCAGCGCCTCCGCGGCCTCGACGCCCTCCGCCGTCCGCACCGCCAGTTCGGCCGCCTGTCCGGGGCGCTCCCAGGCAGAACTCCCGCGGCAGCCCTCCACCACGATCCGGCCTTCCTGGACAGCGTGCAGCACCTCCTTGACGGCATGGGCCTCGGCGCGGCCGTAGGCGTAGCCGTACGGGAGGACGAGCACGGTCGGGGAGAAGCGGTGACCGCCCAGGTGCGTCACCTCCCACACGCCGTCGACCCCGGAGGCGGCGAGTTCGGCCGCCAGAGGGCGTCCGAGCAGGGCGCAGCAGCGGTCGCGCTTGCCGTTGGTGCAGACGAGGGCCAGGGGGTCGCCTTCGTGCGGCTGTCCGCCGAGGGCCGTGTCGAAGGTGTCGTGCGCGCCGCGGCCCAGCGCGGCGAAGTCGAGGCCGAGCAGGTCGTGCGGGTCGGCCGTGGTGGCGGAGTGCAACCACACCCGTCCCGGAACGGTGTGGGCGGCGTACACCCGGCGCGCCGCGCCCGCGGGACGGTCGGCGTGGCGCCCGGTGCGCCGGATGAGGGCGATGCGCACCCCGGTGCCCTTCGCGGCGGCCTCGAGGGCCCGGCCGAGCGCGGGGTCGAGGTGACTGGAGGTGAGCGCCTTGGCACCCCAGGGGCCGGGCTGCTCCAGCAGCAGCCACGTCCTCGCGGTGGCCGCGGTCCCGGCGAGAGGTTCGTCGAGCTCGCGGGAAGCGGTTGAGCACGTACTCACAGAGGTGAGCCTAACCTGACTTGCGCCGCGGTGCTTCCCGGCCCGCGGGTGCTGTGCTCCGGTCGGGGGGACCGCACCTCTCGGGAGCCGTGCGTGAACGGGCCCGGTGCGTACCACGGATGAGGAAGCACACGGAAAGGAGCGGGGGAGCGGAGGGATCGAGAGAACGGGCAACAGGCAGCAGGGAACAGGCAGTAGGGAACAGACAGCGGGGAACAGGCAGTAGGGAACAGACAGCGGGGACAGGCAGCGGCAGCAGGCAACAGAGAGCAGGGAAGAGGGCACAGGGAGAGGCGAGGAGGGCGGACATGGTGGCGCCAGGACCGGCAACTGCCCCGTGCGCGCCGCCCGCCGTCGCTCGCCCGGGGGCCGTCGGAGCCGCTCGTATCCTGGGCGCCGGTCGAGTCGTCGGACGTACGCCGGGCCGCATACCGGCGTACAGGAGGGTGGAGAGAGCGCGTGGCGGAGCGGAGCAGCGAGCAGCGGATTCCGGTGGTGATCCTGGCCGGATTCCTGGGTTCCGGTAAGACGACCCTGCTCAACCACCTCCTGCACCACAGCGGCGGCAGCCGGATCGGGGCGATCGTCAACGACTTCGGGGCCATCGAGATCGATGCCATGGCCGTCGCGGGGGCCCTCGGGGACTCGACCGTGTCGCTCGGCAACGGGTGTCTGTGCTGCGCCGTCGACGGCAGCGAACTGGACGAGTACCTGGAACGGCTCGCCCACCCCTCCGCCGGGCTGGACGCCGTGGTCATCGAGGCCAGCGGTCTGGCCGAACCGCAGGAGCTGGTGCGGATGGTGCTGGCCAGCGAACACCCCGGGATCGTGTACGGGGGACTCGTCGAGGTGGTGGACGCCGCCGAGTTCGACGACACCCGGGCCAGGCACCCCGAGATCGACCGGCACCTCGCCCTCGCCGATCTCGTCGTGGTCAACAAGATGGACCGCGCGGTCGATCCCGGGGGGATCCTCACCCGCGTCCGGGGTCTCGTCGACGGGGCGGCCGTCGTGCCCGCCACGCGCGCCCGGATCGACCCGGAGTTCCTCTTCGACTGCCGCCCGAGCGAGGAACGGATCGGCCAGCTCTCCTTCGACGACCTGCGGCTCCACGACGACGGAGCCGGGCAGGCGGGCGCCGGGCCGGCCGGCGACGGGCACGCGCACGGGGGCGAGGCCGCCCGTGGCGCGACGGGCACCGGCCGAGGAGCGGAGGACCACGGGGGACATCTGCACGCCGCCTACGACAGCGTGTCCCACGTGTCCGGGCGGCCCACGGACCCCCGGGCGCTGATGAGGTTCCTCGACAGCAGGCCCGAGGGCCTGTTCCGGATCAAGGGCTACGTCGACTTCGGGCCGTTCGACGTCCACCACCGCTACGCCGTGCACGCCGTCGGGCGGTTCCTGCGGTTCCGGCCGGAGCCCTGGCCGCCGGGGGCGGAGCGGCTCACCCAACTCGTGCTCATCGGGTCCGGCATCGACGCCCCTGAGCTGCGCAAGGAGCTGGAGGCGTGCGCCAACGAGACCCAGGAGGCCGACGAACGCGGCATGTGGGGCGTCCTGCGGTACGTGGACGGTGCCGGGGACGACCCAGAGGAGCGTGATCCCGAGGAGCGCGACCTAGAGGAGCACGACCCGCGCCCGTCGGTGTGAGTGGCGGGGGCGCCGACACGCCGACGTGACCGGCGCACGTGGCCGGCGGGGTGCGGACCCGTCGGCGCAGCGCCGCCGACACCACCGCGTCCCGGACCACACCCTCCGGTACCGCCCGGCCACGGGGACCAGGTACGTGGCCGCCGTGACGTCGGGCCGCGGACCAGATGCCCGGACGCGTGATGCGCGTCGGTCTCCGGCCCCCGGCCCCCGGCCCGGTCTCATCCACGGCGCCGGGGCCGGGGCCGACCCCGTGCAGCAGGCCCAGCCCCTCCAGGACCAGCCCCTCCAGGCCCAGCCCCTCCAGGACCAGCCCCTCCAGGCCCAGCCCGGTACACCCGCTGTCCCGGTACCGCCCGCTGTCCCGGCACCGGACCGGGCGCGGTCCCTACACCGGGCCGGCGACCACCGACACCGTCTTGCCCAGGGACACGCCCGAGCCGTCGCGGCGCGGGTCGGGTTCCGGCAGGGCGACGGCGGCGCCGTTCTTCTGCGCGGCACGGGCGGGCGTGGCGCCGACCCAGGCGAGGGCCAGGCAGTCCTCGCCCTTCAGGAACCGCTGGCAGCGGACTCCGCCGGTGGCCCGGCCCTTGCGGGGGTACTGGTCGAACGGGGTCAGCTTGGCCGTCGTCTGGACGGAGTCGTCCAGCGTGCCGCGCGATCCGGCGACCGTGAGGACCACCGCGTCCGCCGAGGGGTCGACGGCGGTGAAGTGGATGACCTTCGCGTCCGCCGACAGCTTGATGCCCGTCATGCCGCCCGCGGGACGGCCCTGCGGACGGACCTGGGCGGCCGGGTACCGCAGCAACTGGGCGTCGTCGGTGACGAAGACCAGGTCCTCCTCGCCCGTGCGCAGCTCGACACCGCCGACGATCCGGTCGCCGTCCCGGAGCGAGATGACCTCCAGCTCCTCCTTGTTGGACGGGTAGTCGGGCACCACGCGCTTGACGACGCCCTGTTCGGTGCCGAGCGCCAGGCCCGGGGAGGACTCGTCGAGCGAGGTCAGGCAGACCACGTCCTCGTCCGCCTCGAGGGTGACGAACTCGGCGAGGGGCGCCCCGCCCGCCGTGTTGGGCACCTGCATGTCCTCCGGGAGCTGCGGGAGGTCGACGACGTTCAGCCGGAGCAGGCGGCCCGCCGAGGTGACGACGGCCACCTCGCCGCGCGCCGTGGCCTTCACCGCCGAGACGATCACGTCGTGCTTGACCCGCTTGGCGCCCGCCTTCTCGGGGAAGGGCGCGTCGTTCGCGGTCCGGGCCAGCAGGCCCGTCGAGGACAGCAGTACGCGGCACGGGTCGTCCGCGACCTGCAGCGGCACGGTGGCGGCCGGCGTACCGGCCGAGTCCAGCAGCGTCGTGCGCCGGTCGTTGCCGAACTTCTTGGCCACCGCGGCCAGTTCGGCGGAGACCAGCTTCCGCAGCTCCGCGTCGGAGTCGAGGATCCGGGTCAGCTCCTCGATCTCCGCGTTCAACCGGTCCTTCTCCGCCTCGAGTTCGATCCGGTCGTACTTGGTGAGGCGGCGCAGCGGCGTGTCGAGGATGTACTGGGTCTGGACGTCGCTGAGGGAGAAGCGCTCCATCAGGCGCTGCTTGGCCTGGGCGGAGTTCTCGCTGGAGCGGATCAGCCGGATGACCTCGTCGATGTCCACGAGGGCGGTGAGCAGGCCCTCCACCAGGTGCAGCCGGTCCCGCCGCTTGCCGCGACGGAACTCCGAGCGCCGCCGCACCACGGTGAAGCGGTGGTCGAGGTAGACCTCCAGGAGCTCCTTCAGGCCCAGGGTGAGCGGCTGGCCGTCCACCAGCGCCACGTTGTTGATGCCGAAGGACTCCTCCATGGACGTCAGCTTGTACAGCTGCTCCAGGACCGCCTCGGGCACGAAGCCGTTCTTGATCTCGATGACCAGGCGGAGGCCGTGCTCGCGGTCGGTGAGGTCCTTGACGTCGGCGATGCCCTGGAGCTTCTTCGCACCGACCAGGTCCTTGATCTTGGCGATCACCTTCTCCGGGCCGACCGCGAAGGGCAGCTCGGTGACCACCAGGCCCTTGCGCCGCGCGGTCACGTTCTCCACGGTGACCGTCGCGCGGATCTTGAACGTGCCACGGCCCGTCTCGTACGCGTCGCGGATGCCGGACAGGCCCACGATGCGTCCGCCGGTGGGCAGGTCGGGGCCCGGGACGTGCTTCATCAGGGCGTCGAGATCGGCGTTCGGGTACCTGATGAGGTGCCGGGCCGCGGCGACGACCTCGCGCAGGTTGTGCGGCGGCATGTTGGTGGCCATGCCGACGGCGATGCCCGAGGCGCCGTTGACCAGGAGGTTCGGGAAGGCGGCGGGCAGCGCGGCCGGTTCCTGCTCCTGGCCGTCGTAGTTGGGGGCGAAGTCGACCGTGTCCTCGTCGATGGACTCGGTCATCAGCCCGGCCGCCTCGGCCATCCGGCACTCGGTGTACCGCATGGCGGCGGGCGGGTCGTCGTTGCCCAGGGAGCCGAAGTTGCCGTGGCCGTCGACCAGCGGCACCCGCATGGAGAACGGCTGCGCCATGCGCACCAGCGCGTCGTAGATCGACGCGTCGCCGTGCGGGTGCAGCTTTCCCATCACCTCGCCGACGACGCGGGCGCACTTCACGTACCCGCGCTCGGGGCGCAGGCCCATTTCGTTCATCTGGTAGACGATGCGGCGGTGCACCGGCTTCAGCCCGTCGCGCGCGTCCGGCAGGGCGCGGGAGTAGATGACCGAGTAGGCGTACTCGAGGAAGGAGCCCTGCATCTCGTCGACGACGTCGATGTCGAGGATCTTCTCCTCGTACGGCTCGTCGGGCGGCGGGGTCTTCGTGCTGCGGCGGGCCATCGCTGCCGGCTCCTTGCTGAGCGTGGGACGGATCTGACGCGGACCATTGTGGACCGCCGCACCGACAACCGGGACCAGACCCGGTCGCGGGACCTGCGGTGCGGGCGGGGTCGTGGCGGCGCGAGCAGAGTACGCGCCCCCGGGCGCGAACCGTCGGGCGGGCTCCCGGAATCCGCTCCGGCAGCCCCGCCTCGGCAGCCCCGCCCGCCCCGGCAACCCCGTCCGCCCGTCTCCGCCCCTCCGGAACCCAGCCCGTCCCCCGACGCCAGGCCCGGGCCCGTCTCCGCCCCTCCGGAACCCAGCCCGGCTCCCCACGCCAGGCCGGGCCCGTCTCCGCCTCTCCGGAACCCAGCCCCCGGCCCCCGACGGCAGGACCGCACGGGGCGCACCGACTGGCACGCGGCGGCACCCGGCGCCGCACGCGCCCCGTGCGCCCCCGCGCACCCCAGCCGCCCCCGCACCCCCCTGATCCCGTGCGCCGGCCGCGCTCGCGCGGGCCCTCCGGTTCCCGTTCTCGCTGTGGGCGTAGTCGGCGGCCCCCGGGAACTTCGCCGCTGCTCCGCACGCTTGCATACAGTGACAGGACCGGCAGGAACGGCGGGCTCGACGACCGCCACCGCGATCGAAGGGACGTACATGCCCATGGGTCACACGGCCACAGCCCAGGCAGGCTCCGGCGGCCTGACAGCGACCGAGCACCGCCTGGCCAACGGCCTGCGCGTGGTGCTCTCCGAGGACCACCTGACCCCGGTCGCCGCGGTGTGCCTCTGGTACGACGTCGGCTCGCGCCACGAGGTGGAGGGCCGCACCGGCCTGGCCCACCTCTTCGAGCACCTGATGTTCCAGGGCTCCGCCCAGGTCAAGGGCAACGGACACTTCGAACTGGTCCAGGGCGCGGGCGGCTCGCTCAACGGCACCACCAGCTTCGAGCGCACCAACTACTTCGAGACCATGCCCGCCCACCAGCTGGAGCTCGCGCTGTGGCTGGAGGCCGACCGCATGGGCTCGCTGCTGGCCGCCCTGGACGAGGAGTCCATGGAGAACCAGCGCGACGTCGTCAAGAACGAACGCCGCCAGCGCTACGACAACGTCCCCTACGGCACGGCCTTCGAGCGGCTGACCGCCCTCGTGTACCCGGAGGGCCACCCCTACCACCACACGCCCATCGGTTCGATGGCGGACCTGGACGCGGCGACCCTGGAGGACGCCCGCCGCTTCTTCCGCACCTACTACGCGCCGAACAACGCCGTGCTGTCGGTCGTCGGCGACATCGACCCCGAGCAGACGCTCGCCTGGATCGAGAAGTACTTCGGTTCCATCCCGTCCCACGACGGCAAGCCCGAGCCCCGTGACGGCTCCCTGCCGGACGTGATCGGCGGGGAGCTGCGCGAGGTCGTGACGGAGGAGGTGCCCGCGCGTGCCCTGATGGCCGCCTACCGGCTCCCGGAGGACGGCACCCGGGCGTGCGACGCGGCGGACCTGGCGCTCACCGTCCTGGGCGGCGGGGAGTCGTCGCGCATCTACAACCGGCTGGTGCGCCGCGACCGCACCGCCGTCGCCGCCGGGTTCGGCCTGCTGCGGCTCGCCGGGGCGCCGTCCCTGGGCTGGCTGGACGTGAAGACGTCCGGTGACGTCGAGGTGCCGGTGATCGAGGCGGCCGTGGACGAGGAGCTCGCCCGGTTCGCCGAGGAGGGCCCCACGGCCGAGGAGATGGAACGCGCGCAGGCCCAGTTGGAGCGCGAGTGGCTGGACCGGCTCGGCACGGTCGCGGGCCGTGCCGACGAACTGTGCCGGTACGCCGTCCTGTTCGGCGACCCGCAGCTCGCCCTGACCGCGGTGAGCCGGGTCCTGGAGGTGACGGCCGAGGAGGTGCAGGAGGTCGCCAAGGCCCGCCTGCGCCCCGACAACCGCGCGGTGCTCGTCTACGAGCCCCTCGCCGCCGGGGACGAGGACCCCGCACAGGCCGCCGTGGCCGCCGGCACCGACGAGAACGAGGAGACGGCGAAGTGACCGAGCTCGCCCCGATGGACTTCCACCCGCAGCCGCAGGCGGGCGACGCCAAGCCCTGGGCCTTCCCGGCCCCCGAGCGCGGCACGCTCGACAACGGCCTGACCGTGCTGCGCTGCCACCGCCCCGGCCAGCAGGTCGTCGCCGTCGAGGTGGTCCTCGACGCGCCGCTGGAGGCGGAGCCGGCGGGTCTCGACGGCGTCGCCACGATCATGGCGCGGGCCTTCTCCGAGGGCACCGACAAGCACTCCGCCGAGGACTTCGCCGCCGAACTGGAGCGCTGCGGCGCCACCCTGGACGCGCACGCCGACCACCCCGGTGTCCGCCTCAGCCTGGAGGTGCCGGCCTCCCGGCTCACCAAGGGCCTCGGGCTGCTCGCCGACGCCCTGAGGGCGCCGGCCT
Source organism: Streptomyces sp. NPDC029526 (assembly GCF_040637405.1). NCBI lineage: Bacteria > Bacillati > Actinomycetota > Actinomycetes > Kitasatosporales > Streptomycetaceae > Streptomyces > Streptomyces sp. NPDC029526. The sequence goes on from NZ_JBEZWE010000007.1 coordinate 119,623, forward strand.
TCGCCGACAGCGAGGTGGAGCGGCTGGTCCGCAACCGCCTCGACGAGATCCCGCACGAGTTGGCCAACCCCTCGCGCCGGGCGGCCAAGGAGCTCTCCAAGGAGCTGTTCCCCGCCGACGCGCGCATGTCGCGCCCCCGCCAGGGCACCGAGGAGACCGTCGAGGGCATCGACGCGGCGGCCGTGCGCGCCTTCTACGAGCGGCACGTGCGGCCCGCCACGGCCACCGTGGTGGTGGTCGGTGACCTCACGGGCATCGACCTGGACGCGCTGCTCGGGGACACCCTCGGCGCGTGGACCGGTTCGCCGGGGCAGCCCCGGCCCGTTCCGCCGGTGACCGCCGACGACACCGGGCGGGTCGTGATCGTCGACCGTCCGGGAGCCGTCCAGACCCAGCTGCTCATCGGCCGCGTCGGCGCCGACCGGCACGACCGGGTGTGGCCCGCCCAGGTCCTCGGCACGTACTGCCTCGGGGGCACCCTCACCTCCCGCCTGGACCGCGTCCTGCGCGAGGAGAAGGGCTACACCTACGGCGTCCGCTCCTTCGCCCAGGTCCTGCGGTCCGCGCCGGACGGCACGGGCGCGGCCATGCTCGCCATCAGCGGTTCCGTGGACACCCCCAACACCGGGCCCGCACTGCAGGACCTGTGGAACGTGCTGCGCACGCTTGCCGCCGACGGCCTCACCGACGCCGAGCGGGACGTCGCGGTGCAGAACCTGGTGGGCGTGGCGCCCCTGAAGTACGAGACCGCCGCGGCGGTCGCGAGCACTCTGGCGGACCAGGTGGAGCAGCACCTGCCCGACGACTACCAGGCCGAGCTGTACCGGCAACTGGCCGCGACCGGCACCGTGGAGGCCACCGCGGCGGTCGTCAACGCCTTCCCGGTCGACCGGCTGGTGACCGTCCTCGTCGGCGACGCGGCGCAGATCAAGGCGCCCGTGGAGGCCCTCGGGATCGGCGAAGTGACCGTGGTGGCGGCCGAGTAGGACCCCGCGCAGTTTCCGCGCGCACGGCGCCCTGGTGACGGGAACGTCACCAGGGCGCCCGTATGCCCGAATTGGGGCGGAGGATGTCTGTCTGCCCTGTGGTGTGCGCTACAAATACCCCGATCCGTTTGAGGATCGAGCGGCCTCCCGCATAGCTTCGTGCGGGCTGTTCGTCGGGCAGTGCGCCGCACCCGCGGCACCGGACAGCCATCGCCGAATCCCCGTACGGCGCGAGTCAGGGGAGCCGGGGACCCACCGTCCCCAGGGGTGCATCGGACGCCCGCGCGTGTCGCGAGGGGGTCCGTAGGAGACCTTCCTGCTCCGAACCCGTCAGCTAACCCGGTAGGCGAGAGGGAAGGAAAGGACCAGCCTGTACATGGCGTTCACCCACGCCGCCGGCAAGCACCGCCGCCCCAGCCGCGTCCGTCGCGGCACCGCCCGCGCCGCGGGCGTCGCGGCCCTCGCCGGTTCCGGTGTCGCCGGTTCCCTCGCGGCCCCCGCGATGGCCGCCGAGCCCGCCGCGGCCCAGACCGGCATCACCCCCGTCGTCACCCTCGGCGACACGGTCGCCGACCAGATCGACGCCCAGGCCGCCGCGCAGCACGAGGCGGCCCGCGAGGCCGCCGAGGCCGAGGCCCGCAAGGCGGCCGAGAAGGCCGCCCGCAAGAAGGCCGCCGAGGAGGCGGAGCGGGCCCGCGAGGCGCAGGAACGCGCCGCCCGCGAGGCCGAGCGCGAGCGCCTCGACGCGTTCGTCTCGCCGATCCCCGGTTCCTACGTGTCCACCGGCTACAAGACCGGCGGCGCCGTCTGGTCCTCCGGCAGCCACACCGGGGTCGACTTCCACGCCGCGAACGGCACCCCCGTGCAGTCCGTCGGCCGTGGCACGGTCGTCGAGGCCGGCTGGGGCGGGGCCTACGGCAACCAGGTCGTCATCAGGATGCACGACGGCACCTACACCCAGTACGGCCACCTGTCGTCCATCGGCGTCTCGGTCGGCCAGGAGGTCACGCCGGGCCAGCAGATCGGTCTCTCCGGTTCCACCGGCAACGTCACGGGGGCGCACCTGCACTTCGAGGCGCGCACCAGCGCCGAGTACGGTTCGGACCTCGACCCCGTCGCGTACCTGCGCGCGCACGGCGTCTCCCTCTGACACCCCTTCCGGCCGCGGTCCGCGCCCGGAACACCCGAAAAGCCCCGGCTCGCCGAGCCGGGGCTTTTCGCGTCACGCGCACAGGGTGGCCGAAAAACAAGCAGGAATGTTCTCCGTCCCTCAATGAATCCCGCGCATTGCTTTAGAGTCACGGAAAGGACGTCCGCCGACGCGGCGTTTCCCGGGAATCGAACCGGAGGTCGCTCATGCGTGTTCCCGCGCACTCGGTGTGCGCCGCGATCCGCGACGACATCGTCGCCGGCGTCCATGCGCGCGGCAGCCGGCTCACCGAGGAACTCCTGGCCCGCCGCTACGGCGTGTCCCGGGTGCCGGTGCGCGAGGCGCTGCGCACGCTGGAGGCGGAGGGGTTCGTGGTGACCCGGCGGCACGCGGGCGCGTGCGTCGCCGAGCCCACCGAGCGGGAGGCCGCGGACCTGCTGGAGATGAGTCTGCTCCTGGAACCCCTCGGTGCCGCCCGGGCCGCCCGGCGCCGCACCGACGCCCACCTGAAGGTGCTGCGGGGGCTGGTCCGCCTGGGACAGCAGCGGGCCCGCGGGGGCAGCAGCGACGACCTGCGCTCCCTGACCGGCTGGTTCCACGAGACGCTGGCCCAGGCGGCGGGCAGCCCCACGCTGGCCTCGACCCTGACCGGACTGCGGCACAAGATCGCCTGGATGTACGCGGTGGAGGAAGCGCCCGACCCGGTGCAGACGTGGGCCGACCGCGGCCTGGTCGTGGACGCCGTGGCCCGTGGCGACGGCGAGCGCGCCCGGGAGGCCACCGCACGGCTGCTGGAGCGGACCCACCCCGCCCATCGGCTGCGCCCGCTGTCCGGTGCCGACCTCGCGGAGCGCGTGAGGACCTCGAAACGTCCCGTCAACACTCCGAGCATGCCCGCTTAACACGAGCACGGTAGAAAAAGGGCAACGCTTTCGCGGGCTTTTCCCGCCCTGCACGAGCCTGGTGAATACTAGGGTGGATTTCCTGTGCAGATTCCTGTGCAAATTCCCTGTGTGGATTTCCCGTCCGGACTCCCCGTCCGCCCGGCAGGCGTCATTCTGTCCGGGGCGGAAGGCCATGCCCGGGCCGGGCATTCCCTGTCCGGTCAGAGATCCTCCTGCCCGGGAGAAAAGGCGAACGGAAAGGCCCACCCGGGGTCCCCGGGTGGGCCTCTCGTCAGTACGCATCCGCGCCCCGCGCCCCGCGCGCACGGCGGGCAGGGAGACGGGGCGCGGTCCGTGCCGGGCGCGCGGCGGGCGCGGCGGTCGTGCGTCCGCGCGCCCGGGCGCGTCCCGCGGTCCGGCGTGTCAGACCGTTTCGGGCAGTTCCTCCAGGCCCTCGGCGACCAGCTTGGCCAGCCGGTCCAGAGCGGCGTCCGCGCCCTCGGCGTCGGAGGCCAGCACGATCTCCTCGCCGCCCTGGGCGCCCAGCCCCAGGACCGCCAGCATGGAGGCCGCGTTGACGGGGTCGCCCCCGGCCTTGGCGATCGTCACCGGGACGCCTGTGGCCGTGGCGGCTCGGACGAAGATGGAGGCGGGGCGGGCGTGGAGGCCCTCGGCCCAGCCGACGTTGACGCGGCGCTCAGCCATGTGATGTTGCCCTTCGCTGTTCAGGGTTGTCTAGACCAGTTTCCCACATCGTGAAGCGTGTCGGAGCGGCACCCGCTCCCGCTCCGTGCGCACGGCCGGACCGCGGCCTCGGCCCTGCCCCGCGCACCCACAGACTGCCTCGCGCCGTCGCCGTGCGCGAGCCGTACGCTGGGGCCCATGCAGACCTCCTCGGACCGGCACGAGTACCCCGCTCACTGGGAGGCCGACGTGGTGCTGCGCGACGGCGGCACCGCGCGCGTCCGCCCCATCACCGTCGATGACGCCGAGCGCCTGGTCAGCTTCTACGAGCAGGTGTCGGACGAGTCGAAGTACTACCGCTTCTTCGCGCCCTACCCGCGTCTGTCCGCGAAGGACGTGCACCGCTTCACCCACCACGACTTCGTGGACCGGGTGGGACTCGCGGCCACCGTGGGCGGCGAGTTCATCGCCACCGTACGCTACGACCGGATCGGCGCCGACGGAACGCCCGCCTCCGCTCCGGCCGACGAGGCCGAGGTCGCCTTCCTCGTCCAGGACGCCCACCAGGGCCGGGGGGTCGCCTCCGCCCTGCTGGAACACATCGGCGCGGTCGCGCGGGAGCGCGGCATCCGCCGGTTCGCCGCCGAGGTGCTGCCCGCCAACACCAAGATGATCAAGGTGTTCACGGACGCCGGGTACACCCAGAAGCGCAGCTTCGAGGACGGTGTCGTCCGCCTGGAGTTCGACCTCGAACCCACCGACCGCTCCATGGCCGTGCAGCGGGCGCGCGAGCAGCGCGCCGAAGCGCGCTCGGTGCAGCGCCTCCTGGCCCCCGGGTCGGTGGCCGTCATCGGCACCGGCCGCGCCCCCGGCGGAGTCGGGCGCAGCATCCTGGACAACATCCGGGACGCCGGGTTCACCGGGCGGCTCCACGCGGTCAACAAGGCCCTCCCCGAGGGCACGGACGAACTGGACGGAGTGCCCGCGTACCGCTCCGTGCGGGACATCGACGGCCCCGTCGACCTCGCGGTCGTCGCCGTGCCGTCCGCCCACGTCCCCGAGGTCGTCGCCGAGTGCGGCGCGCACGGCGTCCAGGGCCTGGTCGTCGTCTCCGCCGGATACGCCGAGTCGGGGCCCGAGGGCAGGGAACTCCAGCGCGCCCTGGTGCGCCAGGCGCGCACATACGGCATGCGGATCATCGGCCCCAACGCCTTCGGAGTGATCAACAACGCGCCGGACGTCCGGCTCAACGCCTCCCTCGCCCCCGAGCCGCCCCGCCCCGGCCGGATCGGGCTGTTCGCCCAGTCCGGAGCCATCGGCGTGGCCCTGCTGTCGCGGCTGCACCGGCGCGGCGGGGGCGTCACCGGCGTCACCGGCGTGTCCACCTTCGTCTCGTCCGGCAACCGGGCCGACGTCTCCGGCAACGACCTCCTGCAGTACTGGTACGAGGACCCCGACACCGACGTCGTCCTGATGTACCTGGAATCCATCGGCAACCCGCGCAAGTTCACCCGCCTCGCCCGGCGCACGGCGGCCGCCAAGCCCCTGGTCGTCGTCCAGGGCGCCCGGCACGGCGCGGGACCCCGCGGCCACGCCGTCCGCGCGATGCGCCTGCCCCACGCGACGGTCTCCGCGCTGCTGCGCCAGGCCGGCGTCATCCACGTCGACACCATCACCGAACTCGTCGACGCGGGCCTCCTCCTCGCCCGCCAGCCGCTGCCCGCGGGCCCCCGCGTCGCCATCCTCGGCAACTCCGAGTCCCTGGGACTGCTCACCTACGACGCCTGCCTCGCCGAGGGTCTGCGCCCCCAGCCCCCGCAGGACCTCACCACCGCCGCCTCGGCGGCCGACTTCCACGACGCGCTGGCCCGGGCGCTCGCCGACGACACCTGTGACGCCGTCGTCGTCACCGCCATCCCGGCCGTCGGGGAGGGTTCGGTCGGCGACGCCGCCCTGGCCGACGCCCTGCGCTCGGCCGCCTCCGCCACCCCCGACAAGCCGGTCCTGGTGGTCCACGTCGAACTCGGCGGGCTCGCCGAAGCACTCTCGGCCGCGGCGAGCACGGCACCGCAGCCCGCGGCCGGCCCCCCGCCCGCGCCCCGCACCGCCCGGCCCGCCCCGAACACCCCCTCGGGCACCCCCGCGGACGCCCGCCCGGCATCTCCCGCGGACGCCCGCCCCGCGCCGCCCGAGGGCGCCCGCCTCATCCCCGCCTACCCGGCCGCCGAGCGCGCCGTCCGGGCGCTGGCGCACTCCGTCGAGTACGCCCAGTGGCGGCGGGACGTCGCCGACCCCGGCAAGGTGCCGGAGTACGAGGACATCGACGAGAAGGCCGCCGCCGCCCTCATCGAGCGGCAGCTCACCAGCGGTCAGGGCCTCACCCTCGACAGCGACGCGGCCTACGAGCTGCTCGGCACCTACGGCATCCACGTCCACCGCGCCCTGCCCGCCCCCGGCCCCGATGCCGCCGCGGAGGCCGCCCGCACCCTCGGCTACCCCGTGGCCCTCAAGGCCACCGCCCCCCACCTGCGCCACCGGGCCGACCTCGGCGGCGTCCGCCTCGACCTCGCCGACGAGGAACAACTGCGCCGGGCCTACGCCGAGCTGACGGAGCTGTTCGGCACCCCCGAGGAACTGCGGCCCGTCGTGCAGCGCATGGCCCCGCGCGGCGTCGACACCATCGTCCGGGCCGTCATCGATCCCGCCGCCGGGGCCGCGCTCTCCTTCGGCATCGCCGGCCCGCCCTCGCAGCTGCTCGGCGATATGGCGCACCGGCTGATCCCGGTCACCGACCGGGAGGCGGGATCGCTGGTCCGCGCCATCCGGACCGCGCCGCTCCTCTTCGGCTGGCGCGGCTCGGCCCCGGTGGACACCCCGGCGCTGGAGGAACTGCTGCTGAGGGTGTCCCGGCTGGTCGACGACCATCCCGAGGTGGCCGCGGTCACCCTGGAACCCGTCGTCGTCGCCCCGCACGCGCTGAGCGTGCTGAGCGCCTCGGTGCGCCTGGCCCCGCCGCCCGCCCGCGACGACCTCGGACCGCGGACCCTCCCGGCCTATTGACGATCTCGGACCGCGGAACCTCCCGCCCTGCTGACGACTGCGGACCGCGGACTCTCCGGCCCCGCTGACGACTTCGGCCGTCGCCCGGACGTGCCCGGGCCCGGCCCGCCGCCCGGTGCCGCCGAGCGGCACCCCGGAGCGGTGCCACGCAGTCGGCGGGCCCCCGTAGGATGGGCGCATGGCCAAGACCAGTACGACGACCCAGGGGCTGCGGGCGGCGATCGAGCGCAGCGGCTACTACCCGGCCCTCGTGGCCGAGGCGGTGGAGGCCGCCGTGGGCGGCGAGCCCATCCGGTCGTACCTGGTCCATCAGGAGACCACGTTCGACCAGAACGAGGTGCGGCGGCACGTGACCGTGCTCGTCCTGACCGGCAACCGCTTCATCGTCAGCCACACCGACGAGCAGGCCGCCGACAGCACCTCCCCGACGCCCTACGCCACCACGTCCACCGAGTCGGTCAAGCTGAGCCGGATCTCGTCCATCGTGGTCAGCCGGGTGGTCGCCAACCCGGAGTCGTACAAGCCCGGCACCCTGCCGCGCGAGATCGTGCTCACCATCGGCTGGGGCGCCGTCTCCCGCATCGACCTGGAGCCCGCGGCCTGCGGCGACCCCAACTGCGAGGCGGACCACGGCTACACGGGCAGCTCCACGGCGGACGACCTGAGCCTGCGGGTCAGCGAGGCCGGCGACGGACCGGAGACGGTGCGCCAGGCCCTCGCGTTCGCGCAGGCGCTCTCCGAGGCGACCGCGGACCAGACGCGCTGATGGCGTACCCCCCGCACTCCACACCGCCCGCGACGCCCACCGGCTGGGCGGCCCACCACCCCGAGCCCTTGGCCCTGGACACCGCCCCCGTCCCCGAGTACGGCACCGGGTCGCTCGCCGACCTGCTGCCCACCCTCGCCGCGGGCATGGAGGTGCCCGGCACCAGCGCCGCCATCGCGGAGCTCACGCCCGCCGACCGGAACTGCGTGTTCCTGATCGACGGACTCGGGTGGGAGCAGCTGCGGGCGCACCCGGAGGAAGCGCCCTTCATGACGTCCCTGCTGGCCGCCTCGCGCGGCGGCACCGGACGCCCGATCACCGCCGGCTACCCGGCGACGACCGCCACCTCCCTCGCCTCCGTCGGCACCGGTCTGCCGCCCGGCGCGCACGGCCTGCCCGGCTACACCGTCCGCAACCCGGACACCGGCGAGCTGATGAACCAGCTCCGGTGGCAGCCCTGGACGCAGCCCGCGGCCTGGCAGCCGTACCCCACGATCTTCCAGCTCGCCCACCGGGCGGGCGTCCACGCCGCCCAGGTGTCCTCCCCGGCCTTCGTCAACACGCCGCTGACGAAGGTCGCGCTCAGCGGCGGCACCTTCCACGGGCGCCTGTCCGGCGAGGAGCGCATGGACCTCGCGGCCGAACAACTCGCCGCCGGCGACCGCGCCCTGGTCTACACGTACTACTCCGACGTCGACGGCGCCGGCCACCGCTTCGGCGTCGACTCCGACACCTGGCGCGGCCAGCTCATGTACGTCGACCGCCTGGTCCAGCGCCTGGCCGAGCAGCTCCCCGAGCGCAGCGCGCTGTACGTCACCGCCGACCACGGCATGATCGACGTGCCCTTCGACGAGGAGCACCGCATCGACTTCGACACGGACTGGGAGCTCAGCGCCGGCGTCGCGCTGCTCGGCGGCGAGGGCCGTGCCCGGCACGTGTACGCCGTGCCCGGCGCCGCCGGCGACGTGCTGGCCTGCTGGCGCGAGGTGCTGGGGGAGCAGTTCTGGGTCGCCTCCCGCGACGAGGCGATCGCGGTCGGCTGGTTCGGGCCGCGGATCGACGACCGGGTGTACGGGCGCATCGGCGACGTGATCGCCGCCGCGCGGGACGACGTCCTGCTGATCGCCTCCGAGCGGGAGCCGAAGGAGTCGGCGATGGTCGGCAACCACGGTTCGATGACCCCTGCCGAACAACTGGTCCCCCTGCTCGAAGTACGCTCCTGAGGTCCGTCCCGCCCCGGCAGCCCCGCCACGTCCCCTAGCCGGACCCGCCCGATCCCGCCGAAAGGTGCCCGCCCCCCATGCCCGAGCTGGTGTTCTTCTCCGGAACCATGGACTGCGGGAAGTCGACACTGGCTCTCCAGATCGAGCACAACCGGTCGGCACGCGGCCTCGCGGGCGTCATCTTCACCCGCAACGACCGGGCCGGCGAGGGCAAGCTGTCCTCCCGCCTCGGCCTGGTCACGGACGCGGTGGAGGTCGGTGAGGGCGCCGACCTCTACGCCCACCTGGTCGACCACCTGTCGCAGGGCGGCCGAGCGGACTATGTGATCGCCGACGAGGCGCAGTTCCTGTCCCCCGAGCAGATCGACCAACTCGCCCGCGTGGTGGACGACCTGGAGGTCGACGTCTACGCCTTCGGCATCACCACCGACTTCCGCACCCGCCTGTTCCCGGGCTCCCAACGGCTCGTGGAACTGGCCGACCGGGTCGAGGTGCTCCAGGTGGAGGCCCTGTGCTGGTGCGGCGCCCGCGCCACGCACAACGCCCGCACGGTCGGCGGGGTCATGGTCGTCGAGGGCGCCCAGGTGGTCGTCGGCGATGTCACCGGCGCCGCCGACGAGGTCGGCTACGAGGTGCTCTGCCGCCGCCACCACCGCCGCCGCATGACCGCGGCCACGGCCCGCGCCGCCGCCCTGTCCCCGGACGTCCTGCCGGTGCCGACGGTCTGACCGGGCGAGGCCGAGGAACGCGGACTCCCGCGCCGCCGACGGACCTCCGCGTGCCGTCGGCAGGTTGGGGCCCTGGTGTGTCGCCGCCCTACATGTCGCGGTGGTTCGTCCGCGTGCCGTCGGCCGGTCCAGGCCGCAGCGTCACGCCCCGCATGCCGCCGACGGCCCGGCCGTGCGCCGTCAGCCGATCCGGGCCCCCGCACCCCCGACCCGTACACGCCGGTCACCCGCGCGCAGCGTCACCGTGAGTTCGCCGGGGCGGCCCAGGTCCTCGCCCTGGTGCAGGGTGAGCACGGCCTCCTCCGGGACCAGGCCGAGTTCCCGCGCGTACGCCCCGAACGCGGCCGCCGCGGCGCCCGTCGCCGGGTCCTCGACGACGCCGCCCACCGGGAACGGGTTGCGCACGTGGTGGACGGTGGCCGACTCACGCCACACCAGCTGGAGCGTGGTGAGGTCCAGACGGTGCATCAGCGTCTCCAGCCGCCCGAAGTCGTAGTCCAGATCGGCCAGGCGGGCCCGGGTCGCCGCCGCCAGCACCAGATGGCGGGCCCCGGCGAAGGCGATGCGGGGCGGCAGCGCCGGGTCGAGGTCGGCCGCGGGCCAGCGGAGCGCGGCCAGGGCCTCGGCGAGGTCCGCGTCCTCCGCCTCCTCGACGTACGGCTCGACGCTGGTGAGCGTGGCCCGCAGGCCCCCACCCTCCTCGGTCACCTCCACCGGTACGGTGCCGGCGCGGGTCGCGAAGACGAGTTCCCCGGGGCCGGTCCGCTCGGCGAGCGCGATGGCCGTCGCCACGGTCGCGTGCCCGCAGAACGGCACCTCCGCCCGGGGACTGAAGTAGCGGATGCCGTACGCCCGTCCGACGAACCCGTCCGGGGGCGCGGTCAGGAACGCGGACTCCGAGTACCCCAGCTCGGCTGCGACGGCCAGCATCTCCTCGTCGCCCAGCCCCGCGGCGTCCAGCACGACTCCCGCGGGGTTGCCGCCGTCGGGCGTGTGGGAGAAGGCGGTGTAGTGCAGCACCTCTGGCTTCGGTGTGTGCGTCGTCATGACCCGCCCAACGCCGGCCGGGACCCGGCTGTTCCGCACTCCCGCTCGGGCCGCGGGAGTGCCGGGAGTGCCGGGAACCGAGGGCAACCCTGGCGCCGGGCCGGAGGACCTACCGAGAGCCGGTCGAGCCGGGCCGTCCCGGAGCCGAGACCCAGGGGCCCGGCCGCCCGGCGACGGCCGCGCTCAGCCGGTGCGCCCGTGCCGCCGCCGCAGCCCTTCGGCGAGCGGTGCCTGCGCGAACGCGCCGGCCGCCAGCCGCGAGGCGACGGTCCGCCGCACGATCCGGTCGGCCAGCGCCGGCACGTGCCGGGCGAGTGCCATCTCCGTCCGGCCGCGGCGGGTCGTCGCCACGTCGCGCGGGGCGCGCCGGGCCGTGACCGCGGAGACCACCGCGGACACCACCCCGTCGAGGGGCTCCGGCCGGGACACCCCGTCCAGGGAGAGGCCCGCCTCCCGTGTGCTGTCGTGGATCGGGCTGCGCACCATGCTCGGGTACACGGTCGTCACCCCGACGTGCGTGCCGACCTCCAGCCGCAGCGTGTCCGCGTACGCGGCGAGCGCCCGCTTGGAGACGCCGTAGGCGGCGGCCAGCGGCAGCGGCAGCACAGCCATCCGTGAGGCGATGAACACCACGCGGCCCCGGGCGCGTTCGAGGTGCGGCAGCGCGGCGGCCGTCACCTCCCAGGCACCGAGCAGGTTGAGCCGGATCTGCTGGTGCACCTCCTCCGACGGCCGCAGCTCCGCGGGTGCCGGCCCGCCCCGGCCCGCGTTGTTGACCAGTACGTCCACGCCCCCGCCGAGCAGGGCGACGGCCTCCTCGACCGCCTTGGTCACCGACTCCGGGTCGGTCAGGTCGCAGCCCACCACGGGCACCGGCCCCGTCCCGTCCGCCACCAGGTCCAGTCCGACGACCCGCGCGCCGAGGGCGGTGAAGCGCTCGCCGAGCGCCCGGCCGAAGGTCCCCGACGCGCCGGTCACCAGCACCCTGCGGCCGTCGAGCCGGGGGGCCGTACGGCGTCCGGCCGTCAGGTCCCGCTCCACCTGGCGGAGATAGCGGTCCACGTCGAGGCGCATGTGCGGGCGCTTCTCGCCCCACCGCTCCCGTGCCGCCTGCAGCTCCGAGGTGACCTCGGCCAGCATCCGGTCCCGGTGCGGCCTGCGCAGCCGTCCGGACAGGTGGGCCGCGAGCAGCCGGCCCTGCGCCTCGACCACCGGCAGGGCCGATCCCGTGGACTGCATGAGGCCGACGAAGGACAGCGCGGGCTCGTCGAGCGGGAACACGTGCCGGTACAGGGGGAGTCGCGCCGGGTCGGGCACCAGCCCCGGGTCGAGGAAGGGAACGGTCGCCCGGTACCCGGTGCACCACAGGACGTGGTCCACCTCGTCCTCGCGCCCGTCGGTGAAGCGCACCCGGTTCCCCTCGAAGCGCTCGATGCCCGCCCGCACGCCGATCCGCCCGGCCGCGACCAGCGCCGGGACCGTGTCGCTCAGGGTCGGGTGGTCCTGGAGCACGCCCTCCGGGGACGGGGGCAGCGCCGGCCCCTCCTGCCCCCGGGCCGCGAGCCGCAGCATCGCCTGGGAGACCTGCTGGCGCAGCCGCCACGGCAGGACGGCCGCGAGCGCGCCGTTCCACTGGTCGGTGGGGCGGCCCAGCAGCCGCTTCGGCAGCACCCACACACCGCGCCGGGCCGACAGCAGCACCTCGCCGGCGTGCCCGGCCAGTTCGGTGGCGATGTCCATCGCGCTGTTGCCGGTGCCCACCACGAGCACCCGGCGGCCGGCGAACGCGGTGGGCTCGCGGTACGTGTGGGCGTGCGAGGACGTGCCCTCGAAGGTGCCGGGGTACGGCGGTTCGGGCAGGCGCGGGGTGTGGTTGTGCCCGTTCGCGACCACCAGGTGCGCGGCGGTCTCCTCGTACCTGCCGTCGGGGCCCTCCAGTTCGAGCAGCCAGCCCTCCCCGGTGCGCCGCGCGGTGAGCAGTTCGGTGCCGGTGCGGTAGTGCCGCGGGACGTCGAAGCGTTCGGCGTACCCCCGCACGTACGCCAGGAGCTGGGCGCGCGAGGGGTAGTCGGGCCACTCGGCGGGCATCGGGTGGTCGCCGAACTCGGTGCGCGGCTTCGACGTGTTGAGCCGCAGCCCCTCGTAGGCGGCGGTGTCCTCGGAGAGCCGCCACAGGCCGCCCAGTTCTCCGGCGCGCTCCACGCCGAACACCTCGACGCCCGCCTCCAGCAGGGCCTTGACCGCCGCGATGCCCGCGACCCCGCCCCCGACGACGGCCACCCGTCCGGGTACCGCCCCCGTGTCCCGCTCCGCGCCCATCGCCCCGCGCCCTTCGTCGACCTAATCCAACGTGTGAGGGATTATTACCTCCGGATCGGCGCCGGCACCAGACCCCACCCGGCCGCCGGCCGGCGGCGGACCGTACAGGGCGTCGAGGAAACGGCGCACCCAGAGGCGGAACTCGTACCGCTCGCGCTCGCGGTCGGCGGGGGAGGCCGCGGCCAGCGCCGTGACATGGCCGTGCGCCGCCCACACCAGGCTGCGCACCGTGACGTGCGGGGTCGTCTCCCGGATCGTCCCCGCCTGGGCCGCCTCCAGCAGGGCGCGTTCGACCTCCCCGTACAGCGGCAGGGCGTACGCGCGGTCCAGGGCCCCGCCGCGCGTCGGGTCGAGCCAGCGGCGCAGCCACAGGAACGTCGTGTGCGGGTGTTCCTCCAGGAAGTCCACGAAGCCGTCGGCGAGCGCCCGCAGCGCCTCGGCCAGTGGCGGGCCCCCTTCCGCGGCGGCCCGCCCGAGGTCCGCCACCAGCGGGGAGAGTGCCGCCCGCTCCGCCTCGTGCACCCGCTCGAAACAGGCGTCGTACAGGGCGTCCTTCGCCGGGAAGTGGTGGTGCAGGCTCGACACGTCGATGCCCACCCGCGCCGCGATGTCGCGCAGCGAGGTCCCCTCCGCCCCTCGCGCCGCGAACAGCGCGGTGGCCTCCCGGAGGATCAGCTCACGGGTGGAAGGCCCCTCCCGCTCCGCGCGCCGGGGCCTGCCGGGCCCGCGCCGGGCGGGCCGCTCGTCTGGTGTCTGACCGCTCTTCCTCATCCGGCCCAGTCTGGCTAGGATCCGCAGACCTCGCAATCAAGCAGTTGGGGGATTTCATGAGCGCTGCCACCGGATCCGAAGCCGTGTCCCCCGGAGACCGGTCGGCCCCCGCCGCCGGGACGGACCCGGCGAGCGGCGCCGAGGTGCCCCGCTCCGCCCTGATCCGCTACGCCCTCGGCTCGGCCGGCATGGGCGTCTACGTGACCGTCCCCGGGCTGCTGCTCCTGTACTTCCTCACCGACACCCTCGGCGTGGCGCCGTGGCTGGCCGGGCTGGCGCTGCTCGTGCCGAAGGCCGTGGACATCGTCCTGCACCCCTTCGTCGGCTCCCTCTCCGACCGCGAGCGCGCCCGACGGGGCACCAGGCTGCGGCTGCTGACGGCGGGCTGCGCCCTCGCCCCGGCGTTCGTCGCCCTGTTCGCGGTGCCCGGACCCGTGGCCGACCGGCCGTGGGCGGCGGCGGCCTGGGTGGCCGGCTGGTTCGTCGTCGCCAACGCCCTGTTCGCCGCCTACCAGGTGCCGTACCTGTCCACGCCCACCGACATGACGGTCGGCTACCACGGCCGCACCCGGGTGCTCTCCTTCCGGATGGTGGTCCTCACGGTCGGCATCCTGGTCGGCGGGGCGCTGGCCCCGCTGCTGGCCGGAGAGGGCGACTCGGTAGCCCGGTACGCGGTCATGGCGCTGGCCCTCGGTGCCTTCACCGTCGTCTTCCAGGCCGTCGGCGTCGGCGGTGTCCGCGCCCTGGTGCCCGCCGGACCCGGGCGGGAGACCCCGGCTCCGGAGCGGACGGCGTCCGGGCGGCCCCTGGCCCAGGTGCGTGAGGTGCTGCGGGCCAACCCGTCCTTCCGCGTCCTGGTCTTCTGCTACCTCCTCGTCTCCACCACGACCCACCTCGTGCTGGCCGGCCTGCCGTACTACGCGCGCCACGAACTGGGCCGCCCCGGCTTCACCACCGTCCTGATGGCCGCCTTCGTGGCCCCCGCCCTGCTCACCACCCCCCTGTGGTTCCGCCTCTCGCGGAGCTGGGGCAAGCAGCGCTGCCTGCTGGTGTGCCAGGGCTTCTTCGTCGTCGGCGCGCTCGGTCTCGCGGCGGGCGCCGCGGCCGGGATCGCCGTACCGGTGCTGTGCACGCTGCTGCTCGGGACGTGCTTCGCGGGCCTGCAGCTCTTCCCGTTCGCCATGGTCCCCGACACCGTCCGCGCCGGGGGCGATGCCGAGGTCGAGCGCACCGGCGCCTACACCGGGGTCTGGACCGCGACGGAGGCCACGGGCGCCGCCGCCGGCCCCTACCTGTACTCCGCCGCCCTCGGCCTCGGCGGGTACGCCGCGGCCCGGGCCGGGGAGGAGGTCACCCAGACCGGCGGCGCCCACACCGCCATCCTCCTGGGCTTCACGGTCCTGCCCGCCCTGCTGATGGCGGCCGCCCTGGCCGTGCAGTCCCGCTACCGCCTCGACGCGCGCATGGCGCGGGGCGGGGCCGCGGCGGACGGGCCGGCGTCCAAGACCTGACCGGCCCGCCCGGGGTGCTCCGGCGGGCGCGCCCCGGGCCTCCGCACGCCGGACCCCGGCCCGTCACCCCGCCGGCTGCAGCAACGCGAAGCGGGCCCCCTCCGGGTCCGCCACCGTCGCCACCCTGCCGTGGGCGCTGTCCCGGGCGGGCTTGAGCACCTGGCCGCCGAGGTGCGCCACGTGATCCGCGGCGTCGTCGGCGTCGGCCACCGTGAAGTAGGTCATCCAGTGCGGCCCGCGGTCCCGGGGCAGGGCGTTGCCCAGACCGTGCACCCCGGCCACGGGGCGCCCGTCCAGCTGGAGGGTGACGTAGTCGAGGTCGGCGGACACCACCGGCTCCTCGTCGTAACCGAACACCGACTCGTAGAACTTGGCGACGTAGCCCGACTCGTAGGTCGTCAGCTCGTTCCACGCCGGGGTGCCCGGAACGCCGGTGACGGCCGTGCCGAACGGTTCCGCCACCTGCCACACCCCGAACACGGCGCCCGCCGGGTCCGCGCCGATCGCCAGGCGTCCGGCGTCGGCGGCGTCCAGCGGGCCCACGCCGACCGTGCCGCCGCAGGAGCGGATCACCTCGGCGGTGCGGTCCGCGTCGGTCGAGGCGAAGTACGGGGTCCACGCGATGGGCAGCTGCCGGTCGGGCGGCAGCAGGCCGATGCCGGCCACGTCCCGCCCGTCGAGCAGGGCCCGCACGTACGGGCCGAGCTGATCGGGGCCGGGCCGGAACTCCCAGCCGAACAACGCCCCGTAGAACTCCTCGGTCGCTTCCAGCCCGTGCACCATCAGGCTCACCCAGCAGGGTGTGCCGGGGGTGTGCCGGGGTGCCTCGCCGTTCGGGCGGGCGGTCCCCCGTGCGTCGGTCATCGTCACTCTTCTCCCGGCCGCCCGGCGGCGGCCGTGCTCATCTCGACCCCGGCGCGGGGTCCTTCGCATCCGCTCCGCGGACCGTCTCCGTCCCGGTGCCCGTACGGCCGGGCGCCGCGCCTCGCGCACGTACCGCGGGACGCCCTGTCCCGGAGGATGCCCGATGTGCGGGCCGTCATCCTCGGCGGCGCGCTGTCGTGCGGGTGGCGATCGGTTGCACAGCATGTGCCCGATCCCGCACACATGGTGATCGGACCTGTCCGGCCGAGCAGATTAGCCGGACACGGACGTGTCGGCCACCCCGTGCGCGAGGATGGTGACCATGAACGCCATCATCTCCGCATCCGAACTCGTGAGCGAACTCGACGGGCCGAACCCGCCCGTTCTGCTGGACGTCCGCTGGCAGTTGAGCGCCGCCGCGTCCACCGGTGAGCCCCCCTTCGACGGGCGTGCGGCGTACGCGGCCGGGCACCTCCCGGGCGCCGTGTTCGTGGACCTGGACCGGGAGTTGGCCTCCGCTCCGGGCCAGGGCGGGCGCCATCCGCTGCCGGACCTCGGGGAGTTCGGCGCGGCGATGCGCCGGGCGGGCGTGTCGTCCGGCCGGCCGGTGGTGGTCTACGACGGCGGACCGGGCTGGGGAGCCGCCCGCGCGTGGTGGCTGCTGCGCTGGACGGGTCACCCGGACGTGCGGGTCCTGGACGGCGGGTTGCCGTCCTGGGAGGGACCGTTGGAGACGTCGGTACCCACTCCTCCTCCGGGTGACTTCGAGCCGGCCCCGGCGGCGGACGGGCTGCTCGACGCGGACGGCGCGGCGGAACTGGCACGATCCGGTGTGCTGCTGGACGCGCGGGCGGGGGAGCGGTATCGGGGAGAGGTGGAGCCGATCGACCCCGTCGCCGGTCACATCCCCGGGGCGGTCTCGGCCCCCACCACGCAGAACGTCGGCCCGGACGGCCGCTTCCTGCCCGCCGGGGAACTGGGCGCGCGCTTCCGGGAACTGGGCGTCACCGGCGAGGTCCCCGTCGGGGTGTACTGCGGCTCCGGGGTCTCCGGGGCGCACGAGGTGCTGGCCCTGGCCGTGGCGGGCGTCCCGGCGGCGCTGTACGTCGGTTCGTGGTCGGAGTGGTCGTCCGATCCGCGGCGGCCGGTGGCGGTCGGACCGGACCCGCAGTAGACCGATACCGCTGCGCCGGACGGCATGCGGAAGCACACCAGGGGCGCTCGCCGCGTGGCGAGCGCCCCTGAGTGCGTCACTGCTCGTCAACCGGCCGTGGCCCACAGGACCCGAACGGCTTACTCCTGCTTCTTCCGCCGGGTGCCGAACACGATCTCGTCCCAACTCGGCACCGCCGCACGGCGCCCCGGACGGACCCCGTCCGCCTCGGCCTGCCGGTCGGTGGACCCGATCAGGCGGTCCCGGTGACCGCCGACGGAACGCGGCATCAGCACGTCCGCGTACGCGGATCCGGCCGAGGCGGCCGGAGCGGGCGGCTCCTCCACCTCGGACTCCACGTCGGGCTCCTCGGGTTCCGCCTCCGGTGTGCGGTCCGGCACCACCAGGTCGCCCCGGAAACTGGGCACCGCCTCCAGCAGGCTGGTGAGCGAGTCCCGTTCACCGGCCGACGCCGTCGCCGTGGTCTCCTCCGCGGCTTCCGCGGCCGGCGCGGGCAGGCTCGGGCGCTCGCGGTCCCCGGTGCGGTCCAGCGGGCGGTCGCGGGGCAGCCGGGCGATGCGCGGCACGAACGGGAAGCTGGGCTCGGGCGCGGCGAGGTCGTCGGACTCGCCGATCAGCGAGCGCGCCTCCTCGTCGACGGCCTGGACGAGCCGCCGGGGCGGGTCGTACGTCCAGCTCGCCGAGTGCGGCTCACCCGCCACCCGGTAGACCAGCAGGACCTCCCAGGTGCCGTCGTCGCGGCGCCAGGAGTCCCACTGCACGGTGTCCTTCTCGGCGCCGCGCACCAGCAGCCGCTCCTGGACGGCCTCGCCCAGCGGGGGGCCGGAGTTCTCGCCGGGACGCCGGACCGGGGTCTTCCGAGCGCGCTCGGCCATGAAGGCACGCTCGGCCAGCACCGGCCCCTCGAAGCGGCGGACGCGGTCGACGGGGATGCCGGCCATCTGCGCGACCTCTTCCGCGGTCGCGCCGGCTCGTATACGGGCCTGGATGTCACGGGGGCGGAGATGGCTCTCCACCTCGATCTCGATCTGGCCGAGGCGAGGACGGTCGCCGCGCACGGCAGCGCGCAGACGTTCGTCGATCGGAAGCGTGTACTCGGTGCTGTCCGCAGCCTTGAGCACCAGCCGTGTGCCGTCATTCGAGACGGCCACGACACGCAGTTCGGGCATGGGGACCTCCCGGGTGGTGCCTGCCGACGTCACCTGCGTCGCTGCTTCCGCTAGTCGAGTGTGGCCTGCCCGGGTGCAGCCTGCCACAACCTTGCCGAGTTGCCCGGCGTGTCGGGCGAGGGCCCTGGATCGCCGTTATGGCTACGGTTACCTGTTCGCAACGCTAAGTGACCCATCGCGTCACCCTGTGCAACTAGCCCCCTCCCGGCGGTCCGCAAAGGTCCCGAGCACCCTGACGGGGACCGGACCCAGGGCTCGCCACAGTACTCCATTCGGACCATGTGCGTGGATGGGCGCGCCGCCAACTTCTCGCAAGGGGTGGGACTTGGCCGCTCCTTCCCGAGTTCCGCGATCTTGAACGTGGGGAACTTCACGAAACCCCCGAAAGGTTCCGGGTTCCCGTCCGGGCCGGGGGGCGAGGCCGGGGCCGGACGGGTGCCGGGGTGTGCGGGCGTGGTGACCGGACGGGAGGCCCTAGTCCCCCAGAACGCGGCGGAGGTGGTCGTTCCGGAACAGCCGGTCCGGGTCGAGGCGGTCCCGCAGCGCCGTGAACTCGCCGAACCGCGGGTACACGGCGGCCAGGTGGGAGGCGTCGCGGGTGTGGATCTTCCCCCAGTGCGGCCGCCCCTCGTGAGCGGTGAAGATGCGCTCGGCGGCGGTGAAGTACGCCTGGTACGGAGTGCCGCGGAACATGTGCACGGCGATGTAGGCGGTGGCGCGCCCCGAGGCGGTGGAGAGCGTGATGTCGTCGGCCGGAGCGGTCCGCACCTCGACCGGAAAACTCACCCGCAATGGTGAACGGTCCACCATCGCCCTCAGTTCACGCAGGGTGTCCGTCAGCGCCTCGCGCGGCACGGCGTACTCCATCTCCACGAAGCGCACCCGGCGCGGCGACGTGAAGACCTTGTAGGGAATGTCGGTGTAGGTCCGGGCGGACAGTGCCCGGCTGGATATCCGGGCCAGTGAGGGAATGGCCGGGGGCGCCGCGCGGCCGACCCAGTTGGCCACCTGGAAGACCCCGTTGGACAGGAACTCGTCCTCGAACCAGCCCTTGAGCGGCGGCACCGGCCGCTCGGGTCCCGCGCTGCGGTTGTTGCGCTTGGTGTTGGTGTTGCCGGTGTGCGGGAACCAGTAGAACTCGAAGTGCTCGTTCTCGGCGTGGAGTTCGTCGAACTCCGCCAGCACCCGGTCGAACGCCATCGGCTCCTCGCGGGCCGTGAGCAGGAACAGCGGCTCCACGGCGAAGGTGATCGCGGTGACGATCCCGAGGGCGCCCAGTCCGATCCGGGCCGCGGCGAAGACGTCGGGGTTCTCCTTCTGGGAACAGGTGAGCACCGACCCGTCGGCGGTGACCAGTTCGAGCGCCGTGATCTGGGCGGCAAGGGAGGCGGATTCGCGGCCCGTGCCGTGCGTGCCCGTGCTCACGGCACCGGAGACCGTCTGCTCCATGATGTCGCCCATGTTGGTCAGCGACAGCCCCTCCCGGGCGAGCGCCACGTTCAGCCGCTTCAGCGGCGTGCCCGCCTCGACCGTCACCGTCCCGGCCGCGCGGTTGATCCCGCGGATCCCGGTCAGCAGGTCCGGCCGCACCAGCACGCCGTCGGTGGCCGCTATGGAGGTGAACGAGTGGCCCGTGCCGACCGCCTTCACCGGCAGGCCGTCCTCGGCGGCCCGGCGCACGGCCGCGGCCAGTTCGTCGACGGAGGCGGGCGTGACCTCGCGCGCGGGGCGCACGGTGACGTTGCCTCCCCAGTTACGCCATGTGCCGTTCCTCGTGCTCGCTGTGCTGCCCAACGGAGCCTCCCCGACCCGGCGCCGGCCGCTTGAGCCGGCGGTACCCCAGGAAACCGACCACGACCGCGGCGGCCCCGGCGACCGCCGGCACCCCGTACCCGGCACGCGCCCCGGCCGCGTCGATCACCCAGCCGGCCGCGGACGAGCCGAGGGCGACCCCGACCGCGAGCCCGGTGCTCACCCAGGTCATGCCCTCGGTGAGCTGCGCGCGTGGTACGTGCTCTTCGATGAGGGACATCGTCGTGATCATCGTGGGAGCGATGGACAGACCCGCAACGAACAGCGCCACGGCCAGAAACGGCAGGTTCCCGACCAGTAGGAGGGGGATCATACTCACGGCCATCGCGCACACGCCCAGGAGCCAGCGCCGTTCCGCCGGTCCCACGAAGCGCAGCAGCCCGAACACGATGCCGGCGGCGCAGGAGCCGAGCGCGTAGACGGACAGCACCACACTGGCCGCGGCCTTGTGCCCCTGCTCCTCCGCGAACGCCACGGTGACCACGTCCACCGCGCCGAAGATCGCCCCGGTGGCCGCGAACGTGACCACCAGCACCTGCAGGCCCGGCGAGCGCAGCGCGGTGCCGCCGCCGGAGCGCTCGCGGGGGTGCGGCACGGGCTCGGTGGCGCGCTGCGCGGTCAGCCAGAAGACGCCGGTGGCCAGGAAGCAGGCGGCGAGCAGCGGGCCCGCCTCGGGGAACCAGGCGGTGGACAGCCCGATGGAGACGATCGGGCCGAAGATGAAGCACATCTCGTCCACCACCGACTCGAACGAGTAGGCGGTGTGCAGCCGGGGCGTGCCCCGGTACAGGGCCGCCCAGCGGGCCCGGACCATCGCGCCCACGCTCGGCACGCAGCCGATGCCCACACAGGCCACGTACAGCACCCAGTCGGCCCAGCCGTAGTGCGCGGCGAGCAGCAGCAGGGCGGCGGCCGTGAGCGAGATCAGCGTCGCCGGGCGCAGCACTCGCCGCTGCCCGTACCGGTCCACCAGACGGGAGACCTGCGGGCCGGCCACGGCCGCGGACAGCGCGATGGTCGCCGCCAGGGCGCCCGCCAGCCCGTACCGCCCGGTGAGCTGGGAGATCATCGTCACCACGCCGATGCCCATCATCGACAGCGGCATCCGCCCGAGGAACCCGGCGGCGGAGAAACTCTTCGTGCCGGGCGCGGCGAACAGGGCGCGGTAAGGGCTGGGCACGAGGTCTCCGGGGTGATCAGTAAGGCGCCATCCAAGCCAACACAGCTTACCGCCCGGTTCACCCGGTTGCACCAGCCGACGGACGTCCCGCTGCGCGCTCCCGGCCCTTGGTTTCCCGCCCGTCAGTGCCGGGTGGCAGGATCGTAGACATGCCTGACGAGCTCGATCCCCGCCCCTACGACGCCCTGCTCCTGCTCTCCTTCGGCGGCCCCGAAGGCCCGGATGACGTGGTGCCGTTCCTGGAGAACGTCACCCGCGGGCGAGGGATCCCCAAGGAACGCCTGGAAGAGGTCGGCGAGCACTACTTCCTCTTCGGTGGGGTCAGCCCCATCAACGAGCAGAACCGGAACCTGCTCGCCGCCCTGCGCAAGGACTTCGCCGACCACGGCCTGGACCTGCCGGTCTACTGGGGCAACCGCAACTGGGCGCCCTACGTGACCGACACCCTGCGCGACATGGTCCGCGACGGCCACCGCCGCATCCTCGTCGTCGCCACCAGCGCCTACGCCTCCTACTCCGGCTGCCGCCAGTACCGCGAGGACCTCGCCGAGGCACTCGCCACGCTCCAGGCCGAGGGGCTGGAGCTGCCGAAGGTCGACAAGCTGCGGCACTACTTCAACCACCCGGGCTTCGTGGAGCCCATGGTCGACGGCATCGTCGCGTCGCTGGCCGACCTCCCCGAGGAGGTCCGGGACGGGGCGCACATCGCCTTCTGCACCCACTCGATCCCCACCGCCGCCGCGGACACCTCCGGCCCGGTCGGGGACCACGGCGACGGCGGCGCCTACGTGCGCCAGCACCTGGACGTGGCCCGGCTGATCGCCGACGCCGTCCGGGAGCGCACCGGCGCCGACCACCCCTGGCAGCTCGTCTACCAGTCCCGCTCCGGCGCCCCCCACATCCCCTGGCTGGAACCGGACATCTGCGACCACCTGGAGGAGCGGCACGCGGCCGGGGTCCCGGCCGTGGTCATGGCCCCCATCGGCTTCGTCTCCGACCACATGGAGGTCATCTACGACCTCGACACCGAGGCCGTCGCCAAGGCCGGCGAACTGGGCCTGCCGGTCCGGCGCTCCTGCACCGTCGGCGACGACCCGCGGTTCGCGGCGGCGATCCGGGAGCTGGTCGTGGAGCGGGCCGCCACCGAGCGGGGACAGCGGATCACACCGTGCGCCCTGGGCGCGCTCGGCGCCAGCCACGACGTCTGCCCGGTCGGATGCTGCCCGGCCCGCGCCCAGCGCCCCGCCGCCGCGGGCGCCGACAGCCCCTACGCGTGAGGAACCCCGTGACCGACCCCCTGCACGCGGACCTGCTGCAGCTCGCCCGGACCGCGGCCCACCGCGCGGGCGAGCTGCTGCGGGACGGCCGCCCGGCCGACCTCGCCGTGGCCGCGACCAAGTCCAGCCCGATCGACGTCGTCACCGAGATGGACATCGCGGCGGAGAAGCTCATCACCTCGCTGATCGCCGAGCACCGGCCCGAGGACGGCTTCCTCGGCGAGGAGGGCGCCGCCACCGAGGGCACCAGCGGCGTGCGCTGGGTGATCGACCCGCTCGACGGCACGGTCAACTACCTGTACGGGCTGCCCACCTGGGCCGTCTCCATCGCCGCCGAGCAGGACGGCGAGGTGGTGACGGGGGCCGTCGTGGCCCCGATGCGCGGCGAGGCGTACCACGCGGTCCGCGGCGCGGGGGCGTGGGCCACCGGGTCCTGGGAGGGCGAGCGCAGGCTGGCCTGCCGTCCCGCGCCGCCCCTGGACCAGGCGCTGGTGTCGACCGGCTTCAACTACGTCCGCGAGGTCCGCGCCCACCAGGCGGACGTCGCGCAGCGCCTGATCCCGCTGCTGCGGGACATCCGCCGCAGCGGGTCGGCCGCGGTCGACCTGTGCGACGTGGCCGCCGGCCGCCTCGACGGCTACTACGAGCGCGGACTGCACCCCTGGGACCTGGCGGCGGGCGACCTCATCGCCCGGGAGGCGGGCGCCGTGACGGGCGGGCGCCCCGGACAGCGGCCCTCGCACGACCTCACGGTCGCGGCCACCCCGGGCGTCTTCGAGCCCCTCCAGCGGCTCCTGGAGGACTTCGGCGCCTGGCACGACTGAGGCAGCACGTCCGCGCGACTCGCGCGTGCGCGCGACCTCGCACGCCCATGCGAACGGGCCCCGGCGCTGGATTCGCCGGGGCCCGCTGACGTGCTGTTTCTCGGACGCGCGAGTCGATCAGATGCCGGACAGGCCGACTTCCACACCGTGCTCCGCGGCGAGCCGGCGCAGGTCGTCGAGCTCGCCCTGCTCCACCTCGACGAGGAACTCGTCGCCCTCGTCGCGGGCCCGGGACAGATCGGACTCGGTCGTCCTTATGCGCTGCAGAAGTCCTGCGGTGAAAGCGTCCATGCTGCGCCCCCTCGTCCTGGGTCGTGGGTCGACGGCACGGGGGTGTGCCGTTTCGAAAGGGTTCGATCACGCCCGGAGCGGATGCCCAGCGCCGCTCGGCCGGGGGGCTACGGTGCCGGACACCCACGTCCGCTCTGAAGCGGACCACTAGCTACCGCATGGTGGTACGGCACAAGCAGAGCGTGATCGCGGGGTGTAAGACCCGTCCTCCCCAGGCTCCCTTCCGCGGAAACCTCACCGGACGAGAAAATCTCGCATTCCCGCCGCGTTCCCCGGACGTTCCTCCGCCCGGCACCCGCCCGCACCGGCGGCACTCACGGCTTACCGCCGACTTACGGCCGAAAAGGGCAGGATGGAGGCCAACACACCAGCCCGTACCCCTGCCCGCGCGCGCCCGCCCGGCGCCGCCCGGCAGACATCAGGAAGGACAAGCGACGTGCGCGTACTCGTCGTCGAGGACGAGCAGCTGCTCGCCGATGCGGTGGCCACCGGACTGCGCCGGGAGGCCATGGCCGTCGACGTCGTGTACGACGGTGCGGCCGCCCTGGAGCGCATCGGCGTCAACGACTACGACGTGGTCGTCCTCGACCGCGACCTCCCGCTCGTGCACGGCGACGACGTCTGCCGCAAGATCGTCGAGCTCGGCATGCCCACGCGGGTGCTGATGCTGACGGCCTCCGGCGACGTCAGCGACCGGGTCGAGGGGCTGGAGATCGGCGCCGACGACTACCTGCCCAAGCCGTTCGCCTTCAGCGAGCTCATCGCCCGCGTGCGTGCCCTGGGGCGGCGCACCAGCGTGCCGCTGCCGCCCGTCCTGGAGCGCGCCGGCATCAAGCTGGACCCCAACCGCCGCGAGGTCTTCCGCGACGGCAGGGAGGTCCAGCTCGCGCCCAAGGAGTTCGCCGTCCTGGAGGTGCTCATGCGCAGCGAGGGCGCCGTCGTCTCCGCCGAGCAGTTGCTGGAGAAGGCGTGGGACGAGAACACCGACCCGTTCACCAACGTGGTGCGCGTGACCGTGATGACCCTGCGCCGCAAACTGGGGGAGCCGCCGGTCATCGTGACCGTGCCCGGTTCCGGATACCGGATCTGATCCCATGGCCGCCACGCCCACCCCCACGCCGGCGTCCCCCCAGGCCCCGCCCAAGCCCACCTGGGACCCCCGCAGGCCGGTGCCGCCCTTCCCCTGGCTGCGCCCCACCATCCGGATACGTCTCACGCTCCTGTACGGCGGGATGTTCCTGATCGCGGGCATCCTGCTGCTGTCGATCATCTACCTGCTCGCGGCGAACGCGCTCAACGTGGGCAGCGACCTGCCGTTCCGGATCCTCTCCGGCAACGTGGCCAGCGAGACCTGCCACCTGGGCAGCGCCGAGGTGCCCGCGGACGAGCTGAACCGGGCGCTGAACGACTGCGTCAACGAGCAGCGCCAGCACGCCCTGGACAATCTGCTGAGCCGTTCCCTCCTCGCCCTGCTCGGCCTCGCCATCATCGCCTTCGCCTTCGGCTACGCCATGGCGGGCCGGGTGCTCTCGCCGCTCGGCCGGATCACCCGCACCGCCCGCGCGGTCGCGGGCTCGGACCTGTCCCGCCGCATCGAGCTGGACGGCCCGGACGACGAGCTGAAGGAGCTGGCCGACACCTTCGACGACATGCTCGAGCGTCTCCAGCGGGCCTTCACGGCCCAGCAGCGCTTCGTCGGCAACGCCTCCCACGAGCTGCGCACCCCGCTCGCGATCAACCGCACGCTGCTGGAGGTGCACCTCTCGGACCCGGGCGCGCCGGTGGAGCTCCAGCAACTGGGCAAGACGCTGCTGGCCACCAACGAGCGCAGCGAGCAGCTGGTGGAGGGACTGCTGCTGCTGGCCCGCAGCGACAACCAGATCGTCGAGCGCAAGCCCGTGGACCTCGCCGAGGTCGCCGAGCAGGCGATCGACCAGGTGAGCGCGGAGGCCACCGCCAAGGGCGTGGAGATCCGCGGGCGGCACGAGCCCGCCGTCGTCCAGGGCAACGGCGTCCTGCTGGAGCGGATCGCCCTGAACCTGGTGCAGAACGCGGTGCGCTACAACGTGCCCGAGAACGGCTGGGTGGAGGTCACCACCGAGGTCCAGCACGGCCGGGCGGTCCTCGTGGTGGCCAACACGGGTCCGGTCGTGCCGGCGTACGAGATCGACAACCTCTTCGAGCCCTTCCGGCGCCTGCGCACCGAGCGCACGGGCAGCGACAAGGGGGTCGGTCTCGGCCTGTCCATCGTCCGGTCGGTGGCCAGGGCGCACGGCGGGCACATCTACGCCCAGCCGCGGGAAGGGGGCGGACTCGTGATGCGTGTCACGTTGCCGATGTGAGATCTCGGCCCGCCCGGACCGTGTTCGCTTTGCGCGGAATTTTTTGGGCACCCGCCCGATGGTCAGGTGTGTGATCGATCACAGGTCGGATAGGCCGATCATCCACTCTGTGTGATCATGCGACCGGTCGGAAGGTCGGGAAAGTCCCGGTTTTCAGGGCCCCTCATCACGGGAAGTACACGGTGAGGCGCCTTTGGCGCGCAGGATCGGGACCGTGTACGGTCCCCATCGCCATCCCAGCCGATCACTCATGAGGGGTCCGGTTGGGTGTCGATTGAGTAACAGACCTTGATGTGAGGCAAAATCTCCGCCTCAGGTCGGGCACAAGTCCGGCCTCTCACGCGTTACGTGCGCTGGAGACACCGCATACACCCAGAGGGGGAGAGCGAGCATGGCAACCGATTACGACACTCCACGCAAGACCGACGACGACGTCGACTCGGACAGTCTGGAAGAGCTGAAGGCCCGGCGCAACGACAAGTCGGCGTCCGCCGTGGACGTCGACGAGTTCGAGGCCGCCGAGGGCCTGGAACTGCCCGGAGCGGACCTCTCGAACGAGGAGCTGGCCGTCCGGGTGCTGCCCAAGCAGCAGGACGAGTTCACCTGCATGAGCTGCTTCCTGGTGCACCACCGCAGTCAGCTGGCCCGGGAGAAGAACGGCCAGCCGATCTGCCGCGACTGCGACTGAGGGAGGGTCGGCCGTGACTGGCTCGACCCCTTCCCGGAAGCGCCGACTCTTCGCAAGGGGAGCGGACCAGGGGCCGCCGCCCGGCGGCCCGCAGCACGAAACGCGTGATCACGAGCGGGGCCCGACCTCCGGTACCGGGGCGGCCCCGCTCGAACACGCCGGACACCCGGGCGACCTCCCGGCTCCCACGGAGGTCCCCCCACCCGTGGCCCGTCGACGGGCCGCCGCCTTCCGCGACAAGGCCAGGGAAGGAGCCCGCAAGGGCGGCGCACGCGCGCGTGCCGGACTGGGCCACCTCGCGGACCGGATCATCGAGATGGCCCCCCGCGTACCCGTGCGCGACCTCGCGACCCTGCGCGCCCAGTTCCCCGGGCTCGGACCCGAGGAGCTCGCGGACAAACTCGTGGCGGGCGCCGCCGGCGCCACGGCCACGGTCGGCGCCGGAGTCGGCGCGGCGGCCGCCATGCCCGTCCCGCCCGCCATGCCGGCCGAACTGGCCGCCGAGGTCACCGGTGTCGCCGCCATCGAGCTCAAGCTGATCGCCGAACTCCACGAGGTCTACGGCGTGCGCCCGGCCGGCACCCTCGCCCGGCGCAGCACCGTGTACCTCACCACGTGGTCGGAGGAGCGCGGCGTCGAGGCGACCAAGCCGTCCACCGTCAGCGCGGCCCTGAACAGCCGGATGAAGCGCGAACTGCGCCAGCGGATCATGAAGCGCACCGTCCGCAACCTGCCCAACCTGATGCCCTTCCTGGTCGGCGCCGCCGTCGGCGCCTTCATGAACCGCCGGGACACCCGCAAGCTCGCCGCCCGCATCCGGGAGGACCTGCGTCGCATCCAGGTGCCGTGGGAGGAGCTGGCCCCGCTGCCGGCCCTGGAGACCCCGGCGGACGCCCTCGAGATGGACCACCTCACAGACGGCCGCCCGCACGACGGCCGCCCGCACGACGGTCGCCCGCACGACGGTCGCCCGCACGACGGCCGCGGCACGGGGGGCGACGGCCTCGCCACGTGATGACCCGGGTCGGAGGACGGCCCGTACCGGTGTGCTCCGGCCCGTACCGGTGTGCCCCGGCCCCTGACGGTGCTTGCGGAGCCGACGGGGGCGACACGGGCCGGGACGACGGCCGGGCCCCGCGCCTCGGTGAGGGCCCACGACGGCCGGGACACCCAGTGCTCCGGAGGGGCAGTGACGGCCAGGGCACCCGCCGGCACGGCACCCGTACCGCCATGAGATCCGAGACGGCCACGGCACGGCGCCCGTACCGCCGCCGACAGGGCGTACGCGCCCCCGTCACGCCGCTACGCGGCAGCCTTCGCCGCCCGCAGCGCCCCCGCCAGCCGCTCCGGCTCCCGGGTCGACAGGAAGACGTACGGCGTGGGATCCGAGGGGTCGGTGATCTCCACCCGCACCGCCCCGGGAATGTACGCGCGCAGCAGCATGAAGCACCGCGGGTCGGCCTTGTGGGTGCGCCAGGCGCGGGCCTCCTCCGCGTCCAGGATCTCCGCCTCACCCAGCGCCGTCACCGGGATGTTCGCCTCGCCGGCGATCAGACTGCCGCCCACCACCCGGATCCGCGCCGACCCGTAGGAACTGACCACGACGGCCGCCGCCGCCGTGCCCGCGGCCAGACCGCCGAGCGCCGGCAGAGTCCCGAACGGCACCACGATCAGGGCGAGGGAGACGCCCGCCAGGAAGCACATCACCCACCAGGCGCGGGGCGCGGTCAGGCGTTCTTCGTACGGGGCGGTGGAGGGCTGCTGCATGGAACCAGCTTGGCACGGTGTCGGTACCGCGCCGACGCGCGGGTAAGGTCTGCGCCTGTGAGTGGTACTTCCCCAGCTCTTCAGCCCCCGGCCGACGCCGGGACACCCGTGCGGCACCCGGACGCGCCCGCCCCCGGCGAACTCCTCGGCGCGCACTACGACCAGTGCTTCGGCTGCGGCGGCGGCCAGCCCCACGGGCTGCACCTGCAGGCGCGCGCCGGCGAGGGCGTCTCGGTCACCGCCGAGTTCGTCGTGCAGCCCGCCCACCAGGGCGCCCCCGGCCTCGCCCACGGTGGCGTGCTCGCCTCCGCCCTGGACGAGACCCTCGGCTCCCTGAACTGGCTGCTGCGGGTCATCGCCGTGACCGGCAGGCTGGAGACCGACTTCGTCAGCCCCGTGCCCGTGGGCACCACGCTGCACCTCCAGGCCGAGGTGACCGCGGTGGCCGGGCGGAAGATCTACTCGACCGCCACCGGCCGCATCGGCGGCCCGGACGGCCCCGTCGCGGTCCGCGCGGACGCGCTGTTCATCGAGGTCAAGGTCGACCACTTCATCGACAACGGGCGCCCGGAGGAGATCCGGGCCGCGATGGACGACCCCGACCAGGTGCGCCGGGCCCGGGCCTTCGAGGTGAACCCGTGAGCGACGCCGGCCGTGCCCCGCTGGAGGTCCTCCTCCGGCGCGTCGACCCGGACGTACCGCTTCCGTCGTACGAGCACCCCGGCGACGCGGGCGCCGATCTGCGCACCACCGAACCCTGTGAACTCGCCCCCGGCGAGCGGGCCGTCCTGCCCACCGGGGTGTCCGTGGCGCTGCCCGAGGGGTACGCGGCCTTCGTGCACCCGCGATCCGGCCTGGCCGCGCGCTGCGGCGTCGCCCTGGTGAATGCCCCGGGGACGGTTGATGCCGGGTACCGTGGGGAGATCAAGGTGATCGTGGTGAATCTCGACCCGCGCGAGACCGTGCGGTTCGAGCGGTTCGACCGGATCGCCCAGCTGGTCGTCCAGCAGGTCGAGAGGGTCCGCTTCGTGCCGGTCGCGGAGCTTCCCGACTCGGCGCGGGCTGCAGGGGGTTTCGGCTCCACCGGCGGCCATGCCGCGGTGGAAGGTAAGAGCGGTACAAGCGATCAGGCCGCCGTGGGCGGCACAGCGGGTGGGAATCGATACGCTTCGGTCGTATCCGACCGGGAAGGACAATGACGTGTTCGGACGTCGCAAGAAGAGGGATGCCGCCGAGGACGCGGCCGGCGAGGCCGAGCAGGTCGTCGACGGTGTCGACACCGAGGTGGAGCAGGAGCGCGAGCGGCTGAGGCTCGAGCCGGCGCCGCGGCCCGACGGGCCGTGGGACAGCACCGAGGTCCGCGAGCCCGGCGAGGGCCGCGTCGACCTGGGCGGTCTGTTCGTTCCCGGCGTCGACGGCATGGAACTGCGGGTCGAGGTCGCGGGCGACGCGATCGTCGCGGCCACCGTCGTCCTGCGCGACAGCGCCATCCAGCTCCAGGCCTTCGCGGCTCCCAAGCGCGAGGGCATCTGGGGCGAGGTCCGCGACGAGATCGCGACCGGCATCACCCAGCAGGGCGGCATCATCGACGAGGTCGAGGGCCCGCTGGGCTGGGAGCTGCGGGCCCAGGTGCCGGTGCAGCTGCCCGACGGCACCGGCGGCTTCCAGGTCGTGCGGTTCGTCGGCGTCGACGGCCCCCGCTGGTTCCTGCGCGGCGTGATCTCCGGCCAGGGCGCGGTCCAGCCGCAGGCCGCCGGACTGCTGGAGCAGATCTTCCGGGACACCGTCGTGGTGCGCGGCGACGGCCCCATGGCGCCGCGCGACCCGATCGTCCTGAAGCTGCCCAACGACGCCCAGATGGTGCCCGAGGGCGTCCAGCAGGAGGAGGCCGAGGGCTCCCGCTTCGCCGGCGGCATGGGCCAGCTGCAGCGCGGCCCGGAGATCACCGAGGTCCGCTGACCGTCCTCACGCGTCGTCCCCTGTGCAGGGCCGCGCCCCGGCAGTCCGCCGGGGCACGGCCCTTCCCTCTTCTCCGGGCCACTTCCTGTTGATCGCCGGGTGGTGAGCGGCGATACTGGCGCCCGGTTCACGGGGGAGGGCGGTCGGATGAGTCGGGTGGTCACCGAGACCGGAACGGACACCGGGGCGAGGACGGCGGCCATGGTGCGCGTGACGGACGTGCACAAGTCGTACGGCACCGGAGCCGCCGCGGTCCACGCGCTGCGCGGCGTCTCCTTCGACGTCCCCTGCGGGGAACTGGTCGCCCTCAAGGGCCGCTCCGGTTCGGGCAAGACGACCCTGCTCAACATCGTCGGCGGACTCGACACCCCCGACCGGGGGCGGGTCGCCGTCGACGGGCTCGACCTCGCGGACCTGGACGAGAACGGGCTGCTCGCCCTGCGCCGGGACCGCGTCGGGTTCGTCTTCCAGTCCTTCGGGCTCATCCCGATCCTGACCGCCGCCGAGAACGTCGGCGTCCCGCTGCGGCTGCGCCGCGCCGACGCGCGGGAGCGGGAGGAGCGCGTCGAGCTCCTGCTCTCCCTGGTCGGCCTGGCCGATCACGCCGCCCAGCGGCCCGGCGAACTCTCCGGCGGCCAGCAGCAGCGGGTCGCCATCGCGCGCGCCCTCGCCAACAACCCCGCCCTGCTCGTCGCGGACGAGCCGACCGGCCAGCTCGACGCCGAGACCGGGCACGCCGTGATGGAGCTGCTGCGGGCCGTCGTCCGCAGCGAGCGCGTCACCGCCCTCGTCGCCACCCACGACGCCACGCTCCTCGACCTCGCGGACCGGGTCCTGGAGCTCAACGACGGCGAGATCGTGGAGCACTGAGCAGGGCACTGCGCGGAGCACTGAGCGGGGCACTGTCCGGCAGGTGCGGACCGCGGCGTACCGCCCGGATCCGACGCGGCACGGCTTCGGCACGGCTTCGGCACGGCTTCGTTCCGCCGGTACGGCGGCGTGCCGCACCGGCGTACCGCCCGGGCCCGGAGGCGTTCGTTCCGCCGTTCCGCCCCGCCCCCGTTCCGTAGAGTCGCGTTCAGGAGGGCCCGGGGAGGCGCCGTCGGGCGCCGATGGGGTGCCGGTCACCGGGCGCCCGGGCGCTGAGCAGCAGCGTTCGGACGTATGGTCGTGTCCGCCGGTACGGGTGAGCGGAAGACATGAGGTCATGGGACGCGGGACGCTACGGATACATCTCGGTGCGGCACCGGGCGTCGGCAAGACGTACGCGATGCTGTCCGAGGCGCACCGGCGGATCGGGCGGGGCACCGACTGCGTGGTGGCCTTCGTCGAGCACCACGGCCGGCCGCGCACCGCGGAGCTGCTGGACGGACTGGAGCAGATCCCCCGCCGGCACCTGGAGCACGACGGGGCCGTCCGGACCGAGATGGACGTCGACGCCGTCCTCGCCCGCCGCCCCCGCGTGGCCCTGGTGGACGAACTCGCCCACACAAACGTCCCGGGCTCCCGCCACGCCAAGCGCTGGCAGGACGTGGAGGAACTGCTCGCCGCCGGGATCGACGTGCACTCCACGCTGAACATCCAGCACCTGGAGTCACTGGGCGACGTCGTGGAGTCGATCACGGGCGTGCGGCCCGAGGAGACCGTGCCGGACGAGGTGGTGCGGCGGGCCGAACAGATCGAACTGGTCGACATGACGCCCGAGGCGCTGCGCCGCCGCATGGCGCACGGCAACATCTACCAGCCCGACAAGGTCGACGCAGCCCTCTCCCACCACTTCCGCCCCGGCAACCTCACCGCCCTCCGGGAACTCGCGCTCCTGTGGGTCGCCGACCGGGTCGACGAACACCTCCAGCGCTACCGCAACGAACACGACGTGTCCGCCATCTGGGGCTCCCGCGAGCGGATCGTCGTCGGCCTCACCGGGGGCCCCGAGGGCCGCACCCTGATCCGGCGGGCCGCCCGGCTGGCCGAGAAGGGAGCCGGCGGCGAGGTGCTCGCCGTCTACATCGCCCGCGGCGACGGCCTCACCGCCACCTCGCCCAGCGAACTGGCCGAGCAGCGCACCCTGGTGGAGAGCCTGGGCGGCACCTTCCACCACGTCGTCGGCGACGACATCCCGGCCGCCCTGCTCGCCTTCGCCCGCGGCACCAACGCCACCCAGATCGTGCTGGGGTCCTCCCGCCGCAAGGCGTGGCAGTACGTCTTCGGCCCCGGCGTCGGCGCGACCGTGGCCCGGGAGTCCGGGCCCGACCTGGACGTGCACATCGTCACGCACGAGGCGATCGCCCAGGGCCGCGGACTCCCGGTGGCCCGCGGAGCCCGGCTGGGGCGCTCCCGCGTCGCCTGGGGCTGGGCGGTCGGCGTGGCCGGCCCCGCCCTGCTGGCGCTGCTGCTCAGCGCCGTCGACCCGGGCCTGGCCAACGACATGCTGCTGTTCCTGGCCCTCACCGTGGCCGCCGCCCTGCTCGGCGGGCTCTGGCCCGCCCTGGCCTCGGCCGCGTTCGGGTCGCTGCTGCTCAACTACTTCTACACGCCGCCGCTGCACCGCTGGACGGTCGCCGACCCGAAGAACATCGTCGCCATCGTGATCTTCATCGCCGTCGGTGTGTCGGTCGCCTCGGTCGTCGACCTCGCGGCCCGCCGGACCCACCAGGCGGCCCGGCTGCGCGCCGAGGCGGAGATCCTCTCCTACCTCGCCGGCAATGTGCTGCGCGGCGAGACCGGCCTGGAGGACCTGCTGGAACGCGTACGGGAGACCTTCGGCATGGAGTCCGCCGCCCTGCTGGAACGCGCGGGCGACCTGGAGCCCTGGACCTGCGCGGGACAGGCCGGCGCCGGCCCGCCGGTCGCACGGCCGGAGGACGCCGACGTCGACATCCCCGTCGGGGACCACATGGCGCTCGCGCTCACCGGCCGGGTGCTGCCCGCCGAGGACCGCAGGGTGCTCGGCGCGTTCGCCGCCCAGGCCGCCGTCGTCCTGGACCACCGGCGGCTGCGCGAGGAGGCCGACCGGGCCCGCGCCCTCGCCGAGGGCAACCGCATCCGCACCGCGCTCCTGGCGGCGGTCAGCCACGACCTGCGCACGCCCCTCGCCGGCATCAAGGCCTCGGTCTCCTCGCTGCGCTCGCCGGACGTCCAGTGGTCGCCGGAGGACCGGGCCGAACTGCTGGAGAGCATCGAGGACGGCGCCGACCGCCTGGACCACCTGGTGGGCAACCTCCTCGACATGTCCCGCCTGCACACCGGCACCGTCACCCCGCTGATCCGGGAGATCGACCTGGACGAGGTGGTCCCGATGGCGCTCGGCGGCGTACCGGAGGGGGAGGTCGCCCTGGACATCCCCGAAAGCCTGCCCATGGTCGCCGTCGACCCGGGCCTCCTGGAGCGGGCCATGGCCAACCTGGTGGAGAACGCCGTCAAGTACAGTCCCGCCGACTCACTCGTCCTGGTGGCCGCCAGTGCGCTCGGCGACCGGGTCGAGGTCCGCGTGGTGGACCGCGGCCCCGGCGTGCCCGACGAGGCCAAGGACCGCGTCTTCGAGCCCTTCCAGCGCTACGGTGATGCCCCGCGCGGCGCCGGCGTGGGCCTCGGCCTGCCGGTGGCGCGGGGCTTCGTCGAGGCCATGGGCGGCACCCTGGACGCCGAGGACACCCCCGGCGGCGGCCTCACCATGACGGTCACCCTCCGTGCGGCGGGCACCGTGCCCCGGCCCGCCCGTCCCGTCGAACCCGCCGTGGATCCCGCGGTACCCGAAAGGCGAGCCTCATGACCCGTGTGCTGGTGGTCGACGACGAGCCCGCGATCGTGCGCGCCCTCGTGATCAACCTCAAGGCACGCTCCTACGACGTCGACGCGGCCCACGACGGCGCCGAGGCCCTGCAACTGGCCGCAGCCCGCCATCCCGACGTGGTCGTCCTCGACCTGGGGCTGCCCGACATGGACGGCGTCGACGTCATCCGCGGCCTGCGCGGCTGGAGCCGGGTGCCGATCCTGGTGCTGTCCGCCCGCCACGCCTCGGCGGAGAAGGTCCAGGCCCTGGACGCGGGCGCCGACGACTACGTCACCAAGCCCTTCGGCATGGACGAACTGCTGGCCCGGCTGCGGGCGGCCGTGCGCCGCGCGGAGCCCGCCGGGGGCGAGGAGGACGGCGTGGTGGACACCGGGGGGTTCACCGTCGACCTGGCCGCCAAGAAGGTCAACCGGGGCGGCAAGGACGTCCGGCTCACCCCCACGGAGTGGCACCTGCTGGAGGTGCTGGTGCGCAACAGCGGCCGTCTGGTCGCGCAGAAGCAGCTGCTGCGGGAGGTCTGGGGGCCGTCCTACGGGACGGAGACCAACTACCTGCGCGTCTACATGGCGCAGCTGCGCCGCAAGCTGGAGGCGGATCCCTCGCACCCCAAGCACTTCATCACCGAACCCGGCATGGGGTACCGCTTCGAGAAGTGAGCCCGCGGCCGTCGTCGCGCCACGGGACCGGGACGGGGCGAACCGGGCCGGGCGACGCGGGGTGATCGGCCGGTTCCCGGCGGGCCGAGCGGCTGGTCCCCGGCGGGCCGAGCGGCGGGCCCCCGGTGGAGCGGGGCGGCGGCTCCGGGGCGGCGGGGTGTCCGGCCGGTTCGGGGCGCCGGGCCAGGGGGTACGTAACCGTCAGTGCACCCCGGTACGCTTCAGACATGAGTGCTGTTCCTCGTCCCGAGAAGCCTGCGGGTCGGTTCCGGCGCATGCTCGACCGCCTCTCCTCCTCGCAGGAGGAGCTGGAGTCGGAGGAGCTGCGCGAGGACGCCGAGATCGCCGGCTGCACGCGGATAGGAGACTGCCAGGACCGGCAGATCGTCACGGTTACTGGTACCTTGCGCACGGTCACGCTCCGCCCCCGGGCGGGCGTCCCGGCCCTGGAGGCCGAACTGTTCGACGGCTCCGCCGCACTGGCCGTGGTGTGGCTCGGCAGGCGCTCCATCATGGGGATAGAACCGGGACGCAAGCTGATCGCATCGGGCCGGATCTCGATGAGCCGGGGCCGCCGGGTGCTGTTCAACCCGAAATACGAATTGAGACCCCTGGGACGGGAGTAGCCGGTGACGTCGCTCGACAAGCCGACAACCGAAGACACATCCGCGGACGACGCCCGGGCGGTGACCGAGGCCGCCCTGTTCGAGGCGTTCGGCGGGGTGCGGGGCATGGTCGAGACGGTGCTGCCCGGGCTCCTGTTCGTCAGCATCTACACGGTCAACAAGGACCTGCACATGTCGGCGATCGCGGCGCTCGCCGTGTCGCTGGTGCTGGTCGTGGTCCGGCTGGCCATGAAGGACACCGTCAAGCACGCCTTCAGCGGCGTCTTCGGCGTGGGCTTCGGTGTCGTCTTCGCGATGATGACCGGCAACGCCAAGGACTTTTACCTGCCGGGCATGCTCTACACCCTCGGCCTCGCTCTGGCGTACGTCATCACGGCCATGGCGGGCGTGCCGCTGATCGGCCTGATGCTCGGGCCGATCTTCCGGGAGAACCTCTCCTGGCGCACCCGCAACCCCGGCCGCAAGAAGGCGTACACCAAGGCCAGCTACGCCTGGGGGCTGATCCTCCTCGGCAAGAGCGCCATCCTCTTCCCGCTCTACTGGTGGGCCGACACCACCCAGCTCGGCTGGGTGCTGGTGGCGCTGAAGATCCCGCCGTTCCTGCTCGCCGTGTACCTGACGTGGGTGTTCCTGGCCAAGGCACCGCCGCCCATCGACGTGTTCGCGGAGATGGAGGCGGAGGAGCGCGCCGAGAAGGAGCGCGAAGCGGCCCGGGCCGCCGGCACGACGGACGTCGCTGGTCCTGCAGCCGCCGGACCGGAGGACGTCGGCCGCGCCACGACCACGGGACGGCACCGCAGGGGCTCGTAGGCCCCGCCCCGCAGACCGGTGGCGGACCTGTGCGGAGATGCTTCGCGTGAGGGGCGCCGGGGGAAGTGATCTTCCCCCCGGCGCCCCTCACGCGTGTCACGGGACACAGGCACGGGACACAGGTGGGACGACGGCGCGTTCGGACAGGGGCCGTGGGCCGGGGAACGACGGCCGAGGTCCGCTGCCCGGCCGCGGTGCAGCCACCGTCCGGCCGCGGTGCAGCCACCGTCCGTCAGCTGTCAGCTGTCAGCCGTCCGGCTGTCCGACGTCCGTCAGTCGTCCGCCTGTCCGCTGTCCGCTGTCCGTCCGACGTCCGACCGTCCGCCCTACTGCCGCGCGTCGCCCTTGCGGACCGACAGCAGGTCCTCCAGCTGCTCCTCGCGGGCCTGGGCGGCCACGAACAGCAGCTCGTCGCCCACCTCCAGGGAGTCCTCCCGGGTCGGCGTCAGCACCCGCGTGCCGCGGATGATCGTGACCAGTGAGGTGTCCTGCGGCCACTGCACGTCGCCCACCTGCGTGCCGGCCAGCGCCGACTCCTCCGGCAGGGTCAGCTCGACGAGGTTGGCGTCGCCGTGGCTGA
The DNA here is from genome assembly GCF_040637405.1 of Streptomyces sp. NPDC029526. Lineage (NCBI taxonomy): Bacteria > Bacillati > Actinomycetota > Actinomycetes > Kitasatosporales > Streptomycetaceae > Streptomyces > Streptomyces sp. NPDC029526. Next base: position 156,564 of record NZ_JBEZWE010000007.1, read on the forward strand.
ACCGCAGCAGTCGGACCAGGTCGCCGACGCTGACCGCCTCCTCCACCAGGGCCGACATCAGGCGCGGAGTGGACACGGCGACATCCACGCCCCACGACTCGTTGAACAGCCATTCGTTCTTCGGGTTGTTCACCCGGGCCACGACCCGCGGCACCCCGTACTCCGTCTTGGCGAGCAGGGACACCACCAGGTTGACCTTGTCGTCACCGGTGGCGGCGATGACCACGTTGCAGCGCTGGAGCGCGGCCTCGTCCAGGGACGTGATCTCGCAGGCGTCGGCCAGCAGCCACTCCGCCTGCGGCACCCGCTCGACCGAGATCGCGGTAGGCGTCTTGTCGATGAGCAGGACCTCGTGGCCGTTCTCCAGCAGCTCGCCCGCGATGGAGCGGCCGACGGCCCCGGCCCCGGCAATGGCGACCCTCATCAGTGACCGCCCTCCTCGTCGGGTCCCTTGGCGAACGCCGCCTCGACCCGGTCGATCTCGTCGGTGCGCATCATCACGTGCACCAGGTCGCCCTCCTGCAGCACCGTCTGCGAGGTGGGCAGTATGGCCTCGCCGAGCCGCGTCAGGAAGGCCACGCGCACCCCGGTCTGGTCCTGCAGCCTGCTGATCCGGTGCCCCACCCACGCCGGGGAGGTGTGCACCTCGGCGAGCTGCACCCCGCCCGTCGGGTCGCGCCACAGTGGCTCGGCGCCGGACGGCAGCAGCCGGCGCAGCATCTGGTCGGCGGTCCAGCGGACCGTCGCCACGGTGGGGATGCCGAGGCGCTGGTAGACCTCCGCGCGGCGGGGGTCGTAGATGCGGGCGGCGACGTTCTCGATGCCGAACATCTCGCGCGCCACCCGCGCCGCGATGATGTTGGAGTTGTCACCGCTGGAGACGGCGGCGAAGGCGCCGGCGTCCTCGATGCCCGCCTCGCGCAGGGTGTCCTGGTCGAAGCCGATCCCGGTGACCCGGCGCCCGCCGAACGCGGAGCCCAGGCGGCGGAAGGCGGTGGGGTCCTGGTCGACCACGGCGACCGTGTGGCCCTGTTCCTCCAGGGTCTGGGCCAGGGCGGAGCCCACCCTTCCACAGCCCATGATGACGATATGCATTACTTCACACCGCGCTTCCCGCAGGCCGTTCGGCCTCCATGACTCTGGTGCTCATGTCCCTCTTTCGGCTCGCCAGGCAACACGTCCCGGCCCGGAATCCGGACCGCAGGGCAACATCATGCCGGGGGATCGGACTCCTGACGCCCTTCGGGGCGCGGCTCGTCGGATCGGGTGCCCGTGACACCGGAGAGCACCCCTCGGGCCCACGTCCAACGTAGCCCTCGGGGCGAGGCCCGCCGAGGCGAAAGGGGGTGCGAACCGGGGGCGGGGAGGTCAGCCCACGGGCGCGAAGGGGCGGCCGGCAGGAGGGTCGACAGGGCGGACGATCCGCGGCGGGCGGCGGGGCGGGGGCAACGGGCGGAGGGCGGCAGGGCAGAGGACCGGGCGGAGGCGGCAAGGCGGTGGATCGGACCTGGCGGCACGGCGGAGGGCCGGACACGGTCGGCAGGAGCGGAGCCGGAGGGGTGCGCGGCGCTTCACGGAGGGGCGTCCGGCAGTCCGGCACCACGTTTTCCACAGGGGTCGACAGCGAACCCTGGGGCCCGACAAGATCGACGAGTCGGCCGCCCGTCGGCTCCACAGGAGCACCGGTCGGCAGCACCGAGCGACCACACCGAGCGAACACACCGAGCGACCACACCGAGCGGCCACACCGAGCGGCCACACCGTACGACCACACCGAGCGGCCACATCGAACGACCACACCGGGGCGTGAGCCGCCGGGCGCAGCAACAGGGGGAGTACATGACCGACCACGTGAGCGACCACGTGACCGACGACGTAACCACCGACGTAACCACCGACCTGACCGTCGGCATCGACGTCCTCGTGCTGGGTGGCGCCGGGGTGGACACCATCGTGCACGTGCCCGAACTGCCGCTGCCGTTCGCCGACAGCCACATGATCCGCCCGGGCATCGTCACCCGGGCGGGACAGAGCGGGGACTTCGTCGCTCTCGGCACCAGCGCCCTGGGCCTGCGCACCCACCACCTCGACCTGGTCGGTGACGACCCGGAGGGTGACCTCGTCCGTGCGCTGCACCGCGACCACGGCATCGCGCTCACGGCCGTTCCGCAGCCCCGCGGCACCAAGCGCGCGGTCAATCTCGTCGACCCGGACGGGCGGCGCCTCTCCCTGTACGACGCGACCCGCTGGGCGGAGACGGACCGCCTGCCCGAGGAGACGGTCCGCGCCCTGGCCGCCGTGAGCCGGCACGTCCACGTCGTCATCACCCAGCCCTGCGCCGAGGCCCTGCCCCTGCTGCGCGACGCGGGCGTGACCCTCTCGACCGACCTGCACGACTGGGACGGCGAGAACCCGTACCACGAGCCGTTCGCCCTCGCCGCGGACGTCGTCTTCCTGTCCGCCGCCGCGTTGCCCGACCCGGAGGCGACCATGCGTGACATCGCCGGGCGCGGGCGGGCCCGCGCGGTGATCGTCACGGCGGGGGCGGAGGGGGCGTACGTCCTGGCCGACGGTGGGGTAACCCACGTCCCCGCCGTGAGACCCGCCGAGCCGGTCGTGGACTCCAACGGTGCCGGAGACGCGTTCGCCGCCGGGTTCCTGTACGGCTGGCTGCGCGGCGAACCGGTGCTCCACTGCGCCCGCTACGGCGCGGTGGCGGGCGCCCATGCCTGCACGGTGCCCGCCACACGGGTCGGCAGCATCGGACGGGAGGAGTTGCTGGAGGCCGTCGCGGGGACGGCCGCCGGGTAGGTCGCCGCTGGGTAGGTCGCCTGCTCCTCCGGCCCCCTCCCGCGCGGCTCTCTCCGCATCCTGGCGGAAGTGCTCAGCGGCGGCTGATGCTGCGCACGCTGGCCAGGGCCAGCAGGCCCACGCCGACGAGGGCGGCGACGGCGCCGATCAGTTCTGCGGTCGCGTGCATGGGACCTACCTCCGTGGAGCGGCGTGGGCCGGAGACGAGGAGAAGGAAGAGATGCTCTGTGGGGTCGGCGGCCCCGCCGGACGTGCCCGGCGGAAAACCTCCGGAACCCTGAGCCCGGCCCCGGGGACGGGCTTAGTCATATAGGCATGGAAGCCCCGGGACCGGCACCATCCATGCCCGCCGCCCCACCGGAGTTCACCCGGAGAGCAGACGGCTTCCGAACGAGAAGCGGACGGCCGGAGGAGGCCGCGCGGAGAAAGGGTGGTCGCTGGGCGCCCCGGGACGCGACGGCCTACGATGCTCTGTTGTGTCCAAACTGACCGACGTGCCCAAACGCATTCTCATCGGGCGCGCACTGCGCAGCGACCGGCTGGGGGAAACGCTTCTGCCGAAGCGTGTGGCACTCCCCGTGTTCGCTTCCGACCCGCTGTCCTCGGTGGCGTACGCGCCCGGCGAGGTCCTGCTGATCCTCTCCATCGCGGGCCTGTCGGCCTACCACTTCAGCCCCTGGATCGCCGTCGCGATCATCGTACTGATGATCACCGTCGTCGCCTCCTACCGGCAGAACGTCCGCGAGTACCCCAGCGGTGGCGGCGACTACGAGGTCGCCACCACCAACCTCGGCCCCCGGGCCGGACTCACCGTGGCGAGCGCCCTGCTCGTCGACTACGTTCTCACCGTCGCCGTGTCGATCTCCGCCGGCATCGAGAACCTGGGTGCCGCGGTCCCCTTCGTGGTGGAGCACAAGGTGGCCTGCGCGGTCGGCGTGATCGTGCTGCTGACGCTGATGAACCTGCGCGGCGTCCGTGAGTCGGGCACCCTCTTCGCGATCCCCACGTACGTCTTCGTCTTCGGCGTCCTCAGCATGATCGCCTGGGGCGCGTTCCGCGGCCTGGTGCTCGACGACGAGATGCGCGCGCCCACCGCGGACTTCGAGATCCGGCCCGAGGAGCCCGGCCTGGCCGGCTTCGCCCTGATCTTCCTCCTGCTGCGCGCCTTCTCCTCCGGCTGCGCGGCGCTCACCGGCGTCGAGGCGATCTCCAACGGCGTGCCCGCCTTCCGCCGGCCGAAGGCGCGGAACGCGGCCACCACGCTCGCCATGATGGGCCTGCTCGCCGTCACCATGTTCTGCGGCATCATCGCGCTCGCCTCGGCCACCGACGTCCGGATGGCCGAGAACCCGGCGAAGGACCTGGTCCACGAGGGTGTCCCGCTCGGCCCCGGCTACGTCCAGGACCCGGTGATCTCCCAGGTCGCCGAAGCCGTCTTCGGACACGGCAGCGTCCTGTTCATGATGCTGGCCGCCGCCACCGCCCTGGTCCTCTTCCTCGCGGCGAACACCGCCTACAACGGCTTCCCACTGCTCGGTTCGATCCTCGCCCAGGACCGCTACCTCCCCCGCCAGCTCCACACCCGCGGCGACCGCCTCGCCTTCTCCAACGGCATCGTGCTGCTCGCCGCCGCCGCCGGACTCCTGGTGTGGATCTACGGGGCCGACTCGACCCGGCTGATCCAGCTCTACATCGTCGGCGTGTTCGTGTCCTTCACCCTGAGCCAGATCGGCATGGTGCGGCACTGGAACCGCCTGCTCACCGCCGAGCGGGACCGCGTCGAACGGCGCCGGATGATCCGCTCGCGGGCCATCAACGCCTTCGGTGCCTTCTTCACCGGCCTGGTCCTGGTCGTCGTGCTCGGCACCAAGTTCACGCACGGCGCCTGGGTCGCGCTGCTCGGCATGTGCATCTTCTACGCGACGATGACCGCGATCCGCCGGCACTACGACCGCGTCGCCGAGGAGATCGCCGCCCCGGACACCCCGGGCGACGACATGGTGCGCCCCTCCCGCGTCCACTCCGTCGTCCTGATCTCCAAGATCCACCGGCCCGCCCTGCGCGCCCTCGCCTACGCCAAGCTGATGCGCTCCGACAGCCTCGAAGCACTGAGCGTCAACGTCGACGCGGCGGAGACCAAGGCGCTGCGCGACGAGTGGGAACGGCGCGGCATCGAGATCCCTCTCAAGGTGCTCGACTCGCCGTACCGGGAGGTCACCCGGCCCGTGATCGAGTACGTCAAGGGACTGCGCAAGGAGGCACCCCGCGACGTCGTCTCCGTGATCATCCCCGAGTACGTCGTCGGCCACTGGTACGAGCACCTGCTGCACAACCAGAGCGCCCTGAGGCTCAAGGGCCGCCTGCTGTTCACCCCGGGCGTCATGGTGACGTCGGTGCCGTACCAGCTCCAGTCGTCCGAGGCCGCTCGGCGGCGCGCGCGCAAGCGGGCGAACTGGAGCGCGCCGGGTGCGGTGCGGCGCGGTCCGGCGGAGCGGGCGAAGGACACCTCCCGGCACCCGTAGACTGGTGGGCTGTTGTCGCGGACCGACCGGCCCGCCACCCGCTCTCGATGTTGTGGAGTCACCCCGCCATGCAGGCAGAACCGAGGAAATCACTGGTGGGGGAGGAGTACGAGGTCGAGATCGGCCCCGTCGCCCACGGCGGCCACTGCATCGCCCGTACGTCCGAGGGCCAGGTGCTGTTCGTCCGGCACGCGCTGCCCGGGGAACGCGTCGTCGCCCGCGTCACCGAGGGCGAGGAGGGCGCCCGCTTCCTGCGCGCCGACGCCGTGACGATCCTGGACGCCTCCAAGGACCGGATCGACGCCCCCTGCCCGTTCGCCGGTCCCGGCCGCTGCGGGGGCTGCGACTGGCAGCACGCCAAGCCCGGGGCGCAGCGCCGCCTCAAGGGCGAGGTCGTCGCCGAGCAGCTGCGACGCCTCGCCGGGCTCACCCCGGAGGAGGCCGGCTGGGACGGCACCGTGATGCCCGCCGAGGGCGACAAGGTCCCCGCCGGCCAGGTCCCGTCGTGGCGCACCCGCGTGCAGTACGCGGTGACCGCCGACGGCCGCGCGGGACTGCGCCGGCACCGCTCGCACGAGGTGGAACCCATCGACCACTGCATGATCGCGGCGGACGGCGTCAGCGAACTGGGCATCGAGAAGCGCGACTGGACGGGCATGGACTCCGTCGAGGCGATCGCGGCCACCGGCTCCCAGGACCGCCAGGTCGTCCTCACCCCCAAGCCCGGCGCCCGCCTGCCGCTCGTCGAACTCGACCGCCCGGTCTCGGTCCTGCGCATCGACGAACGCTCCGGCCAGGTCCACCGCGTCCACGGCCGCCCCTTCGTCCGCGAACGCGCCGACGGCCGCACCCACCGCGTCGGCAACGGCGGCTTCTGGCAGGTCCACCCGCAGGCCGCCGACACCCTGGTCACCGCCGTCATGCAGGGCCTGCTGCCCCGCAAGGGCGACATGGCCCTCGACCTGTACTGCGGCGTCGGCCTCTTCGCCGGCGCCCTCGCCGACCGGGTCGGCGACGCCGGCGCGGTCCTGGGCATCGAAGCCACCAAGCGCGCGGTCGAGGACGCCCGCCACAACCTCGCCGACTTCCCCCGCGTCCGCATCGAACAGGGCAAGGTCGAGTCCGTCCTGCCGCGTACCGGCATCACCGAGGTCGACCTCGTCGTCCTCGACCCGCCCCGCGCGGGCGCGGGCCGCAAGACCGTCGACCACCTCTCCTCCCTGGGCGCCCGCCGGATCGCCTACGTCGCCTGCGACCCGGCGGCCCTGGCCCGCGACCTCGCGTACTTCCGCGAGGGCGGCTACCGGGTGCGGACGCTGCGGGTGTTCGACCTGTTTCCGATGACGCATCATGTGGAGTGCGTGGCGATTCTGGAGCCGGCCGCGAAGGGCAGCTGACCTGGGCTTGTTCTTCGTGTGGCGGGCGATCCACTTCGACGTGTTTGCGGATCGCCGCCACATGGGACCCGGACGCGCCCCGCCGTTCTCCTGAAGGGGCCGGTGACCTGCGGTTCCGCATGTGCCGGAAGTCCGCTGCGTCTCTGGGGGAGGCGATACCCATGGGGGCGGCCGCGGAATCCTGACGTTCGATCGACGCTCTTCCTGATGCGGCTTCAGGAACGTGGTGTGCGCCGTTCAGGCCGCCCGAGAGCGGTTCCAGGATGTCGGGGTCGCTTACCGGGCGGGTCGCGTCGGAGGCGGAGGCTCTGAAAGCCGCTGAGGGGGACGTCGCGGGGCCGACGAGGAGCAGGCGTTGGAGATGGCGTCCACGGGTTGAGCTCCGAGGACCCGCCCCGGGAACCGGTACGCGGCCCGCGCTCGACCCACGTGGCGGCGCGGTCCTCGCCGTTCGTCCAGCGCGCCGTGCCGGACGCACCGGAGCGAGCCCCCTGCGTCCGGCACATCGGCCTCCGTTCGCAGGGGCGCGTCGCCGTCGGTGCGGTTCAGATCCCGTGAACCTCGGCGTCCAGATCAACGGAGCCTGAGGGGGGCCCGGTGGGTTTCACGAGAACCAGCGCCCCCTTCACGCGCGTCTGTTCTACGGTGCCGTCAGTCACCTTTGGCACCGTGACGAGGGAGGGATCGTGGAGCAGCCCAGGACAGCGTTGGCCGAGCGAATAGCCGAGCAGAGGGCAGGACTCGGCGATCCTCGGGCGCTGGTCGGTGAGATGCGGCGGTCGGTGCTGCTGGTGCCGTCGGTGGACGGGCGGCTGTGGAGCGCGCATTCGGGTGGGGTGCGCTGGGTGTGTGCCTTCACGGACGAGACGGCGCTGGCCCGGTTCGCGGAGCAGCGCGGGATGACGGAACGGCCTTTGGATTATGCGGCGTTGCTGGGGGCCCGGATCGTGGACGAGATCGTGCCGGGGTTGGGGGAGCCGGCGGGTCTGGCGGTGGACATCGCGACCGAGGACGGGTCGATGTTCTTCCCGCCGGTCACGGGGATCGTGCCCGACGAAGCTGCCGTGGACGCCGTGGACGCCGTGGACGCCGGCTCGGACGGGGAGGGGCACGGCCGTGGCCGCTGACGATGTGGATCTGAATCTCGACGCCGCCTCGGTGGCGAAGTTCACCAAGGGCGTGGGCGCCACCATCGACGGGCTGGGGGAGTTGGGCGGTGCCACCGGCTCGATCATGGGCAAGGGCTTCTCCGGGCTGTCGATGACGGGGATGGAGGCCGGGCACCACGGCCTGTCGGTGGACTTCGAGGACTTCTGCGAACGCTGGGAGTGGGGCGTGCGCGCCCTGGTCAACGACGCCAGCCAGATCGCGAACCGGCTCGGTCTGGCGGCGGGGACCCTGTGGGAGCACGACCAGTACGTGGCGGGCTCGCTGAAGGTGGGGGTCAACGCCCTGATGGGCGGCAACCCGCACGCCTCCGAGGAGGAGATCACCCAGCAGGGCTGGGGTGAGGTGTTCACGCCGGACGCCTTCGATCCGGACTGGAGCCGGGAGTCGTTCGAGCGGGCCGGTGAGGAGATCGAGCAGACCTGGAAGGACACCGGCCGTTCGCTGCTGACGGAGGGGCGGGGCGGACAGCAGTCGGAGTGGCTCAACGAGCGGCTGGGCATCGACGAGGGCGAGTGGAACCGGGCGTTGGACGAGACGTTCGGTCCGTCGCCCGAGGAACGCGCTCAGCAGGCGCAGCAGCAGGGCGGTCCGGGTGACGGCGGGGGCAACTGAACGTGGGCATCGGCGACTTCATCAAGGACATCACCCCGGACTCGGTCGAGGAGGTGGTCGAGGAGGGTGTCGAGTGGCTCGGTGACAGGGTCGAGGGCGCGGGCAACTGGACCGCGGACCGGCTGGACGACGTCGGCTGGGAGTCCGGCGCGGACTGGGTGCGCGAGCAGTCCCGTTCGGTCGCGAACCGGATGGGCGCCGAGGTCGACGAGATGGACCTCGGGGACACCGAGGACAAGACGAAACTGGTCCACGGAAGCCCGGACAAGATCCGCTCCACCGCGGAGAAACTCCGGGGCTTCCAGAAGGCGTTCGACGACGCGGGCGGCGGACTGAAGGGCCTGGACCCCGCCCGCTTGAAGGGGGAGACGGCCGAGGCGCTGCGCAAGGCGGTGAGCACCCAGCCGCCGAAGTGGTTCGAGGGCGCCGACGCGTGCGAGAAGGCGGCCGCCGCGCTGGAGTCGTTCGCCTCCACCGTGACCTGGGCGCAGGGGCAGGCGCAGACGGCGATCGAGAAGTGGAAGGACGGCGTGAAGGCGTCCGAGGACGCCGCCGACGCCCACCGCAAGAAGGTCGACACGTACAACAAGGCCGTCGACCGCTACAACGCCCTGCCCGCAGACAAGCGCGACCCCTCGACGCTTCCGCCCTGCCCGGCGCCGACGTTCGACGACCCGGGCAAGAAGCTGATGAAGGAGGCGCAGGAGATCCTGGCCGAGGCCCGCAAGCAGCGCAACACCGCGGCCGAGACGGCCCGCACGGCGGTGCGCGCGGCTCGGGACATGGCGCCGGAGAAGCCGTCGTACACGGAGCAACTCGGCGATGGTCTGCAGGAGTTGCAGATCATGGGGGACCATGTCGGCGGCGGCGTCATCAAGGGCACCGCCGGCCTGGTCAACTTCGTGCGCGGCATCAACCCCCTCGACCCGTACAACCTGACCCACCCCGCCGAGTACGCCACCAGCCTCAACAGCCTGGCCTCGGGGCTGGTGCTGGCCGCCAACGACCCGGTGGGCACCGGCAGGCAGATGGTCAGCGACTTCATGAAGGACCCCTACGAGGGTTTCGGCCGGCTGCTGCCGGACGTGGCGCTGACCGTGGCCACGGGCGGGGGCGGCGCCGCCGTCAAGGGTGTGCGCATCGCCGCCGACGCGGCCGACGCGGCCCGGGTGCGCCGGCTGGTCGACGACGCGCCCGACGGCACCCACAACCGGCCCGACGGCGACCGCACCACCGACGGCACCGACCCGGTCGACCTGGCCTCGGGCCGTATGTTCCTGCCGCAGACGGACGTGGAGATTCCCGGCATCCTGCCGCTGGTGTTCACCCGCCGCACCGAGTCGGGCTGCAGGGCCGGCCGTTTCCTGGGGCCGTCCTGGACCTCCACGGTCGACGAACGCCTGGAGATCGACCCGGTCGGCATCGTCCACGTCACCGCCGACGGGCTGCTGATCACCTATCCGCACCCCGCCCCCGGCACCCCCACCCGGCCCGAGTCCGGCCCCGCCCGCACCCTGCTGGCCCGTGACGCGGACGGCGACTACGCGCTCACCGACCCCGACACCGGCCTGGTCCGCCGCTTCACCGCCCCGCCCGACGCCGAACCCGGCGGCGACGGAACCGCCTGGCTGGCCTGCGTCACCGAACGCAACGGCCACACCATCACCGTCGACCGCGCCGCAGACGGCCTGCCCACGGCCCTGGTCCACTCGGCGGGCCGCCGGATCGACCTCGCCTCCGCCGACGGCCTGATCACCGCCCTCACCCTCGCCGACGCGGGCGAGAACGGCGCCGGCCTGCCACTGATGTCCTACGGCTACGACGAGGACGGCAACCTCACCACCGTCACCAAACCCTCCGGCGCCACCACCACGTTCGTCTACGACGACCGCCGCCGCGTCACCGCCTGGATCGACTCCAACGGCAGCCGCTACGACTACGTCTACGACGACCGCGACCGTGTCGTGGCGGAGGGCGGCGAAGCCGGCCACGTCCAGATCACCCTGGCCTACACCGAACCCGACCCGGACACCGGCCACCGCACCACCACCCTCACCACCGCCGCCGGCCACGCCACCCGGCACCTGATCGACCACCGCTGCCGGGTGATCGCCACCACCGACCCGCTCGGCCACACCACCCGCTTCACCTACGACACCCGCGGCAACCTCCTCACCCGCACCGACCCGCTGGGCCATACCACCGCCTACGCCTACGACGACAACAGCCGACTCACCGCGGTCACCCGGCCCGATGGCAGCCAGGCCCGGGTCGAATACGGTCCGTTCGGACTACCGGTGGAGTTCCATGAGCCGGACGGCACCCGCCGCACGCAAGAGGTCGACGAGCGCGGCAACCGGATCGCGGTCACCGACCCGGCCGGGAACACCACCCGCTACACCTACGACGACGCCGGTCTCCTGACCTCGGTCACCGACGCACTCGGTGCCACCACCACCGTCGACAGCGGCCCCGAGGGCCTGCCGGTGACCGTGACCGATCCGGCAGGCGGCACCACCCGCCTGGAACGCGACGCTCTCGGCCGCCTGGTCCGTGTCGTCGACCCCACCGGCGCAGTCACCCGTTTCGTGTGGGACGTCGACGGCAATCTCGCCCAACGTGTCGAGCCGGGCGGGGCCACTACGACGTGGACGTACGACGGCGAGGGCAATTGCCTCACCCACACCGACTCGGCCGGTGGGGTGACCCGCTTCGAGTACACCCACTTCGACCTGCTCGCTGCTCGTACCTACCCGGACGGCGCCCGCTACGAGTTCGAGCACGATGCCGCCTTGCGTCTCACCAAGGTCACCAATCCACACGGACTCCACTGGACCTACGCGTACGACGCGGCTGGGCGACTCACCGCCGAGACCGACTTCGACGACCGCACTCTCATCTACCGCAGGGACCCGACAGGACGGTTGACGGCACGTGTCGACGCTCTCGGCGGAGTCATCTCTCTCGCCCACGACCCTTTGGGCCGGGTGATCCGTAAAGACGTCGGAGGACAAGTCACCGAGTACGCCTACGACTTGGCGGGTCGCCTCGTTCACGCTTCTGGTCCGGACAGCGAACTGATACGCCGCTACGACCGCTGCGGCCGACTCAAGACCGAACTCGTCGACGGCCGCGCCACCACGTACACATACGACGCTCTCGGCCGCCGGTCCCGTCGCGTCACCCCCACCGGTCACGTCACCGCGTACGGTTACGACGAGACTGGCCGCCCCGGCCACCTGACCACCGGTGACCACCGCATCACCTTCGCCTACGACGCCGCAGGCCGTGAACTGTCCCGGGCCTTCGACGACTTCCTCACGGTCCACTCCGCCTGGGACGCGTCGGGACGGCTGGCTGCCCAGCACCTGACCGCACACGAGCGTACCCTCAACAGCCGCGTGTACTCCTACCGCGATGGCCACCTCATCGCGCTCGCCGACCAACTCTCAGGCACACGTGCCTTCGACCTCGACCCGGCCGGCCGGGTCACCTCCGTGACCGCGGACGGCTGGAGCGAGCGGTACACCTACGACGCGAGCGGCAACCAGACCGAGGCGTATTGGCCGGCCTCCCACCCGGGTCACGAGGCCACCGGCCCCCGGACGTACGAAGGCACCGCCCTCACCCGCGCCGGAAGTGTTCGCTATGCACACGACCCTCTTGGTCGCGTGACTCTGCGCCAAAGGACCCGCCTGTCCCGAAAGGCGGACACCTGGCGCTACACATGGAACACCGAGGGCCGCCTGACCTCCGTCGTCACCCCTGACGGGACCCGGTGGCGGTACCGCTACGACCCGCTGGGCCGCCGCACCGCCAAGCAGCGCCTCGCCGCCGACGGCGAGGCGGTCGTTGAGGAGGTTCTCTTCACATGGGACGGCGCGGCAATGTGCGAACAGACCGCGGTGTCCCAGGACATGCCGCATCCGGTGGCCCTCACGTGGGACCACCGCGGCCTGGCGCCGCTGGCCCAGACCGAGCGTATCCTCACTCCGGATGTCCGGCGGGAGGAGATCGACCGCCGCTTCTTCGCCATCGCCACCGACCTCATCGGCACTCCCACTGAACTGGTCGACGAGAACGGCGACATAGCCTGGCGCACCCGGTCCACGCTGTGGGGCACCACCGCGTGGACCAGCGCCGGCACCACCTATACTCCGCTCCGGTTTCCCGGCCAGTACTACGATCCGGAGACCGGCCTCCACTACAACGTCTTCCGCCACTACGATCCCGCGACGGCCCGTTATCTCACCACGGATCCGCTCGGCTTGGAACCCGCTCCCAATCCGACGGCCTATGTGGTCAACCCACATCTGTGGGCCGACCCGCTGGGCCTGTCCCCCTATCCCTCCCGCATTGAGGGGGGTGGCTGGGACGTGCGCGGTCACAACCCGCTCGACATCGTTCCCGACGATGCCGAGATGCGGACACTCAAGCCGGACCCCAATGGCGGTGCACAGAAGGGGGTGGAATACAAATGGGAAGACCCTGAGACGGGTAACAAGGTCCGCCTACGGGTGCACGACAAGGACGGAACTGCTCCCCCCGGCTCCAACGCGGCAAACGGAGATATTTACCGCATATCGATCGGCGGAAAATACCAGGACGAGGCGGGGAACTTGTATCACCGGCAGGTCCACAACCCGAACAGCCCGCACTACAACTCGGATGCGGCCCATGCCACACACATCCCCTGGCCGGCCCAGTTTCCACTTCCGTACGAGTGACGAACGGATGTTTCATTGTGAAGTCTCACGATTTCATCAGCATGGCGCGAATGATCCTGGAAGTCGATGCACAGACGCGAGAACGGGCGGCCGACGAAGTGTCCGACCACGTGGGGTCATATACGTCTGCCCAGGCATCAGCTCTGGCGACACTGCTGGCGGCAACTGCTGCCTCGGAAAAGGAGAACTCCGCCCGGGAAGCCGAGTTGCACGCCCTCATCGAACTCGCATCCACCGGCTATGTCGACCTTGACCACCTTTCCCCTCTGCGTGAGATCGTCCTCGGCGACCTTCCTCCACAGCTCCGCGACTATGTCAGCGATCTGCTGGAAGGATGAAGGCTCAGGACGGCAGCCGGCGCCGTCCGGTCCCGGAACCCCGCTCATCGACAACGGGTTCGTGCGGTGACCGGTCCAGAAGGCGGGAAGTCATCGGGGAGCCAGAGCGGGGTGCTCGGTCCGGACGGCACCTTCACGTCGTCGTGGCTGCGGGAGAAGTTGGTGGCCCCGATGCCCGTGAGAGCGCACATCGACGCAACGCTGGCCCACAGGATCAAGGCCGGCTGTCGTGCCGTGGGAGCCTCGCACCTCCTTGCCACGAGTCTCGCCGACGCGCCCGGGGCGACGTCCCGGGTTCCCGCGGACGCGGACTTGACGGGCTTGCGCCCACCCGTCCTGCTGCGCACGCCCGGCGCGCAGGGAGCCGTCCTCTTCCCCGAGGAAGGCTACGCGCTGATCGCGGGGACCACCGCTTTCATGGCCTCGGCCGTCAGCGAGGGTTCTGACACGGCACGCGCACGCTTCGGCCGTTACGCACGCACGCTCCTGGAACGTCACCCGTTCCTCGCACCCGTGGCTGCCTCCCATCCGCCCGGTGATCGCGCGTGGTCCAGGCTCGGCGATGTCGACCCGGCCAGCGCCACGGCACAACAACTGGCACTACTGGAGGCGTTCACCGAGGCCGGAACGTGCGGTGCACCGGACTTCGCCCACGGCTGGTGGGAGGCCCGGCGGGCCTCCCAGACGTACGGGGAGCGGGTCCGAGGCGCGCTCGGTGATCTCCTGGACGAAGTGTTCATGATCCTCGAGGAGTACTCGGTCGACCCCGACCTCGCGGAACCCGGTGACCTCGACGACGCAGGACTCCGAACCGCCGTGCGCGCGACCTGGGAGGCGTTCCGTGGTCATGTCCCTTGTCGTGGTGTAGGCGATCAGTCGTCTGATGTGGTGGGTAGGACGATCGCGCCATCGGGATAGAGGGCGTCCATGCTCTCGTTGGAGAGGTAGCGGCGGGGGAAGGCGATCCATTCGTCGTGGAGTTCGGCGAGGACCGCGGTGGCGAGGCGGAGGACTGCGGGTGGGTTCGGGAAGACTTGGACGACGTCGGTGCGGCGTTTGATCTCCCGGTTCAGCCGTTCCAGCGGGTTCGTGGACTGGATCTTCTTCCAGTGCTGGTGAGGGAAGTCCGCAAAGGCGGTCAGGTCCTCCTTGGCTTCCAGCAGCATCTCTCTGACCTTCGGAAACTGCCGACCGAGCATGTCGGCGACGGTGTCGAGCTGGGTGCGGACAGCGTCCGCGGTGGGCTGGGCGAAGATTGTGCGGATCGTGGCTGCGACCATCTCCGCAGATCCTTTCGGGATGACGGCGAAGACGTTGCGCACGAAGTGGACCCGGCAGCGCTGCCAGGCGGCGCCGAGCATGACCTTGCGGATCGCTTTGACCAGGCCGCTGTGACTGTCGGAGATGACCAGGCGGACGCCACCCAGTCCGCGTTCTCGCAGGTGACGCGACCGCAAGGTCGTGGCCGGCGCCGCCTACCAGCGCCGTCGATTCATTTTTGACGGTACGCCAGCGTTTGGAGGAGTTCACGCAGCAGGCCGGTCCTTTCACCGACGCCCAGCAGTGGTGGATCGAGAAAATTGCGGACGCCACAGCCGCCACCGAGACCGACTTCGCCCCGAAGCTACTGGAGGGCTTCCCCTTCTCGGCGCGCGGCGGCACATTCGGCTTCCTTCACGACTTCGGGCGCGAGGCTGCGATCAACCTCCTGGACGAACTGCGCAGGGCCTTGGCGTGATGAATGAGGTACCTGTCGGCTGGTTACAACTCAGAAACCGTCCTCCACTACAACCTTTACCGCCACTATGACCCCGAGACCGCCCGGTACCTCAGCCCCGACCCCCTCGGGCTCACTCCCGCGCCGAACCCTGTCACGTACGTCCACAACCCGCACTCCTTGTCCGACCCCCTTGGGCTCAGCCCTTATCCGCGGAGAGAGAAAGGAAATCCGTCCAAAAACCGTGCGGACGCGGAAAAGGCTGCATTCGAACTCGGCGGCGTTCGTTTCGGCGAAGAACCCATCGCCGAGTGGGTGGTTACGGGAGACAAGAGCTTGAGGCATGCACCGGGGTACATCTATTCGAAGGACGAGGCGCACTGGGGGAACTTCCGGCCGTTCGCGACAGATAGCGGCTCGCGTGTGGTCGTCGAGCACACCCATGATCCGGCAGGCCCACATTTCCATGCCAGGAAGCCGAGGATCGATGGCACCCGGAACTTCGCCAACTTCGGCTGGGGCAATGGCAGGGTGCAGCGGCCCGATGGCAGCGTCGGCTATCCGGAGTCCATGGAGAGGGATGCCAAGATAAACAAGCAGGGTGGCGATCATCACCTCTTCTGCGAAGGTCACTGAACGGACTACGGAAACCGATGAAAGGTCAGGAATCATGACGGACCGGCAGGCACCGGATTGGCTGGACGTCCTCGAGCGCTGCGGTCTGCAATTCGCAGGGAAGGCGGAACAGGGCGGCCCGCCTGTGAACTCCGCCATCTACGCGGTCACCGGACTCGAGGTGGAGCCGGCCGTGACGATTCCCGCCTCCAGCCCCCGCGCCGCCGACGAACTGGACGCGGCGTGGCACCACCGTGCCTCACAGGTTCGACTGTATGGGAGGGACGGCGAGTTTCTCATCCTGCCGCCAGTACCGGGGGGAAGTAAGGTCGGATGGGTACGCGTAAAGGATCCGGTCGGCACGAACCTTCCGTCCCGTGTCGGCGGAGTGGCGGGTTCACCCGAGTTCGTAGCCGTTTCGCCGGATGGTCGCCGCCTGTGTGCTGCCTCGGTCGAAGATGACGACTACTGGGTGGTGTCGCACGAATTCTGATCCCAGCTCCTCTCCAGGCAAATGGTTGAAATGCTGGTAGTGCTCGGGCTGTTCGTTGTGGTGGTAGTAGGGGGTGCGGACGGTGGCGCCGGCACCTTGGTAGGCGCGGTCGGCCAAGACAAGGATGTGCCGGGTGAGGCAGGCTGCACGATGCCGTGGGCCCGGGCCGCGGTCAGGTCGTGGGTGCCGCCCGTGGCTCCCGCAGAGCAGATCCGATGAGGCGGCATTCACCATGAGACTCACCCTCGACGGCGACTGGCGTGCGACGGTGACGGACGGTCCGCTGGGCATCGCCCCGCGATTCGACTTCCCGGGCCAATGTGTGCGCATCGCGGAGTACGCGGACGTGGAGGAATGGCAGCAGTTCCTCGTAGACACGTTCGGCAGCCAGGAATGGCTGTGGGACGACCCCGACGAGCTTCGGTTCGCCCCGGACAGCCGGGAACTGGTCGGCGCCGGATTCCGGTTGCCCTCCGAGTCCGCTTCCGCCGAGGACTGTGCCCGCGTTCCCCGCACGCCGACGGTACGCCCGGGTGGGCTCCGGGCGGACGAGGTCCGGGACTTCCGCCTGGAGCCGACCACAGAACTCTGCCGCGCTCCCGGTGATGCGGTGCTGACCTGTCTGCGCGACCTCGACGCCCTGGACGGGCCGCTGGAGGCCCGCATCGGCCTCGCCCCCGACGTGGCGCTCCTCGTCCAGCACGGCACGGTCGTCGGCTGGAGCCTGACCGACCCGGTCCGGTACCTGACCACCGGGTTCGCAGCCCCCGACCCCCAGCCTCCCTCCCCGGCCACCCGTCGGCTGCTCACCGAGTGCCTGGACCTGATCACCACGCCACTGCTCGACGAAGTGCTGGACCGGAACCCGGCCACCCTGGCCCGCCTCCTGGCACTGGACGAAGTACTGCGCGACCAGCGCGAGGACCGCCACCGCGTAGACTCCCTGCTCGCGCTCATCAGCAACCTGGTCGAGGACTACGCCGACCGGCCAACGGGGCGGGAGCCGTGAACCACCAGCAGGATGACGACGGCCGGGTCCCGATTGAGGAATGAGACGTCGATGACGGCGAGACTCGAGTTCGACGGCAGCTGGTCCGCGGCGGTGACAGGCGATCCGCTCGACCTCGTCCCTCGTCTCATCGGCATGTCCCTGATCGTGTCCCCTTATGCGGACCGGGAGGAGCGGGAGAAATTCTTCGCCGACACGTTCGGCAGTCAGGACTGGCTGTGGGACCTCCCCGACGTCTTCCGCTTCGCCCCGGGCGACCGGAAGCTGGTCGGAGCCGAATTCACCGTCCCGCCCTCGTGGTCGAGCGCGATGTGGACCATCCCGAAGAGCCGATCGGCGGCGGGCTTGTACGTGAACTCCTCCATCGGCGCGCTCTCCTCTCTTCGTCGCCGTCAGTCTCCGCCAGGGTGGCGAGGGCGGTTCCCTTTTCGGCCACGGAGTCGGACGAACCGGGGAGAGCGTTGAGCGACCTGGTCTGGGGAACGCCCCTGTCATGCATCCCGAACGGGCAGCGCGCGACTGAGTTGGTACACCGCGCTGCTTCCGAGTCCGCCCCGCTCTCCCCGGTCATCAGGCACATGGTGCCCAGCCGTCACTGCGTCCCACTGCTCGACAAGAGGGCCTCACCCCGAACAGGCCGACGACCGTCACGTGGAGCGCTGCTGGTCGCTCCCCACCAGGGGGCTACGCGCGGGTGCATCGCGTCAGAGGGTTAACGGTCCTGTGTGACGCTCGTCTGACGCTCTGGGTGTCAGCAAGCGGGTTGGTTGGCCGAGAAGATGTTGTCTGGCCTGCCGGGTCGCCCAGGTGAAGAAGTTCCTCGACGCGCTGGAGCGGATCCGGGCGGGCGGCGCCGCCATCGACCCGGAGGTCGTGCGGCAGCTGGTGATCCGTACGACGCACAGCGACCCGCTGGCCCGGCTGACCCCCCCGCGAGCGCAGCGTCCTGGAGACCCTGGCCCAGGGACACACCAACGCGGCCATCTCGGAGAAGTTGCACATCTCCCTGAGCACGGTGGAGAAGAACCTCAACATGATCTTCGACAAGCAGGAACTCGCGCACACCACCGGCTACAACCGCCGCATCCTGGCCGTACTGCGCTATCTGGAGTCCTGACGCACGACGTGGCGGGCAGCGGGGGACCCTCGCCGCCAGCCACGCCGTGCCCACCCGCCGGACCCGCCCGTCATCGGAGTTCCGTCACTGGAACGAGTACGGGTTCAGCGCGTCGTCCGGCAGGTGCTCGAGTTCTCGGACGACCGCCTCCTCGAAGGATTCTCCGGTGGCCTCCACGCTGCCGCCGGGTAGTTCGAGGGTGCCGCGGCGATGTCGGCCCAGCAGGATGCCCTGTCGCTGAGCAGGATCGCTCCGACGCCGACTGCCGCGTGGGCGGCCGGGCCTCGGGTGCTGCGGGGTCAACTGGTGGCGCGCGTCGGCCGGTCGGGGAGGCGCCGGGCGCGGATGAGCTGCTGGATCACCTTGGCGTTCTCGCCGGGGTGCGGGAACAGGTCGATGGCTTCGACGCGGAAGCCGTACTCGGTGAGCAGGTCCTCCCATAGCTGCGGTGCCAGGACCCACATCTGCGTCGGCAACGGCGGGTCGTCGCGCAGCAGGATCGTCTGCTCGCGCGGCGCCACTGCCGTGGACGGACCGTGGCCGTGGAGATCGGTGTGCAGGAGCGAAAGGATCAGCGGGGCATCGGGACGCAGCCCATCGCGCAGCGCGGGCAGTGAGCGGTGCGGGTCGATGAAGGCGAGCGTCCCGATCGCGTACGCGGCGTCGAACGGCTCGGCTCCGTCCAGGTACTCGGCCACGTCTGCCCGGACGAACTCCACGCCGTCCACGTCCACGTGGGTGCTGACGGCCCGTTCGTGCTGGCTCGGGGACAGCTCGATGCCGGTGACCCGCGCTCCGTGTACTCGGGCGAGGTGGACGGCGTGGTGGCCGGCGCCGGAACCGATGTCCAGGACGCGGCGGCCAGTGACGTCGCCGAGAACCTCCGCTCCCGGCCCGATGCCTTCCCAGGGCGTCCAGCCGAGCCGTTCGGGGACGGGCGGGGCGTAGGCGCGAGCGAGTTGGCGCTGGCCGTAGATCAGCCAGGCCCGGGTGTTGGTGTCCTCGGCGGGCACGGTTGCCTCCTGGTGGGCGGGGGTTCTGGGGGTCAGGTGTGTGTGATCAAGTGGGCGGGGCCCTCGCCGCGTCGGGCTCGTTCGATGGCGTCGAGGCGCGCGAAGGCTCGCGGGGCTATCAGCTCCCGCCAGGTCGGTCGCGAGGTCGTGGACGGCCCACACGTCGTGTCCGCCGGGTCGAGGCGGTCCGGTCGAGCTGGTCGGCGGTCAGTTGGCCTCCGTCGAAGACGAGCCCCACCTTGTTCAGCGGCCGGCGCGGTCCCGCGTGGAGGAAGTGCGTCAAGGACGACGTGGAAGCCGGCGTCGAGGGCTGCGCGGGCGATCGTGCTCAGCAGGGCGGTGTTGGCGCCTCGCGCCGTGTCGTGTGCCCTGAGCACGTTCCGGCGGATCACGTCCTGGCCCACGGTCGCGATACCGCACCGTGGCCATCTCGCAGGCCCTGGGCCACGCTCGACCTGCCGGACGCCGAGTTGCCGCGGATCACCACGAGGCGGGTATCCGGACGCCCGGTCGCTGTCACAGGTGGCACGCGACTGGATGCGCTGGTCGATGCGCCGCTCATGCGGGCCAGCCCGTCTCGCTGTACAGCTCGCCGTTCTGGATCTTCGCGACAGCCAGTCGGGTATAGGGGACGAGGTTGTCGGGAAGGGCGGCGGGATCCCAGAACTTCCACTGGGTGCACTTGTCCGGCTCGCGCAGCACCGGCTCGCCCCTCCAGGTACGGGCACGGAAGAACAGGCCCATGCGGGGCGGGTTCCTGGGCTGACCGATGTGGTGGACGACATGGACGAGTTCCACGTCCTGGCGCTCGATGCGCAGCCCGGCTTCCTCCATCGCCTCCCTGATCAGGCAGTCGATGGCGTTCTCCTGCTCGCAGTGGCCGGCCAGGACGTGCCAGGTGGACGGCGCGAACGCGGAGTCGGGGTGGCGCAGCCCGAGCAGCACCGTCCCGTCGGGGCGTTCCAGGTAGAGGTGGACGCCGATGATGTGGGGGACCGTGCCGTGCGGTGACGCGGGACGCGGTTCTTCGAGCTCGGGTGCGCTCTGCATCGGTGGGAGGCCGGCGGCGTGGCGCCGGACGAGGTCGCTGGTGGTGTCGGCGATGCGCAGGCGGTGGAGGTCGTCGGGGGCGAACCAGGCGAGCATCACTTCTTCGGTCAGGTGGAGTTCGCGCGGGTCGCCGTTCCAGCGGCTGGCGTAGATGGCGATGGGTACGGTCGTGCCGTCGTCGCGGGAGGCGTACTCGGTGGCGAACGGGGACAGGTCGGCGAGATCGAGGCCGGCTTCCTCGGCCAGTTCGCGCCGCACGGTGTGTTCCAGGGTGGCGTCCTGGGGCTCCCGGCCGCCGCCGAGCAGGGACCACATGCCCGGCTCCCAGATCTGACCGGGGAAGTAGTCGCGCAGATGGAGCAGGTACTCGCCGCGGTCGTTGTAGACCAGGGCCGAGGCGTTGGCCGTCTCCGGTTCGACCTGGAGCGGCAGTTTGAGCAGCTTTTCGCGCAGTGCCGGCGAGGTCACCCGGTCCACGGGACGCCACTCGATGCCGGCGACCTCCTCTTCCTGCAGCACGACCGACACTTCGGTCGCCCGCAGACGGAAGAGGAACCGGAAGTCGAAGTGCTGGTGTCCGGGCTCGCCCTTGCCCGGACGGGCGTCGATGTCGTGGATGTCGATGTCCAGCGGCACGGTCTCGTAGCCCGGCCACGGCGTGACAGCCCGAGCCGGGATCCCGGTCTCCTCGTGCAGCTCCCGCAGGGCCGCCGCTGCCAGGGAGTCGTCCGTGGGCTCAGTGTGTCCGCCGGGGACGAGGACCTTCCCGCCGGCCAGGTGCAGCACATGCAGGACGCGGCCCAACCGGTCGACAACGATCGCGCCGCAGGTGACGTGCCCGGTGAAGGTCGAGCGGCCGGCGATGTCCTCGCCAGGCCGGTCGAGGGCGCCCAGAAGGACGCTGAGCTGCTCTCGCTCGTGGGGGTGACGGGCGAGGTAGGTATCGACGGTGGTGCGGATGTGGTGGTGCGACAGCGACATGGCGACTACCTCGGAGGGACGTGGGGCGGAGGGCGTAACGGGAGACGGGCCGGCCGGCGCCTCTGTCCGGTGGCCCGGTGGCCCGGTGCGGACCGGTGGCTCGGTGCGGCCCGGTGTTCAGGGGGCGTCGCCGCTCATCCGGCGCTGCAGCTCCCACAGGGACCGGAACAACCCCGGCTGCTGCGTGAGCTGGGCGTAGGTGCCCTCCTGGACGATCCGCCCTTCGTCCAGGACCACGATCCGGTCGGCGACGGCCACGTTGGTGAGGCGGTGCGTGATCAGCAGGACGGCGCGGTCCTTGGCCAGTTCGCGCAGGCCGGCGAAGATTCGGTGCTCGGCGCGGGCGTCGAGGGCGGCCGTGGGTTCGTCCATCACCAGCAGCGCCGCCTCCCGGTGGAAGGCGCGGGTGAGGACCAGGCGCTGCCACTGCCCGCCGGAGAGCTGCTGTCCTCCGAACCACTCGCTGGTCAGCAGGGTGTTCAGGCCGGAGCGGAGCGTGGGAAGCATCCCCGCGGCGCCGGACGCCTCGCACGCGGCGAGCAGGGCGGCGTCGCTGGTGTCGCCCTGCCCGAAGGTGATGTTGTCGCGCATCGTCAGCGGCAGGTAGGTGAACTTCTGCGGCACCAGCGCGACGTGCTCCCACGACCGCCACGGGTCCAGGTCCGCGGTGGAGGCGTGGTCCCAGGCCACGTCGCCCTCGGTGGGCAGCAGCAACCCGCACAGCAGGCGCGAGAGGGTCGTCTTGCCGGAGCCGTTCTCCCCGACGAGCGCCACGATCTCGCCGCGCTTCACGTGCAGGGAGACGTTGCTCAGGCTGTCCTTGGGGGCGCCGTCGTAGCGGTAGGTGACGTCACGGACCTCGAAGCGCTCCGGGGCCGCGGGGAGTGACGCGGTGCCGCGGGAGTCGGTCATGGCCTGGCCGTGGGCGTTGTCGAGGAAGTTCTGCCAGTCCTGTACGTACCAGCCGGTGCGTACCAGGCGGGCCCCGCCGTTGATGATGCCGCGCACCGAGCCGGTGGCGGTCTGCAGGGCGAAGACGGCGCCGCCGCCTGCCGCCAGGCTCATCCGCCCGGAGGCCAGGAGCCACAACAGCGCCGCCCACACCGCGGCCGAGGCGATCCCGCCGGCCACGGCTCCGGCCAGCCCCATCCACGCGCCGGTGTTCGCGGCCTTGCGCTCGGCGGCGTTGACCGAGGCGGCCAGCCGTCGGTACCGCCCGATCAGGAAGGGGCCGGCGAGGCAGGCACGCATCTCTTCGCTGGACTCCTGATAGGCCATGTGCCAGCGGAGCTTGCTCAGCATCCGGCGCCGCCCGGAGGTCTCCAGCCCGGCGAGGTAGAGCACGCGGGCGGAGCGCACGTACGCGGCGGCCTGCGGCAGGCACGCGAGGAAGAGCAGGGGAAGGAGCATCGGGTGCAGGACGGTCAGGACGGCGGCGCCGGCCGCCAGCGTGGCGGTGGCCGCCAGCACGTCCTGCGCTTCTTCGACGAGGTCGGGGGTGACCTGGGCGCCGCGGTCGGCGATGTCGTAGGCGTCGTTGTAGCCGGGCTTGTTGTTGGCGGCCAGTTCCGCGCCGAGCGCGGCCTCGATCATCGTCAGCTCCGCCGCCCGGCCGAGCACCGGACGCAGACGCCCGGTGAGCCAGACGACGGTGATGCCCAGCATCGCGCGCAGTCCGGCGGCGGCGATCACGGCCAGCTGCGGGACGGCGTCCCACAGCCGCTCGGTGATGTCGCCCGAGGAGGCCAGCGCGCTGATCGTGCCCGTGACGGCCAGGAGACCGAGGGCCGCGAGGACACCCGTCCCGATCTGGCACATCAACAGACCGACGGTCGCGCCGCGGTCCACGCGCCAGGCCATTTGCACCGAGCGCCGCACCAGCGAGGGCAGGCGCCGCGCCATGGTGCGGGAGGTCAACAGGGACCCGGCCCGGAGCCTCGACTCGTCACGGTAGAGGTATTCCTCCTCTCGAACACCGGCGTCCTGCTGTTCGCCGTCCGGCGCAGTCCCGTCGGGGGGTTGCGGCGGCTGGTCCTGTGCAATGGCCGAGGTCATCGTTCCCCTAGGGGGTGTCTGACAATTCCGGTCTGATCAGCGAGATTCGGCTGAGCTGGCAATCCGGAGGTGCGCCGATCGGCTGGGGGGACTGGGCAGTGGCTACGAACGGCGGGCCAGTAGATGGGCGTCGAGGAAGCCCCGATCAGAGGCTGGATCGTGGAGCAGCCGGGCGAAGGGATCGAGCCCAGCATCGCCCAGCAGTTCGGAGAGGCGATTCACCGGCCAGCTGTAGGCGGGCGCCACTTTGTGGTCGAACCGGACCGGTTCTTGTCCGTCGGTCCCGAAGAAGGAGACCAGGAGCAGACCGTCCGGTGCCAGGACGCGTACCTGTTCGGCGAGCAGCTCCGGTAGTTCCCCCGGAGGGGTGTGAATCATTGAGTAGTGGGCCAGTACGCCGCCGAGCGCGGCGTCCTCGATCGGCAGGGATTCCATCCGCGCCTCTTGGAAGCGCAGCGCCGGATGGGCCTGCCGGGCGTGGTCGACCATGCCGGGGGCAAGGTCTAGTCCGAAGGCGTCCAGGCCGAGTTCGTGCAGCATGGCTGTCAGATGTCCGGGCCCGCACCCGACGTCCGCTGTCCGCAGGTTGCCCGTCGCGCGCACCAGTTCGGCGAAGGTGCCGATCATGGCCCGGGAGAAAGGCTGTGTTTCCAGCCGGTTTGCGAACAGCGATGCGTACAGCTCGACGACACCGTCGTAGGCCGTCCTGGTCTCGTCCTGATGATTCGCCACGGGCAGGACTCTATAGCCGGTCTGATAATTGATCTTGTGGCAGGTCGAGGTGAGTTGACGGATGCGGCATGGAGGCGGATAGAGCCCCTTTTGCCTCAGGTGGACGGACGGGGCCGTCCGTGGCGTGATCACCGGCAGGTGGTCAACGGGGTGCTGTGGCGGCTGCGGACCGGGGCTCCGTGGCGGGATCTTCCCGACCGGTTCGGGCCGTGGCAGACCGTCTACGAGCGGTTCGCCCGCTGGGAGGCGGACGGCACCTGGGCACGGTTGCTGGAGCACGTTCAGGTCCGCGATGACGCGGTGGGCCGGGTGGAATGGACCGTCTCCGTCGACTCCACCATCAACCGAGCCCACCAGCACGCAGTCGGCGCCCGCAAAAAGGGGATGTGAACGGGGACGAACTGGAAGATCCGGGCCGCTCGCAGGCGCGCCAGGCCCTCGGCCGCTCCCGAGGCGGACTGACCACCAAAGTCCATCTCGCCGTCGATGGCCGGGGCCTGCCCCTGTCGATTGTGCTCACGCCCGGCAACGTCAACGACGCGACGGCGTTCGGCCAGGTGCTCGACGGCATCCGCACCCCGCGCCTCGGCACGGGCCGCCCGCGCACGACACCGGACCGTGTGCTGGGTGACAAGGCGTATTCCAGCAGGGCCATCCGCCATCTGCTGAGGCGCCGGGGCATCGCTGCCACGATCCCCGAGCGCCGCGACCAGGCGGCGAACCGCCACCGACGCGGAGCCCTCGGCGGCCGGCCGCCGGCCTTCGACAAGGTCACCTACCGCGACCGCAACGTCGTCGAACGATGCTTCGCCCGCCTCAAGCAGTTCCGCGCGATCGCGACCCGGTTCGACAAGCTCGGCGACCGCTACCGTGCCGGAGTTGTCCTGGCTTCCTTGATCCTCTGGCTCCGCGAGTCCACGGGGTAATCATTTGTCAGACAGGCCCTAGGACGGTCGCTGCGGATGAGTCGTGAGGTCCAACGACGCGGCTGCGGTATCGAACACACGTCATTCGGTCGTGCTGGAAAGCCCGTGATTCCCTGCATCCGTGGAGCCCGCAGGCGCCACATCCCTGGCCTGGCTTGGAGCGGCTGCGGGCAGGAAATGGCCGAAACGCCGACACCGCCACACCGCGTGGGCAGTACGCCTGGGCACCGCAGGTCGCCCGCCTCCTGACCGGTGCCCAGGGCCGAGGGGCACACGGCCGCCCGCCGGTGTCGTCCTCCTCGTCCTCCTCCTCAAGGGCGGCTCGGAGCCCCGCCGCCGGCATCCGCCGACTGCGGGCGGTCGGCAGCCGCGTACTGATCATCGGCACCGTGGCGGACCGCCCCGTGTCATCGCCGCCGTGGCCGCGGGCGCCGACGGCCACCTCACCGAGGACAACGACCTGGAGACCCTCGTCGAGGCCGTCGAGGCCGTCGAGGCCGACAAGGCCGCCGAGGCCGTCCGGCCGTCGAGGCGGTCGCCGCGGGGGAGACCGCGCACGCTCCGGAACTCGCCTTCGCCTGGGCCCACGACACCGGCCCGGCCCGCCCCGGCCCGCCCCGGCCCGCCCCGAGGGAGCCGGAGGTACTGCGCAGCCACGCCTCGGGATTCACCCTCGCGGCGACGGCCCGGCGGGCCGGCGTCAGACCGCGCACCGCCACGCACTACCCCGACCGCGTCAAGAAGGAGTACCGGCGGGCGGGACGGCCCGCGTACACGAAGACCGACCTCGCGGCGCGCGTACGGGAGGACGGGATCGGCGCAGCCGACGCCTGACGGTCCGCCACAGGTCATAGCCGCTTCAGGACATCCGCGGAGCATTGTCCGGCCTCCGTGCCGCTCCCTACGTTGGGCTCGCTCGTTCCACTGCCCCACGAGCGGGGAGAGGAGGTGTCCCATGCTGCGGATCATCGAGAAGGTCGAGGAGAAGTACTTCTCCGCCGATGCCACGGTCGCGCCGGGCGGTTGGTGCTGCCACTGCCACTGCACGGTCGCACAGAAGCAGTTGTAACCCCCCAGCCGGGCCCGGTGTGTCGCACCGGGCCCGGCGTCCGCGCCGCCCCTGAGGAGAACCCGTGACACAATCCCCCGACGCACCGGCCGGGGCCGCTGCGGCCGACGTGCCCGCCGCGGCCGACGGCTCCGCCACGCGGCTCGTGAGGAACCCGTACCTCACCGTGGTGCAGTGCACCGACGACGAGGTGCTGCTGCGGCACGGCTCACGCTCCCGCTACTCGCGCGTGCTCCGCGACGACGGACGGCACCGGGTCCTCGGCCCCCTCCTGACCGCCTTCACCGAGCCCCGGCTGCGTGACGACATCGTGAGCCGGTTCGCGGACCGCGCGGACAAGGACCAGCTCGGCGCATTGGTGGATGACCTGGTCGATGGCGGAGTCCTCGTGCCCGAGGGCTCGGGGCTGTTGGCGATGCACCGGAGCCTCATGGGCGGCCGCCCCGTCCGCGAACTGGGGGAGACCACCGTGGGCCTCGTGGGAGGCGGCTCGGTCGGTACGCGGCTGAACACCCAGCTCGCCGAACTCGGCGTCGGCCGGGTCCCCGACCTGGCGGCCGGCACCGGCGGCCTCGAGGCCCCCGACGGCGACGAGAGGCTCGCCGCCCTGCTCGACGACACCGACCTGGTCGTCCTCGCCCTCGACGGCTTCCGCCCGTCCCTGCTGCACCGGCTCAACAGGGCCGCCGTCGCCGCCGGACGCCCCTGGCTCCCCGTCTACGCCGACGGCAGCGAACTGATCGTCGGACCGCTCGTCGTACCCGGTGAGTCGGCCTGCTACAACGAGCACGAGATCCAGCACGAGTCGTCCCGTGCGCTGCGCCACGAGTACCAGCTCTACAGCGAGGAGCTCGCCCGCCGCACCGCCGACGACCTGCCGCCGCTGCTCGCCCCGTACGCCGCGATCGCGGCGTCCTGGGCGGCGATCGGCATCGCCCCGTACCTCGTCGACGGCGCGAGCTTCCTCGTCGGCCGGGCGATACGGATCGACCTGGAGCGGCTGGAGATCACCCAGGAGCACGTCCTGCGGCTTCCGCGCTGCCCGGTCTGCACCGAGCAGCGGCCCTCGTTCCGGCACCCCTTCCTGTAGGAGGCCCCCGTGTCCCCGCACACCGAGACCAAGGTGTACACCCCCGGCCTCGACCATCTGCTCCGCCGAACCCTCGAACAGACCCTCATCCCGTCCCCCAACGTGGTGGAGCTCGCCCCCGGGAAGAGCGCCGGCTTCGTCAACCGGGTCGCCCCCGCCCAGGACGACGTCGCCGAGCTGTTCCACCTCAACACCCGGCTGTCCCGGCACCGCCCCGACGACCGGCTCACCTCCGCCGAACGCGAGGGCGTACGCCGCTGGTTCTTCACCACCTGCGGCCGCCACCGCCCCGAGGACTTCACGGCCGAGGCGAACGCCGTACGCCGCCCGCACTCCGGACTCCCGGCCCCGCTGGGCGCCCTGTGCGCCCCCTTCGGCGAGAACGGCCCACTGACCGGCCTGCTCTTCAGCTGCGACCTGATGGTCGTCGACGCGGACGCCCTGTGCCGCCAGCAGCCCGGCGAGAACGCCCTGTGGGTGGAACGCCGACTCGACGCCGGCCCCGCCGCGCTCGCCCCGGTGATGGCCGACGCCGACGCGGCCGACGCGTTGCGCACCGCACAGGCCGCCCTCGTCCTGACCGGCGTGCCCTGGCGCAGCATGCTGGAAGCGGGCCCGCGCGGCTACCGGCACATGCTCATGGACGCGGGCGTGCTCCTCGATCTGGTCTGCCGACTGGCCGGGCAGGCGGGCTACGAAGCCTTCCCCGTACGGGACTTCTACGACGACGAGCTCGACACGCTGCTGCACTGCGACGGCCTGGAGCGGTCCGCGCTGGCGGTGGTCGCCCTGCGTACGCCGGCAGACGCCGCCGACGAGGAAGGGGACACGGCATGACCACGGCCACGGACGACGTCGCTTCGGACCTCACCGGCGTCACGGACGACGTCGCTTCGGACCTCACCGGCGTCACGAACGCCGCCGGCGTCACCGACGAACAGCTGGCGCACGCGCTCGGGCTGCGCGTCCGCGACCTGCCCGCGCTGCGCAGCCTCACGGCCGGAGCGGCGACGGCCCCCGACGAACCGCCCCTGCGCCTGCGTGATCTGCTGCACCGGCGGCTGCGCTCCTCGGTGTGCGACGACATGATCGACCCCCGGGCCCTGATGTCCGCCCGCCCGCGTCCGGCCGAGCCGGCGTGGGACGGACGGCCCTCGGTCCCGCTGCCCGAGCCGCAGCCGCTGCCGGAGATCACGCTGGCGGACGCGATCGAGCAGCGCTCCTCCTCCACCACGTACGCCGCCCGCCCGCTGCCGCTCACCACCCTCGCCGGGCTGCTGGAGGGCGCGGCGGGCATCCGTGACCACCGCCCCGGCTACAACGTGCGTGACTTCCCGGTGCGCCGGGCGCCCTCGGCGGGCGGACTCGCCCCGGTCGACCTGTACGTGGTCGCCAACGACGTGACCGGGCTGGACCAGGGCCTGTACTACTACCGGCCGTCCGTCCCGGAGCTGACGGTCGTCGACTCGGGCAACATGCGCGGCAAGGTCGCCGAGACCGGCATCGCCGCCGACTGGCTCTTCCACGCGCCCGCCGTGCTGTTCCTGACGGTGGACATGGCCCGGGTGGAGTGGAAGTACGGCGTCCGCTCCTACCGGTACGTCCATGTGGACCTGGGCGTGGTGACCCAGAACCTCTACCTGGTGGCCACCGGTCTGGGCCTGGCGGGCTGCGCCGTGGCCGCGTTCGACGACGACACGGCGAACGACCTGGTGCGCCTGGACGGGCGGGACACGTTCGTGTCGCTGATGTTCGCCTGCGGCCTGCCCGGCGGGCGGTGACCGGATGAACCGGCTGCTGCTGGTCCTGGCGGTGGCCCCGGTGTTCGCCCTGTCGCTCGGCACGGTGATCGCGGCGACGCTGCGGTTCCGCCTCGGCGGCGCGGGCGGTCGACGGGCGGTCGAGCGCCTGGCGCCGGTCCTCTACGCGGCCACCGTGACCGCCGCCGCGCTCCTGGCCGCCGCGCTCACCGGCTTCGACCCGGTACGGCTCGGAGTGACCGACGGGTCGGCCCCGGACCCCTGGCTACTGGCCGCCGCCACGTCGGGCGGCGTAGTGGCCGGGGCGGCGGGCTACTTCGGCGAACTGCTCCTCGCCCACCGGGCGTCGACCGGCACGCACCGGGCCTCGCGCGCCTCCGACCGGCCCGTGCGCGCCCCCTCCGCCGGGACGCGCTCCCTCGGGGCCTGGACCGCCGAGCCCCGTGCCCTGCTCGCTCTCGGTCTGCTCACCGGGCTGGCCGAAGAGGTGCTGTTCCGGGGCTACCTGCTGACCGGGCTGCACGGCTCCCTGCCGCTGTGGGCCGCCCTGGCTGTGCAAGCGGCGCTGTTCGCCGTGCACCACGCCTCCTTCGGGCTGCGCGCGGTGCCCGCCAAGGCCGTTCACGGCCTCGTGTGGGGCGTGCTGACGGTCGCGGCCGGGTCGCTGCTGCCGGCGGTGGCCGCCCATCTCGTCTTCCAGTTCCTGGTGTGCCGGCGCCTGACCCGCCCCCGGCCCACCGATCCGACGCAGGAGGGAGGTGCCGCCGATGACCGTACACACGGCACCACTGCTGTGCGACGGCCGCCAGTGGCGGGCTGACGGCTGGGTCCGCGTCACCGACGGGCGCGTGACGGACTGGGGCACCGGCACGGCTCCGCCGGGTGACGAGCCGGTGGAGCGACACGGTGTGCTGCTGCCGGGACTGGTGGACGCCTGCGCCCGGATCACCGGCTACTTCAACCGGACGGTCGAGGGCGACGCGCTCGCCCCGCACCGGGCCTGCCTCGCCCTGTGCACCGAGGCCGGTGTCACCGTCGTCCTCGGCGTGGCCGGACACACGGAGCCGTACCTCGCCCTGGCCGCGGCGCCGGCCTCCGGTGACCCGTCACTGCTGTGGACCGGCCCCGTGCTCGACGGCCCGCCCGCTGCCACCACCGCCACGCGGCTGGTCCACGACGCCCACTCCGCCCGCCGCGCGGTCGCCGCCGTGGCCGCCGACGGCGCCCACCTCGTCCGTACCGGCTCGTCCCTCGCCCCCGGGCCGTTCGCCGACGTCGTGGCGGCGGCCCGCGAGCGCGGGATGCGGGTGCTGCACCAGCCGGGGCGGACCGGCGCCACCGAGGCGGCGAAGGCGGGCGCCCACCTCGTCCAGGACCTGCCCCGCTGCCTGCTGCCCCCGGCGGCCGCCCCGCGCGGAGCCGCCGAGGCCGTACGGGCCTTCGCCGACCCGGCCGTACGACGCGCGGCGACGGAGCGGCTGCGGACACTGGCCGGCGAGGGCACGGCGCTCGTACCGCTGCTGCAGTCCTGGCGGCGATCGGCGCTGCTGGACGAGGCGGTGGCCGAGCCGCGGCTGGACCGCGTGGTGCCGATGGCGCCGTTCCACCAGTACCTGCTGGACATGCGAGGCCCCGGGCTGGTCTTCGGCCGCAAGTACGCCCGCGAACACTTCGGCTTCGAACACCTCAAGGGCCCCGCGCGCCGGGAGTTCGACGACGGCTGGGCCTTCCTGCTGGACGTGCTGGCCACCGCCCACACGAGCGGGGTCCCGCTGGTGGCGGGCAGCGACGCGCTCGGCCTGTCCCTGGTCCCCGGCTACGGCCTGTACGACGAACTCGCCTGGTGGGAGCAGGCCGGCCTGCCCCGTCGCACGGTCCTGGCCGCGGCGACCGGCGGCACGCTGCGGGCACTGACCGGTGCCGCGCCCCCATGGGCGAGCGGCCTCCTGGCCCTCCCCTGCGCCCCGGACACACTCCCCGGCCTCGCGGCCTTGCCCAAGGCCCACCGGCTCCTCGCCCCAGCGATCACGCCCTCGGCCCTGACCACAGCTCCCGCCGGCACCCAGGAGGCCCGCCCATGACCGTGACCATGAAGGGGAACGAGCCGGCCCGCTCGGGTGCCCCCGTCGTGCTGGAGGCCGGTGAGCTGTACAAGAGCTACGGCGACAAGGCCGTGCTCGCCGGGGTGTCCGTCCGGGTCCACGAGGGTGAGATCGTGGGGCTGGTGGGTCCCAACGGCGCCGGGAAGACCACGTTCCTGGAGTGCGTCGAGGGCATTCGGCGGCCCGACCGGGGCACGGTGTCGATCGCGGGGCTGAGCCGGGCCGCCGGGCCGGCCGCGTACCATCTGGCCTTCGGCGCCCAGCTCCAGGAGTCCAGCCTCGCCGAACGCCTGCGGGTCGCCGAGGCGATGGAGCTGTTCGCGGGCTTCTACGACGACCCGTGGGACGTCGACGACCTGCTGGAGCGCATCGGGCTGACCGATCACCGCCGGGTGTTCTACCGGCGGCTGTCCGGCGGTCAGAAACGCCGTCTCACCCTCGGTCTGGCGCTGCTCGGCAGGCCGCCCGTCCTGCTGCTGGACGAGCCGACGACCGGCCTCGACCCGCATGCGCGGTTGGAGCTGTGGGGGGTCCTGGAGCAACTCACAGGCACCCGCACGGCCGTCCTGCTCGCCACCCACGACCTGCACGAGGCACAGAGCCGCTGCCACCGGGTGTACGTCCTCGACGGTGGCCGGATCGCCGCCGAGGGCCCGGTCGCCGAACTGCTCGGCGCGGCCGGCCTCACCACGCGGCTCCGCCTCCCGGACCGGCCGTGGACCCGCGGCCTGCTCAGTGGCGTCCCCGGCTGGACCACCTCCCGTGTCGTGGCCGGTACGCACTACGCGTACGGCGAGGACGGCTTCGCGGAGAAGGCTCTGGCGGCCGTGCGGGCCCGAGCCGGGACCGAGCACCCGGACGGGTCCGACGCGGCGGACCTCCGGCAGGTGCTGGCCGCTGCCTCCACCGGCCCCACGGATCTCGAGGACCTCTATCTGACGAGGACGGGTACGCCCTATGAACCGCCATACGCGCCCCATGAGTCACCCCAGCCCCATGAGTCACCCCAGCCCGCCGAGTCGACCGAGGCGTCCCGTGCGCGTGACTGAGCCGCCCGCCCCCCTCACCCCGCCCAGCCGCCGCACCCCGCGCGGGCTCGCCCGGCTGTGCCGTGTCGAGCTGCTGCTGTTCCTGCGCGAACCGGCCGCCGTGTTCTTCACCCTGGTCTTCCCGATGGCCATGCTGCTGTTCCTCGGCGTTGCGTACGGCACGGAGGACAACGGCGGCGTCCGCTACATCGACGAGTACGTGGCGCACATCGTCGTCACCATCGCCATCAACCTCGGCGTCCTCGGCGTGGCCATCAACATCGCGGAGTGCCGGGCCAGTGGGGTGCTGCGCCGCTACCGGCTGGCGCCGGTTCCCATGTGGTGGTTCTGGTTCTCGCAGGTCGTCGTCGGGCTGCTGATGTTCGCGCTGGCGATCGGCTCCCTGCTGGCCGTGGTGGCGGTGGCGTACGGCGTGGTGCTGGCCTCGCCCGCGCAGTTCGCGCTCGTGGTCCTGGTCGGGCTCGCCTTCACGTTCGCCGCCGGGGTGCTGCTCGGCAGTCTCGACCTGCCGGCCCGCAGCGTCCAGATCACCGGAACGGGCCTGTTCTTCGTGCTGTTCCTGGGCTCGGGGGCGGCGGTCCCGCGCGACTCGTTCCCCGGCTGGCTGGAGACGCTGACCGCGTTCAATCCGATGTCTCCGGTCGTCGACGCGTCCGTCGACGCGTATCTCGGCCGTTCCACGGCCTCCGAACTGCCCGAGCTGGCCCTGGTCCTGGTCGCCGCCGCGGCGCTCGTCCTGATCGCCCGCTCCAAGTCCACCTGGGAGGGAAACCGATGAACACGCTGCGCAGCGAGTGGCTCAATCACCGGGACCGGCTGCTGAAGCCGGTCCTGAACGACACGGAGTTCGGCGCCATCAAGGAGGTGCTGGACCACTACCACCCGCACGGACCGCTGCGTACGTTCACCACGTACTTCCGCTCCGGCCTCGGCAAGCCCATGTACGTGGCCCACGGCCAGTACTTCGACCTCGACCACGCGATGGGCCGGCTGCTGGGCCTGCCGGGCCTCAACACCGGCTTCGGCGGACAGGTGTACGGGGGCGGCAAGGGTCACGACCTGTTCGGCACGACCGCGTCGTCGGTGGGGGAGGCGGTGGAGCGGGTGCTGGGCTCGCTGGCCTACCTCACGCACATGGACCGGATCCTGCACGGCTCGTACCGGACCCTCGCGGGGAAAGGCGTGCCCTGTCTGCACCCGGAGGAGTACCCGGTCTTCGCGCCCGAGCAACTGGCCGAGGACCCGCTGTACGAGCCGTGGACGGAGGACTCCGAGCTCGGCTGGATCGCCGGGCGTCGGCTGCTGTCCGGGGAGGAGGTGTACGTCCCCGGGCAGTTGGTGATGCTGTTCTATCTGCACGGCCCGGACGAGCCGATGATCGGACTGGCCCCCAGCGGCGGCCTCGCCAGCCACATCAGCCGCCGGGACGCCCTGTGGCACGGGGTGCTGGAGCTCTTCGAGCGCGACGCGGTGAACCTGCGCTGGTACGCGGGTGTGCCGCTGGACCGGATCGTCGTCGACCGGCCCGTACGGAACCGGGCCCTGCGGCGGCTGCTCGACACGATCGGCGAGCAGCCCGGCGAGATCACCTTCAACCTCCACAACCTCGACCTCCACGACTACCCGGTGATCACGGCGGTCGAGCGGGACGGCTGGCTGCGCCGGTACAGCTACTTCGCGGGCGGAGGGGTCTCCGACGACACCGAGGAGGCGATGCTGTCGGCGCTGACGGAGTACGCCCAGGCGGAGCGCAGCCTGCGCATCTCGCTGGCGACTCCGGACTGGGAGTTCACGGAGGCGTTCGGCCGGCAGTTCGCCATCGGCAAGGACGCCGAGGCCGCCGACTTCTCCAACTACATCCAGGTCATCCCGTACTACGGCTTCGAGGAGAACCGGGGGCGGGTCTCCTGGTTCTACGACGAGGGAGAGGAGATCCCCCTGTCGGAGCTGCCGCACCGCCCGGCGCAGGACGACCCGGACCGGCGCTGGGACCGGCTGACGGGGCTGCTGGCGGAGCGCGGGTGGGATCCCATCACCTTCGACTTCTCCCTGCCGCAGTTCCGGCACACCAGCCTGATGAAGGTGGTCGTGCCGGAACTTAGCCCGCCCTATCCGCCCCAGGCACCCGGCCTGGGCAACCCGCGCTACCGCAGCGTTCCGTACGAGTCGGGGCGCCGCGAACGGCCGCTGGAGTTCGGCGACCTGAACGTGCACCCGCTGCCCTACCCGTGACCCAGCGCGTCCGGCGCCGCCGTCACGGCACCCCGGGCGCTCCGGCCGATCAGCACGCCCAGTTGCAGGCGGGACGTGGCGCCGAACCGCGCGGACACGGCGGCGACATGGCGCCGCACGGTGCGCGGGGTCACCCCGACGCGGCGGGCGACGGACTCGTCGGTGAGGCCCTGGGCGAGTCCGGCGATCACGGCGGCCTCGGTCGCGGACTCGGTGGCGGTGGCGGCGGGGGCGTAGGGGTGGGCGCGGCGCCACCAGACGTCGAGGAAGCGGGACGCGGTCCGTGCGGCGGCCTCGGAGTGGCGGTCCGTCAGCAGCCAGCCGGTGTCGTTCGTCAGCGCGACGGCGAGGGCCAGCGCCTCCCGGTCGGCGACCACGGCCCGTACGGGCAGCAGCTCCGCTGTCCGTATCTCGGTGTCCCGCCCGGCTGCCGCCCAGACGGCGTCGGCCGCCCGGGAGTCGACGATCAGCCGGTGGCGCACTCCGGGGCGCGGGACGGTGGGCGAACCCGGACGGCGGGGCGCTTCGGGGCGGAGTTCCAGCAGTTCGAGGCGGGCGGCCCCGGCGACGGAGGCGAAGGCGTGGTCGATCCGGTCCGTGGAGACGAGGGGCAGCGGGTCGTGGCCGAGGGGCGCGGCAGTGTCGCCGAGGGCCTGTGTCAGGCCCGACAACCGGTCGACGGCCGACCTGAGCTGCTCGAACAGGGCGTCCATGGAGTGATCCCCCTTGTGTGGTCCGTCCGGCGCGAGGGGCGGGGCACCTTGGGTCACGGGTCCCGGCGGCCGGATCGAGCATCGAGCACGAGTGAATTCCGCACGCATACCGGATTGATCCGGTTTGGGTGAGGTTCATCCTCGTATATGGGTCATGTGAATGTTCGCGGGGTGCCAAGTGCGAGTCAAGAAAGGGGCAGCGGCCCCGGCACCCCCTGTTCAGGGGGGTTGACAGGCCGATCCGCTCGCGGCGGGCCGCTGGGACCGCCACGGGCCAGGGCGTGGGGCGACGGCCGTGTGCGAGCCCCGAGGTGATCTGGTTGCCGCAGTCTGTTCCGCAGGGAGCGGGATGGGCTGTCGGTCAGGACGCTCGTTCGACGCTCGCCCTGATGGGGTGTCAGGTCGTTGTGGGTTGCAGAGTGGGGGGCTGGGGCGAGGGGGAGACGCGCCTGAACGATCTGCTGCGAACCACGCGGCAACTGTCTCGGAAAGAGACAGCGAGGAGTCAGGACGCGGTGACCGTGCCCTCGACCGGCGCTTCATGGGGCCGTGCGCGTTCCGGTGCTCGCGCTGTCTTCCTGAGGTGGGGAGGGGCGGTTCGGCCCGATCGGTGTCAGGGAGGAGGGGGCCCTATCGGAGGCCGTGGCGGTCGAGGCGGTGGATGAGGCCGGGGCGGCGGTGATTGTTCTCGCGCAGGCGGGTCAGCCGCTGGTGGAAGTCCGAGTCGTGCCCGGTGTGGGAGTAGGCGTCGCGCAGTTCCGCGAGGAGGGTGACGGCCTGGTCGTAGGCGCTGGTCTTCTTGGTGGCGATGTGCGCCTCGATCTTCTGCCAGGCTGATT
Organism: Streptomyces sp. NPDC029526; assembly: GCF_040637405.1. Lineage (NCBI taxonomy): Bacteria > Bacillati > Actinomycetota > Actinomycetes > Kitasatosporales > Streptomycetaceae > Streptomyces > Streptomyces sp. NPDC029526. The sequence goes on from NZ_JBEZWE010000007.1 coordinate 192,703, forward strand.
CGGCCTCGCTCGCGAGGGCGGTCAGGTGCTGGACGCGGGCGGTGGTCCGTTCGTGTTCGGCGCGCTGCCGGCGATCGGCGCGTCGTGTGTGGGCGGCGTCCAGGAGTTGGGCGGTGGAGCGGTGCCCGGGGACCGTGGCGGGTGTGCCGGCGCTGTGCAGGCGGTGCAGAAGTTCGGCGCTCAGCCCGGGTTCCGGGCCGAGGGCGAACCGCAGCAGCAGAGCGTCCTTCTCCTCCTGGGGCAGTGCGGCGATCAGTGGGGCGAGTTCCTTCTTCGTGGACGTGGCCGGTTTCTTGGGCGCGGCGGAACTGGCCTGGGCCGCAACGGTCAGCAGGTCGTCGTCCACGCGTAGGAAGTCCGCCAGCGCGCGCTGCGGGGCGGTCAGTTCGCCGAGCCCGGCCGGGACCGGCGGCTCCGGGCAGGTCTGGTACTCCTCTTCGGCGTCGTCCTCGAGTTCCCAGGCGGCGAGTGCGGAGAGCCAGGCGAGGTAGAGGGGGCGCAGGTCGCCGGTGGCGAGTTCGTCGCGGACGCCGATGAGGGCCGCCAGGGAGTCGTCAGCGCCCTCGATCCAGTCGCCGTCCTCGTCGTCGCTGGTGAGGTCGAGCAGGAGGTGGGTGCGGGTGGTCCAGGCGTCGACGTGGTGGCCGAGGCAGTACGGCTTCACCGTGGGCAGAGCCAGGGTCTGCCTGGGCAGACGGAGCATCAGACGGTGGGTGCCCCAGTCGGTCACGTACAGGTGCGCGTCGAAGCAGCGCTCCACCATACGGCGCGGATTCCCCCTCAGGTCACCCCAGTGGTAGGTGTTGGTGAAGCTGGTCGCGGTGATCCGGGCCCGGGTGGAGATGGTCCGCAGTTGTTCCTGTTCCTCGCGGCTGAGCGGCCGGTCGAGGGCCTGGAACTCGTAGTACTGGTACTCGCTCACACGGCGGACCGTATCGCCGCCGCGAGTGGGCGCGGATGGGGAACGAACGGCAGGGGTGCCGCGGCCGGCCGCCGCGGGCAGGCTGCTCCTCGTCTCACCCCGGTCGCGACCTCGCCGTCGTCCCCTTCGGCTGCCTGGCCGTCCCGCCCGCCCTGCCGGCCGCCCCGCTCGTCCAGGTGTTCCCGCGCACCGGGACGCACGTGGGGGGCCTGCGCCGGCCGTGGGTCCGGGAGCTTTCTGTGAATCGGGGCGTGGCGGCACGCGATATGTCCGTCTGCTCCTGCCGGATGTCCGTCTGGTCCCGCCGACGGCGGCCGGAACTCCCAGGAACCTCCCAGGATCTCTCCGGGTCCGGTCAGAGAGGGCTGACAGCGTCGGGGCCCAGATGTTCTGTGAGCCTCGACCTGACTTGGAGCCCTTTCCGTGGCGACATTCCTCTCCCGCCTGGGCCGGTTCTCCTTCCGGAGGCGCCGGCTGGTCGCACTGCTGTGGGTGGTACTGCTCGCGGGAACGGGGGTGCTGGCCGGCCGCGCCCCCGCCGCGCCGCCCAACGACTTCTCCATGCCCGGCACCGAGGCGCAGCAGGCGTACGACCTGCTGGAGAAGAACTTCCCAGAGCTCGACGCCGACGGAGCGAGCGCCCGGGTGGTGTTCCGTGCCGAGGACGGCAAGGTCACCGACCCCGGAACGCGCACGGCGATCGGGGAGACGGTCCGCGCCCTCGGTCAGAATCCTCAGGTCGCACGGGTCACCGACCCGTTCACCACCCGGTCCGTGAGCAAGGACGGCACCACCGGTTACGCCCAGGTCTCCTACGCGGTGCCCTCCTCCGAGCTGGCGGAGGAGTCCCGCACCGCACTGCGCGAGACCGTCGAGCAGGCCGCCTCGCCGGAGCTGGCCGTCGAGGTGGGCGGAAACGCCGTCGACGCCAGGGCCGCCGGTCACTCCTCGGAGGCCGTGGGCCTCGCGGTGGCCGCCGTGGTGCTCGTCCTCACCTTCGGCTCGCTGCTCGCGGCCGGACTTCCGCTGCTGACCGCCGTGCTCGGCGTCGGCATCGGTGCGCTGGCCATCCGGGTGCTGGCCGAGCCACTGGGCCTCGGCTCCACCACGACCAGCCTCGCCGTGATGATCGGGCTGGCGGTCGGCATCGACTACGCCCTGTTCGTGGTCTCCCGCTACCGCGCCGAACTCGCCCGCTGCCCACGCCGTGAGGACGCCGCCGCGCACGCGGTGGGCACCGCAGGATCGGCGGTCGTGTTCGCCGGGCTCACCGTGGTCATCGCCCTCGCGGGCCTGGCCGTGGTGGGCATCCCGATGCTGACGCAGATGGGCCTCGCGGCGGCCGGCACGGTCGTCATCGCGGTGCTGATCGCCGTCACCCTGATCCCCGCCCTGCTCGGACTCTGCGGCCGCCGGACGGACCCGGCCCGGCCGCGGCGCCAGAGCCCACCGCGGCAGGCGATGGGCGTGCGCTGGGCTCGGTTCGTCGTCCGCCGTCCGGTCGCCGTCCTCCTCGCCGGCGCCGCGCTCCTCGGCGTGGTCGCCCTTCCCGCCGCCTCGTTGGAGATGGGACTGCCCGGCGACGACAGCAAGCCCGTCTCGGCCACTCAGCGCCGGGCCTACGACATGATCGCCGAGGGCTTCGGCCCGGGCTTCAACGGCCCGCTCACCGTGGTCGTCCAGGACGACGGCGACAGCGGCGCCGAGCAGGCCGCGCGGCGCGTCGCCCGGCGGATCGACGGAAGCGGGGACGTCGCCGCCGTCGGGCAGCCCCGCCTGAGCGCGTCCGGCGACACCGCCGTACTGAGTGTCGTACCGGCCGCCTCCCCGAGCAGCACGGAGACCGCCGACCTGGTGCACGCCCTGCGCGAACCGGCGCTCGCCGAGGACAGCGACGCCCAGGTGCTCGTCACCGGCACCACCGCGATGAACGTGGACGTCTCGCAGAAGCTGTCCGACGCGCTGATCCCGTACCTGACGCTCGTGGTCGGTCTGGCGTTCGTGCTGCTGATCGCCGTCTTCCGTTCGCTGCTCGTCCCGCTCAAGGCGGCGCTCGGCTTTCTGCTGTCGGTGCTGGCCGGCCTCGGCGCGGTGGTCGCGGTCTTCCAGTGGGGGTGGCTGGCCTCCGTCCTCGGGGTCTCGGAGCCCGGGCCGATCGTGTCGATCATGCCCATCTTCATGGTCGGTGTCGTCTTCGGCCTCGCCATGGACTACGAGGTGTTCCTGGTGACCCGGATGCGCGAGGCGTACGTCCACGGGAAGTCGCCCGAGGACGCCGTGATCAGCGGGTTCGGGGACAGCGGGCGGGTGGTGACCGCCGCCGCCGTGATCATGATCTCGGTGTTCGCCGCGTTCCTCGGATCCGAGGAGCAGATCCTCCAGACCATCGGCTTCGGGCTCGCCGCCGCCGTCCTCCTCGACGCCTTCGTCGTCCGCATGACGCTCGTCCCGGCCGTCCTCGCCCTGCTCGGCCGGCGCGCCTGGACCCTGCCCGGGTGGCTGGACCGGCTCGTGCCCGATCTCGACGTGGAGGGAGAGCGGCTGGAACGCGGCGTCAGGGCCGAGGCGAGCGGCGCCGACCCCGTCGGCGCGGCCGCGGGCCACGTCGCCGGCACCTGAACACCCGTCCCCCGGCTCAGAGGAGTCCGCCCCATGTCCGAACCGATGCACCGCCCTTCCCCACCCGTGTGGCGCCACGCCCTCGAAGGCGCCCTCGCCGTCGTGGCCGCTCTCGTCACCATGGCCGCCACCGCCTGGGTGGCACTGACCCTCCTCGGCGCCGGCACCGTCGCACCGGTCTCCCGCCTGGTGCCGACGCTGGTGAGCCTGGCCGCCGGCGGCGGCGTCACCCTAGAGTCGTCCGCGGAACCCTCCGCCGATTCCGCCGACGCAGGAGGGCTCGGCGGGCTGCTCGGCGGGGGCGGCGGCCTGAACCTCTCGCTCGCCGGTGAGGTGGCGCTGACGCCCCTGACGCTGTCCTTCCTGGGTACGGCCGTCCTGGCGACCGCGTTCTTCCGGCCGCTGCGCCGCAGGGCGCGGCCCACCCCGGCGATGCTGTGGGCGCGGTGCGGTGGCGCACTGGTGACCGCGGCGGTGGCCCTCCCGGTGTGCGCGGTCCTGGCACGGGGCACGGCCCGGTTGCCGGAGAGCGTGCAGGACCGGATCGGCGAACGTGCCGGGTCGGGCCGGGCCGGGGGCTCCGGCGGGTTCGGCGGCTTCGGCGGCGGGGGTGGCGGCGGCCTCACCTCGGCGTTGTCCTCGGTGAGCTTCCGGACCGATGCCGTCGCCACCGCCTTCCTCGGCCTCGTGGGCGTGGCCGCCGTACTCGCCGTCGGCTGCCTCGCCGCCCGCCGGACCACGCTGCCCCGCCCCCTCGCCCTGGGCAGGCCGCGGTCGAAGTGGAACGCCGTCCTGTCGACCCTCGCGGGGACCGCGGCCGTGCTGTGCTCCGCAGCCCTCGCCGTCGCCGTCCTCGCCGGGGCCGCGGCACCGACCGGCCGGGACCAGGCGGCGCAGGCCGCGGGCGTCCTGCTGCTCGCCGGCCCCCATCTCCTCGTCGTGCTGGTCACCGCCGGGACGGGCACCTCCTGGGAGGCGGGGGTACAGCGGGTGCAGCCCGAGGGCGGAGGGATGCTCGGCATGCTCGGCGGGGGCCGGCAGGACGACACGTCAGGCGCGGACCGGTCCGTGGACCTCGCGCACTGGGCGGGCGTCGGCATACCGCTGTGGGTGACCGGACTGCTGCTCGCTCTGCTCGTGCTGCTGCTCGCCGGGTACGTCGCCGCCGCCCGTACCCCGGCCCGCGCGCCGCGGGAGGACGCCGACGCCCTCCTGGACCGCCACACGGACACCGCCCTGCGCATGGGGGTCGCGGTCGCCGTCGCGACGTTCGTGCTCCCCTTCCTGGCGCGCGGCTCGCTGCGGATCGGGGTCAGCCTCATGGGCGGTGAGGTGGGCGGCCTCAGCGCCGGCCTCGACACGAGCCCCGGGCTGTCCGTGCTCACCGCGTTCGTCGTGGCCGCCCCCGCCGCGTACGCCGGAAGCCGCCTGCACGGCCGGCGGGCCCGCCGTCGCGGACACCCGGCGGGAAGCCCGGCACCGCGCCCCGGCACCGCGTCCTCACGTCGGGCTCGGTCCGCAGCGGGCCGTGTGATCTCCTGAGAAGAGGTTCGGGCACTGCCTGTGATTCGAGCACTGCCTGTGACAGGGCACCGTGGCATCCGGAAGGCGGCGACAACGACCATGGCGGCACCCACGCCCCCCTCGCACACCGCGGACCGCTCGGACCGCCTGCTCGTCGTCGACGACGAGCCCACCGTCCGGGAACTGCTGCGCACCGCCCTGCGCTACGCCGGTTTCCACGTCGACGCCGCCGCCACCGGCCAAGAAGCCCTCGACCGGGCCGCACGGCACACTCCCGACCTCGTCCTCCTCGACGTCATGCTCCCGGACATGGACGGCTTCGAGGTGATCCGCCGCCTGCGCGCCCAGCCCCGTTCACCGCTGCCCGGCCGGGGCGGTGACGTGCCGGTCCTCTTCGTCACCGCCCGCGAAGACCGCCAGGACCGGCTGCACGGCCTGACCCTCGGCGGCGACGACTACGTCACCAAGCCCTTCGACCTCGAGGAACTGATCGCCCGCATCCACGCCGTGCTGCGCCGCACCCGCGGCGAGCAGCCGGCCCGCCTCACCGTCGGCGATCTGCACCTCGAACCCGACAGCCACCACGTCACCCGGGCGGGCCGGACCGTGCGGCTGTCGCCGACCGAGTACCGCCTGCTGCACTTCCTGGTCGCCAACGCCGGACGGACCATGACGAAGAACCAGATCCTGGACAACGTGTGGGAGTACGACTTCGGCGGCGACCCCAGCATCGTCGACACCTACATCAGCTACCTGCGCCGCAAGGTTGACACCGACGGGCCCAAACTCATCCACACCGTCCGCGGCGTCGGCTACGTCATCCGCGAGCCCCGGCCGTGAAGGGCCCCCACCGGTCACCCAGGGCATGGCCGGGCCGGTTGTCGCTGCGCACCCGCCTGCTGTGTCTGACCGTCGCCCTGGTCGCCGTCGGCCTCTTCGGCATGGGACTGCTCGTCACCACGACCCTGCACGGCTACCTCCAGGGCCGGGTCGACGAGCGGCTCGCCCTGATCAGCCAGGTCGCCGCCCGGCTGGCTGTTCCCGCCGGCCCCGACACCCCGCCGAGCGTGCGGGCCGTCAACGTGCTCGGCGACACCGCCGTGCGGTACGTGGACGACACCGGTGCCGTTCGCAGAGCGTTCGACTCCGGCACCGCGCCACCGGGCGGCGGCCCCGACCTGCCCCGCCTCGACCGCGCGGCCGTCCACGCCCGCGAGGGCCGGCCGTTCAGCGTGCCCGCGCGCGAGGGCGAGGACACCTGGCGGGTCATCGCCCTGACCCAGCCGGCCCAGGTCTTCCCGGCGGACCGCTCCGAGACCCGCGGGAGTGTCGTCGTGGCCACCTCGCTGGAGGAGGTCGACCGCACCATCACCACGACCCGGAACCTCTTCCTGACGGCGGGCGTCGCCCTGCTCGCGGTCCTGGGCGCCGCCGGCTGGTTCGCCGTCCGCTCCGGGCTGCGCCCACTGACCCGGATCGAGGAGACCGCGACCGCGATCACATCCGGCGACCACTCCCACCGCGTCCCCGAACCGGCCTCCCCGCACACCGAGGTGGGACGCCTGACCACCTGCCTCAACCAGATGCTCGACCGGATCGACGCCGCCTTCCGGGCCCGCACGGAGGCCGAGGCGAGAACCCGTCGCTTCTTCGCCGACGCCAGCCACGAACTGCGCACCCCGCTCGTCGGCATCAAGGGCTACACCGACCTGTACCGCATCGGTGCCATGCCCACCCGCGAGGACGTCGACCGGACGATGACGAGGATCGCGGAGGAGTCCGAACGCCTCACCCGGCTCGTCGAGGAGATGTTCCTCCTCGCACGCCTCGACGAAGACACCGCACGCGCGGGCGCCGGCGGCACCCCCACGGCCCGGGAACCCGCCTTCGCCCTCGATCTCGCCCCCATGGACCTGCGCACCCTGGCCGCCGACGCCCTCCGCGACGTGCGCGCGCTGGACGCCACGCGCCCGGTGACCCTGACCGGGCCCGGCGGCGGGAAGCCCACCACCGCCCCCACGTACGGCGACGAGGCCCGGCTGCGCCAGGTCGTCACCAACCTCATCGGCAACGCCGTCACCCACACCCCTGCCGGAACCCCCCTCCGTATCGGCGTCGGCATCGTCGGACCCCACGCGGTCCTGGAAGTCGCCGACCGGGGCCCCGGCCTCACCGCCACCGAACGCGACCACGTCTTCGACCGCTTCTACCGCGCCGACCACTCGCGCACCCGCGCCACCGGCGGCTCCGGACTCGGCCTCGCCATCGCCCAGGCCCTCGTCACCGCCCACGACGGCCGCATCACCCTCGACACCGCGCCCGGCCAGGGCTGCACGTTCCGCATCCTGCTGCCCCTGCCCGGCCCCCCGGACGACCGGACCGCGGACGCGACGACATGAGGGCTCCGGACTGACGCTCCGAGGGCTCGGCCGTGACGCCCTGGGGCTCGGGCGTGCCTGCCTTCCCGGGGGCGGGGCGGGGCGGGCCGGGCCGGTGGCGAACCCGTGGCCGTGAGTCCGGAGGCCGGGCTCCCGCCCGGGCGGCGGCCGGTGTCGCCGTCCACCCTTCCCCGGAACACCATGGACTTCCCCGGAACACCACGGCTTCCCGGGAGCACCACGGCTTCCCGGGAACACCACGGTCGCGACGGACCGGTTTCCCGAGGGCCGCTGCCACGAGCCCCCGGTTCCGCCGTCCCTCACCGTGGGACCCGCCCGGCAGGCCGGCCCGTCAGCCGCTGCCGTCCCGGTGTCACGACGGCTGTGCCGACGAGGCGCCGGTGACCGTCCCGTCCCGCGCGGGGGTGTCCGGCCTCTTACCGCGCATCCGCAGGAGGGCGACCGCCAGCAGCACGGCGGCGACGACCGACAGGGCGAGCGGCGTGGCGTCGGTCAGGACGGTGAGGAGCAGGCCCGCCGAGGCAGCCGTGTCCCCGAGGTCCTTCGAGCTCTCCGGGGTGACGTCGAGGGTGAGGGTGGACACCGGCACCAGGGGGGTCGGCTCACCGGCCACGGTGGCGGTGGCCACGATCTCCCGGTTCACCTTCTGGTCGATGGCGATGCCGGTCTGCCGGTCGATGTGGGCGACGAGGGTGGAGACGCCCTGGTAGGTGAGCGGCACGGGGTCCGGCAGCGCGGCCAGCGCCTCGGGGGTGAGACGGTCCCGGGCCGTGGCGTCGAGGGCGGGCACCAGGCCCGCGACGAGCTTCTTCGGCAGCGCTTCCGGCAGCGGCTCCAGCACCGCGGGGTCCTTGACCGGCGCGTCGATCCCGATCTCGTACACGTTCACGGTGCGGCCCTCGCGTTCGGCGGACCCCGTGTAGCGGACCGGCACGATCGAACGGGTCGTCGCGTCGTAGTAGGTGTAGGAGTCGTCCCGTGCGGCATCCGGTGGGAAGGCGGAGTTGAGCGCGCCCCGGGAGGGTTCCGCGGACGTCGACGTCGACGCCGGTGGTGCCGTGCCCTCCCGGCTTTCCCTGTCGACGGCGTACGTCTTCGCACTGGGCAGGGACTGTTCGCCGATCCGGACCGTCATCACGTCCTCGAGCACGGCCGTGTCGCCGTGCACGGAGGTGACCCGGACGCGCCGGTCGGCGGTGACCGGGATGCCGGGTCCGAGCGCGTCGGCGGTGTCCCCGGACCGCAGGGCCTCGCTGTCCAGCATGGCGGTCTCACCCGCGTAGTGCACCGTCTGGTCGGTGTCCTCGGGCAGTCTCGTCGCGTTCGGGGCGACGACGAAGCGTACGACCGCCGCGACGGCCACCAGGACCACGGCGACGGTGATGAGCACGAGCGATGAACGACGAGCGGACACGGTGTCCTCCCTTGGCGTGTGGGTCACATGTTCTCGGCGCCGGCCCGGATCGCCGCGCGGATGCGGGGATAGGTGCCGCAGCGGCAGATGTTGCGGATGCCGTCCAGGTCGGCCTCGGTGAGGGTGCGTCCCTCCGCGGCGACCCGGCGCACCAGGGCGACCGCGGTCATGATCTGTCCCGGCTGGCAGTAGCCGCACTGGGAGACGTCCTGGTCGATCCAGGCCCGCTGCATCGGGTGCAGGTCGGCGCCCACCGTGTTGGCGAGCCCGTCGATGGTGGTGACCTCGTCGGTGGGTTCCAGGTCCCCCACGGGGACCGCGCACGGGTTCACGGCCCGGCCGTTGAGGTGGCTGGTGCACGCCTTGCAGACGTTGATGCCGCAGCCGTACTTGGGTCCGGTGACGCCGAGGATGTCGCGCAGCACCCACAGCAGCCGTTCGTCGTCGTCGGCCTCGACGGTGACCTGTTCACCGTTGAGGCGGAAGGTGTGCTTCGGCACGGGCTCTCCCGGGAGGGTCAGCGGACGTGGTCCAGGCCGTCGGTGGGCGACGGCGGAACGGGTGGGACGGTCGGTTTCGGCTCGAAGGAGAGCGTGCCGTGGTTGATCGGGAAGGTGGTGGGCATGGTCCCCGTGGCGCGGCCGTACGCGCAGGCGACCGCGGCCATCGACGCGGCCACACCCAGCTCCCCGGCACCGCCGGGCTCGCCGGTGGTGGGCGGCATGACGATCACCCGCACCTCGGGCGGGGTGTTCCACTGCCGGGTGTAGAAGTAGTTGTCCCAGCTCGCCTCCAGGAAGTGCCCGTCGCGCAGGTGCAGGCCGGACGTCAGGGCCAGCGCGATGCCGTCCATGAGACAGCCCGTCATCTGCGCCTCCACGCCCCGGGGATTGACGGCGAGGCCGAGGTCGGCGGCGACGACGGCTCGGGTGACACGGGGGCCGGCCACCCCGTCGCGGACGCGCCGCCCCACCGTCTCGGGCCGGCAGTCGATCTCCACCAGCACCGCGTGCGCGGAGTGGTACTCGGTGTGCACCGCGATGCCCTGCGCGGTGCCGTCCGGCATGGACCGCCCCCAGTCCCCGGCCTCGGCGGCCTTCTCCAGCACCGCCCGGGCGCGGGCGTCGCGCAGGAAGTCGCGCCGGAAGGCGAAGGCGTCCCTGCCCATTCCGGCGGCGAGCCGGTCGACGATCAGCTCACGGGCGCAGGTCACGTCGGGGGAGTGGACGTTGCGCATGCTGCCCGTGTTGAAGCCCCTTCCGGTCTCGTTCAGCAGGCGGCTGTCGGCGCCGAACCGGTAGGGCATCGACTGGGAGAGATGGAAGAACGTCTGGGAGAAGCCGACGTCGCCGACCGGCAGCCGCGCGGCCATCGCGGTGAAGAGCTCGCCCAGTCCGTGGCCGAGGTCGGTGGCCACGGTGGTGTGCCGCTGCCGGTAGCCCAGGACGGTGCCGCCGGCGTAGGTGACGCGCACGCGGGAGGTGGCCATCGGATGGACGCGGCCCTGGCGTGAGTCGTCCGCGCGGTGCCACATCAGCTTGACGGGTTTGCCGGTCTTCTGGGAGACCTCGGCGGCTTCCAGGGTGGCGTCGAAGAACAGCTTGCGGCCGAACGAGCCGCCGCCCTCGGTGACATGGACGGTGACCGCGCCGACCGGCAGCCGGAGCCTGGCGGCGATGGTCTGCTGGGCGACGATCGGCGATTTCAGGGACGACCAGATCTCGGCGCGGTCGGCCCGCACGTCGGCGATCGCGCAGTTGGGCTCCAGCGCGCTGTTGCTCCGGAAGTGGAACGTGAACTCGCCCTCGACGCTCGGCGCGGGTGTCGGCAGCCCGATTGGGAGTTCGGCGGCGCGCAGCTGCCTGAGCACGGACGCGTCGGACGCGCCCTCCGCGGTTCCGGCGCGCCACGAGACCCGCAGGGCGCGCACGGCGTCGATGCACCGGCCGAAGGTCCGGGCGCGGACCGCCACCCCGGTGGAGATCACCACCACGTCGGTGACGCCCGGCATGGCGCGGACCTCGTCGAGATTGGTGACCGAACCGACCGTGCCGTTGATGGTCGGCGGGCGGCACACCATGGTCGGCTCGGCGTCGGGAACGTCCAGGTCCATGGTGAACGGCTTGCGCCCGGTGACCGCGTCCCGCGCGTCGACGCGGTTGTGGGAGCGGCCGATCACGGCGAACCGCTCGCGGGGCTTGAGGTCCACGGACACCTCCTGGGTCCGTGGCCCCGCGGCCTTCCCGGAGAGCGCGCCGATGCCGAGCGTGCGGCCGGCCGGGCCGACGACGGTTCCGGCCCGCAGGGTCAGCTCGCCGGCCGGTACCCCGAACTCGGCCGCGGCGGCCCGCAACAGCCGGTGCCGGGCGACCGCGGCGGCCACGCGGACCGGCGTGTATGTCGACACGGTGGTGTTCGACCCACCGGTGAGCTGGTTGAACAGCAGCTCCGGCCGTGCGTCGGCCAGCGTGACCCGCACCCGCTCCAGCGGCACGTCCAGTTCCTCGGCGATCAGCATGGCCGTCGAGGTCGTGATGCCCTGACCGACCTCGGCCCGGGGCAGGGCGAACGAGACGGTGCCGTCCCGGAGCACCTCGACCGTGATCAGGCCGGAGGTCGGCAGGGCCGCCGCGGTCATCACGTCGTTGAGGTCGACGAGTCGCGTGACGTCCGGTGAGGGAAGACCGTCGGCCCGGGCTCGCGGAGCGGGGGCGAGTTCGGCGGCGGTCACGAGGGTCGGAGCCGCCAGCACGTACCCGAGGAAGCGGCGCCGGGCGGGGCCGCATGTGTCGGCCTCCGGTGGCGCCGGGGGGTGGGCCCGGGGGGTGGGGCGGCGGCCGGTGTCGCCGGGGGGCGACGGGGCGTCGGGGCCGGGGCGGGGCGGGTGCGCTGATGTCTCGGGGTCGGGGCGGGACGGGTGCGCCGGTGTCTCGGGGCCGGGGCCGGGGCCGGTCATCGGTTCGCTCCAGCGGTCGGGACGGGGGTGCCGTGGCGGCCTGGTTGACCCGGTCGGTCTGGTCGGCTGGGCGGGTGCGGTCGGCTGGGCCGGTGCGGGCCACGTGTGGGTGCTCGGCGGTTCGGTGCGTCTCTCATGGCCGCGAGGGGCCGACCGAGCCGACCGGGCCGACCGGGCCGACCGGTCGGGTGTTGTTCCGCCACGGGGTGTCCGGCCATGGGGTGCCGGGCCCTGTGTTGCCCGGCCATGGGGGCTCCCGTCAGGTGGCGTGCGGCCATGTGCTGTCGCGACGGGTGACGCCCGGTGCTGTGCGCTCGCGTCATGTGCGGTGCGCACGTGTGCCGTGCAGCCGTGTGGCGTCTCGTGGTGTGGCGTCTCGTCATGTCTCTTCTCGGCGGGTCGGGGGAGCGTGCCTGTTCCGGTGCGTGCGCGCCCCGGTGGGCCCGCCCGGGTGGGGCGGAGCCGCACAGGGGCCCCGGGCGCGCGGGGAGGCGAGCCGGGTGCGGTCCCGGGTGCGGTACCGGGGGCGGTGCGCGGCGGGGGAGCCTTCGCCGCGCACCAGTGGCCGGCCAGGGACCAGCGGTCGCGCACTGGCGGTCGGCCCGGAACCGGCGGCTGCGAAAGGGCCGTCGCGAACCAGCCGTTGCGAGTCGGCGGTTCCGAACGGGCGGTTCGGTCACGGAGTGGAGAACCGCCGGTTCGGGCCGTCGGGGTTCGCGGGTCCGTAGGCCGGTTCCGGACCGGGCGTGCCGTTCAGAACGGGCGGTTGGCGTCCGGGATCTCCAGGTGGATGGGCCGCCCCTCGGACATGAAGAGCAGGACGAACCGGCGGAGGGCCTCCTCCAGCGTCCAGGCGATGGACGGGACCAGGGGCAACGGGATCAGGCTCTCGCGGAACGCCACCACCAGGGGCCAGGCGGCGCTGATGACGGGCTTCAGGACGGGTTCCCGGTCCAGCCCGATGAGGTCGCCGACCCGGTCGCCGACGATGTACCGGGAGAACGCGTTGATCAGCGGCTCGGTGAGGCCCGCGTCGACCTCGGCGATGATGCCCAGCAGCGCGTCGGTCAGGGCGGCGCCCTCGGGGGTGTGGTCGATGATCGGGTCGAGGACCTGCTTGGACTGGGCGTTGGCTTCGTCCCAGGTCGCGGGGATGTACTCGTCCAGGATCCCGAGCATGTGCGCGGTCACCTGCCACACGTGCAGGAAGCCCTCCGACTCCGCCGGACTGATCGGAACCTTCCACTGCCTCAGCGTGTTCATGACATACGTGGGCAGGCTGTGCCAGGTCACCATCATGTCGGCCTGGCTGATCGGGATGGTCTGACCGCCGCTGGTGCGCGTCCAGCCCGGGGACTGCGGCAGCAGGTGCCGCACGGCCGCGTGCACCAGGCGGGTCCGCACCGATGTCGCGATCATCGAGCCCTGCGGCTTGTACGCGAACACGTCGCCGACGTCGTACCCGAGTTTCGCCGTCTTGGCGACCCGGTCCTTCATGTCCGCGCCGCCCTTGGAGTAGTACACGGCGCGTGCCTCGCGGGGGATGGCGGTGCTCAGCAGGCCACTTCCCAGTCCGTACAGGGCGCCGGTGTAGAGCCCCTTCTTCCTGGTGAAGTCGACCGCGTCCTGGAGCTTCTTCGGGTCCGCCCAGGAGGGGAGCTTGCGGGCCTTCTCCATCCAGTCCCGCAGGTCGCCCGGCAGACCGGAGGGCAGCGGCTGGTCGTTGCGGACCCAGTCGCGCAGCAGGTCGTTGACCCGGGGCACCTGGCCGCGCTGGATCACGTCGGCGATGATGGCGTCGATCTCGTCGTCCCAGACCCACTCCGGGTCGACGCCTGCCCCGCTGCCGGCCACCGAGCCGGCCGGTGACCAGGTCCACAGGGACCGTGCCCGGGCGGGTGAGGCGATGCTCAGGGCTCCGAACGCGCCGAGCGCGCCGCCAGCGAACAGTAATCTGCGCCTGTCGAGCTCTGCCATGGTGTGAACTCCTCCACGAGTGCTACTGGTTGACGGCTGGTTGTGCCGGCCGGTGGTCCGGCCCGGGGGCCGGCCGGTGACCCGACGGCCCGACCGTCCGGCTGGTGGCGCCGCTGGGGCGGGCGGGGAACCTGTCGGGCGTGTTCGTGTGTGCGGTGCGACGGCGAGGGGGCTTGTCGGTGGGCCCGTCGGCGCGACGGTCGGGGCGCCGGTCGTCCGGGGTCCCCGGACCGCCGGTCCCCGGACCGCCGGTCGTCGGGCCGGTCATCGGACCGGTCGGCGAGTGCGGCCGGAGTGCGGCCGACAGCGGGGCAGGGCAGGGCCGTGGCCGGGCCGGTGAGGCGGCGCTCGGCGCCCCGAACGCCGGCCGGAACGCGGTCCGCGCCGTCCGTGACCGGTGCGTCCCGCCAGTCGCGTGGGTCCATGAGCCCGAACGTCTCCTTGAAATCCGGTGTGGCGCCCGCTTGTTGGTATGGAGAAACAGTGTTTGAATCTCTGTATCTCATAGAGGAGCACAGCAGGACCTTGAACACCAGAGGTGCAGCGGAATCACCGAAGCCCGCTGGAACCGGGGGTCGTCGCACGCGATCGAGCCGTCTGCGCGCGCCCCGTCGGCACCCGGACGGCTGCGGGGTCCACCCGTGAGCCCGTTCGACGAGACCGTCTCACCGTTCGCGACCGAGGGAGCCCACCGTGGCCACAGCGGAACGCCTGCACGAGCACGTCGACGTCGAGGCCGACAGGGCGACGATCCCCGGACTGCTGCGGCGCAACGCCCGGCAGTTCGCCGACCGCCCCGCACTCACCACCGGCATCGGGCCCGACGCCGGGACCTTGACCTGGTTCCAGCTGCGCGCCGAGGTCGCCGCCCTGACCCGCGGTCTCGCGGCGCTCGGGGTCGAACGGGACGAGCGCCTCCTGATCGCCATGTCCGAGCGGGCGGAGCACCGGATCGTCGACCTGGCCGCGGTCCACCTCGGCGCCCTGCCCTGCAGTGTGTCCGGCACGCTCGGGACCGGACAACTCCGCTCCGTCGCCCGGCACAGCGCGGCCGGCGTCCTCGTCGTCGAGGGGGAGGAGCAACTGCGCCACTGGCGGCCGGTCCTGGACGACCTGCCCGCCCTGCGCGCGGTCGTGGTCCTCGACTGGGCGGCTGCTCCCGGGCAGGACCCGCGGTTCGTCAGCTACGCGGCCGTGCGCGGAGCGGTGGCGCCCGACGCAGGCACCTTCGAAACGCTCACCGACGAGACCGCTCCCGACCGCCCGCTGGCCGTGGTGTACCCCCTGGACGCCGCCGGCGCCCCCCAGGGCCTCGTGCACTCCCACCGCAACGTCGTCCACGCGTCCCTGATGCAGGATCCTCCCGACACCGACACCGACACCGACACCGACAACACCGGCAACACGGACACCGACAACACCGACACCGCTGCCGAGCCCTTGAGGACGGTGGCGTACCTCCCGATGCACCACATCACCGGGCGGCTGCTCGGAACCTACGCACCGATCCGCTACGCCGGACACGTCACGCTCTGCCCCGACCCGGCGCAGCTGCTGACCGCGCTGCTCCAGGTCCGCCCGCACCGGTTCTCCGGCACCCCCGAGGTGTGGGAGGAACTCGCCGCAGGCCTGCGGGCGGCACTCGGCACACTGACCGGGGAACGGGCCGCGGAGGTCGAACGGGCGCGCGGGCTCGCCCTGGACGACTTCCGCCTGCGCGGCGAGGGCCGCCACGTCCCGGTGGACCTCGCCGCGGCGCTGCGTGAGGTCGACGAGCGCACCCTGAGACCGGTGCGGGCCGCCGTCGGGCTCGACGCCTGCCGGCTGGCCCTCAGCGACACGGCACGGCTGCCCCTGGACGTCATGGAGTTCCTGGCGAGCGTGGGACTTCCCGTGTACGAGGTGTGGGGGCCGAGCGAGGCCACCGGGGCGGTGACGACCGGCAGCCCGGACGCCTTCACCCCCGGCGGACTCGGACGCCCCGGCCCGGGCATCGAGGTCAGGGCCGCCGACGACGGGATGCTGTGCGTGCGTGGCCCGGTGGTCGTCCCCGGCCGCCTGCGGGCCGACGGGGGCCTTGAGCCCGTGACCGACGCGGACGGCTGGCTGCGCACCGGTGACGCCGGCACGGTCGACGGACGGGGCATCGTCTGCCTCACCGACCGCGAGAGGGGCACCGGACTCCTCGTGGACGGTGGTACCGGCACCCCGCCCGCCCCCTGAGCGCACCGACGAACATGCCGTCCGGCCCAGACGTTCCCGAAGGGCCGTTTTGTCCGGCCGTCTCGTCCATCCGTCTCGCCCGTACGGTCGCTGCACGGACGTCCTCCTCGTGGGTCCCGCCTGAACGCCACCGTGGTGTGCGGCCGTGACTCGAGCGCTGCGCGCGATGGCGAGGGGCCTTGGGGGACGCGACGTGCGGGCTCGCCGGTACCCCGACGCCTGCCCGTGTGCCTCTGACCGGCGCGTACGGCGCGTACGGCGCGGTCGATCCACCGGGGCACACCCGCTCCCCGTCGACGGTCAACATCACCGCCTCCCACGGATGTCGGTCGCTGCACAGCTCTAACGCTCGTCTAAGGCTCGCTCATTAGGAAGGAGCCGTCAGACAAGCGATGCAATCCGTATGGAGGAGGCCAGTGATGGCAGTCGACGCAGCGCCGTCCGGAAGAGCGCCGGCCGGCCGGTTGGCAGGCCGGTGCGTGCCCTGGTTGGTGATCGGCCTGTGGCTGGTGCTGGCGGCGGGCATGGTGCCGCTGAGCGGGAAGTTGAGCTCGGTCACCACCGACAGCGCCGTGGACACCCTGCCGGCCAGTGCCGAGTCCACCAAGGTCGCGGTGCTGGAGGACAGTCTCCCCGACGGTGACGACAACATGTTCGTCTTCGTGTACCACCGCGCCGGCGGCCTGACCGACGCCGACCGCGCGACGGTCGAGCGCCACTACGACGCCCTTGCCCAGCAGTACCCGCCGAAGGCGACCGCGACGGCGGCGGACGACGAGGACGACGACGGCTCACCGACGCGCCTCTCCGCCGACCGCGAGGCGATGATGTTCACCCTCGAGGTGGGCACGGACCACGGCCCACCGGAGGAGATCGTCGGCCCGTTGCGTGACGCCGCGAAAGACCGCCCCTCCGGCCTGGAACTCCACGTGACCGGCCCGGGCGCGATCGACGGCGACATGGACGCCGTCTTCGACGGCATCGACGAGCAGGTGCTCATCACCACCATCGCCGTCGTGACGCTCCTGCTGATCCTCACCTACCGCAGCCCGGTGCTGTGGATCATTCCGCTGGTGGCCGTCGGCGCGGCCGCACTGACCTCGATGGGGACCGTCTACCTGCTCGTCAAGGGCTTCGGCATCGTGGTCAACGACCAGAACTCGGCGTTGCTGACGATCCTGGTGTTCGGCGTCGGCACGGACTACGCGCTGTTGCTCATCGCTCGGTACCGGGAGGCACTGCACCACCACGAGAACGTCCGGGTCGCGATGGTGCACGCGCTGCGCGGCGCGGCGCCGGCCATCGTCGCCTCCGCGGCCACCGTGGTCGCCGGCCTGCTCTGCCTGCTCGTCGCCGACCTGAACAGCACCAGCGGCCTGGGCCCGATCGGCGCGGCCGGCATCCTGTGCGCGCTGGTGGCCATGCTGACGCTGTTCCCGGCGGTGCTCGTGGTGCTCGGCAGGCGGATCTTCTGGCCGGCCATCCCGCGGTTTAGCACGACCGTGGAGGAGAAGCCGGGGCTGTGGGGGCGGCTCGGCAGCGCCATCAGCCGTCGCCGGTGGGTGGCGGCGCTCGGTTCGCTGGGAGTCCTCGGCGTGCTCGCCCTCGGGCTGGTGGGCAACACCGGTGACCTGCGGGAGCAGGACCAGTTCCTGTCCGCGCCGGAGTCGGTCACCGGATTCACCGTCCTCGGCCGGCACTTCCCGGAGCTCGGCGGCCAGCCGATGACGGTCGTCGCGCGGCCGGCGCACCAGGAGCAGGTGCTCGACGCCGTCAAGGACACCCCCGGTGTGGCCACGGCCGTCCCGGAGCAGACCAGCGGTGGCTGGGCCCACATCTCCGTGTTCCCGAAGGACGCGCCGGACACCGTCGCGGAGTACGACACGATCCGGCGGGTGCGCACCGCCGTGCACGCGGTCAGCGGGGCGGAGGCGATGGTCGGCGGGCCGAGTGCGGAGAACCTCGACACCGAGGCGACCACCAGCCGCGACGAGAAGCTGGTGATCCCGCTGATGCTCGTCGTCGTCCTGATCGTCCTCGGGCTGCTGCTCCGGGCGATCGTGGCCCCGGTGGTCCTGATGGCCACCGTGATCGTCTCGTTCGCCGCGGCCTTCGGCGGCAGCGTGTTCGTCTTCGACACGATCCTCGGGTTCGAGGGCATCGACCACTCGGTGCCGCTGCTGGCCTTCCTGTTCCTGGTGGCGCTCGGCATCGACTACAACATCTTCCTGGCCAGCCGGGCCCGTGAGGAGACCGTGGGCCTCGGCACCGGAGGGGGCATGCTCCGGGCCCTTTCGGCCACCGGCGGCGTCATCACCTCGGCCGGTCTGGTGCTGGCGGCCACGTTCGCGGTCCTCGTCACCCTTCCGCTGGTGATGCTGGTCGAGGTCGGGTTCCTGGTCGCCTTCGGCGTGCTGCTCGACGCCCTGCTGGTGCGGTCGGTCCTGGTGCCCGCCCTCACCCTGCTGATCGGCCGGCGGTTCTGGTGGCCGAGCCGACTGTCCCGCCCGGCGGCGGACTCGCCGGACGGTCAGCAGCGGCTCGCCGACGAGGAGGCCGCGCTGCAACGGTGAGTGCGGCGGCACGGACCAGATCCGGGACGGGGATACAGGCCCGTCCCGGATCCCTTTCGTGGGTCCAGCGGTTGCCCCCATGGATCCGGCGGTCGCCCGCCATGGGTGCCCAGCGGTCGCCGCCAGGGATGCCCAGCGGTCGCGCCCAGCGGTCGCCGCCAGGGGCCCGGCGGTCCTGCCGCCGGGGTCTTGCGCCGCACCGCCGGGGCGGGTCACCGCAGACCGGTCGCCGTATCCCCGTCGCCGTACGCCGGTCGCCTATGCCGGTCACCGTATGACGAGGTCCTCCCCGTCGGTGAGCCGCGCGACCGGGGCGGGCGGGGCCGCGGCCGGAAGGTCGACCCGGAGCAGCGCGCCACCGCGTGCGGAGCGGGCGACGGTGACCCGGCCGCCGTGGGCGTCGACGACCCGCTGCACGATGGACAGCCCCAGACCGGAGCCCGGCAACGCCCGGGCGCTGTCGGCACGGTAGAATCGGTCGAACACCCGCGGTACGTCGGCGGCGTCGATGCCCGGCCCGGCGTCGTCGACCTCCAGCACCGCCGACCCGCCCTCGGCGCGGAGCCGGACCTGGACCGGCTGGTCCGCGGGGGGACCACTTGCCCGCGTTGTCGATGAGGTTGAGCACCGCCCGCTGGAGCGCGGCGGGACGCCCGCTCGCCCACACGGAGGTCACGTCGAGTACGACCTCGATGTCGGGCACCCGGGAACGCGCCCGGGTCGCGGCGGCACCCACGACGTCGGCGAGGTCGAGCAGCTCGGTGTTCTCGTCGCTGACGTCTCCGCGCGCCAGGTCGGTCAGTTCGGCGGCCAGGGTGCTCAACTCGGCCACCTGAGCGCCGAGATCGTTGAGCAGCCGGGTCCGGCTCTCCGCCGGCTGTGCGCTGTCCAGGGTGCCGCGCCGATCGAGCCGGATCAACAGCTCGACGTTGAGGCGCAGGCTGGTGAGCGGGGTCTTGAGCTCGTGGGCGGCGTCCTCGGCGAGCAACCGCTGGGCCAGCCGCGAGTCCCGGAGCGCGGCGAGCATGTCGTTGATCGACCCGATCAGCCGCCGGATCTCCCCACCGCCCTCGTCCGGGATGTCGGCGTCGAGATCCCGGGTGCGCGCGACCCGTACCGCGGCGGCGGTCAGCCGGTCGATCGGTGCCAGCCCGGCCCGCGCCACGGTACGCCCGACCACGGCGCCGCCGACCACGCAGAGCAGCCCGATCAGCAGCATGCCGAACCCGAACTGGTTGATCGGGCTGTCGTCGGCGACCCGGGCCACCTGGACCGCGCCGTCGCCCGCCCGCCGGGTGTGGATGAGGTAGCCCTCGTCGCTGTCGTCCGACTCCATCAGGTCGGCCGACGCGCCCCGCGCCACGCGCCCGGCGTCCTCGCTGACCGGGGGCAGCGCGGGTTGGCCGGCCGGCGTGCGGGTCGAGCCGTCGGGCAGGATGACCCGCACCAGCCGGCCGGACCCGGGATACGGCGGCAACTCGACCTGCGCCGGACCGGCCCGCCGCGCCGTTGCCGCCAGGACGCGGGAGTCCGCGCGCAGTTGCTCCTCGACGCTGTCCCGCAGCTCCCGGTCCAGGAGTTCGCTGGCCACCTGGAAGGCCATGAACACGCTGACCGCGATGGCCGTCGCCGCGATCACCGTCAGCCTGGTCCGCAGGGACCGTCGGCGCCACCATCGGGTCAGCCGGCGCGGTTCCCGGCCGGCGGGCCTGCTCACGGAGCGCTCTCCCGCAACGTGTACCCCAGACCGCGCAACGTGTGGACCAAGCGCGGCTCGCCCTCGGCCTCCATCTTGCGACGCAGGTAACTCACGTACACCTGGAGGTTGTTGGCGGTGGCGCTCATGTCGAAGCCCCAGATCGCCTCGAACAGCGCCTCGCGGGTCAGGACCCGGGTCGCGTTGCGCATGAGGACGTGCAGGAGGGAGAACTCCGTCCGCGTCAGGCGCAGTGGCCGCCCGCCCCGCCACGCCTCGAACCGGTCGGGATCGAGGCGGACGTCGGCGAACGACAGGATCTGCGACTCCTCGTCGGCCGGCGTGCGCCGGCGCAGCAGGGCCCGCACCCGGGCCAGCAACTCCTCGGTGGCGAACGGTTTGGGCAGGTAGTCGTCGGCGCCCGCGTCCAGTCCCGTGACCCGGTCGGAGACCTGGTCCCGGGCGGTCAGCATCAGCACCGGCAGATCCAGACCCGCGGCCCGCAACCGCCGGCAGGTCTCCAACCCGCCGAGGCGGGGCATCATCACGTCGAGGATCAGCAGATCCAGCGTGTCACCGCCGGCCACACCGACGCCGTCGAGCACGGCGAAACCGTTGGCGACGGTGCAGGTCTCGTACCCCTCGACCTGGAGCACCCGCTCCAGCGACTCACGGATGGCCGCTTCGTCATCCGCGATCATGATCCGCACGCCGGCCCGCCCCCTTCCAGTCCATGCCTGTGCCGCGCATTGTCTCCGACCGACCTGAGACCAGGATTAACGCGCCGCCGAGGAACCGGACGGGACGAGGCATCACGAGGCGGCGTTCACCAGGAGACTCACCCTCGACGGGCGACTGGCATGCGACGGTGACGGACGGTGGACGCTCCGCTGGGCATCGCCCCGCGATTCGACTTCCCGGGCCGATCCGTGCGCATCGCGGAGTATGCGGCTGTGGAGGAACGGCAGCAGTTCCTCGTGGACACGTTCGGCGGCCGGGAGAGGGGACAGACAGCTGCGTCCGAATGCGGTGAGAATACGGGCATGTGCCCATGCAGAACGGCGCACGTGATGACGCCGCTCGAGGGCGGCGTCAACCGGGGGAGTGGTGATGGCAGCGGACGCAGTGCCCATGGTCTTCGTGCACGGGACGCGCTTCAGCGCGGGACAGTGGAGCAGCCAAGTCGCCGCACTCCGGGACGAATTCCCGGTCGTCGCGGTCGACCTGCCGGGCCACGGGGAGCGCTCGGCCCAGCCCTGGAGCCTGAGCGCGGCGACGGACATCATCGCGTCCGCGGTGGACTCGCTCGGCCGCGGTCCGGCCCTCGTCGTCGGGCACTCACTCGGCGGCTACGCCGCGCTGGAGTTCGCCCGGTGCCGTCCGGAACGCCTGCGCGGGCTGGTCCTGGCGGGTGCCAGTGCCTCCACCCGCGGCCTCTGGGCGGCGCCCTACCGGCTGGTCGCCGGTCTGGTGTCCCGTGTGCCCGCTGATCGTTTGACCAGGTGGAACGACTGGTTGCTACGGCGGCTCTACCCACGAAACGTGGTGGAGGCGACCATCCGGTCGGGCTACGCCTTCCACACCTTGCCGGCAGCCTGGGGCGAGGTACTCGGGCGCTTCGACGCCGATGCGATGCGCCATGTGAAGGCTCCGGTCCTCATCCTGAACGGCGAGAAGGACACCGCCTTCCGGGCCGGAGAGGCGGACTTCGCCCGTGCGCACCCGCAGGCTCGCGTCGAAGTGATCCCGGGCGCCCGGCACTTGGCCAACTTCGACGACCCGGATGCGTTCACCGACGCCGTCCGCCGTTTCGCTCGCCGGCTCCCCGCCGAGAGGTGAGCACGCACCGCGGAAGGAACCGGCGCCGCTGCGGAAGCCGGCGGGCGGCCGAGGCGCGGTCCTCGCTGCGAGAGGGCCGGCGGCAGGCATCGTGAAGGCTGGTCGAAGCCAGCTCCCGATGGAGTGTCAGGTGTGCCGCGCATCAGGTCGAAACTTTCGCTGCTCATGCACGCGATTGCGTCACCTTCCCTTCGATCTACTTCCCGATCTCACATCGATAGTCGTGAGGGGCAGCCTGAACTGGGAAGATGCGTGCATGCTGGCTCCCTTCGGTCCGCCGGAATTTCCGAAAGACCGTCGAAAGTGTTGACAGGCTCATGGCGCTCTGCGACAACTGTGGCCACCGACAGACGGGAGACGTCGCGCTCCTCGGGCCGTGACCCGGACGGCGACCGGTCCCGGCATCGCGGCGCGACGACGGCTGACCCCCGTCGAGTTCCATGCAAGGCCACGGGCAGCAGAAGCCGCCCGCCCCCCACCAGCCTTCATCGGGAGGACGCATGCAGCAGGACGGCAAGCGGCACGACCAGAACCAGCAGGACCAGAACCCGCAGAACCCCGCCCCCTTCAGCGGCTTGAGCCGACGAGGCTTCCTCGGCGGCGCCGGCACCGTCGCGCTCGCGACCGCGTCCGGGCTGCTGCTGCCCGGCACGGCCCACGCCGCCACCACCATCACCACCAACCAGACCGGCTACGACGGCATGTACTACTCGTTCTGGACGGACGGGGGCGGCCGCGTCTCCATGACGCTGAACGGCGGCGGGAGTTACAGCACCCAGTGGACCAACTGCGGCAACTTCGTCGCGGGCAAGGGCTGGGCCAACGGCGGGCGCCGGACGGTCCGGTACAGCGGCTACTTCAACCCGTCGGGCAACGGCTACGGCTGCCTCTACGGCTGGACGTCGAACCCGCTGGTCGAGTACTACATCGTCGACAACTGGGGCAGCTACCGGCCCACCGGTGAGTACCGGGGCACCGTCCACAGCGACGGCGGCACGTACGACATCTACAAGACGACGCGGTACAACGCCCCCTCCGTGGAGGGCACCCGCACCTTCGACCAGTACTGGAGCGTCCGGCAGTCGAAGGTGATCGGCTCCGGCACCATCACCACCGGGAACCACTTCGACGCCTGGGCGCGCGCGGGCATGAACCTGGGCCAGTTCAGGTACTACATGATCATGGCCACCGAGGGCTACCAGAGCAGTGGCAGCTCGAACATCACGGTCAGCGGCTGACCTCCGCCTGGCATCCGGCCGGCCGCGGACTCCGTCCTGTGACGGGGGCCGCGGCCGGCCGTCTTTCCGCCCGCGCACGGTGGTCCGCGCGATCGGCAACGTGAGGCCGTGATCCGAGCCCTACCAGTCGTTCTTCCGTTCGCAGACCGAAACGGTATTCGGCCACCCCGGAGCGATCACCTGCCCACCGGCGGTCTTCCGTGGTCTCATGGCTCACGACCAATGGGCGGCCACTGCGGTCGCGACGGTACGAGGCAAAGGCGACGTGCGGGCGAGTCTCGTCCGAGTGAACTTGCCTCGTCCAGCCGATGACTGAGCGGCTCCACGGGTGCGGCTGCTGGCGACCACGGCCGAACGGCGGGCAGAGCAGCGGTGATCAGGCAGCCGACCGTCTGCGTATCGTGTAGTGATCGGTTGGCCGGGCGATGGACTTCGGGGGCTGTGTATGACTTTCGAGCAGGATTGGGCGGAGCTGCGCGCGGCGGCTGCTCGTCGCACGACGACACAGATCAACAGCAGCGCGGCCGACGGAGAATACGACCTGGTGGTCAACCGGGACGACCTGGGCGCCATCGGCAACGACGCCTACGACCTGCTGGGTCGGCTGACCAAGGAGGGCGACATCGCCCGTCCCGCCACGTTCGACGCGGCCACGGCGCTGACCAACGTCAACTTCGAGAGCGGCTCGGCCGTGCTGAAGGTCCACGACCGCTGGCAGACACACCTGAAGACCCTGTTGGACGCCTGCGCGCGCATCTCCAACCACCTCGACTTCAGCAAGGCGCAGCACGCCAAGGACGAGGCGAAGGTCGAAGGAGAACTGCTGCGCATCTCGGTGCTCAGCGAGTACATGAAGTAAGGCTCGGGGGAGCGACGTGCTGAAGTACGAGGACATCATCGACGCCCCGTTGACCAAGCTGAAGGCGGCGGTCGACGACTGGTCCGAGATGGCGGGGAAGCTGGAGAAGCTCGCCACCGACGCCCGCGACGGGATGAAGAAGAAGGCCGACGGGGCGACCTGGCAGGGCGTCAACGCGGGTGTCACCAAGGAGTTCATCGGCAAGACGGCCAAGGAGTTCACGGACGCCGTGGCCGAGGCCAAGGGCGTGCACCGGATCCTGAACGAGGGCTACGCGGCCATCAAGAAGGCCAGGGCCGACCTGATCGCCATTCGCGACGACGAGGGGCCCGCGGCCGGCGTTCGCGTGGATGGCAAGGGGAAGGTGACGCCACGGCAACCGCTGTCCGAGATCAAGGGAGCGCGGCACGAACCCGACTACGACCAGCTTCTGCGCAAGGAGCGGCAGGCGGTCGTGGAGTGGCAGAAGCGGATCGACCTCATCGTCGACAACTGCAACGACACAGACGTCAGCCTGAAGAACACCCTCGAGGCCAACGTCACCGACCGCAAGGACTTCGGCGCTCCGAGGTACACCACGCTGGACCAAGAGGAAGCCGCCCGCGCGGTCGCCCTGGCCTCCAAGGGCCGGGACCTCACGCACGCGCAGCTTCAGCAGCTCAACGAACTGCTGGCGGACAACAGCAAGTCGGCCGAGTTCGCCCAGCTCTTCTACAACAGGCTGGGGCCGGAGAAGGCGCTGGCGTTCTTCGGCCAGCTCGCGACGGACACACACGACTTCGGCGAGGTCGACCCACAACGCCTCAAGGACGTCCAGGACCTCCAGAAGAACCTCGGCCTCAACCTGGCGACTGCCTCTCATGACAAGGACTTCACCGACAAGTGGGGCCCGGAACTGCGCAGGCTGGGCACGGAGCGCATTTCGTTGGACCAGTACCACCATGGTCGCCCGTTCGGGTACCAGCTGCTGGGCGGCATCATGCGGTACGGGAACTATGACGCGAAGTTCCTCAACCCGATCGCCGAACACGTGGCGCAGCTGCATCAGAAGAATCCGCAGCTCTTCGCCGGCAGCAAAATCCTCAACGGCCCCGACAAGAATCCGTTCAACCCCTCAGGGGTCAACGGGGCCGGGTACGACCCGACCACCGCCATGCTGGAGGCGCTCGGCAACAGTCCGGACGCCGCGAAGAAGTTCTTCACGGACACTCCCACGGCCTACAACGAGGACGGCACGGTCAACCCTGGTGCCACAGCCGACCTGGGCAAGGACAAGGACGGGGAAGAAATCAAGAACTACCTCGACTTCTTCGCGAACGAGGAGTGGGAGTCCTTCGGCGACGTCAACTCGCCGGACCTGAAGGAACGAGAGGCGTCACTCGATCACATGCCGGACGCCCTCGGTCACGCCCTGGAGGCGGCGACCCTCGGCTACCCGGCCGGAGTCCCGGACCCTCACGTGGTGCGGGACGCGGAGAATGCCGCTGTCATGCAACAGGTCATGGAGAAGTACGGCGCCGACCCGGCTCTGCTCCAGCAGCACGAGGTGATGTCCGACAGCCTGGGCATCATGGGCGCCGGGTACATCGACGACATCAACTGGGCCCTGGACAAGAACCATCGGGACAGCGTGTTCGCACCGGGAGGAAACCCGGAGGGGCGCATCGACTTCGCGGACACCGAGGACGGGGACGGGCGGAGTATTGTCCGAGGTTTCCTGACTGCTTTGGGCCAGCATCCCGATGCCTACGCGACGCTTTCGACCGCGGAACAGGCATACACGCGCAGCGCCTTGGAGGGGACCGTGGGCCCGGACGGGATCAAGGAAGGGCCCGCCAGGGCGGCCGTGCGTGTGGGCGCCGAGGTACAGGGGATGCTGGACCAGTCACGGGCCGACCAGGTGGAGGCGACCCACCTCAAGACCCATGAGGACTATGAGAAGGCGGTCGCGCAGCGCGCGGGTTGGGTCGAGTTCGGAGCCACGGCGGCCCTCGCGGCCGGTGTGGCCTTCTTGCCTGCCACAGCGGCCGTCGGTACGGCCGCTGTGCTCATCCCAGTGGCGACCGACACGGCCAGTGGCGCGGTTGAGCAGGCCATCAGCCAGTTGGTCGGTGAAGTCTCGGACAAGTCCGTTGACGAGCACAAGGAAAAGGTGGAGGACCTTGTCGAGCAAGAGAGGAAGAAGATTTATTCTGCCGGGGAGGAGATGACCGAGGCTCCGTTGGAGAGCTTCATGATGCGCCACAACATTTCACACGACAGCACGCTTCGGGAGGATTTGGTAAATTCGAGGCTGCTTGGTTACGGGGCCGGTAATGATCGGGCGCAGCAGGTAGGAAATCAACCGGAGACGGGTTGATTCTAGTGGGAAGATGCGCATGAAGAGGTTTTCGGTATTCAATCTCAGGCCAGTTCGTGGGCGACTTCTCAGAGGTGTTCTGGCTGGCTTGTTGTGCCTTGGATCCGCGGCTTGCAGTGGGGATCAAAAAGAGGGCGGGAATCCGAAAGTCCCGAAGGATTACAAGGTCGTAGCGGGAACAGAGCTTTGCGGTGGAAATGCTATTTCTGTCGAGGCGTCGCGGGCGCTGGAGTTGATCACGGGGGCGTCTCGGTTCGAAGCTTCGACTGAGGAGTACACCGTTGCGCGGGCCGCAGAAAATATTGTCAAGGCGTATCCCGACCTCAACGTCGGGCGGCGCGACATCTGTGGTGTCTACACTCCGATTGGAAAACCCGGTTTTGAAATCAGGATTAGTTGGGGTGCGAGCCCTAATCCCCCGACAGGTTCCCCGGCGTCGAAATTCACCGAGCTGAACATGGGTGAGCGGACGGTGGCGGCGGTCGACAAGGCGATGGTGTTCTTTTCGTGCCGTGGAGCCAGATTGCCCGACTCGCTGGGATTGGCGCACCTCATCATCATGGTGGAGCATTGGGCTGTTGCGAGGGAGCCTGAAGAGAACGTCAAGGCGTTGAAGGACGCATATGCGACGGTGGCTCATTCTGTCGCCCTGGCCATGGCCAAGGAACTGCGCTGTCAGAAGAACGGTGGGCTTCCTGAGCGGCCCGTGCTGGAACCCGTTGACGCTTCTTGAGCGTTTGTCTCGGGGCATGAGCACGAGTTGCTGCTCAACGTCGCCCCTGCTGCTCACCGGGTGCGGGGCGGAGAGGGCACGCCCCGAGGCCGTGGCCCCGAAGCGGCTGCCTGGGCGTTCGTGCCGGTGTCGGCGGTCGTGACCGCCCTCGGCCCGCCCCGCTCCTGTGTCAGGAGTGCGTGATGGGGCGCATGGCGAGGCCCTCGGTGCCGGCCCAGTGGGTGACACGTTGACCGTCGTCGGCGGGGAAGGACGCGACGGGCATCGGGAGGTCGACCGGTTCCTCCGCCTCGGCCTCACCGCCGGGGCTGCCCAGAGTGACCTTCATGGACGTCACGTCGTAGGTGTCCTGTTGCCCGCCGGTGGCGCGCAGTCCGGCGTACGCCTTCTCGCCCGGGGCGAGGGTGATCACCTCGTCGTTGGCGGTGCCCTCCAGGACGGGGGCGGGGCCCTGGCCGTCCCCGAGCGTGACCTCGGGCGCGTTCTGGACGTCGCACTTCGTGTCGCCGGTGTTGGTCGCGACGAGGAGGAGGTGACGGACCGGTTCGTCGTGCGCGCCGTAGTGGGAGGCGGAGATCGACAGGTCGCCGAGGGTGCAGAGGGATACGGTTCCGTCGTCGGTCGCGGGGGCATCCCCGCCGTCGCCGTTGCGGTCGTCGTCCTTGTCAGCGCCGGGCGAGGCCTCGGCCGACGGCCCCTTGGCGCCAGTGCGCTCCGAGGGCCTCGAGGTGTCTGTGCCATCGCCCTGGTCGGGGCCGCAGGCGGTGGTCGTCAGCAGTGCGGCGAGCACCGCGGCCCCCAGGGCATAGGTGCCCCGGAGGCGGAGAAGGCGACGGGTGGGGACGGTGGTAGCGGTCATCGGGTCTCCCGGTGAGTGGGCGTGCACGGACGGTTGCTGTCTGTCCATGTCACGGTCATCGCGCCCTGAAGGGTGCGCGGGACCCGGCCTCGCTACGTCACTGTGACGAGCCCATGACATGTCCGCCGCATCGTCACCGTCGCGCGCGGGGGTGGGCAGTGTTCCGGGCGAGCCGTGCCCGCGGTTCGCCTCGGGAGTCGTACGCGACGCGGGCGGGAGACGAGCCTCGGGGGAGAGCCGCGTCGGCCGCGATGCGGGAGCCGGGAGGGCTAGGGGTGCCTGGCGCGGCGGATGCGGAGGGGGCCCCGGGCGGACTCCTCCGTGACGGGGCGGCCCTTCTGGGTCACCTCCACCTTGCCGGCCGACACCAGACGCCAGGCGGCCCGGCGGGCCGGTTCCATCAGCGCCCGCCAGCCGTCGTCGTCACCCTCGTAGGCCGTGCGCGCGGCGTCGGAAGGGCAGATCGAGGAGGTCGCCGCACGCTGCTCCAGCAGGTCCATGATGACCTGCTCCAACCGCCGGCCCTGCTCCCGGTTCAGGTCTCGGCCATATTCTGGGTTCGGGCCCTGCTCCCGCTCCCGGTTTTGGCCCTGCTCCCGGTGCTCCGGATCTGCCATCCGTCCAGTGTGCACCGCTGGTGCAGCAGGTGCGGCGTGAGGCGAGGAGCAGCCCGCCGCGCCGGGTGTGCCCGGCCGACGTCGGCGGGCGGGGGGTGAGGGGGGCGGAGCGGCGGAGGCCGGGCGAACGCGGTGTACGCCGCGTAACGTCCTTACCGGGTGATACTGGAACACCTCGCCCTTCCCCGTCGGACCCACCCGGAACCCGGAACCCGGAGGGCGCGCAGGCGAGGAGAGGAACGGTACGTGGAGCACCCGAGGCGACGGCCCGCCCCCGGGGAGCCCGAGCAGCAGACCCTGTTC
The DNA here is from genome assembly GCF_040637405.1 of Streptomyces sp. NPDC029526. Lineage (NCBI taxonomy): Bacteria > Bacillati > Actinomycetota > Actinomycetes > Kitasatosporales > Streptomycetaceae > Streptomyces > Streptomyces sp. NPDC029526. The sequence goes on from NZ_JBEZWE010000007.1 coordinate 221,813, forward strand.
GGGTGGGCCGACGCGGTGCCGGAACCGGCGTCGGCACCCTCGCCCCGGCAGCCGTTCCGGGACAGTGAGCAGGCCCGCCGGATGCTGGACGTCCGGGAGATCTATGCGGAGCCGGCCGCCCTGGATTCCCCGCGTGGTGCCCAGATCGTCGCCGGGTTCCCGGGGGTCCGGGTCACCGAGGTGCCCGGCCACTGGCGCATCCCCTCCCTGCACGGCAACGACGGCAACGTCTCCCGCTGGGTGCGGGTCAAGACCGAGACGCTGGTGCTGGGGGTGAAGCAGTCGCTCACGACCCGGCCCAACGGCCGGTCCGCCGACTGGATCGCCCCCGGCCCCTCCAACGGCTGCGCCATGGCCTGCGCGTACTGCTACGTCCCCCGGCGCAAGGGGTACGCCAACCCCATCACCCTGTTCACCAACATCGAGGCGATCGTGGCGCACATCCGGCGCCACGTACGGGCGCAGGGGCCGAAGCCCGAGCCCAACCAGTGCGACCCCGAGGCGTGGGTCTACGACATCGGCGAGAACGGTGACTGCTCCGTCGACGCCCTGATCTGCGACAACACGGCCGACCTGATCACGGCGTTCCGGGGCCTGCCGACGGCGAAGGCGTCCTTCGCGACCAAGTTCGTCAACCCCGACCTGCTCGCCCTCGACCCGCAGGGGCGTACCCGGGTGCGCTTCTCGCTCATGCCCGCCGACGACTCCCGGCTGCTGGATCTGCGCACCAGTCCGGTCGCCGAGCGCATCGCTGCCGCGGCCGACTTCCTCGACGCGGGCTACGAGGTCCACTTCAACCTCTCGCCCGTCGTCCTGCGCGAGGGCTGGCAGCGGGACTGGGCCGACCTGCTCACCCACCTCGACGACGTGCTGCCCGCCCGTGTGAAGGAGCAGGCGGCCTGCGAGGTCATCATGCTCACCCACAACCGGGCGCTGCACGATGTCAACCTCGGCTGGCATCCGCGGGCGGAGGAGGTGCTGTGGCGGCCCGAGGTGCAGGAGGCGAAGCGCTCGCAGAACGGCGACCTCAACGTCCGCTACGCCCGCGACGTCAAGCGCCGTGCCGTGGCGGAACTGCGGGACCTGATCGCGGCCCGGGCGCCCTGGCTGCGGGTGCGGTACGCGTTCTGAGCGTGCCGCGTCGCGTCGCCTTCCCGGCCGGGAGCGAGGGGCGGGTCGACCGATGCGGACCGTGCGGTGCCGTGCCGTCCGCCTGTGCGCACGGACCGTTTGACTTAGGTATGTCCTCATACCTAATATCCGGGGTGTGTCCGACAGCAGTGCCTCCGAACAGCGCATCGACCGCGTCGCCTCCGAGCTCGCGGCCTGCCTGCCTGCCCTGCACCGGGCCCTGGACCGGCGGATCGCCGCCGGCTACCCCCATCCGAAACCGCCGGAGGGCCCGCTCGCGCTGCTGCGGTACGTCGCCCAGCACGACGGCACCACGGTGCGCGAGGCGGCGGCCGCACTGCTGATGAAGCCGAACAACGTCAGCGCCCTGGTCTCCCAGCTCACGGAGCGGGGAGAACTGGAGCGCCGGCAGGACGGCACCGACCGGCGCATCGCCCGTCTCCACCTCACGGCGACCGCCCGGCAGCGCATCGCCGAGGTGACCGCCCTGGAGCGCGGCTACCTCGGTGAGGCGCTGCGCACCCTGACCGAGGGCGAGATGGACGCGCTCGGCTCCGCCATCGGGGCGCTCAACTCGCTCACGCGCAACCTGCACCCCGCGGCGGGCTGACGGGCCGGACCGCCGAGCACGTGCACGCGGGGTGAGGGGGTGAGGGCGGGCGCGAGGGCCGGGCCCTCGTCCTGGCCCTGCCGTTGCGGCGTCTGCCTGCCGCCCGCCTGCATCTCTGCCTTTCTTCCGGTCCGTCCGTCCGTCCGTTCTTCCTGCTCTTCCTGCCTTCCGTTCCACCCCATCCCTCTCCCGAGGCGTCGGCCTGCTCGGGCGCTGTGTGTCTCCCGCGCGTGCGCCTCAGGGGTGCGTGCCGGTCATCCGGTGCGTCCCGAACGTCGTGGTCCCGCGTGCCCCGTCGTTCTCCGCACCCGGTAGTTCACCTCACCCCGTTGTTCACCTCACCCTCGTAGTTCCCCTCACCCCGTAGTGCCCGCACCCCGTGTGCGCCGGTCGCCGGTCCTGGTCGACCGGCCGCTCGTCGTGCGGTGCGCGCGTCCGTTCCGAGAAAGAAACGTGCTCTCTTCATGACGTCCACTTCCGTGGCCCATCCCGCTCCGGACCCCCTGGCAGACACCGGCAAGCCCGCCGGCCGCCGGGGCAATCCCTGGCTCGCGCTGATCGCCGTGTCGTTCGGCCTGCTCATGGTGCAGCTCGACGGCTCCGTCGTCGCCATCGCCAACCCGGCGATCGGCAAGGACCTCGGGGCGACCACGGCGGAGCTCCAGTGGGTCACCAACTCCTACCTGCTCGCGCTCGCCGCCTCGATGATCCTCGGCGGCAAGCTGGGCGACCGGTTCGGCCGGCGCTTCTACTACCTTGTCGGTGTCGGAGGCTTCGTCGTCACCTCGGTCGCCATCGGCCTTGCGGGCAGCATCGAGGGCGTCATCGCCTTCCGTGCCCTTCAGGGCCTGTGCGGCGGCATCCTCATGCCCAACACCCTGGGCATCCTGCGGGCCGTCTTCCCGCCGCGGCGGTTCCCGCTCGCGGTGGGCATCTGGGGCATGGTCTCGGCCGTCTCCACCTCGCTCGGCCCCATCGTCGGCGGCCTGCTCGTCGAGCACGTCGACTGGACGTGGGTCTTCTACCTCAACGCGCCGATCGGGATCGTCGCGCTGCTGTTCAGCATGGCGGTGCTCAAGGAGTCCAGGAACGCGGACGGCGGCGGGCGCTTCGACATCGCCGGTGTCGTCCTCCTCGCCGCGGGACTGCTCGCGCTCGTCTTCGGCATCGTCAAGGGCGAGACCTGGGGCTGGACGTCCGGCGGGACCCTCGGCTCCATCGCCCTCGGGCTGGTGCTGCTCGTCGTCTTCGGCCGGTACGAGACCCGGCAGGCGCATCCGCTGCTGCCGATGCGGCTGTTCCGCAACCGCTCGCTGACCACCGGCACGGTGATGACGGTGCTGAACTTCTTCGTGATGCTCGGCGGCATCTTCTTCATCATGCTGTACCTGCAGAACGTGCGCGGCTACACGCCGGTCGAGGCCGGCATCAGCACCCTGCCGATGTCGATCGCCTCCCTGTTCGCCTCCCCGATCGGTTCTCAGCTGACCGCGCGGTTCGGGCCGCGGGCCACGATCCCGCTGGGGCTGTGCCTGTCCGCCGCGGCCATGTTCGGCATGCTGACGTGGACCGTCGACTCGTCCTACGCGACGATGTGGCCGTCGTACATCGCGATGGGGCTCGGTGTCGGCATCGTGCTGCCCGCCACCGCCGCCGCGATCATCGGCAACGCGCCGGTCAGGGACGGCGGAGTGGCCTCCGGCCTGCAGTCCACGGCGCTCCAGGTCGGCGGTGCGCTCGGCACGTCCGTGCTGGTGACGGTGATCGCCGGCAAGGCCGGTTCGTCGCTGTTCGGTGAGCTGACCGGAGCCGGGGTTCCCGCGTCCGTGGCGCAGGGTCTGCAGAAGGCGGAGGACGCGGTGGCGATGGGCATCGCGCCGGTCACCTCCGACATGCCCGGACCGCTTCGGGCGGCGGTCGTGGAGGGCAGCGGCCAGGCCTTCGTCAACGGCCTGCACTCGGCCGTCACCGTCACCGGCGTGCTCTGCCTGATCGGTGCGGTGGTCGCGGTCGCCGGGATCAAGGGCCGTGCCGCGGAGGCGCGGACTGCGGCGGAGGACGTCCCGGAGAGCGCGGTGGCGGTCGCCGCTCACTGAGGGACGAGGCGCGACGCGGGCGGCGCACCGCCGGTCTCCTGCGGGAGGCCGGCGGTGCGCACGTGTCGGACCGGCGTGCGTCGCGCGGGGGCCGGCGGTACGTACGTGTCCGACTGGCGCGTGTACGCGGGAGACCGGCGGTGCGAGGTGATCAACGCCTCCGCATCACCGGTCTCACGCCTTCCCGCCCGTCCGGGGCGGACGCGGGCGCCGCGTCACGTCACGTCAGGTCACGTCATGATCGTCAGAGCGCTGGACCAGTTCAGGCCGAGCCGTTCCTGGGACGCCATGTGCAGCAGCTGGAACCCTTCCAGGCTGCGCGCCCAGTGCAGCGGCCCCACGTCCAGCGGGCGGAGCCCGCCCCCGGTCACGAGGTCGGCCACGGTCTGCCGGGCCGCGTCGTCGTCTCCGGCGATGAAGACGTCCAGCGGCCGTCCTGCGACCTTCCCCTCCGCGAGCGGACCGGCGAACGTGGTGTTGAACGCCTTGACGACCCGGCTCTTGGGAGCGGCGGCCGCGATCTGCTCGGCTGCGGAGGTGCCGGAGGGCACGACCAGCCGGTCGAAGGTGCTGAAGTCGACGGGGTTGGAGATGTCGACGACGATCGTGCCGTCCAGGTCCTCGGCCCACGCCGCCGCGATGTCGCGCCCGGCGGGATAGGGCAGGGCCAGGACGACGACGTCTGCGTCGGTCGCGCGGTCGGCGTCGACCGCCGAGACGTCCGCCCCGGCAGTGCCCTCGCCCAGGGCGGAGGCCAGCTCCTCCGCCTTGGCCTTCGTACGGTCGTGCAGGCGCAGGGTGTGTCCCCCCGCCAGAACCCGGGTGCCGATGCCACGCGCCATGTTCCCCGCGCCGACGATGGTGACGTTCATGGGGTGCTCCTCGGAAGACGGTCCCCGTTCCCTCCCACCCTCACACCACGGTCCGTACGGCGCCACTGTCACGGGCAGGCGGCGTCCGTCTGTGAGCCGGCGGCGCCCAGGGCCGTGATCCCGTGGCGCGGGCGGCCGTACCGTCGTGTCGTGATCACCGTCGACGACTACGCCTACCGATACCGCACGGCCCTCCCGGAGGACGCCGAGGCCCTCGGGGCACTGGACGGCTCCTTCACCACCGACACGGTCTTCCGCGTCACCCTCACCGAGGAGGGGTTCGCGCTGCGGGAGGTCCCGGTGGACCCGCCCGTCACCAAGGTGTTCCCGGCCGACGCCCACGACGGCGACGGCGAGGCCGACGCGGACGACGACAACTCCCGTACCTACGTCGCCCTTACGCCCGACGGTGCGCCGGTCGGGTTCGTCGCCGTCTCCTACGTCGGCTGGAACCGCCGCCTGGTCGTCGAGGACATCGAGGTCGCCCCCGAGCACCGGGGGCGCGGGGTGGGCAGGGCCCTGATGGCGCTCGCGGTGGAGTTCGCCCGCGCGCGGGGCGCCGGGCACCTCTGGCTGGAGGTCAGCAACATCAACGCACCCGCCGTCCACGCGTACCGGCGGATGGGCTTCACCTTCTGCGGCCTGGATACGGCCCTGTACGAGGGCACCGCGTCGGAGGGCGAGCAGGCCCTGTACATGAGCATGCCGTGCCGCTGAGGGGGCGGGGGTGTGCAACCACCGGCCCGTTCACTGGCCCCTGCCCAGCCCTGCCCAGCCCCTGCTCCGGTCCCTGGTTCTGGGAGTCGTGACTCCATGACGTCTCGTCACTTCCCTGTAAGGACACTAGTTGCACTTTTGGAAACTAGGTGCGTACTCTGTTGGGAGAAACCAGAGCTTGGAGGTCGCCCATGGGGCAGGATCCGGACCTCGCGGAGCAACTGCGGGTCATCGACGAGGCTCCGACGCTGACGCAGGCGGCTTCAGCGGGAGAACGTGTCCTCACGGTCCTGTCCGTGGCGGTGCTCTTCACCGTGCTCGCGGTGGCCGGAGCGAACCGAGTCCCGCTGCTCGTCGGGTGTCTCGTGCTAGCGGCGTCGCTCGCCCTGGTGTTGCGGTGGCGGTGGTTCCATCTCAGGAGACCTGGCCGGAGGCCGCACACCAAGGTCGAGGAGGTCGTGTTCCTCTTCGTGCCGGTCACCCTGGCGATCCCGGGTCTCAAGGTGGTGTGGAGCAACTCGGCGGACACGGCCGCCGCATGGGTAGCGGCGGCCGTGCCGGCGGCGCTGCTGGCCGCCTACCTCGTCCTGCGGTGGAGGCGCTGACGTGTCACCGCAACCGCGCGCCCGACTGTCGACGGTGATGCACTCACCCAACCGGCTGGCCATCCTGGGCGCGCTACGCCACGTACAGCAGGTCAACTTTTCAGCGCTGCAAGAGGGGTTGGAGTTGTCGACGTCGGAACTCTCGCGTCAGCTGGCGATCCTGGAGAAGGAAGGACTCGTGGAGATCGCCAAGTTCCGCGAGCGACGGCATGCCGTCACCAGAGTCCGCCTCTCCCCCTCGGGGCGGGAGCGGTTCGAGGCATACCTCGAAGAGCTGCGCAAGGTCGTGCAGTCGGACCTCGGCAGCTGAGGACGGTGGATGGCGAGCGCGTTCACCGCCCGTGTTCCGCCTCTCCCGACCCACTAGATCGACCTGGCGGGAGTGCCCCCGGACAGCTGAGAGCCCTGCCGTCCGAAGTGGAGGGCAGGGCTCCCGCTTCGACGGAGCGGGGTGGGGCGGCGTCAGGCGTGGGTGACGAAGTCCGCCCAGGCCTCGGGGGACACGGTGACGACGGGACCGGTCATCGCCTTGGAGTCCCTGATGTGCACCGACCCCGTACCGGCGGCGACCTCGACGCAGTCGCCGCCCTCTGCTCCGCTGTAGCTGCTCTTGCGCCAGGTGAAGTCGAGCGCGATGGGTGAGGACTCGGTGGTGTTCATTGGTCTCCCAGCAGCCTCTCGATGAACTCCAGGGACTCTCTCGGGGTGAGAGCCTGGGATCGGATAATCCCATAGCGGGCGGCGGCTAGCGCCGTCTGCTGCGGGTCGGTCTGGAGAGTGCTGGTTCCCTGGGCCTCCGTGTACGCGAACTTCCTGCCGTCGTCACGCGTGACGACCGTGAACGGACCGTCCACACCCGCGCTCTCCTCGCAGCGGAGCGGAGCGATCTGGATCTCGACGTTGCGTTTCCGGCCGACGACGAGGAAGTGCTCCAACTGCTCCCGCAGCACGCGGGTTCCGCCCAGCGGGCGCCGCAGCACCGACTCGTCCATGACGAAACTCAGCAACGGCGCGGACGGCCGGTCGAAGATGTCCTGGCGGGCGAGGCGTGCCGCGACCCGCTGCTCGATGGTCTCCTGGTCCAGGGGCGGTCGCCGCATAGCCAGCACGGCCCTCATGTAGGCCTCTGTCTGGAGGAGGCCCTTGACCACGAGCGTGTCGTACGACAACAGCTCGATGGCCACTTTTTCCAGGCTCGCCATCCCCTGGAAGAACACCGGGTACTGCGCCCGCTCCACCTGCTCCTTCCACACCGTGAGCAGACCGTCGGCGCCCAGCAGTTCGTCCGCGCGCTCGATGGTCCTCGGTGAGGGGATGCGCCGGCCCTGTTCGTACGACGCGATCGTGGAGGCCGAGTAGCCGATGCGGCGTCCGAACTCCTCGCGTTCCAGGCCCGCTCGCAGGCGCAGTGTCTTCAGTGTCTGCCCGAACGCGGCGACGACCGCCTGCCCCGACGTGTCGGCCGTCGTCCCGTCCGTGTCGTCGGCCATGACGGCCTCGCCCCCCGGCTCCGTAGCTTCGGTCATCCGTGTCCCCTGTCGCCTCCCGTGCACAACGGCGGGCGCCCGTGGTCCCGTCACGCACCGCGCCGCGTACGGGGGGAGGTGGTGCGCGTACAACGGACCGCGTCGTCGGGTCGCCGCTGGTCACGCCGTGCGGCCGACGGGACGGTGGAGGGCGTGACGAATCAACTCCCGGGTGCCGTCGGCACCGTGCGGTCCGCGGCTGAGGCCGATGCGTCGGGCCGCGCCTTCGAGATGCGCTTCACCTCCACCCCGCGCGGGGCGCGCCTGGCCCGCCGGCTGGCCGCGCACCGGCTGGACACCTGGGGTGTCCCGTACGGGACCGATCCGCACGAGGAGGTCGTGGTGGTCGTCGGCGAGCTGGCCGCGAATGCCGTACGGCACGGTCGTGTGGGCGGCCGGGGCTTCCACCTCCGCATGGAGGTGACGGCATGCCCCCGCACGGTGCGCATCGAGGTCACCGACACGCGGGGCGAGCGGACCCCGCCCGAACCGGCCCAGGTGCGGGCGCCGGGGGCGGGGGACCTCGGCGGCCGGGGGTTGCTGCTGGTGGCGGGGCTGGCTGCCCGCTGGGGCTGGTATCCGCGGTGCGACGGCCCGGGCAAGACGGTGTGGGCGGAGGACGCGCTACCAGCCACCGGATGCGGAGAGAGCGCGACCCGGGCTTGACCCTGACATCGTGGCAAGGTGTCCCCTGGGTGCTGGAGGTGGTTTCGATCAACCCGACCAACGGAACCCCGCAGCAGTCCCGCGTGGCCGCCGCCCTGAGTGCCGAGACGTCGTCGGTGCGGCTGCAGGCGGCGATGGCGGCCGGTTCGGCGGCGGACCCCGCCCTGCTGGAGACGCTTGTCGAGCGGTGCGCGGTCGAGCCGGACTTCTTCGTGCGGGACATGCTGACCTGGGCGCTGATCCGCCTCCCGGCGGACCTCACGCTGCCCCGGCTGCGTACGGAGCTGGATTCCGGGCGCGCCCAGGCCCGCAGCCAGGCGCTGCACACGCTGTCCAAGATCGGTGACCGTCGTGCGTACGCCTGGATCGGCCGCTCGCTGCTGCACGACGCCGACGACGAGGTGGCGCGCACCGCGTGGCGGACGGCGGTGGCTCTCGTGCCCGAGGACGAGGAGGAGCGGGCCCGCCTGGGTGACGTGCTCGTGGAGCAGCTCGGGCGGGGCGACCGGGACGTGCGGCTGAGCCTGAGCCGGGCCCTCGTGGACCTGGGGGACGCCGTGTCGCCCGCCCTGGAGAAGGCCGCGGCGGACCCCGACCCCGAGGTGGCCACCCACGCCGCGGCCACCGAACTGCTGCGCCGGGACCCGGAGGCCGGGTTCGACGCAGCCGTCGAGGAGGCGAAACGTGTCGTCGCCCTCGGCCCGGAACGGCTCGCCGCCGCGGAGGTGGCCGCCGCGACCGCGCAGCCCGTCGGGGAGCACGGGGACGGGACAGCCGTGGCAGCTGCTTCCGAGGGGGCGCGGCATGCTGATCGGTGAGGTGGCGCGGCACTCCGGGGTGAGCACCCGGATGCTGCGCCACTACGACGCCCTCGGGCTGGTGCGGCCGACCGGCCGGACCGTCGGCGGGTACCGGGAGTACTCCGCCGAGGACGTGCGCCGGATCTTCCACGTGCAGAGCCTGCGGTCCCTCGGGCTCTCGCTCCAGCAGATCGGGCGGGCGCTCGAGGATCCTGACTTCACCCCGTCCGCGCTGGTCGGTGATCTGATCCGGTGGACGGAGGACCGGCTGGAGCGGGAGCGCGAGCTGCTCGACAGGCTGCGCGCGATCGACGCGTCGGAGCCCGTCGACTGGCAGGACGTCCTGCGTGTCGTCGCCCTGATGCAGGGCCTCGGTTCGTCCAGCGCGGCGCGCAGGCAGCAGGCGGTGCTCGGCCCGGCCGGTGGTGGTGACGGCGCCACCGAACTGCTGGCCGAGGCGGTGCTCGCCGAGTCGGATCCGCACGTGGCGGGCGCCCTGCGCTGGGCGCTCGCCCGGTCGGCCGACGACGGTGGGGCGGTGGCGTCGCTGGCCGCCGGCCTGGACGCGGAGGACGCGGCCGTCCGACGTCGCGCGGTGCGGGCGGTCGTCGAGCTGGGAGCGGACGCGCCGGGGGCCGCCGTGGCGCTGACGGACGCGCTCGGGGACGAGGACGCGACGGTGCGCGGGCACGCGGCGCTGGCGCTGGGGCGGCGCGGCGCCGGGGATGCCGTCCCGGTGCTGGTCGCCATGGTGGTCGCGGGAGACCACGACGTGGAGGCGGCCGAGGTACTGGCATCGCTGTCCCGGCACCACGGCCTCGCGGACCGCGTCACCGCCGCGCTGACCGCCCGACTCGCCGCCCCTGCGGTCGGCTCCGCGACCCGGATCCGCCTGCTCCAGGCACTCGTCGAGCTGCCGGGGGACGGCGTGCGGGAGGTCCTCCGGAGCCTGACCCGCGACGACGATCCCGCCGTCGCCCTGGTCGCCTCGGCCTTCGTGACGGTGCTCGACGAGCGGTCCGCCGGGGAGTGAGCCGCCCGCCCCGCCGGGTGAGGCTCAGTTCGCAGGAGGGAGGCTCGACCTCGGGGGCGTGCGCCGTTCAGTTCGCCGGACGGCGCAGTTCGCGGGCGCGCAGGGCGACCTGCATCTCGAACTGGGCGGCGGGGTCGCGCAGTTCCTCGCCGAACACCTCCTCCAGCTGGCGCAGCCGGTAGCGCACCGTCTGCGCGTGCACGGCGAGGCGCTGGGCGACCTCGCTGGCGTTGCGGGCACAGCTGAGCCAGCACAGCAGCGTCTCGGCGAGCCGTTCACGCTGCGGGGAGCGCACGGCGTCGAGCGGGGCGAGGCGCTGCCGGGCCAGTTCGTCGACCAACTCCTCGTCGCGGAACAGCAGCAGGGTGGTCAGGTGGTCGGCGCAGCGGACGAGGCCGCTGCCGGGCAGGATGCCGCGCTGCGCGAGGTCGAGCGCGTCGCGGGCCCAGCGCAGTGAGCGGGCGCCCGCGTCGAGCGGGACGGTGGGGCCGAGCGCGCCGCGCAGGCCGCGTAAGACCCCGGCGACGGCCCGTTCGCGGCCCGGTCCCTCCGGATCGGGCACCACGAGGACGCCCGGCCGGCCGTCGAGCCGGGCGAGGAACTCCGGCGGCACGATGCGGTTGACCGTGTCGGGCTCCCCGGTGTGCTCCGTGACGACGACGGCGATGTCCCGGGGGAGCGGCCACTGCGCGGTGCGGGCGAGCTCGGCGACCGCCTCGGGGGAGACGGCCGCGTCACCGGTCAGCAGGTCGATCAACCGGCCGCGCCGCTGCTGGAGTTCGCCGGCGGCGTGCAGCCGGGCCTCGGTGTAGCCGCTGGTGGTGGCGGCCGCCATCTCGTCCAGGTGCAGGAACATGGTCTCGCCGAACGCGATGAGTTCCTGCGGCGGCAGCCGGTGGACGTCGACGAGTTCGCTCACCCGGCGCCAGGTCACCCGCGCGCCGAGCCGCAGCGCCGCCTGGAAGGAGTCGAGGCTGCGCCCTTCGTCGGCCTCGCCCTGTCCGATGCGCCGGTACGTGGCCCTGACGTCGTCCCAGTCGGTCCCCGAGCCGGAGAGGCGGGACAGGAAGCCCTCCAGGGCCTGTTCGACGCCCCGGTTGACCACGTGCATGTACGTCTCGTCCGTCGGCCGGGCGTACTCGGGGATCTCGGTGCGGATGGCCCGTACGACGTCCTGGGTGATCTCGCGGAGGAACGGCCGCAGGTGGTCCTGGAGTTCGGCCGGGAGATCCGTGGTGCGGGCGTGGTCCGGTCCGTGCGGGATCCTGGTGCGGGCGTCGTCCATGGGGCTCCCTCGGTGTCAGGGACATCAAAGGCGGGCCCCGTGACCTTACCGGGGAGTAAATTCCCCGGGCACGTCGGTGTCCGACAGATCCGGCAGCGATGCTTGTTATGCAAGTGACAACGATACGGTTCGTCCCTGCGCGTCCGCACACAAGTGGGCACAGCGTGCCATGGGCCACCATCCCGGCATGACGGATCTGTTCGAGCGACGGCCCGCCGAGGAACCCGGCGTGGGCTTCTACCCGCACGGCGTCCCGTGGTCCCTGCCCGTGCCCCGGGAGACGCTGCCCGACCTGCTCGACGGCGCGGCCCGCAGGTACGGGGGACGCACGGCCCTGGCCGCCCGGGGGCACCGCACCGGCTTCCGCGCGCTGCGCCGGACGGCCGCACGACTCGCCCCGGCACTGTCCCGGCTGGGCCTGCGGCGCGGCGACCACCTGGCGCTGCTGCTGCCGGACTGCCCGGAGGCGGTGGTGCTGTGCCACGCCGCGTGGCGGCTCGGCGTGGTCGTCGTACCCGGCGGCATCCGGGATCCCGGGCGGGCCCTGGCGCACGCGGCGGTGGCCGCCGTCCCGGAGGACCGGCTGTCCGAGGTGGCGGCTCGCGCGGACCGCGCGCTCCTGCGCGCCGTGGTGACCGTCCCGGTCGCCGCGGAGGGCAGGAGGGCGGGCGCGTCCTCCCGGACCGGGGGGCGGGAGGACGCGGGGGAGCCGGTCGCGGGGAAGCCGGTCGCGGGGCCGGCCGCGGAACAGGCCGCGGCCGCCCGGCCGGCCGCGACCGTCCCGAACATCCCCGCCCAGCGTACGAGTTCGAGGGCGGTGCACACCGGCGACGGCCCGCGGGCCGTCCCGGCACGGCGCGGGCCGGTGGACATCGTGTCCTACCGGGACCTCGACCGGCGGGCGCGCGGCTCGCGGCCGGACCCGGTACGGGACTGGGACTGGTCCGGCGGGCCCGAACCCGACGATGTCGCCGTCGTCGTGCACCGGCGGGACGGCACCCGCATCTCACTCCCGCACCGCGCGCTCGTGGCGGCGGCCCACCAGATCGTGGCGTGGCACACCGGCCCGTTGCCGCGCCGGCCCCGTCTGCTGTCGCTGGTCCCGCTGTCCGATGCGCGGGGGATCGCACTGGTCACGGCGGGCCTGCTGGCCGGGTTCCGCACGGTGCTGGTGCCCGGCGGCGACCCGTCGGGCGTGCTGCGGGCGGCGCGCCGGCACACGCCCACCGTGCTGGTGGCCCCGCCGTCCGCCCTGCGCGGGCTCCTGGCGCGGTCCGCCCGGGAACGGCAGGCGCTGGCCGCGGTGCGCACCCTCGTCACGGCTCCGCTGGACGTCACCACCGGCGAGCGGTTACGGGCGGCGGTGGGCGCCCGCGTCGTGGAGGCGTACGGGCCCACCGCCGCGGCGGGCGTCGCCCTCGCCAACCCGCTCACCGACGGCGCCCGCCCGGGGACGGCGGGAGTGGTCCTGCCCCGCACCCGTGCCCGGATCACCGTCGAGGGGTTCGCCGACGTCGACGCACTGCCGGGCCACGCCGGTGAACTGCTGCTGCGCGGACCGCAGATCGGCGACGACCAGGGCCGCCGGGCGGGTGGCTGGCTGCGCACGGGGTGCCGCGCGGTGCGCGGTCCGGACGGGTTCGTCACCCTGCTGGGGCGGACGGGTGACCGGTAGTGGCTGCGTCGCGTGCGCAACTCTCCGGGGCCATCGGGCCATCGGGCCACCTGGCCACCGAGGTCACCGGGCCACCGAGGTCACCGGGCCACCGAGGTCACCGGGCCACGGGGCCACTGGGTCACCGGGATCACCGGGCCCTCGGGCCTCAAGCCCTGAGGTCTCGCCGCCCTGCCGAACATGACGGCCGTCGATCGGACGGGAGCCCTGACCGGATGATCACGGGCCCGGCCCGGCATGAAATTGGCCCGGCCCGGCACGAGATCGGGCCGGCCCGGCATGAATGCGGGCCTGGCGGCGGGCGGGAGAAAATCGAGGGAGCGGGCGGCCGTCCGCTGTTACGGTCGGGCGCCATGAGCTGGCTTCCCGAGGACTTCGTCCACCCCGTCCAGGTACCGCTGCCGGGCGGTGGTCATCATCTGCGGCCGATCCGGGAGGCGGACGCCCCGCTCGACTATCCGGCCGTGATGGGTTCGCGTGAGCGGCTGTGGACCCTCTTCGGCCCGGCCTGGGGCTGGCCCGCGGCCACCATGACCTACGAGGCCGACCGCGCCGACCTGCTGCGCCACGAGCAGGAGATCGCCGCGCACCAGTCCTTCAACTACGCGCTGTTCGACGCGGCGGAGACGGCCCTGCTCGGCTGTGTCTACATCGACCCGCCGGAGAGGGCCGGCGCGGACGGCGAGATCTCCTGGTGGGTGGTGGACGACCTCGTGGGAAGCGAGGTGGAGCAGGCCCTCGACGCGCTGGTGCCGCAGTGGATCGCCGCCGACTGGCCGTTCCGGCAGCCGCGCTTCGTCGGCCGCGACATCTCCTGGTCGGACTGGCTCACCCTGCCGGAGCACCCCGGCACGCGGGTGCCGTGAACGGGTGCGGACGGCACCGGGCGACGGGCCCGGTGCCGTCCGCCGGCCCCGGCCCCAGGGGGCGTGCCCCTCGGGGGAGTGGGGCCGGGGTGGCTCGTACGGCGCGGCTCGTACGGTGCGGCTCGTGGCTCGCACGGCGCGGCCCGCGGCCCGGACGGTGCGGCTCGGACGGGGTGTGACTCAGACCGCCGCCGGGGCCGGGGTGCAGTCGCGGCCGGCTGCCGCGGCGGCCTGGGCCGCCTCCTCGGTGGAGCGCTCCGAGCGGATGCCGAGCATGCCGAAGGCGGTCAGGCCCGCGGCGACGAGGGCCGCCACCCCGCACACCAGGTAGGCCGTGTGGAAGCCGCTGCCCAGGGCCTCCAGGGCGACACCGTGGGCGGCGGAGCCGGGGGCGCCCGGCGGCAGGCTGTTCACGGCGATGGGTCCGCCGGCCTCGGCGATCTGACGCGCGGCGGCCACCTGGCCGGCGGGCAGGTCCGCGCCGGCGAGGCCGGACATGAAGGCCGAGCCCGCGTTGCTCAGGGCGACGGCGCTGACGACCACGGGACCGAGGACGAAGCCGAGGTCGCGCAGCATGTTGGTGGTGGCGCTGGCCATGCCCGCCAGGTGCAGCGGGACGCTGTTCAGCGCCACGGCCGTCACCGAGCTGACGGTGCAGGCGAAGCCGACGCCGATGAGCAGGGCCGGGGCGACGAACGCGCCGAGGCTCGTGTCGGTGACGTCGAGCCGGGTGGCCAGCAGGCAGCCCGCCGCCATCACCAGGAACCCGGAGGTGAGCAGCCAGGCCGGGGCGACCCGGTGCAGCAGGCGCGAGACGACGGGGATGAGCAGGAAGGCGGGGCCCTGGAGGAGCAGGAAGGGCACCGCCACGCGGAGCGGGTCCTGGTGCTGGACGGGGCCGAGCCACATGCTCGTCGCGAAGCAGGCGCCGAGGAAGGCCAGCATGCCGATCACCGCGACGACGGACGACACGGTGAAGGCCCGGTTGCGGAACAGCTTCAGGTCGAAGATCGGTGACTCGGCACCCAGCTCCACCAGGACGAACCCGGCCAGGAAGCAGGCACCGAGGCCGAAGGCGAGCATGACGGGCAGGGTGGTCCAGCCCGACTCGGGGCCCTCGACGGCGCCGTACAGGACGAGGATCAGGCCGAGGGCGAAGGTGATCTGGCCGGGGACGTCCAGCTTGCGGCCCTCGGGGGCCTTCGACTCCGTGGCCAGCAGCATGGTGACCACCATGCTGACCAGGGCGAGCCCCACCAGCACCCAGAAGGAGCCGCGCCACGAACCGACCTTGGCGAACATGCCGCCGAGCAGCGGGGAGAGGGCGGCACCGGCGGACAGGAAGCCGCTCCACAGGGCGACCGCGTGCGCGCGTTCCCGCTTGGTGCGGGTGACCGCGGTGATCGCGGTCAGCGAGCCGGGGAACATGGCTCCGGCGCCGAGGCCGTTGAGGGCGGCACCGACCCACAGGACCTGCACGGTGGGCGCGAGCGCGGCCACGGAGCTGCCCGCCACGACCAGGGCGGTACCGGCGACGACCAGACGCCGGCGGCCGAAGAGGTCACCGAGGACACCGAAGGTGAACTCGAAGCAGACCACGGCGATCATGAAGGCCGCGGTGATCCAGGTGAGCTGGGATCCATGGGTGTTGAGGTCCTGCTGGAACAGTCCGTTCAGCGAGGCCGGCAGCGCGTTCGCGACCTGGGCGACGAACACCGCGCCACAGGCGGCGGCCAGCGTGCCCGCGTAGCCCGGCATCCGGACAGCCCCCGCGGTTGGGCCCTGGGACGGCGACGTCCCGTTGTTGACGGTCATTGCTGTGATCTCCATGGCTGGGAAAAGAGGGCGTCCCGGAGACGGGAGCCTGGAGAGCCGTGAGGCGACAGCCCGGCGGTCGCGGTGGGGGAGGGGCACGACAGCGGGTCGGGCGTGATGCCGTGGAGAATGGCATTGGCTTTACGCGGCGTCAATGGTTTGAGCATTGCCTAAAGCGAGCAACTTCTGCGTAAGTTGAGATTTCTGCATGTCGTCTCAGTGGGTGGACCGGTTCCGTGGCCGCCTTGAACGGTCTGTAAGGAATACTTACGCAACGTATGGAGTGGTGTCGGTCCGCCCGTTCGGCGGGCAGGGCCGCGCGTTAGGATCCGGGGCATGGCGAACCTTCGTGAAGCGCACAAGCAGATGACGCGCCGTCTGCTGCTGGAATCGGCGCTCGAACTCTTCGACGCGAAGGGGTACGCCGGCACCACGGTGGACGACATCGCGACCGCCGCGGGCACCACGCGCGTCACCTTCTACGCGTACTTCCCCTCCCGCAGCGAGCTGATGAGGGCGCTCATCGACGAGCGGCTCAACGAGGCGCTGCGCCGGGTCCGTTCCGCCGAACACGGTTCCACGGCCCACGACCTGGTCGCGACCGTCGCCGAGGGCACGCCGGAGGCGATCGCGGCGTGGCTGCGGCAGACCGCCGAGCGGTGGCCGGACATCCGGCCCATCATCCGTGCCGGGCGCGCTGCCGCCGTGGTCGATCCGGAGCTCACCGACCTGGTGGAGAGCTGGCTGGAGGAGGCGATCAGCGACATCGAGGACGGTCTGGACCGCGCGGGCCGCTTCGAACCGCACCAGCGGCGCTTCCGCGGCGTCCTCGCGATGGCCCAGTTGGACTTCGTCGCCCAGAACTGGCACCGCGCCGACTGGAAGCTCAGCCGGGACCAGATGCTGGACGAACTCGGCGAGAGCTGGGTACGGCTCCTGACCTGACCTGACCTGACCTGGCCTGGCCTTGACCTCTTAGCCTGGCCCGGCTGACCGTGCTCGGCCTGGCCGAGCGTGGCCTGGCTTGACCCGTCCTGTCGCGTACGGAGCCGGTCAGGCCGGCGCCACCCGGCCCATGACGCTTCGTCCGCCGCACCGGGCCACAGGCCCCCGCCCCGTCGCACCACGCCCCTCTTCCGCCGCACCACGCGCCTCGGCGAGCCGTCGGCGCCAGGGAGCAGCCGCCGGCGCCCCGGGCGGCGCCGGGCGCCCGGCGCAGTGCCGCGCGCCCCGGGCAGCGGCGCGAGCCCGTCCCGTCCCGCCCCCTGCCCGGTGTTCCCGTCCCGCCCCCGCCCGGTGTTCCAGGGCGTCACCGGCCCCCGGTCAGAGCTGCGCGGCGGCGTCCCGGAGCAGGGTGCGGAACCAGGTGACGAACTCCTGGTCGCCCGAGCGCGGGTTCCACACCATGTCGATCCCGAGACCGGGCAGCGGGAACGGGAACTCCTCGATCCGCAGGTCGGCCAGCGTCCGCATGGCCGCGGCGACCCGGTACCGGAAGAGGGCGACGCCCCCGGCGCGGGCGACCAGGACCGGCACGAGCAGGAAGTCGGAGACCCGCAGGCCGACCCGGTAGGGGACCCCGTGGTCCTCCAGCACCGAGTAAGGGAACACCCGCCGTTCGGTGTCGACGACGATGTGCGGGCGGCCGGTCAGCAGGTCAAGGGTGCTCTCCTCCGGCCGGGCGTCCGCGCCCGCCACGACCACCACGCGGTCGTCGTAGAGACGTTCGCGCGGGTGCGGGGAGAAGTGCGCCTCGGAGATGAGGACGACGTCGACGCCCTGGTCGGTGAAGGTCGCCTCGGTGGGCACCGTGATGGTGCGCAGCCGCAGGGTCACGCCGGGCGCCCGTTCGGCGACGAGCCGGATGAGGTGCGGGCCCATGACGAAGGCGGTGCTGTTCGTCATGGCCACCGTGATGACCCGGTGGTCCGTGGCGGGGTCGAAGGAGGGCAGGTCGACGATGTGTGCCGTCTGCTGCAGCGCGCTGCGCAGCGGGGCCAGGAGCTGGGTGGCCTTCGGGGTCAGGGTGACGCCCGGCCCCTGCCGGACGACGAGGTCGTCGTCCAGCAGCCGCCGCATCCGCGCCAGGGCGTGACTCATCGCGGGCTGGGAGAGGCCGACCCGCGCCGCGGCACGGGTGACCGAGCGTTCCTCCAGGAGCGCGAGGAGGGGCACCAGCAGGTTGAGGTTGACCGAGGCCAGACGGTCCAGCGACGAACCCGCGGCGCCCTCCGCCCCGGTCCCCGTAACCCCCGCGCCGGCCCCCGCAACCTCCGCCCCGGTCCCCGCAACCTCCGCCCCGGTCCCCGCAACCTCCGCCCCGGTCCCCGTACCGTCCGCGCGGTCGCCCGTGCCGTCCGGTGCCCGGCCCCCCGTGCCGTCCGGTGCCCGGCCCTCCGTGCCGTCCGGTGCCCCGGCCCCCGTACCGTCCCGCGCGGCGTCCGCCGCGTCGCCCTCCGCGTCGTCCGCCGCGCGGTTCTCGGCCTCGTCCATGGCCAGGAATGCTACGCGGCGGACTCGCTCAGCCGGCGCAGCCGGGGGATCGGGATCCGGTAGTTGAGCGCCGCGGCGAGGCCGGTGCCGTCGGCGTGCTGCCAGCGCATGAGCGCCCGGCCGGTCCCGGGCTCGCCGTCCACGAGGACGGGGTCCCCGGTGGGCGGCAGCGGGCCGACGGCCTTGAGGTTCAGCCCGAACTGCTCGGTCCAGAAGTACGGCTGGAAGGCCAGCGCAGGCGCGTCCGCGCCCTGCACCAGGGCCCTGGCCGCGCACTTGGCCTGCTCGATCGCGCTGCTCCACAGGGGGAGGCGGCGCGGACCGGACGGGGTGGGGAGGCCGACGAGGTCACCGGCGGCGGCGATCCCGGGCCGGGCCAGCCCGCGCGCGTCCACCGGGACGACGCCCCGGTCGGTCAGCCCGGTGCCGTCCAGCCACTCCGTGTTGGGTACGTCGCCGACGGCGGACACCACGAGGTCCGCCTCCAGCACCGTGCCCTCCGCGAGGACGACCCGCGGACTGTCCTCCTGCCCGTCCCGGCCCTCCAGGGTGGCCGCCCGGGTGTCGACGACGGTCAGGCCCCGCTCCCGTGCCGCCGCGACGAAGACGCCGGCCAGGTACGGGCCGAGCTGCACGGTCAGCGGCAGCCCCTGGGAGACCACGGTGACCTCGCACCCCACGGCGAGGCAGCCCGAGGCGATCTCCATGCCGAGCGGGCCCCCGCCGACCACCACGACAGACGGCCGGCCCGCCAGCCGGGCGCGCAGCGCGAGCGCGTCGTCCAGGCCGCGCAGGGTGGTCTCCCCGCCCAGGGCGGACAGCCGCCGGGCCCGGGAGCCGGTGGCCAGGACGATCCCGTCGTAGGGCAGGTCGGTTCCGTCGTCGAGGCGGACGCGGCGGCGGTCCGGGTCGAGCCCGGTCGCCCGCACGCCGAGGAGTTCGGTGGCTCCGTGGGCGGCCGGCGGCAGCTCGTGCGCGGTCAGGTCGTCACCGTCGAGCAGGAGCGCCTTCGACAGGGCGGGGCGGCTGTACGCCGGGTGCGGCTCGTCGCCGATGATCGTCAGCTCGCCGTCGAAGCCGCTCTCGCGGAGGGTGTCGGCCGCGGTGAGCCCGGCGATGCCGTTGCCGACCACCACGACGCGCCGCAGGGTGGCGGTGCTCATGCCAGCCTCAGCGCGGCGACCGGGCAGACCCGGACGGCGGCGTTCGCCGCGGCGGCGTCCGCGGTGTCCGCCGGCTGGCGGTCCAGGACGAGTTCGCCGTCGTCGTCCAGGTGCATGAGCTGCGGAGCGGCCTCCTCGCACAGGCCGTGCCCCTCACAACGGGCGCGGTCGAGAACGATGTTCATGCCGGGACCACCTCCAGGACGGGGAGTTTCTCGATGCTGCGGGTGATGTTGCTGGGGATGCGGGCCTCCGGGCCCAGGACGAGGCGCTCCACGCGACGCGACAGCGCGTCGATGACGGCGTGCGCCTCCAGGCGGGCGAGGCCCTGGCCGGCGCAGCCGTGCGGCCCGTACCCGAAGGACAGGTGGTCGATGGGGTTGCGCTCGACGAGGAAGGCGTCCGGGTTCTCGTAGTGCCGGGGGTCGCGGTTGCCGGCGCCGAACAGGACGGCCACCTGGGCCCCTTCGGGGATGAGGGTGCCGTCGACGGTGACGTCCCGGGTGACGCGGCGTCCCCAGGCGTGGATCGGGGCCCAGTAGCGCAGCACCTCGCTGAACGCGCTCGGCACCAGCGAGGGGTTCTCGCGGACCAGGGCGAGCTGGTCGGGGTGGCGTCCGAACAGGGCGACGATGTTGCCGATCGACGCCATCGTGGTGTCGACGCCCGCTCCGAGGTACTGGTGGATGATGTGTCCGGCGGTGCCCGCGGGGATGTCGCCCCGGGTCTCGGCGTCGAAGATGCCGCGGCCCACGGAGCCCTCGGCCAGGTCGGCCGCCTTCACCTGGGAGCACCAGGCGTACAGCTCGCCGGCGATCGGGAAGTTCTCGGCGGTGCGCTGGTTCATCGGGCCGATGACCTGCATGGCGGCCTGGCCCCAGCGCAGCATGTTGTCGCGCGCCTCGCCGGTGAAGCCGATCAGGTCCGCGACGACCTCCAGGGGGAACGCCCGGGCGAGGGCGTCGATCGCCTCGAAGGAGCCCTGCTCGACGAGGGCGGCCACCAGGGCGTCCGCCTTGGTCTCGATCTGCCCCTTCAGACCGCGCAGCGCGCGCGGCGACAGGTTCTCGGTGAGGGTGGCGCGCAGCTTGGTGTGGACCGGCGGGTCCGAGGCGAGGGACGTGCCGGCGAGCGCCTCGTTGACCGCCGGATTGAATCCGATCGACGTGGAGGAGAAGGACTCCCAGTCCGCCAGGGCGCCCCGGATCGCGTCGTAGCGCGTCAGCGCGTAGACGTCGTTCTTCGGCAGGTGGACGACGGAGCCCAGGTCCCGCAGCGCGGCGTAGGAGGGATACGGGTCGAGGAGGACCTCATCGGCGAAGAGGTCGAGGTCCGATGTGGGTGGGGTGCTCATGCCCTCAGTGAAGGGAGCCCGCATCCATTCGGCAAGTGAATGTTCTGCATGATCCGACATGCATGCGCCGCATGATCGCTGGTCACGAGCCCGGACCAGTGAAGTGTGCAATATTTTTTCTGTGCGTTCATTTCATTGACGCCGTGTAAACCGAATGGCTACGGTGACCGCACCCACCGGGTGCCGCGCACCCCACCCCGGACACGTGAGGCAGCCATGAGCGTCGAGAGCACCACCGTCAACACCGTCCTGGGCCCGGTGCCGGCCGAGGAACTGGGCGTCGTCGCGATCCACGAGGCGCTGCTCTCCGTGGTGCCCGGCGCGGAGCACGCCTTCGACGTCACCCTCGACCGCGCCGAGATCTACGAGCTCCTCGCCGCGAAGCTCAAGGACTTCCGCGCCCACGGCGGCGGCACCCTCGTCGACAGCACCGGCATGTTCCACGGCCGGGACGTACGGCTGTACGAGACCCTGTCCCGCGCGACCGGCGTGCACATCGTCGCCTCCACGGGCCAGGGCCCCGAGGAGCTGCTCGGCGGCTACTTCCTGACCCCGCAGACCAACCCGCCGACGCCGTGGCCGGCCGAGAAGTTCGCCGACCTGTTCGCCCGGGAGGTCACCGAGGGCATGGTCGTCCCCCGCGTGGAGCGGCGCGGCGCCGCCGGACTGGTGGCCACCGCCGCCACCCGGGAGGGCATGACGGCCACCGACGAGAGCCTGTTCCGCGGCGCCGCCCGCGCCGGACTCGCCACCGGCGTCGCCGTCTCCGTCCGCCCCGGCGCCGACGCCCTGCACGACCTCGACGTCGTCCTCGACGAGAAGCTGCCCGCCGACCGGGTCGTCGTCGGCGGACTCGACCGCCGGGACCTCGCCGCCGCCGGAGCCCCCCTGGAGGTCGCCCGCCGGGGTGCCCGCGTCGCCCTCGACCACGTCGGCACCGAGGACGGGGACCACCTCACCGACGCCGAACGCGCCGACCTGGTCGCCGAACTGGTGGCGGCCGGGTTCGCCGACCGCGTCCTGCTGTCCACCGGCGCCACCGGCGTCGCCAGGGGCCACACCGGCAACGACCTGCCCTACAGCCACGTCCTCACCGCCTTCGTCCCGCTCCTGAAGGCGCGCGGCCTCGGCGACGAGGACACGCGGCGGATCCTCGAGACGAACCCGCGCGCACTGCTGTCGGTGCGACCGGCGCGCTGAGCGCCCGCCCAACGACCGTCAGGCTTCAGGCTTCTTCATTCAAAGGTGAGTGCTGTGTCGAGAGTGAACACCGTCCTGGGGGCGGTCCCGGCCGAGGAACTGGGGCTCGTGGCCGTCCACGAGCACATCGGCTACGGGATGCCCGGCTCCGAACTGGACACGAAGTGGTGGAAGACCCCCGAGCAGCGGTACGAGGAGACCGTCCCCAAGCTGCGCGCCTTCCACGAGTACGGCGGCGGCACCTTCGTCGACGCCACCGGGATCTGCAACGGGCGTGACGTCGACTACTACAAGTCGCTGTCCGCCAAGACCGGCGTCCACATCGTCGCCTGCACCGGCTTCGTCGGCGGCGACACCGCCCTGCCGCACTTCGCCCGCGCCGACGTGGACTACCTGATGCGGCAGTTCGTCCACGAGATCACCGTCGGCATCGGCGACACCGGCAGCCTCGCCGGCGTCATCAAGGTCGGCGTGAGCCGCGGCGGCCGCATGACCGACCTCGACAAGCGCATCTACCGGGCCGCCGCCCGCGCCGCGCTCACCACGGGCGTGCCCGTCCTCACCCACCTGGCGATCGACGCGGAGAACGCGATCTCGATCTTCCAGGAGGAGGGGCTGCCCTTGGACCGCGTCCTGTTCGGACACGTCGACGACGGGGTCAACGCCGACAAGACCCGCGACGTGTGGATCGCCGAGCAGGGCGGACGCATCGGCTTCGACACCTTCGGCTACGAGACCGAACTCCCGGACCCGCCCTTCTGGGCCCGCCCCCGCAAGGAGCGGCTCGACCACTTCCTGCGGTTCATCGACGGGGGCCGCAGGATCGGGCAGGTCCTCGCCTCCGCCGACGCCAACTGCAGCCCGCTGGGCTGGCCCGGCGTCAAGGGCCACACCGTCAACTACATCTTCGAGGACCTCATCCCGGACCTCCGTGCCGCCGGTCTCGACGAGGCCGCCATCGAGACGATCTTCGTCCACAACCCGGCCGCCTTCCTCACCCTCCAGAAGTAGAGAGAACCACCATGCAGCTCTCGGACCTCAAGAACCTGAAGATCGCCGTCGTCGGAGCCGGCTACGGCGGCGCGGCGGCCGCCAAAGCGCTGAGCCTGCTCGGCGCCCGGGTCGACGTCTACGAACAGGCCACCCGAATCCGGGAGGTCGGCGCCGGCATCGGCCTGCGCCCGTCCACCATGAACCGCTTCCGCGAGTGGGGCATCTTCGACGCGATCGCGAAGGTCAGCTCCCCGAGCGAGTACTTCGAGATCCTCACCGCCACCGGTGACCCGATCATGAAGGAGGCGTGGCCCGCCGAGGGCGAGCAGACGCACACCCACCTCATCCACCGCGGCGACTTCATCGAGGCGCTGCTGGGCGTGCTGCCCGAGGGCATGGTGCACCTCGGCCACAAGCTGGAGGCCGTCGAGGACAAGGGCGAGCGCTCGGTCCTGACGTTCGCCGACGGCAGGACCGTCGAGGCCGACCTGGTCGTCGGCGCCGACGGCATCAAGTCGGTCGTGCGGGACCGGCTGTTCAGCGACAAGGGCCCGGTCTTCTCCGGCGAGCGCGCCTACCGCGCGGTCATCTCCGTGGACGACGCCCACGGCATGGTCGTCGACGACAACCTGCGGATGTACATCGGCAAGGGCACGAAGATCTACCTGCTGCCGCTGCGCCACCGGGGCCAGGTCTCCTTCGACATCACCGCCCTGTGCCCGGACCCCACCTGGAACCCGCAGGTGACCCTGGAGGACATGCTCCGGACCGTCGAGGGCTTCGACGAGCGCCTGGTCTCCATCACCCGCGGCCTCGACCTCGACACCGTCAACGTCCGCGGCGTCTACGACATCGACCCCGTCGACACCTGGCACTCCGACTCCGTCGTCCTGCTCGGCGACGCGGCGCACTCGATGCTGCACCACCAGGGCCAGGGCGCCAACTCGGCCATCGAGGACGGCGGCGCGCTCGCCGACGCCCTGCGCGAGGCGGACTCCGTCAAGGAGGCGCTGGCCCTCTACCAGGCCACCCGCAAGCCGGTCACCGACAAGCTCCAGCGCATCTCGCGCCAGGGATGGAGCGAGGACGAGATCGACGAGGTCTTCCCCGGACAGAAGCCCGCGGCCGCCGCGGCCCAGGAGTAACCCATGCCTCTGCACCCCGAGATCGCCAAGGTCCTGGCGAGCCTGCCCGCCCCGCCCGACGGCCCGCTCGACCCCGTGGCCATGCGCGCCGCCGAGGAGGCGCAGGTCGCCCCCCTGGACGAGCGGCTGCCCCTGCACGCCGTCGAGGACGTCACCGCCCGCACCGCCGCCGGGGACGTGCCCGTGCGGATCTACACCCCGGACGCGGCGGACCGCCACGGCGTGATCGTCTACTTCCACGGCGGCGCCTTCTTCCTGGGCAGCCTGGAGACCCACGACCACGTGGCGCGCTCGCTGGCGAAGGAGACCGGCCTGAAGGTCGTCTCCGTCGGCTACCGGCGCGCGCCCGAGGCGGCCTTCCCGGCCGGCCTGGACGACTGCCACGCGGTCGTGCGCTGGGTCGCCGAGCAGGGCGACGGGCTCGGCTGGGACGGCAGCACCCTCGCCGTCGCCGGCGACAGCTCCGGCGGCAATTTCGCCGCCGCCGTCGTGGCCCGCGCCCACGACGAGGGCTTCGACCGGATCACCCACCAGATCCTCTACTACCCCTCCCTGGACCTGGACTTCGACACCGACCGCTACGCCTCGCTGCGGGAGAACGCCGTCGGCTACGGCCTGGAGACGGCGGGCCTGAAGCCCTTCAACGCCTTCTACCTGGACAGCGGCGCCGACCCCGCCGACCCGCTGGTCTCGCCGGTCAAGCGGCAGGACCTCACCGGCCTGCCGAAGGCCCTCGTGGTCACCGCCGAGTTCGACCCGATGCGCGACGAGGGCGAGCTGTACGGGCAGCGGCTGCGCGAGGCGGGGGTGGAGGCCACGGTGAGCCGCTACCCGGGCGCCGGCCACGGGTTCGTCCAGCACTTCTCCTGGATCCCCGAGTACCACCGGGTCTTCGCGGAGACGCGGGACTTCCTCGGCCGGTCCTGACCGGCCACCCGGAACGAGCGGAGCGGAAGCAGCATGACGCGAGCAGTCCCCGTCCACCCCCTGGTCTCCCCGTGGGGCCGGTTCGGGCTCTACAGCTTCTTCATCGACGCGCCCCAGCCCGCGATCGTCGACACCGGCATCGCCTCGTCCCCCGCCGAGGGGATGGCGCCCGCGCTGGAGGCGATCGGGCGGCGCATCGAGGACGTGCGCTGGATCCTGCTGACGCACGGTCACATCGACCACGTCGGCGGGGCGTTCGCCCTGTGGGAGATGACCGGCCGACGCGCCCAGGTGGTGATCCACGAGGCCGACGCGCCCTTCCTCCGCTCGCGCCGGGCCCACGTGGCGGAGTACGCCGCCGGGCGCGGCCGCTACCTGCGCGACCCGGAGGGCGAGGCGAAGGTGGCGGCCGCGGCCGACGCGGTCATCTCCGGCGAGATGGAGCCCACCCTGCTGGTCCGGGGCGGCGAGACCCTGTCCCTCGGCGACGGGGTGACCGTGTCCGTGCACGCGGTCCCCGGGCACACGCCCGGCTCCGTCGCCTACGTCCTCGACGGGCAGCGCGCCGCGTTCACCGGGGACGCCGTCCAGGTGCACGGCGCGGCCAACGGCTTCCCCGGCTACACCGACCCGGTGGCCTACCGCGCCGGCCTGGAGCACCTGCGCGACACCGTCCGCCCGCGGCACCTCTACCTCGGGCACCCCTACCGCCGGGCCGACGGCACGCCCTACGGCGTGGAACTCGACGAGGACCAGGCCCGCCAGGCCCTCACCCAGAGCCTCGACATCGAGGGCCGGGTCGCCCGGGCGGCCTGCGACTGCCTGCGGGACGGCCTCAGGGAGACGGACTCGCCGTACTCGCCGTTCGGGCGGGTCGCCGAGGAACTGGGCTACACCGGTGACCCCACCCTCGAACCGTCGCCGTTCTTCACCACGCTGGCCGGCTACCGCACGCACTTCGACCGCACCCCGTGACACAGGAGCACCACGTCATGACCGACTTCCAGACCATCCGGGCGGGCGAGCAGACCATCGCCGTCCGCAAGGACCTCCGGGTCCCGATGCGCGACGGCGTCGAACTCGCCGCGGACGCCTACCACGGTCAGGACGACACCCCCCGCCCGGCCCTGATCGCGATGAGCGCCTACGGCAAGGAGCTCCAGGCCCTCGCCCTGACCACGCCCCCGCAGCTGCGGCCCAGCCCCATGTGGGACGGCTGCATCGAGGCGGGCGACATCGCCCGCGTCGTGAAGGAGGGCTACGTCCACGTCATCGGCGACATGCGCGGCACCGGCGACTCCGGCGGCGTCATGATCGGCAACTACAACTTCGGCGGGGTCTCCCAGGGGCAGGACCTGTACGACGTCGTCGAGTGGGTCGCCGCGCAGCCCTGGTGCGACGGCAACGTCGGCATGATCGGCATCTCCTACTTCGGCTCCATGCAGGTGCTCGCCGCCGCCGAACGCCCGCCGCACCTCAAGGCGATCTTCGTCAGCGGCGGCCACTACGACTTCTACGAGACGACGTACCACGGCGGCGTCATGTGGTTCATGCCGCGCGCCGCCCGCGAGGGACGCGGCGGCGACTCGGGCATCGCCCACACCGACGTCAAGTCCCGTATGCAGGAGGTGTACTCGCCGGAGGAGCTGAAGAAGCTGGTCGACGAGCGGCTGCGCGACCCGGACGTGGCGGCCTGGCCCAACCTCGTGCACGTGCTCAAGTACCCCAAGAACCGCGAGTTCTGGTTCGACATCGTGATGAACCCGCTCGACGGCGACTGGTACGAGGAACGCAACCCCATCAACCTGGCCCGGAACATCGACATCCCGGTCTACCTCCAGATCGACCAGGGCCGCGGCTGGACCGTCGACGGCCACATCGAGCTGTTCGACGTCCTCAAGGGCCCCAAGAAGCTGGACATCGGCTCCTACCCGCCCATGCAGTCGCGCCCCTGGATCGAGGAGCACGACAAGATGTTCCGCTGGTACGAGTACTGGCTCAAGGGCGTCGACAACGGGATCATGGACGAGCCGGCCGTGCAGGTCTTCGTGGAGGGCTCCCGCGAGGTGGTCACCGCCGAGCAGTGGCCGCCGAAGGAGGTCGAGTACAGGTCCCTGTACCTGCGGCCCCGGCGCAAGCTGTCCTTCGAGCCGGAGGCGATGGGCGCCGAGCACGCCGCCCCCGACGGCTTCTACCAGGCGCCGCTGACCGTCACCGACCGGGTGGAGATCCTCGACTGGCGCACCGAGCCGTTCGAGAAGCCCACCGAGCTGATCGGCACCGGCGCGGCACACCTGTTCGCGGAGATCGACCAGGACGACACCAACTTCATCCTGCGCCTGTGGGACGAGGCCCCCGGCGGCAAGCGGCAGCTCATCACCAGCGGCTACCTGAAGGCCTCCCACCGCGAGCTGGACGAGGAGCGCACCACCGAGGGCAACCCGTACCACCCGCACACCCGCGCGGTGCCGGTGGAACCGGGGACGGTGCAGGAGTACGTGCTGCGGCTGTACCCGTTCGCCGCGACCTTCCTGCCGGGCCACCGGCTGGTGGTGGAGCTGTCCAACAACGAGCCGCTCGCCGACGCGCACAACGCGCTGCTGCCGCCGGACGCGTTCCACCTGCCGGTGGGCCGCCCGGTCACCCACAAGATCTACCGGGACGCGGCCCACCCGTCCCGGCTGGTGCTGCCGTTCACCACGGCGCCCTCCACCGGCGCGGCGGAGTAGCGGCAGGGGACGCCTCAGGGCCGGCCGGGGACACCGTCCCGGGCCGGCCCTTCGCGCGCCTGCCTGAGCCCGCGACAAGGCGCGGCCCCGGACGGAGGGCATCCGGCCTTTCGCGTGCGTGGCTCAGCCACCTCGCCGCGGCAGCCCCGGACTGAGGACCCCGGCCGGCCCTTCGCGCGCGCGGATGGCCGCGGGCGGCTCACACCGCCTCGGCCAGGTCCCGCTCCACGGCACGCGCCGAGGCGTCCAGGACGGCGACCAGGGACCGCAGCCGCTGCGGGTCGTACCGCACGCTCGGCATCGACACCGACAGGCCCGCCCGCGCCCGGCCGTCGGTGTCGCGCACCGGCACGCCGACGGCCACCAGCCCGCGCTCGGACCGCTCCCGGTTGACGGCGGAGCCGTTGCGGCGCAGCCGCTTCAACTCCGTGCGCAGCCGGTCCAGGTCGGGGCGCTCACCCGGCCGGTCGGTGTACCGCTCCGGTGCGTAGACGTCGTCGAGCTCCTCGTCGGACAGGTCGGCGAGCAGCAGCAGTCCGGCCGTCGTGCGGTGGGCCGGGAACACCATGCCCTCCCGGGAGCCCACCCGCAGGGTCTGCCGGCACTCGACGGAGGCGATGAAGCGGGCCGTGTCCCCGGTGCGCACGATCAGGTTCGTCGTCTCGTCCAGCAGGTCGACGACCCGTTGCAGGTGCGGCAGGGCCACCGCGCGCAGCCGGGAGACGAAGGACTGGGAGTGCGCGGCGAGTTCCAGCACCGGCCCGGCCCGGTAGACGCGGTCCTCGCCCTGCACGGCGAAGTCCCGGTACACGAGCATCGCCAGCAGCCGGTGCGCGGTCGAACGCGCCACCCCGAGCCGCTCGGCGATCTGCGACACGGTCGCGCCGCCCTCCATCTGCAGCACGGTCGCCGCCCGCAGCGCGTGGTCCACGCTGGCGATGGGGTAGGGCGGCGGCGTCTTGAGCGGTTTGTCCATCCCGGCGGCCCTTCCCTGGTGTCGCGGACGCCGCACACTGCCGGGCGTCCGCCTTCCGGCCATCCTCTCATGTTCTGCTGTGCAGAATTCTCATGTTCTCCAGAGCGATACACGTCACCCTGAGGTCATGACGCACTCCTCCCTCGCCCACGACACGGTGACGGGTTCCCCGGTCCGGCTCGAAGCCGTGGCCGCGGAGGGGCAACCCGAGGTCACCCCCGCCCTCGAAGAGCTGTACCGGGGCTTCGAGAAGGAACTCCTGGTCCCGCTGTGGACCGAGATCGGCGACCTGATGCCGGCCCACCCGCGGTCCCGCGCCCTGCCGCACCTGTGGCGGTGGGAGCGCCTGCGGGAACTGGCCGCGCAGGCCGGCGAGCTGGTCCCGGTCGGCCGCGGCGGCGAGCGCCGCGCCATCGCACTCGCCAACCCCTCCCTCGGCGGGCGGCCCTTCGCCACCCCGACGCTGTGGGCGGCCATCCAGTACCTGATGCCCGGTGAGGACGCCCCGGAGCACCGCCACACCCAGCACGCCTTCCGCTTCGTCGTCGAGGGCGAGGGCGTGTGGACGGTCGTCGGCCGCGACCCGGTCGCCATGCGGCGCGGCGACTTCCTGCCGCAGGCCGGCTGGAACATGCACGCCCACCACAACGCCACCTCCGAGCCGATGGCCTGGATCGACGGACTGGACATCCCCTTCCAGTACACGAGCGAGGCGCAGTTCTTCGAGTTCGGCCGCGACGAGATCAGCGACGCCGAGCGGATCACCCCCGACCGTTCCCGCTCCGAGCGGCTGTGGGGCCACCCCGGCCTGCGCCCGGTCGGTGCCGCCCCGGCCGGCCCCGGCTCCCCGCTGCTCGCCTACCGCTGGGAGCACACCGACCGCGCCCTCGCCGACCAGCTCGCCCTCGAGGCTGAGGGGTACGAGGGCACCGTCGAGCCCGGCCACGCCGCCGTGCGCTTCTCCGACCCGGCGACCGGCGCCGACGTCCTGCCGACCATCCGCGCCGAGGTGCACCGCGTCGCACGCGGCACCGAGACCGCCCCGGTGCGCGAGACCGGCTCCTCGGTCTACCAGGTCTTCGACGGCTCCGGCACCGTCACCGTCGGCGACACCACCTGGTCGGTCAGCCGCGGCGACCTCTTCGTCGTCCCCTCCTGGCAGCCGTTCTCGGTCCGTTCCGAGGCCGGGTCCACCGACTCCGACTCCGGCGCCCTGGACCTGTTCCGGTTCAGCGACTCGCCGATCTTCGAAGCCCTGCGGCTCGACCGTACCCACGTGGAAGGAACCACCCGATGAAGCTCGCCACCCTCCGCACCGGCGGCACCACCCGCGCCGTCAAGCTGGACGGCGACGTCCTGGTCGACCTCGGCGCCCCCGACCTGGGCGCCCTGCTCGCCGAGGAGGGCTGGGCCGAGCGCGCGGCCGCGGTCACCTCCGACGGCGCCACCACCTACCCGGTGGCGGACGCCGACTTCGCCCCCGTGGTGCCCGCCCCCTCCAAGGTGGTGTGCGTCGGCCTCAACTACCGCAACCACATCCAGGAGATGGGCCGTGACCTGCCCGAACACCCCACGCTGTTCGCCAAGTTCGCCGACTCCCTGATCGGCGCGACCGACGACATCGTCCGGCCCGGCGAGACCGAGCAGTTCGACTGGGAGGTCGAGCTCGCGGTCGTCGTCGGCAAGGGCGTGCGCCGGGCCCGCGGCGAGGAGGCCGAGCAGGCCGTCGCCGGCTTCACCGTGCTCAACGACATCACCTGCCGGGACTGGCAGTTCCGCACCCGCGAGTGGCTCCAGGGCAAGATGTGGGACTCCACCACCCCGGTCGGCCCGTACCTCGTCACCCCCGACGAGCTGCCGGGCGGCGTCCGCCCCGCCCTCGACGTCACGCTCACCGTGGACGGCGAGGTCATGCAGTCCGACACCACCGGCGACCTGCTGTTCGACCCGGTCGACCTGGTCGAGTACGTCTCGACCATCACCCGGCTGAACCCCGGTGACATCATCGCCACCGGCACCCCCGGCGGCGTCGGCCACGCCCGCAAGCCCGCCCGCTACCTCCTCGGCGGCGAGCGGATCGTCACCGAGATCCAGGGCATCGGCCGCCTGGAGAACACGGTCGTCAAGGAGAAGTCCGCCTGATGGCCCGCACCTTCGACCAGGCCCGCGACTGGAGCAGGCACGGCACCGAGCTGCTGCTGAAGGCCGCCGACGGTCTCGACGCCGCCGCCTTCGCCGAGCCCAGCGCCCTGCCGGGCTGGAGCCGGGCCCACCTGGCCGCCCACGTCGCCGCCAACGCGGAGGCGCTGTCCAACCTGGTGCACTGGGCCGCCACCGGCGAGCCCACCCCCATGTACGCCTCCCCCGAGGAGCGCGCCGCCGGCATCGAGCGGGGCCGGGCCCTGCCCCCCGCCGAGCTGACCGCGTGGCTCCGTTCCTCGGCCGAGGCACTGGAGGCCGGCATGTCCGCGCTCGGCGAGGACCAGTGGCGCCGCGAGGTGGTCACCGCGCAGGGCAGGACCGTGCCGGCCACCGAGGTGCCCTGGCTGCGCTCCCGGGAGGTGTGCGTGCACGCCGTCGACCTGGCGGCCGGCGTCACCTTCGCGGACCTGCCGGAGGACTTCCTGGCCGCCCTCTGCGACGACGTGGTGGCCAAGCGCTCCGCCGCCCCCGGCCCGGCCGTGACCCTGCGGGTGCCGGCCGGCGACACCAGCTGGAACCTGCCCGGCGACGGCGAACCCGCCCTGGTCGAGGGCGCGTTGCCGGACCTCGCCGCCTACCTCACCGGCCGTGGCGCCGGGCCGCTCGCCGCCGACGGCAGGCCCGCCCCCACGCTGGGCGCCTGGCTCTGACCAGGGGTCCGCGAACCGTAAGGAACCGATCATGAACCCTGAACCCACCCCCGCCGGGCGGCCCGACGTCCTCGTGGTCGGCGGCGGCATCGGCGGCCTCGGCGCCGCCTTCGCCCTGTCCCGCCAAGGGCTGCGGGTCCGTGTCCTGGAACGGGCACCGGCGTTCGGCGAGGTCGGCGCGGGCCTGCAGATCGCGCCCAACTGCACGCGCATCCTCCACGAGTACGGCCTGCTCGACGAGGCCCGGACGCTCGGTGTGGTGCCGGACGCCATGGTGATGCGCGACGCCGTCGACTCCAGCGAGCTGACCCGGCTGGACCTGCGCGACCTCGAACGCCGCTACGGCTTCCCGTACATGGTCATCCACCGCAGCGACCTGCACGGCATCCTGCTGCGCGCCTGCGAGCGCGCCGGGGTCGAACTGCTCACCGACCAGACGGTCGTGGACTACGAGCACACCGACGACGGCGCCCTGGTCCGCCTGGCCGACGGCGGCACCCACCAGGCCCCCCTGGTGATCGCCGCCGACGGCCTGAACTCCGTGGCCCGCGCCAAGCTGATCGGCGACGACGTGGTCAGCTCCAGCTACGTCGCCTACCGGGCGGCCGTCCCGATCGAGCAGGTCCGGGACAACGGCATCGCGGAGAACGACGTCACCGTGTACGTCGGCCCGCGCTGCCACTTCGTGCAGTACGCCCTGCGCGGCGGTGACATGTTCAACCAGGTCGCCGTGTTCGAGTCGCCCAAGGCCTTGGCCGGCCAGGAGGACTGGGGCACCCCGGACGAGCTGGACGCCGCCTTCGAGGCGACCTGCGACCCGGTGCGCAAGGGCATCCCGCTGATGTGGCGGGACCGCTGGTGGCGGATGTTCGACCGGGACCCGGTCGACACCTGGGTCCACGGCCGCATCGTCCTGCTCGGTGACGCCGCGCACCCGCCGCTGCAGTACATGGCGCAGGGCGCGATCATGGCCATCGAGGACGGCTGGGTGCTCGCCGAGCACTACGCCCGGCTGGCCGGGGCCGCCCCGGAGGGCACCGAGCCCGCGTGGGAGGACGCGCTCGCCGCGTACCAGGCGGTCCGGGTGGAGCACTGCCGCCGCGTCCAGACCACCGCCCGCGCCTGGGGCGACCTGTGGCACCTCGACGGGGAGCCGCGGCTGCGCCGCAACGCGATCATGCGGGCCCGGGACACCTACGACTACCACTTCACCGACTGGGTGTACGGCCCGACCGCCCTGACTCCCGACGAGGAGCCGCCCATGTTCACCCCGATCCCGCTGTCCTCGGCCGCCCCCGAGGAGACCGGGGGAGGTGCCCTGGCGGCGACCGGCAGCGGCGCGGCGTAGACCCTCGACGCCCGCCGCCGGCCCCGCGCCGCCTCCACCGCCGCCCACGACCCCTGCCGGGGACGTGGGCGGCGGCTTTTTCACGCGGGCACCGGCGGGGGAGGGGCGACGGGCCGGACGGGTCCGGAGAAACCGAGCGTCCGGTAGACCGTGACCCCGTGGGCTTCGTGCGAGAGCCCCGCGCACGCCTGCGCCGCCGCGGTCGCGCGGTGCGTGTACGCCGGGTCCCTGGTGTCCAGCAGCACACCCAGGGCCGTCCCGCTGTGGCCGACCGCGACGCCCAGACCGCCGACCTCGCGGCAGATCTCGCACAGCGGGTCCAACAGCCGTTTCGGTCGCAGCGCCTGGTTCATCAGCGCGCTGCGGGTGGCGATCCGGCCCACCGCGGCGAGGTCCTGGGAGCGCACGGCGAGGGTGAGCCGGTCCAGCAGGCGCGCGTACTCGCGCCGGTCGGCCGCCGTGAACGGTTTCGGCAGGCGGTTGAAGGCGACCGTGTCGACCGCGCCGCCCTCGTCCACGCCCACCACGGCCATCGGCGGCAGTGAACCGAGCACCGCCCGCAGCCGCACGCTGCGGTGGTGGAAGGCGACGATGCCGGGATGCAGCACGCCGTCGGTGGGCTCGATGCGGGCCAGGAGCCGCTCGATCCGGGCAGCCGGCATGGCCAGGCCGAGGGCCTGCCCCACGGCCCGCGCGGTGGCGACCAGATCGGCGGACGAACTGGCCAGGCCCTTGCCCTCCGGCAGCAGGCTGCTGACCGTGAGGACCCCGCCGGCCGGCCGCGGCGCCTCGGCGAGCAGGAGCCGGGCCAGCCGCAGCGCCTTGAGCTTCCCGGCCGGCCGCACCACCACATCGGTGGCCGCCGGGTCCGGTCGGAAGACCGCCCGCGACCACCGCGCCACCGGCAGGGTGACCAGGAAGTCCCCGTCCCTCTCCGGCAGTACGCCCTGCAGCAGTTCGCCGAAGGTGCCGTGGGCGGTACCCACTCCGGTGCGCACGCGAGTCCTCCGTGATGGGATGTCAGCGGTCGTAGATGAAAGTGAAAACCATTTGTACGTGAGTCCCGCCCGGTGGAGCAACCCCGCGTTCGGCTGCCCGTCCGACGTCCGCGTCACGCGCCCCTTTCGGTGTTGACAATCATTTTCATTTGATGTGATGCTCACGCCGGTCCCGTCCCCGACCCGACAGGAGGACCGGCATGGACCCGCACATCGCGGAAGCGGTCAAGAGACCGGATCTCGTCTCACTGCGACCGGACTTGGTCTGTCTCCGCTTCGAGAGCATGAAGCTCCACTCGGCCCTCGGGGCGGTGCGCCACCTGCTGGAGACCGGCGTCGTCCGCCCCGGTGACACGCTCGTCGACAGCTCCAGCGGCATCTACGCCCACGCGCTCGCCCTCGCCTGCCACCGGTACGGGATGAAGTGCCACATCGTGGGCTCCACCACCGTCGACCGCACCCTGCGCGTCCAGTTGGAGATCCTCGGCGCCACCGTGGAACAGGTCCGGCCCTCCGAAGACCTGCGCCTGGACCAGGAGTCGAGGGTGCGGCGCATCGCCGAGATCCTCGCCCGCAACCCGACCTACCACTGGATGCGCCAGTACCACGACGACATCCACTACCTCGGCTACCGCGAGGTGGCCGCCCGCCTCGACCGGGAGA
Organism: Streptomyces sp. NPDC029526; assembly: GCF_040637405.1. Classification (NCBI taxonomy): domain Bacteria; kingdom Bacillati; phylum Actinomycetota; class Actinomycetes; order Kitasatosporales; family Streptomycetaceae; genus Streptomyces; species Streptomyces sp. NPDC029526. The sequence goes on from NZ_JBEZWE010000007.1 coordinate 256,351, forward strand.
TACCCGACGGCCCCCTGACGCTGGTCGGCGGAGTCGGCTCCGGAGCCTCCACCGGCGCCCTCGCCACCTGGCTGCGCGAGGCCGGCCGCGACGTGTCGCTGGTCGGCGTCCAGCCCTTCGGGAGCGTCACCTTCGGCGCGCAGCACGTGGCGGACCCGGACATGATCATCGCCGGGATCGGCAGCGCCATCGAGTTCCGCAACGTCCGCCACGCGCTCTACGACCGGATCCACTGGGTCGGCTTCGACTGCGCCCTCTCCGGTGCCGTCCAACTGCTGCGGGACACCGGCATCTTCGCCGGCCTGTCCACCGGCGCCGCCCACCTCGCCGCTCACTGGGAACGCCGCCGGGACGGGGCCCGTACCCACGTCTTCATCGCGCCCGACACCGGCCACCGCTACGTCGACGACGCCTACGCCCGGCACCGGGAGGCGAAGGACCCCGACGCCCTGAAACCGCACGAGATCACCGACCTGCGCGACCTGCGGCGCCCCTGGTCCACCGCGGCCCGCGCCGACCTGCGCCTGCCGAACTCCCCCCGCCCCGCCGACCGGAGAGACTGACATGCCCCACCCCGAGCCGCGCACCGTGGCCGCCCTGACCGACGCCGTCCTGGCCGGCGCCCACGGACCCGACCCCGGCACCCTGCACGTCACCAGCGCCTTCCGGCTCTACCACACCACCCGGCTGGCCGGCGGCGACGTCACCTACCACAACCACTACTTCGTCCTGCGGACCGGACCCGTCTTCGGTGCCTGCGCCTTCGAAGCCGGTGAACTCGCCCCCGAGATCTGCGAGAACGCCTCCGGACACACCCTCGCCGCCCTGTTGCGCCATCCGGCGGCCCCCGTCCGGACCGCCGCGCTCGACGCCTACCTCTCCCACGTCACACCCCACCGGGAGGCGCCCGGCGCCGAACCCGTCACGCTGCCCGCCGGCACCCCGGAAGTCCGGGCCCGCGCCCGGGACGCCGCCGTCGCCTCGCTCCTCGACATCGCGCCGGGCGCCAAGGTCGCCCTCATCGGCGTGGTCAACCCGCTCATCGCCGCCATACACGAGCGGGGCGGCGTCTGCCTGCCCTGCGACCTCAACCTGCGCACCACGCAGTGGGGCGAGCCGGTCACCGACGACATGACCGAGGTGCTCGCCGCGGCCGACGCCGTCGTCGCCACCGGCATGACCCTGAGCAACGGCACCTTCGACCTCGTCCTCGAACACTGCCGGGACCAGGACGTCCCCCTCGTCGTCTACGCCCAGACCGGCAGCGCCGTCGCCCGCGCCTTCCTCTCCCGAGGCGTCACCGCCCTGAACGCCGAGCCCTTCCCGTTCTCCCAGTTCAGCGCCGAGTCCACGACGATGTACCGCTACCGGACCGGCCGCCCGGCCCCCGCACTCCCCGGCGAGGACGGCCCGTGAACACCGACGCCTCCCGCAACCCCGGGGCGGGCGCGGGGACTTCGCCGGGTAAGGACCCCCTGCCGGGCGACCTCGTGATGGCCCGCGCCCTGTGGCCGGTACTGCTGGCCTCCGCCGTCGGACTGCTGCCGTTCACCGTCTTCAGCACCTACCTCGTCCCCATCGCCGACCGCGCCGGCAGCGGCGTCGCCGCCGTCGGCGGCCTGCGCGGACTCGGCGGGCTGGCCGCCCTCCTGGTCGGCACCGCCCTCGCCCCCTTCCTCGACCGGGTGCGCCGCGACCGGGCGGCGGCGGGCGCGCTCGTCGTCCTCGGCGCGTCGGCGGCGCTGGGCGCGAGCGGCGACTTCGTGCTGCTGGCCGCCTTCTGCCTGCTCGTCGGCGCGAGCACCGCCGTACTGAACCCGGCCCTCACCGCCGCGGCCGCCGACCGGTACGGCGACGGGCCGGCGGCCGGGCGGGCGGCGACCCTGGTCACCGCCACCCAGTCGATGACCGCGATGCTCGCCGCACCGGCCGTCGCCCTGCCCGCACTGCTCTGGGGCTGGCAGGGCGACCTCCTCGCCGTGGCCGCCGCCTGCCTCGTGCTCGCCGCGGTCGTCCTGGCCCGCGGCCGGCGCGAGGCGGCCGGGGACCGCCCGGGTGCCGGGGCCGCCCGGCACCCCGGCTACCTGGCCTCGTTCCGCGGACTCGCGGCCGTCCCCGGCGCGGTGCCGCTGCTGCTCGTCTCCCTGCTGCGCACCGCCGTGTTCATGGGCTACCTCGCCTACCTGGCCGCCCACTACGGCGATCGGTTCGGGCTCGACCCCGCCGTCTTCGCCCTCGTGTGGACGCTCAGCGGCACCGCGTACTTCGTCAGCAACCTGCTCACCGGACGGATCACCAACTCCGCCGCACCCCGCCTGAGCACCGAACGGCTCCTCGTCCTGGGCCTGTTGACGTCCCTGGCCTCGGTCGTCGCCTTCTACGCCACCGACCGGCTGCCGCTCGCCCTCGCGCTCACCGCGCTGCACGCCGCGAGCCACGCCGTCGTCGCCGCCTGCGCCGTGAGCCTGCTCGTGCGGCGCTGCGGAGCCCGGCGCGGGGCCGCGCTGAGCCTGAACGCGGCGGGGCAGAGCCTCGGCGTCTTCGCGGGCGCGGCCCTCGGCGGCGCGGGCCTCGCCCTGGCCGGCGACGCGGGCATCGCCACCGTCTTCGGCGCCCTCGTGGCCGTCGCGCTCGGCGCCGCCCTGCTGGTCGTCCGCACCCGCCCGGACGAGCCGGAGGAGCTGGACCAGGACCCGGGGCGGACGCCATGAGGGAACGGCTCGCCACCCGGGGCGGACTCCTCGCGGCCTGCGCCGTACTGCTGGCGGTCCTGCTCGCCTCCGTCGTCGTGGCCGTCGGCCTCGGCGCCGCCGTGATCACCCCCGCCGAGACGGCCCGCCACCTGTGGGCGGCCCTCAGCGGCGGCACCGTCACGACCGAGGAGGTGACCACCCATCAGATCATCTGGCAGATCCGCACCCCGCGGGTCCTGCTGGCCGCGCTCGTCGGTGCCGGACTGAGCGCGGCCGGGGTCGCCATCCAGGCGCTGGTGCGCAACGCGCTCGCCGACCCCTTCGTCCTCGGCGTCTCCTCCGGGGCGTCCGTCGGCGCCGTCGCGGTGACCGTCACCGGCGGACTCGCCGCGCTGGGCGTCCACGCGGTGTCCGCCGGCGCCTTCCTCGGCGCGCTGGCCGCGTCGCTGCTGGTGTACGCCGCCGCCCTGCACCGCGGGACGCTCTCCCCGCTGCGGCTGGTGCTGACCGGTGTGGCGATGGCGCTCGGCTTCCAGGCCGTGATGAGCCTGATCGTCTACACCGTCCCCGACGGCGAGGCCACGAGCACGGTCCTGTACTGGACCATGGGCGGCTTCGGCGCCGCGACCTGGGGCGCGCTGCCCGTCGTGGCCGCCGTCGTGCTGCTCGGCGTGGCCGTGCTGCGCCGGCACGGCAGGGCCCTGGACGTGCTCGCCCTCGGCGACGAGACGGCGTCGAGCCTGGGCGTCGACCCCGACCGGCACCGCAAGGGCCTCCTCGTCCTGGTCTCCCTGATGACCGGCGTGATGGTCGCCGTCAGCGGCGCCATCGCCTTCGTGGGGCTGGTGGTGCCGCACGTGGTGCGGATGGTCGCCGGGGCGGGCCACGCCCGGGTGCTCACCGTCGCGCCGCTCGCCGGAGCGGTGTTCATGGTGTGGGCCGACCTGGTGGCCCGGACCGTGGTCGCCCCGAGGGAACTGCCGCTCGGCGTCATCACCGCCCTGGTCGGCGTGCCGGTCTTCGTGACCCTGATGCGCCGCCGCCGGTACCTGTTCGGGGGGAACTGAGATGGACCTGCGACTCGACGGGCTGTCGGTGGTGACCGACGGCCGCAGCCTGGTGCGCGAGCTGTCCCTGGAGGTGCCCGACGGCAGCGTCGTCGGCCTCGTCGGACCGAACGGCAGCGGCAAGTCGACCGCGCTGCGGTGCGTGTACCGGGCCCTGCGCCCCACGGCCGGCACGGTCCTGGCCGGCGGGGACGACCTCACCCGGCTGCCGGTGCGCCGCGCCGCGCGGATCGTCGCCGCCATGACCCAGGAGGGGGCGGTCGACCTCGACTTCACGGTGGAGGAGGTCGTCGCCCTCGGCCGGGCGCCCCACCTGCCGGGCAACCGGGCCCTCGGGGCACGGGAACGCGACCTGTGCGAGCGGGTCATGGACCGGCTCGGCATCAGCGGCCTCGCCCGGCGCGGTGTCCTCACCCTCTCGGGCGGCGAGCTCCGGCGCGTGCTGCTGGCCCGCGCCCTCGTCCAGGAGCCGGAGATCCTCGTCCTGGACGAGCCCACCAACCACCTCGACCTGCGTCACCAGCTCGACATGCTCTCCCTGCTGCGCGGCTCGGGGCTCACCGTCCTGATCGTGCTGCACGACCTCAACCTCGCCGCGGCGGCCTGCGACCGCCTCGGCGTCCTCTCGGCCGGACGCCTGGTCGCCGCCGGGAGCCCCGCCGACGTCCTGACCCCGCAGCGGATCCACGACGTCTTCGGCGTGCGGGCCGACGTCGTCCCGCACCCCCTCACCGGCCACCCGCAACTGCTGTTCGCACTCGGATCCGGCCCGGACGACGGCCCGGACGACGGCCCGGACGACGGCTCGAACGACGGCCGGGGCGACGGCCCTAACAACGGCCTGAACGACACCTCCACCTGAAAGGGCACTGTCACCATGCACACCCCCCGATCCTCCCGTCCGGCCCGGCGCCGGGCCGCCGTCGGCTGTGCCGTCGCGGCCACCCTGCTGCTCAACGCCTGCGGAGCCGAGGTGAAGTCCGCCGCCGGGTCCACCGCGGAGACCGTCACCGTCGAGCGCTGCGGCGAACCCGTGGAGTACACCGTGCCGCGCCGGGCCGTCGCCTACGAGGGCGGCAGCGCCGACAAGCTGTTCGCCCTCGGTCTGACCGACCACGTGCACGGCTACGTCATGCCGCCCGCCAACCCGCCGGTGAGCGAGTCGCCGTGGGCGTCGCAGTACGCCGAGGTGAAGATGCTCAGCGACGACCTCCTCAACAAGGAGGTGGTCGTCGAGGCGCGCGCCGACCTCGTCGTGGCCGGCTGGAACTCCGGCTTCAAGGACGAGCGGGGCATCACCCCCGAGATCCTCGACCGGCTGGGCATCCAGAGCTTCATGCACACCGAGAGCTGCTTCAACTACCCCGGCCATCCCGAGCGGATGCGCCCCTTCGAAGCGCTCTACACCGACCTCGAACGGCTCGGGCGCATCTTCCGCGTCGAGGACCGCGCCCGGCGGGTGGTGGCCGGGCTGCGGAAGCGGGTGGAGGCCGTCGCCGACCGGGCGCCCGCGGACGGCCGCCGTCTCCCGGTCTTCCTCTACGACTCGGGCACCGACCAGCCCTTCACGGCGGGCAACCAGGTGCCGCCCGACGACATCATGCGCTTCGCGGGCGCCCGCAACGTCTTCGACGGGCTCGACCAGCGCTGGACCCAGGTCACCTGGGAGGCCGTGGCCCGCTCCGAGCCGGAGGTCGTCATGATCCTCGACTACGGGGACAAGCCCGCCGAGAAGAAGATCGAGTTCCTGCGGACCTCACCGCACACCCGGGACCTGCCCGCCGTCCGGAAGAACAACTTCTTCGTCCTCGACTACAACGAGGGCATCAGCGGCCCGCGCACCGTCGACGGTCTGGAGAAGTTCGCGGCCTACCTGCGCACGCTCTCCGGCTGAGCCCGTCGGGGCCGGTCGCCCGCTCCGGGGCCGCCGTGCCGAGCGTCACACCCGCCGGGCCGAGCGGGGGACCGCAACCGTCCGTACTCCCGGTGGGCGCGTGGACCGGATGCGAGGATGTGACCTCGATGAGTGCAGGGTGGGGTGCGCGCACGGTACGGGCCGCGGTGTTCGCGGCCGTCTGTGTGCTGCTCGCCGCGCTCGGCCACGCGATGATGTCCGGCGCGGCGGTGCCCGGGTGGGCCCTGACCGCCGGCGCGGCGGTCAGCGGTGGCGCGGCCTGGTGGCTCGCCGGACGGGAGCGCGGGCCGGTGCTCGTCGGTGCCGTCACCGTCGTCGCGCAGGCGGCCCTGCACGCCGGCTTCTCGCTCGCCCAGGCGTTGACCGGCCCCCCACGGGCGGGCGGTGACACGCTGCTCGGGCGCTGGCTGGACCACCTGCTGTGCGCCGCTGCCGCCGGCCCGGACGGCCACCACCTCCCGGCGCCCGGCCCCGCCGGTCACGCGGCGCACGCGGGTCACGCCGGTCACGCGGCGCACGCCGGCCACCGGGGGCACGATCCGGGTGCCGAGCACCTGGACGCGCTCGCCTCCGTCCCCGGCCCGGTCCTGGACCACGGCGCGGCCGGGCTCTCCCCGTCCGGCATGCTCGCCGCCCACCTGCTGGCCGCGCTGCTGTGCGGCCTGTGGCTGGCGCACGGCGAGCGCGCCGCCTTCCGCCTCCTGCGGGCCGTGGCCGGACTGCTGCTGACGCCCCTGCGCCCGCCGCCCCGGCTCCCCGCGCCGCCGGAGCGTCCGCGCGGGCCCCGGCGCACCACGGGCGCTGACCGCGTCCCGCGCCTGCTGCTCCTCACCCACGCGCTCACCTCCCGGGGGCCGCCGGCCCGGCGCGCTGTCGCCTGACGACAGCCGGATCCCCGGGGCCGCGGCTCGCCGCCGCCGACGCCGGGCGGCACCGTGACCGGCGCCGCCCGAACCGCCGGTTCCCGCCCCGGGCACCGGCCGCGCACCTCCGTGCCCGGCCGCCACTTCCCCCTCCCGCCCTCACCGGCCCCGCCGTGCCCCGGGCCACCGTCCGGTGCCCGCGCGCCGGCGTGCCCCCGGCCCGCGCGCCGCCGTGCCCGTGCGGCGTGCCCCGGCGCGCACCCACCCGTCACGCGACCACCCGTCACGCGACCGCCCGGCGGCCGGCCGAGGGCCCGGAACCCGGACCGCCCGGAAGGACACCCACGTGACCACCCCTGCCCTCGTGCCGCCACCGGCACGGCCCCACGACGAGACCACGACCGCCTGGGCCCTGGCCGCCCGGGGCGGCGACCCCGACGCGGTGGACCACCTCGTACGGGCCCTGCACCGGGACGTCCGGTGCTTCCTGCTGTTCCTCGGCGCCGACCCGCAGAACGTCGACGACCTGGCGCAGGAGACGTTCCTGCGGGCCCTCGGCGGCCTGCACCGGTTCGAGGCCCGTTCCTCCGCCCGTACCTGGCTGCTGGCGATCGCCCGCCGCACGCTGGCCGACAGCATCCGGCACACCGCCCGCCGTCCCCGGCCCGCCGGCACCGAGGACTGGGCCGCCGCCGTCGAGGGCGCCCAGCCGCGCGGCCTGCCCGGCTTCGACGAGGGCGTCGCCCTCGGCGGCCTGCTGGACGCGCTGCCCGCCGACCGGCGCCGGGCGTTCGTGCTGACCCAACTGCTGGGCCTGCCCTACGCGGAGGCCGCCGCCGTCACCGACTGCCCCGTCGGCACGGTGCGTTCCCGGGTCAGCCGCGCCCGCACCTCGCTGGCCCGGTGGCTGGACGAGGCGGAACGGCCGGGCGCCCTGGACGCGGAGGCGCCGTGATGTGACCGTTCTCCGGTGTGGTGGTGACCGCCGTGATCGCGTTGACCGCGGTGACCGCGTTGACCGCGGTCACCGTCGCGATCCGTGCCCCCGAGGAGTGAGAGGCCGCCCCATGACCAGCAGGCGCAGCACGACCGGCGGTCCCGGCCCGGCCGGCGGAACCCCGGTGTCCCGGTGGCGGGAGCCGGTGGTCCCCCGCGCACTCGTCCCGCTGCACCTGCGGCTGACCGGCACCAACCGGCGGTACGTCACCGCCGAGGGTGCGCGGCGGCACCTGCGCGAACGGGCGCTGCGGCCCCGCCCGTACGGGCCGCCCCGGCGGCTGCGCGGGGACGTCACCGTGTCCGTGGAGCGGTGGCGGGGCTGGCCCGTCTACACCCTGCGGCCCACCGCCGGCGATGCCCGGGGCGCCGTCGTGTACGTGCACGGCGGCGCCTGGGTGAACGAGATCGTCGCCCCGCACTGGCGCCTGGCGGCGCGGATCGCGGCCGAGGCCGGCACGCACGTCGTCGTACCGGTCCACCCCCTCCTCCCGTACGCCACCGTCAGCGACGTCGTCCCGGCGATGGCCGACCTGTTCCTCACCGTGCGGGAACGGCACGGCGACACCTCGCTGGCGGGGGACTCGGCGGGCGGACAGATCGCGCTGTCCACCGCGGTGCTGCTGCGCGACACCCACCGGGCGGTCGCGCGCCGCACCGTGCTCGTCTCGCCCGCGCTGGACCTCTCCTTCTCCCACCCGGGCATCGACGCCGTGCAGCCGTACGACCCGTGGTTGGCCCGGCCCGGCCTGCGGGTGTTCGCCGACCACTGGCGGGGCGACCTGCCCACCTCCGACCCGATGGTCAGCCCCCTCGCTGCCGACCCGCGCGGGCTGGGCCCGGTGACGCTGTTCTGCGGCACGCACGACATCCTCCACCCCGACGCCCGGCTGTTCACCGACCGGGCGCGGGCCGCGGGGGTGGACGCCGAACTCCACGAGGCGCGGGGGGCCGTGCACGTCTACCCGCTCACCCCCACCCGGGACGGCGCGCGGGCCCGCTCCGTCATCGCGCACCGTCTGCGCGCCCCCGCCGGCGGCGGCCGGGGAGCGGCGGGCTGACTGCCGGATCCCCGGCCGGTACCGGGCGGCGACGGCCCCGTCGGAGGACGGGGAGCGTGCACACCCGGCCGGCCGGGTCCCGGTGCCGGCGGTGGCCGACGAGGACGGCCTTCCCCTGGGCCGCTCGTCTTCGCGGGGCGCCGCGGCCCCACCAGCCGTCGGCCGTGCGGCGCACCGCGGTTCCACCAGCCGTCGGCCGTGCGGCGCGCCGTGGTGGGCGCTGTCCCCGGTGGATGGCCGGGTGGCGGGCGGGTGGCCGTCGAGGACCGAGGCGAGCGCGGTCGGCGGGGGGCGGGTGCGGCCCGGCGTCCGGGCCGGCCGACGAGCAGGGAACGTGTCCGCCCCCCGGGGGACTCCCCGGGGGGCGGAAGGATGACCGGGCCCCGGCGCCACCGGTGACGGGTGGCCGGGACTGCGGGGGCCCGGTGGCCCGCTGGACGGCGCGCGGGAGAGCGCACGCCGTCCGGCGGGTGGTCAGGCGCCCTTCACCGTGCGGACCTACGGCGCGGGCACCGGCACGGGGCCGTCGCCCGGCTGCGGGTGGACGCAGTGCCAGCGGTGGCCGTCCGGGCCGTCCGTCGCGGCCGGGAACGACTGCGCGCACGCGTCGTCCGCCTTCCAGCAGCGGGTGCGGAACGGGCAGCCCGAGGGCGGGTTGGTGGCCGACGGGACCGGGCCGTGCAGGACGATGCGGTCGGGCCGCTCCAGCAGGCTCGGCGTCGCCGACAGCAGGGCCTCGGTGTACGGGTGGCGGGAGGCGCCGGAGACCTGCCCGGACCTGCCCTCCTCCACCACGCGGCCCAGGTAGAGCACGGCGATGCGGTCGGCCAGGTAGCGCACCGTCTGCACGTCGTGCGAGATGAACACCATCGCCAGGCCGAGGCGGGAGCGCAGGTCCACCAGCAGGTTGAGGATCTGGGCGCGCACCGACACGTCCAGCGCGCTGGTCGGCTCGTCGGCGACGATCAGCTCCGGCTCCAGGGCCAGCGCCCGGGCGATGGCCACCCGCTGGCGCTGACCGCCGGAGAGCTGGCCGGGCAGCGCCTCCAGCGTGTGGCCGGGCAGGCCGACCAGGTCGAGCAGCTCCAGCACGCGTCGCTCCCGCTCCTCACGGGTGCCGCGCCGGTGCACGTCCAGCGGGTCGCGCAGGATCCGCCGGACCGGCAGGCGCGGGTTGAGCGCGGTGGACGGGTCCTGGAAGACCACGCCCACGCTGGAACCGAACCGGTCGCGGCGCTCCGCGGCGGGCATCTGCCACAGATCCTGGCCCTTGAAGTACACCCGGCCCTCGGTGGGCTTCTGAAGCCCCGTGACGACCCGGGCCAGGGTGGACTTGCCGCAGCCCGACTCGCCGACCAGGCCCAGGATCTCGCCGCGCCGCACCTGGAGGGAGGCGTCGGTCAGGGCGTGCACGGCGTCCCGGCGCAGGATGCCGCCGCTGCGCGCCTTGTGCCGGACGTGGATGCCGTCGAGCCGGACGATCGGTTCGGCCGCGGTCTCCAGCGGTTCCATCGGGGTGTCCTCGGTGACGGTCATCGGGCACCTTCCAGCGACTTGGCCGACGGGCGCACCGGCGCCGGGTGGTGACACGCGAACAGGTGGTCGGTCGTGCCGTCCCGGTCGGTGGCCGGCGGCGGGGTGGTGGCGCACAGCTCGGTGGCGGCGGTGCAGCGGGAGGCGAACCGGCAGCCGGCGCCGAACGCCTTGGGCGCCGGTACGACACCGCGGATCTGGTGCAGCCGCTCCGCGCCCGCCTCCAGGGAGACGACGGAGCCGAGCAGCCCCCGGCTGTAGTGGTGCGCCGGGTCGGTGAGCAGGGCACGGGTGTGACCCGCCTCGGCGACCTGGCCGGCGTACATCACGGCCACCCGGTGGGCGAGGTCGCCGACCAGGGCCAGGTCGTGGGAGACCAGCACCATGGCGAAGCCGAGTTCGTCGCGCAGCTTCACCAGCAGCTCCACGACCTGGGCCTGCACCGTCACGTCGAGCGCCGTCGTCGGCTCGTCGGCGATGAGCAGCCGCGGGCTGCGGGAGAGCGCCATGGCGATGAGCACGCGCTGGCGCTGGCCGCCGGACAGCTCGTGCGGGTAGCTGCGCAGGGTGCGCTCGGGCGACAGGCCGACCAGTTCCAGCAGCTCGGAGGGGGTGCGGGTGCCGCCGCGCGAGGTGAGCCGCTTGAGCTGGGTGCCGATGAGCACCGACGGGTTCAGCGAGGACATGGCGTCCTGGTAGACCATCGCGATCTCCGGGCCCATGAGGGCCCGGCGTTCCCTCGGCGACAGCTTCAGCAGGTCCCGTCCCCGGTAGAGGATCTCGCCCTCCGCCTCGGCGTTGCGCGCCAGCAGGCCCATGACGGCGAGGCTGGTGATGGACTTGCCGCAGCCGGACTCGCCCACCAGGCCGAGGGTCTCGCCCTCGCGCACGGTGAAGGAGATGCCGTCGACGACGCGGGTGTCGCCGTAGCGGTCGGGGAAGCGGATCGTCAGGTCGCGCACCACGAGCAGGTCGGCGGCGTCCTCGGCCAGCGGGGGCACCGAGGGTTCCGTGGCCTCCAGGCGAGTGGCGAGGCGCTCCAGGGCGGCGTCCACGTCGGCGCGCTCGGCGGCCGGGGCGGCCTCGGCGGTGGCCTGCTCGGCGGTGTCGCCGCCGTCGGAGCGGGCCTTGTCCGGGGAGGCGGCGGCGTCCGTCATGCCCTCGGAGAGGACGTTGAGCGCGAGCACCGTGATCAGCAGGCACAGGCCCGGGAACAGGGTCGCCCACCAGCCGCCGGACAGCAGGATCTGCCGGCCGTACGCCAGCACGCTGCCCCAGCTGGGGTCGGGGTCCTGCACGCCGGCGCCGATGAAGGACAGGCTCGCCTCGAAGATGATCGAGTCGGCGACCATGACGGTGGCGAACACCAGCACCGGGGCGGCGCAGTTGATGGCGACGTGCCGGGCCACGATGAAGTGGCGGCGGGCGCCGATGACCTGCTCGGCGGCGACGTAGTCCTCGCCGTACTGCTCCAGCACGTTGGCCCGGACGACGCGGGCCAGGGAGGGCGAGTAGACGAACGCGATGGTGAAGATGATCACCGGCACGCTCGGCCCGAACACCGCGACCAGCACGGCGGCCAGGGCGATGGGCGGGAACGACATGATGACGTCGAGCGTGCGCATCACCGACTCGTCGGCGAACTTGCGCGAGGTGGCGGCCAGCGAGCCCAGTACCGAGCCGATGACCAGCGCGAGGAGCGTCGCGCCGAGGCCGATGATGAGGGAGTAGCGCGCACCGTGCACCACCCGGGCGAACACGTCGCGGCCGGCCCGGTCGGTGCCGAACCAGTGGTCGCCGTCCGGGCCCTGCGCGGGGGTTCCGGTGGCGAGCGGGTCCTGGGTGAGCAGCGGCGCGAACACCGCGGCCAGCACCACGACGAGGAGGACCCCGAGGGCGATGCGGGAGGGGACGGGCAGTCGGCGCAGGCGGGTGCCGGGCCTGAGCCGCTCGGCGAGGGAGCGTGGGGCGAACATCACACCGTCCTGATGCGCGGGTTGACGAGCAGGTAGAGCAGATCGACGACGACGTTGACCACCAGGAAGGCCACGGCGATGGTGAGCACGGTGCCCTGCACCAGCCCGACGTCACCGCCGGTGACTCCCTCGAGGATCAGCTTCCCCATGCCGGGCAGGTCGAAGATCGCCTCGATGACGACGGCGCCGCTGAGCATGTAGCCCACCTTGACGCCGAGTACGGTCAGCGGGGTGACCAGGGCGTTGCGCAGCACCGACCGGATGATCAGGAACGGGGGCAGGCCGCTGCCCCGCGCGGTGCGCACGTAGTCGCGGTCGAGTTCGGTGACCATGGCGGTGCGGATCAGCCGGGCCAGCGAGGAGGCGACCGGCAGGGCCAGGGCCACCGCGGGCAGCGTCATGCTCTGCAGCCAGCCGCCGAAGTCGTCGGCCGGGTTGACGTAGCCGCCCGTCGGGAACACCGGCATGTTCAGCGCGAACTGCTGGATCAGCAGCACGCCGAGCCAGAACGAGGGCAGGGCGATGCCGGCCATGGACAGCACGCGGAAGACCTGGTCGGGCCAGCGGTCCCGGTACATGGCGCTGAGGACGCCGAAGACCAGGGCCAGCACGACGGCCAGCGACAGGCCCAGCAGCGTCAGCTGGAGGGTGAGCGGGAAGGCGGTGGCGATCCGGTCGGCGACGGGCTGGCTGGGGGGCACGGTGACCCCCAGGTCGCCCTGCACCAGATCGGTGAGGAAGGCGAAGTAGCGGACCGGCAGCGGGTCGTTCAGACCCTGCTCCTCGGCGAACGCGGCACGAGCCTCGGGGCTCGCGCTGTCCCCGAGCGCGTTGTACGCGGGGTCGACCGGTGAGAACTGCAGCACCACGAAGACCAGCAGCGCGATGCCGAGCACCATCACCGGCATCATCGCGACGCGGCGCAGCGCGAGCCGGAGGAATGCAACCATCGTGAGGTTCCTAGGGGTTGGGGGGCCGGGCCGCCGCCGTCCCGGTGGGGGCGGCGGCCCGGCGGCAGTGCGCGGGTGGGGCTCAGGCGCGGCCGACGTCGACGAAGGACAGACCGGTCGTGGGCAGCGGCTTGAAGCCCGGCAGGGTCCCGTCCTTCCACGCGGTGGGCAGCTTGCGGTGCAGCACCGGGTAGAGGGCGGCCTCCTCGGCGACCAGGTCGGTGACCTCGGCCCACAGCTCCTTGCGCCGGGCCTCCTCGGGCTCGGAGGCGGCCTTGTCCAGCAGCGTCCTGACCTTCTTGTAGGCGGGGTCGCCCTTCCAGCCGTAGCGGTTCTCCGGCCAGAAGCCGTAGTAGAACCAGCGCAGCAGCAGGTCCGCGTCGTTGCCGAAGACGGACGGGTCGCCGGGCGCGGCCAGCGCCTCGAAGTCACCCTTGTCGATCTTGGCGTACTGGGCGGGGGACTGGGCGATGTCCAGCTTGGCGTCGATGCCGACGGCGGCCCAGCTCTCCTTGATCAGGGGAGCGATGTCCTTGACCCAGCCGGTGTCGGTGAGGAGCAGGGTGAAGGAGAGCTTGCCGACGCCCGCCTCCTTCAGCAGCTCCTTGGCCTTGGCGGGGTCGTGGCCGTAGACGGTGGCGGCCTTGTGGTAGTCGGGGTGGGTGGCCGGCACATACCCGGTGGCGGGCTCGGCGTTGCCCAGCAGCGCGGTGGAGATGATCTTCTCGGTGTCCAGGGCGTAGTGCAGGGCCTGGCGCACCCGCTTGTCGGCGAAGCGCTTGTCCTTGGTGTTCAACATCAGGAACAGCAGGCCGAAGGACTGGACGGACTCGACCTTGTCCTTGCCGGTGAAGCCCTTGATGTCGATGTAGGGCACGTCCTCGATGGCCTGCACACGGCCGGACTTCAGGGCGCTGACCCGGGCCGAGGGGTCGGACATCAGGTACCAGACCATCTTCTTGGCCTTGGCCGGATGCGGCCCGTTGTACTTGTCGTACTTCTCCATGACGATCTTGTCCTCGCGGACCGCCGACACGAAGCGGTACGGTCCCGAGCCGACCGGCTTGGCGTCGAACGCCTTGGCGTCGGCGCCGGCGATCTTCTTCGGGACGATCCGCACCACGGCGATGCGCGAGGGGAAGAGGGCGAAGGGGTGCTTGAGCTTGAACTCGACCGTCTGCTCGTCGACGGCCTTCACGCTGTCGATGAAGGGCACGAACTGCGCCATCAGCGACGCGTTCTTCGGGTCGAGGACCCGCTCGAAGCTGAAGACCACGTCCTCGGAGGTGACCGGCGAGCCGTCGTGGAACGTGGCACCCTTGCGGAGGGTGGCCCGGTAGGTGGTCGCGTTGATCTTCTGGGGCATCGCGGTGGCCAGCGTCGGCCGGGCGACGAGCGTCGCCGGGTCGAGGTCGACCAGGCCCTCGAAGATGTGCATGTTGGCGGCGAACGGCGTCGCCCCCGAGGTGATCATGGGGTCGAAGCCGGTGGACAGGGGGTAGGAGAGGCCGGCCTCGATGGTGTCGGTGCTGCTGCCGGAGCCGCCCGAGTCGTCCCCGGTGCTGCCCGGGCCGCCGCAGGCGGACAGGCTCGCGGTGATCGCGGTCGCCACACCGATGGCGCCGGTGTATCTCATGAAGGTGCGGCGGTCGACGCCGGCTGCGCTGCGCGGGGACAAGGAATCCTCCTGGCGGGGAGTCAAGACGGGCGAGGGAGCGGAATGGCTGATTCTGCAAGACGGGGTGGCGTGAAACGTATCCCGTCTCCACGCATCAGACGTCTGATGTCTGATGCTTGATAGCGTGGGAACGTAGCCGGGCAACGGGAGAGGGGTCAAGAGGTGGCGGTGGGACAAAGGGCGATTCGAGGTGCCCTGTCGGAGTCGAGAGCGGTACGACAACCTCTGCGACAGGAGGTCGTGGACGGCATCAAGTCGTACATTCTGCGCAATGAACTGCGTCCGGGGGACCCGCTGCCGACCGAGCCCGCCCTGTGCGAGGCGCTCGGTGCCAGCCGCTCCAGCGTGCGGGAGGCGATCAGGATCCTCACCGCGCTCGACATCGTCGAGGTGCGGCACGGCCACGGCACGTACGTGGGCCGGCTGAGCCTGTCCGCCCTGGTCGAGAGCCTGACCTTCCGCGGTCTGCTCAGCCCGGACGACGACTTCCAGGTGCTGGGCGACCTCATCGAGGTCCGCGAGCTGTTCGAGCGCGGCATGGCCGAGCGGCTCGTGCGGTCCCTCAGCGGCGAGCAGATCGACCGGCTGGAGGTGCTCGTCGACGAGATGCGCAAGGCGGGGGCGGGGGAGGGGCACGGCTTCGTGGAGGCCGACCGCGCCTTCCACACGCTGCTCGTGGCCCCCCTCGGCAACGACCTGATCGGCCAGCTCTCCGCGGCGTTCTGGGACGTGTACGTGATCGTCGCCCCCCACCTCGACGTGTTCACGCCGGAGCACGAGACCGCCACCATCGCCAACCACCAGCGCATCGTGAACGCCGTGCGGGACCGCGACCCCGTGGAGTTCGCGGCGGCCCTGACCGAGCACTACGCACCGGTCCGCAAGCGCATCGCGGAGGCCCGCGCCCGCCGCTGACCTGCGCGTACCACGGCGGAGGCGGCCCCGGACGCGGGCCGCCTCCGCCGTTGTGCGTCCGGTTCGCCGTGGGCGTCCGGGTCCGTGCCGGTCCGGACCCGGACGCCCGGACGCTTCGCGGGCGGAGGAGGGCCGGGGCACTTGACGGCGGTCCTCGGGATCTTTAATGTCCCCAGGACATCAGACGTCTGCTGTCAACCGGCGGGCGGCGTCCCCCACGATCCCCTCGTCCCGACCCCTCACGTCCCCGCCTGTCGTCACCCTCCCTCGCGCTGCGCCGCGCGCACGCCTCACCCACCGGGGCCCTCTCCATGCCACTGACGGACCTCACCCTCGCCGAGTGCCTGGCACTCCGGCCCGACCTCGCCGAACCCGCCGACCTCGACGCGTTCTGGCAGCGGACCCTCGACGCGGCCCGCGCGGCGGGCGGGACCCCCCGCTACACGCCCGTGGACACCGGTCTCACCCAGGTGACCACCTACGACGTGACAGTGCCCGGCTTCGCGGGCGAACCCGTCCGCGGCTGGCTGCACCTGCCCGCCGGCGCCCAGGGACCGCTCGGCTGCGTCGTGGAGTTCCTCGGCTACGGGCGGGGCCGCGGCCTGCCGCACGAGCAGGTGCTCTGGGCCACCGCCGGCTACGCGCACTTCATCATGGACACCCGGGGCCAGGGCTGGTCCACCGCCGGCGGCGAGACCCCCGACACCGTCACCCTCAACGGCGACGTGCCCGGCTTCCTCACCCGGGGCGTCAACAGCCCCGACGACCACTACTACCGGCGCGTCCACACCGACGCCGTCCGCTTCGTCGAGGCCGCCCTCGCCCACCCGGCGGTCGACCCCGGCCGGGTCGTCGTCACCGGGCACAGCCAGGGCGGCGGCATCTCGCTCGCGGTCGCCGGCCTCGTGCCGGGGCTGGCGGGCGTCATGACCGACACCCCGTTCCTGTGCGACATCCGCCGCGGCGCCCTGATCGCCGGCGCACCGCCCTACACCGAGATCGCGGAGTACCTGAGCCTGTACCGCGACCGCGCCGAGACCGTCTTCACCACCCTGTCCTACGTCGACGCCGCCGTGCTGGCCTCCCGCGCCACGGCACCGTCGCTGTTCTCCATCGCCATGATGGACGCCGTCTGCCCGCCCTCCACGTGCTTCGCCGCCTACCACCGCTACGGCGGCGCCAAGGACCTGCGCGTCTACGAGTTCAACGGCCACGAGGGCGGCGGCGGCCACCACAAGCGCGAACAGCTCACCTGGCTCAAGGAGCTGTTCGCCGCCCCCCAGCCGGAGGCCGACCCCGGTCCCTCCCCCCTGCACGACCCGCAGTTCGCCTGATCCCCACCTGAGAAGAGGCCCGATCATGCAGCGCAGAGTCACCCTGGCCGCCGTCACCGCGGGCGCCACACTGGCCCTCCTGGCCGCCGGCACCCCCGCCCACGCCGCCGCCCCCGCCCCCGGCACCCTCACCTCGCAGGACATCGCCACCGCCGGCACCGGCTCCCCCCACTACCGCATCCCCGCCCTGACCCGGACCACCAAGGGCACCCTGATCGCCGCCTACGACGCCCGCCCCACCCTCGCCGACCTGCCCAGCAACATCGGCGTGGTGATCCGGCGCAGCACCGACGGCGGCACCACCTGGCAGACCCAGCAGGTCGTGCGCCAGGAGGCCGCCCCCAAGGGCAACGGCGACCCCAGCCTCCTCGTCGACCGCCAGACCGGGCGGATCTTCGCCTTCTACTCCTCGACCGTGAACCAGGGCTACTTCGGCTCGGCGACCGGCAACGACGAGAACGACCCCGACGTCCAGCAGGTCGACTACAGCTACTCCGACGACGACGGCCTGACCTGGAAGCACGAGCGGATCACCGCCGACGTCAAGGACCCGGCCTGGGGCGGCATGTTCGCGGCCTCCGGCGAGGGCATCCAGCTGCGCCACGGCCGGTACGCGGGCCGCCTCATCCAGCAGTTCGCGGTCCGGTACAACGGCGGCAACTACGCCCTGAGCGTCTACAGCGACGACCACGGCGCCACCTGGCAGGCGGGCGAGCTCGTCGGCCCCGGCGCCGACGAGAACAAGACCGTCGAGCTGTCCGACGGCCGCGTCATGCTCAACAGCCGTGCGGCGCCCTACCGCAAGGTGGCCTACTCCAGCGACGGCGGCGTCACCTACACGCCCTTCCAGCAGGACACCGAACTGCCCGACCCCGCCAACAACGGCTCCATCATGCGCTTCGCACCGGACGTGGCCGCCTCCCACCCGCGCGCGAAGTGGCTGATGTTCAGCAACACGGCGACCACCAACAGCCGCAGCAACCTCACCGTCCGCCTCTCCTGCGACGACGGCCAGACCTGGCCGGTGCGCAAGACCGTCGAGGCCGGCTCGGCCGCGTACTCCACGCTGACCCCGCTCGGCAGCGGCACCGCGGGCAACGACCGGGTGGGCCTGCTCTGGGAGCGCGCCAACTACCGGCACATCACCTACTCCTCCTTCGACCTCCAGTGGCTCGGCGGGGTCTGCGCGCCGGTCACCGTCACCCCGCCCGCCTCCCTGCCGGCCGGGCGGACCACCACGGTCACCGTGCGCGTCGTCAGCCAGAACGACGTCACCCTCCCCGGCGGCAAGGTCTCGCTGACCCTGCCGTCCGGCTGGAGCGCCCCCGAGGTCGACGTGCCCGCCCTCAACCCGGGCCAGGGCGCCAACATGAAGATCCCCGTCACCGTGCCCGCGGGCGCGACGGCGGGCAGTGTGAAGGCGACGGCCCAGTACACGGTCCGCGGCCGCCAGCACTCCTTCGGCGACACGACGTTCACCGTCACCGCGCCGTAGTCCCGACGGGCCCCGGCCGGCAGGGTGCGGAGCTCCATCAGCCTGCTGGTCCACCGACCGCCCGCGCGGGGCAGACTGAAGGAGTCCCGCTCCGGGACCAGTT